>JBLWVL010000015.1:0-77770 GCA_048268485.1 Oceanospirillum sp.
CTCTGGCTCTGGCTCTGGCTCTGGCTCTGGCTCTGGCTCTGGCTCTGGCTCTGGCTCTGGCTCTGGCTCTGGCTCTGGCTCTGCAGTGTTAGTGTTACCACCGCCCTGTACAGCTGCAACAGACGCAGTCTGAGAAGACTGAGAAGAGTCCAGCGGAGCAATAAAATCACTCAAAGTGGCATCAGAGGAATTATCTGGTGATTGGGGGGCAGAGCTCTGAGGTTCAAACGGAGCATTTCCCGGAGAGAAGATCTGTTCGCTGACATTAAGCTGCGCACCATCGCTAAGCTCTGAATCAGGAGTTAAAGTTTCAATTTCACTGTCAACAGGGCTAATTTTCTCAGAAAGCTCTTCCTGCTCAACAACCCCTTCAGCATAGCGGGATCGCTGACTATCTACCTGCTCCTGAACAACAGTCTGAATATTTTCGTTGCCGGATTCCTGAGCACTCCCTTTAATCTCTGAGGTATCAATACGACTAGGATCTTTTTGTTCGCTTTCTTCCTCGCGACTAAGAACAGTTGCCTCATCAAACAGCAGAGCCTCATCAGAAACCTTCTGAGTACCCGTATCGTCCTTAATACCCGACTCTTTCGGATTGCTTTGATCTGCCATGATTTAATACCTCAGGATTTAGATATCACATTCGAACTTTAACCCTCAGATAATAAAAGGCCAGCTACTAAATAGCAGCTGACCAAAAGTTATATTTTTAATGACAGGAATGAATTAACGTTCGTCGAAACTATTAGATAACCCTTTAGTAATCGGATCTGCCAAATAGGCGAGCAGCGTTTTGTCGCCAGTTAAAATATCAGCAGACACCACCATACCTGGCATTAAAGGGAAACGTGTGTTCTCACTCCCCAAATAGTTTTTATCCAAAGTGACCCAACCCTTAAAATAAGGCTGCTCAGATTCATCCAGGGTACTAAATGCTGAAACACGATCTAATTTACCCTTGGCATATCCGTATCTTGCAAAATCGTAACTGCTTACTTTGATATTTACATTCTGACCAGGACGAACATAACCAATATCATCCGGCGAGATACGTACTTCGGCCTCCAGCTCAACATCATCAGGCACAATCTGCATCAACACTGATCCAGGCTGAACAACCTGGCCCGGGTTGTTAACGCCAAGATTAAAGACCAAACCACTGGATGGTGCTTTAACCCACAGTTCATCCAAACGGCTTTGCACCTTACTGAGTTCTTCCTGAGTTTCTGCAATCTGAGCTTCCAGTTGATCCAATTGATCCAGAGGCTCTTGCAAAATTTGATTCTGCGTTTCATAGAAGCGACTTTTTGACTCCGCCAGTTCCTGCTGAATAAGATCCATTTCTTTCAGAATACGGGCCTCCTCACCACGCGCAGTCACTGCAGCACGCTCAGTTTCAAGCAATGTTATACGGGTAATAAGGCGTTTTTCAGCCATATTCTGACGCATTGTCAACATCTGCTCTGTTAGCTTGCTATGCTCCCGGGCCGATTCAAGCGACTTACTCAGCTGCTCCATACGTGATTCACGCTGTTTTATCTGCTGATTCAGCACATCCAGAGTGGATTCACGCACCTGAAGCTGATTTTTAAACTGCTGTTTCTGAACCGCCACCATCGAAGGGTAATCCACCTCATAAGCACTGAAGTCCGGTTCACGCCCAACAACAAAAGCTTCCTGACGCTCAGCTCTGAGTTTCAACGAGGCCAGGCGACCCTCAATTTGCCGCAGATCAGATAAAGCCCTAGAGTCATCCAGCTTAACCAGAATGTCACCGGCCTGAACCAGAACACGCTCCTCCACCAAAACTTCAGAAACCGTACCGCCACTAAGGTGCTGTACAACCTTAATCTGACCAGAAGGAATAATCTCCCCCGGTGCAGAGGTAACCTCTGTTAACTGAGTAACCGATGCCCAGGCAAAAAAAGCTATTACCATAAGAATAACCAGATATAACACTGGCTTGGCATAAGAGGGGATAAGCTCATCTTCAACCTGAATAGTTTCTGATAATAACCGACGCTGCCGGGAACCCAGTGAGAGTTCAGCACTGAGGTTATTTGTATATTCGCCGACCTGAGCCTTGCGCTCTTGTTCTTTGGGTTTACCGGACATTAGTTCAATCCTGCCATAATTTTGTCTTCAATTTCGGCGTAACTACCGCGCGCTGTAACCGTGCCGTTTTCCATATACAGAATATGGTCGGCGTCCCTTAAATGACTTGGCCGTGGTGTAACCATAACCAGTGTAACCCGTCCTCTAAGCCAGTTAATGCAGCGCATCAGGGCTTCATCACCGGCATCATCCATACCGTTACCAGGCTCATCCAGCAGTACAATAGAGGACGGTTTAAGGACTGTACGGGCCAAGGAGAGCCTCTGACGAAACCCATTAGACATCTCATCGGAACTGGAATCGGAAATTCGGGTATTAATCCCCTGCTCCATCCGCTTAACATCCTGCGTCAACCCTGCCATATCAATGGCCCACCACAGCTCTTCTTCTGTCGCTGCCGGGTGTGCCAAACGCAAATTCTGCGCAACAGTGCCGTAAAAAATGTCACAGTTCTGCGGCATATAACTGATAATCGACCTCAGGTATTCTGCATCTATCTGGCGGGTGTCAATGCCATCAATACGCAATGATCCTGCCTGAGGAGAGTGTAAACGACTAATCAAAGCCAGTAGCGTAGATTTACCTGCACCGTCCGGGCCGGTTATTCCCAGTAATTTACCCGAAGGAACCTTAAAGGTGACACCCAGTAAAACGGGGTCCAGGTGAGCGGCATACCGGAATGAAACACGATTAAAATCGATCGCACCCTTGTTGACGAAACGGTTCGCTTCCGGGTTATGCCCGTCACTTTCCTGGGCCAGCTTCATCAACTGGTTAACCTGAAACATATTAGTAGAGATACGCGACCAACTGCTTAGCGCATTAAAGAGATTCTGCAATGGCGAAATAAGCCTCCAGGTCAGAATCATGGTCGCCATGATGGTTCCCGGGGTAATCGCCTGAAGAATAACCATATAAGCAGACGTTACCAAAATCGCCAATCCTGTCAGGCTGCCAATAAGGTGCGATACCGCAGAAATTTTCTGCTGAGTCTGCTGTTCACTGAAACCTGTATGAGCCGATGTGCCGCTAATATCACGGAAACGCTTCATCCAGACAGTCTGGCCGCCAAGAATACGAAGGCCGCGCATTTTGCCCAGCGACTCATCCACCAGTTCACTTTTTTTGCCTGACGACTCAGACGCTAACTCAGATGCACGATCCACAAGGGGGCGAGTCAGAAGCAAAAGCACAAAAAAAGCAAAAATAGATACCAGCATCACAGCCCCAGCCCACGGGTTAATCAAAAAGATAACCACAAGCAGAATAATACTGGCCGGAAGATCAAAGAACAGAGTCACAAGAGGCCCTAAAAATAGCTCTCTCAGGCGCTCAAGACTTTTAATTCGGCTAATCTGACGACTAACCGAAACGCCATTCAGTGAAGAGGTTGGTAAACGAAGTACACGCTCAAAGATGCTGCTGCCCAGAATATACTCAATACGCCCTCCGATATACGCCAACAGCTTCCCTCTGAGAGTATTCAGAAACCAGCCGATACTGATTGCCAAACCAACACCAAAGAGCAGATAAGCCCCCATCACAATATCACCGGTAGGTAAAACCGTGTCAAAAACAGAACGCACAAAAAGAGAGGGAGCAAT
This sequence comes from Oceanospirillum sp., assembly GCA_048268485.1. GTDB lineage: Bacteria > Pseudomonadota > Gammaproteobacteria > Pseudomonadales > Halomonadaceae > Oceanospirillum. The sequence goes on from JBLWVL010000015.1 coordinate 3,723, forward strand.
CGCCAGACCTGTGCTGAGAAGCGTAATCAGAAAGACCAGGCTCAAATGCTTGCGAAACTTCCAGAAAAGCTCACGAACCCAAGGTCGCTTGCTTTGCTCTTCATCCGGTGGTAACGGCTGAAAAATATAGATTTCACCCTTACCCTCAGGCAGTGACTTATGGATCTCTTCTTCATTTGTCTGACTGTTAAACACCCGAAAATCACCGTCTGAAAGCACCTCAAGAACCACAAGAGCGGGCTTCTGATCAGGAACAAAAATACAGGGGAGCAGGCGGTTATCAAACTGTTTGAAATTATTGCCATAAAAACGGGCTTTGAAGCCCATATTAACCATAGCGCCAAAGAAATATGATAAATCGATCTGATCGGCCAGATGAGGGAGCGATTGAGCAAATTCACGCACACTGCCGCCCCACCCCAGATATCTCGCCAGAGGCAGAAGACAGCGTGATAAATCAGACTCATTAAAAACACGGGTTCCGATCACAGATTCCATTGCGTTATCGGCAGCAGGGCGGCTTGCCCCTGCATCCTCATGCGCAGGGCGGGCAAACGTAAATTCACCGTCATCTGAAACCAGCTTGCCACCCTGAATACGATAGATCGTATCTGCCAACTTAACCATAGACGGTCGGTTAGCCACCATAATGATGGTCAGATCACCTTTACGGGACTCCAGGTAATGGCGCAGCTTTTTATCACCTTCAAAATCCAGAGCACTGTTAGCTTCATCGAAAAGCACAACATCGGGGTCATAAGCCAAAGCCCGAACAATAGCGATCAGCTGCCGAACCCCCATGGGTAAAATCTCACTGGCATTTTCACCAAGAGGAGTCTGATACCCCTGCTTCATACCGGCAACAACCATATCGAGGCCGATCTGTTCAGAGATCTCCAGTGCCCGTGCTTCCCGGCTGGGCTCGAACATTGTCAGGTTTTCCAGGATGGAGCCAACAAATACCGTACCCTGCTGTGGCAGCATGGCAATTTTCTGACGAACCGTCTCAGACTGGTATGCGGTGATTTTCTCACCATCAACCAGAACCTGGCCTGAATCCGGCTTCTCAATACCATTAATCAGAGACAGGAGTGTTGTCTTACCGCTACCGCTATCGCCACGGATCGCGATGCACTGGCCTTTACTAATCCTCAGATTAAGATTTTTGAACAGGTAAGTTGTTCCATCATCCGTCTCACTGCCCAGGGAGATATTATCGAGGGCCAGCTCATTATAAACACCGGGCAGAGGGGCCAGTCCAACCTCATGATCGCCAGGCATCGACAATACAGCGCTAAGCCGTTTATCCCCGGCTATAAATGCCTGATAGCGAAGCCAGGTGCTCAACGCTTTCTGTAAAGGCTGCAATGCTCTTACCGACAACATCATACATGCAGCAAGTGCCCCGAAGCTCATATCACCATCCAGAACAAGCATGGCTCCGAAAAAAATCACAAGAACAATCATAACCTGAGACATAACGCTGCCCAGATTATTTGCAAAGTTATTACCAAAGAACAAACGTTCTCCCTGGGACGCACTGTTCTCCTTCAGACGCTCGTATCTGCGCTGCATAATACTTTCAAGCGACATGGTCTTAACTGAAAGCAAACCCGCTAAAACTTCTGTTAAAAAGCTTATCCGGCGTTCATCGCTGGTATCCCGCATAATAATCTGCTTATACATCCAACGACCGAAAAAGATAACGGCAACCAGAAAAACCAGCATCAGCAAAAGAGGAACAATGACGAGCTCTCCGGCAATAAGCCAGATAGCCCCTAAAAAGATAAAGACAAAAGGAAGGTCTAACAGAACTAAAAGGGCACTGCCGGAATAAACATCAGCAACCTTTGATACCGTCTGCATTTTTTCAGCATACGCACCAGGCTCTTCTTTGCTGAAAAGGCGCATAGGAATCTGAAACAACTTATTTAAGACCTGCATACTGGCTCTGTGCTTAAAGCGGGCACCAAGCCAGTTTGTAACTGTGGTATTAATGCCTTTAAGTAGTTCCTCAAGCAGCATCATCATCACAATACCTATGGTCAGAACAACCAAGGTATCTATTGACTGATTTTTTAATACCCGATCAAAGATCTGCAACATACCCAACGGTAAAGCCAGAGCAAGCACATTGGTCATTAAAGAGGTAAGAACGATCACAGGAATGAGACGCCGAACATCACTTGACGCTAATATTTTACGCAGCGACCGTATGCCTTTTATTTCAGTTTTCGGAGTATATCCGGTACCTGAACTTTGCTGTCTGGAGAATAATTTATTTTGATTCTGACTCATGAAGCTCTACTTACTACGTCGGAATGTTGATTTGGCTTAAACAGGTAATGGACAACATCTTTAACCAGAGGGTGTTTAAAGCTGGCCCGAGCTTTGTCCAGTGAGAGAACCCCCAAAGCGACAGCCCGGTTGACTGCTGCTTTGATATAAGCAAAGTCATCGCACATCAGTTCTGACAGGCGAATCAGAGAAACACTTTCTTTATGAGAGGCCACACAGTACAGAAGTTTCCAGTCAACACGGAATTTATCAATACGGGAGGCTACGGTAACCAAAAGTGCAAAAGATATAGTACCGGGTTCATTCATAGCCAACTCTCTGGCAAACAGAGGAATACCACGACAACGCTCAGCAAGCTCCGGGCTGACATCTGCTCCACTAAAAAAAGTATCCAGATCAGACTGAGACAGGCGTTGCAGGTGAACTTTGCGGACAAGTAACTCAATAGAAGGATCAAAAGCGTATGTCTGGGACTGGCGTCCACTGACTAGCAGTTTATGGTGTTCGGGCAAACAATTCATATATGCAGTAAGGTCTGCACAGCCTTCATCGGTAAGGTGATGAGCTTCATCAACAACAACCAAAACCGGAGTATTACCCGGTAAAGCCCGCACAATATCCTGCCATTTGTCATAGTAACAATTATTTGCACTATCAAGATACCCGGTAGGTAAAACCCGGACATAAGACAGGAAATACTCTTGACTAATCGCCTCACGGGCCGCTTCACGGCACAACCTGGACTTGCCGATACCATTCTCACCCTCAACAATGAGAATATTGAAAGCACCGGCAAGTAGCTTCTCAACTTCTGAGAATTCGTTTTCTCGACCCACCAAGGGTTTATCAGTCCGAACATTCCAATCATTAAGCGTAGAAATATCGGAGAACGCTAGCTGGTCAGGTACGCCATTCGGCATTGTCAGGTCGAACGCCTTCATAACATCCTGAACAGGCTGGTCTATAACCAGATATCCACTGGGAGCACTATCCCGTAAGCGGTGTCCCCACGTCAGAACATGACTACCAACTGTATCGCCGGACCAGCCACCAAAACGGTTTTGGCTGATATTAATAAGGCCAGCTACGATGGCACCACTCAGTCCCGGGCCACCAGGCCGCAATGATGAAGTCTGCTCAACAGAATTATTCATAACCCGGCTGACATAGTCAGCGACAAGTGTGGCCAACCTCATATCTTGGGCTGAGGACCTTTTCAGGCCAAAAATAAGATCCCCTTCACCCTCTTCACGACTTATAAAGAACGCATTACAGTCAAACGCCATTTCCGACAAACAGGTATGAAACCGTTTGCGAGCAGCCCTTGGCTGTCCTTCGCCTATTTTCAGGCTTAAAACAATGCAGGGGCGCTTCGCCATCAGGGTTTCGCCTGAAAATACCTGATCAAAACCAGACTGGTCTTTAAACTCCGCCAATCGAGCTACAGCCATCGTCCGGTTCTGAACATTAAGCTTTCTGAATATGGCAACCAGATGTTGCTTCACAGTACCAAGGCTAATATCCAGCTCCCGGGCAATCTCTTTATTAACCTTACCCTGTTGCATCAGTTTCAGGATCTGATGCTGCCTGGGCGTTAACTCATCCATTGCAGATAACTCTGCAGAAGCTTTATTCGTCATATCAGGTCACTCCATGACAGGCAAGGAAATCAACTTGCCTCCCCAACGAACATCTACACTGTCTTCAGTTATCGACTCAATGCGGCCTTTTCCGTATAAACGGTCGCCTTCCCTGTGATAATAGACCTCACCACTTGCGCCTCCCCAACGAAGACGTGCAAAAAGTTGTCCCTCTGCACCAGACTCAACACTCTCGACTTTATAAAGAGGACGAAGCAAATAATCCCGATTATCGAAACTGACAACCGCCCGGTTCGGGTTAACACTTTTCAGCTTTCCGTCATAGGCAAGCCGCGCACCCACAGGAAAACGCCAAACACGGTATGAGCGATTACCAATTAACCAAGCGTATCCTTGCTCAATTTTAAGTAATGAGTACATCTGCCCCAGAGGCATCCCTCCTGTAGCAGTTCTTAACGGAGTGCTTTCCGCCACACGCTCTGCTTTGTGCCGTTTTGCCAGTATAGACTCTCCAGCCTGATAAGAGCGCTTTTCAGTTTCTTCAATATCGAATAGTGCGACATACTGGAAGTTTTCTTCAGGCTGGTAAACAACACATCGCTGCTGACTCTGACGAAGCATCTGACACCACTGCTGAGCCTCTTCTTCAGAAGAAAAACCTGAAAAGTTAACTGCGTACCAAACAGCATCAGACACCGATGCTGCGGTCTCTTCAGCGGGAAGGCCAACATCAATAACTTCAATCAGAACCGACTCTGCCGGAGCTAATGTCTCATAGCGCCGAGGAAGGTCCCTCATCAGTGCTTCTACTGCAAAATAGTCATAAACACCGCTCAACTTAACCAGCCAGGGACTTTCCGTCATCAGTTCCGGCTCTTTAAGCCATCCCGTTTGCTTATATTTTGTTTTACTCACAGTAGCGGGGGTGAGCACAGCAATATCTGATGCCTGTTGACCTGCATAGACCTCGCTATCTCCTGAGATATCCCGATAAGGAATCCCTCCTCCCAGGGCAGAGTAAAAATCAACAAAAGCCTGGTAGTACTCAAGCTCTAATTGATGCAGATTATCCTGACGATCCTGATAAGATTGCATGGAATCCAAATACGTCAGGAAGTCGATCCCACCCACAGAATAGGATTCAAAGCCAAAATTTTGAGCGATCTTTGCAGCCTTAGCAGACTCACGCTGCATAGCCAGGCGCTCTCCGCTAAACTCCAGCTCAGTAACCGCCGTACGGGCAGCAAGCAAGCCATCAAAAACCGTATCCACATAAGACTCAACCAGTTCATTACGGACTGACTGAGCATATTTAACTTCCTGTTCTTTAGCGCCGCCATCAAAAACAGTGGCACTCAGAGTAGCCAAGGTACTCCAAATAAGAGTATTGGGCTGAAAAAGGTCAGCAGGATTCAAAGACCCGGAACTCAGGTCAGCGGTTAACGTTAGCCCAGGTAATAGAGCTTTACGCGCAACATCAAGGTCGGCATCTGCAGCCAGCATACCGGATTCAATCGCACGGATATCGGGACGACGCAAGATATATTCCGTGGAAATACCAGATACACCGGATGGCAATGCGACACTTTCCAGGCCCTCGTTTGTAAGCTGTAAATAGCCTGGGGCAACCCCTACCAAACGAGCTATCTGATAACTAAGTTGATCTCGCTCTTTGAGCAGTGTCGGCAGACGAACTTTAGAGTTAAAAACAGCAGACCTCTGAATCTGCATCTCAACAACGGTGGCATCTCCCTGCTCATACCTGTCTTCCATTGCCAACAGCATCGAAGTCAAAACTTTTTCTGTTTCACGGGTATTCAAAATGCGGTCATTTAAAGACAAATACTGAAAGTAGCTTTTGGACAACTGAGAAATAAGCTCAAGAAGTTGAGCATCATATTGAAAAACGGCTTGTTTCAGCTTAAGTTCAGCGGAAGATCGCAAGGCACTTCTCTGCCCCCAAAGGTCCGGACTGTAACTTCCACTAAGTCCAACTTCAAACTCTTCCGAAGTATTAATATCACCGCCAACAGGTACCGTCCCCAAACCATCTTCAGGGGCTTCCGCCTGATAGCTGGTTTGAGCCGTCACCGAAGGCATACTACTGGCTCCCGCCTGCACCGCCCTGGCTTTGGCCTGAACAACCCTTTGCGCAGATATCTGCAGAGCCTGACTGTTGGTAATCGCCCGATCAATCAGCCACTCCAGCTCTTTATTACCGGTATAGCGCCACCATAGATTAAAAGCGTCACCATTAGGGACATGGATAGAAGGTGCTTTACGCTCAAATGGGGCATCATTGCTTACCGATGAAACATCGTCGGCCAGCTCAGGAACAGCAACAACATCATTACTCAATTCATCAGGCACAGAGGAGCAGCCGACCATAAATAGAAAGAGAATGAGCAAATAGTTACGCACTAGCACAAACGAACCCCAAAACGTTAAAAAACGTAGTTCACTTACCTGTGTATCTGAGACTTAATCTTCACTCAGCCAATTGAGCGCCATGATTCGGAGCCCGTCAGTGCTAAAGTAAAAGTAACTAACAAGCCATCAGAGACGTTTAAATAAATTAATCCCCAAAGGGGGAGACTACTGTCATTGTCGAATAAGCTTAAGTATATACAGTACCAAGACATTTGTTAACGAATGTAACAGAAGAAAATCCCCTAGAGGTACACTTGAATTCTGACCAAAGGCCACTTTATCAGGTTTTCCTTGCCTTTCAAAAAGCAACCGGCTGATTTAAAAGAGAAAAAATATGAACTGAGCGCCTAATTAAAAACATCTGATCAGGGGCTCCCCAGACAAGTTCTGATAAAAATAAAAGATCACCAGATACATTGGCTGCCGTGCGTCAGCTGTTGTAGGTCGAAAATGTCAAGCCTTACTACTTCGGCAGTATGCTATCAGCTGATCAAAGGTAATCGGCCTGGAGAAGTAATACCCCTGAACTTCATCACACTGCTCTTCCGACAAAAAATCCAGTTGAGCAGCCGTTTCAACACCTTCTGCAGTCAGAGCCAGTTTAAAGTTCTTTGCAAGGCTGACAACGGCCCGCGTTAAAGCAACACTATTGCGATCACACGGTAACCCATCGACAAAAGATTTATCGATCTTAATTCGTGTTACCGGCATGCTTTGCAGCGTATTCATTGCCGAATAACCCGTACCAAAGTCATCTATCGCAAGTCGAACGCCTCTATCGCGAAAATACTGTAGTCGCTCACGGGCTTTTCCTGGTTGACGGGCAATATAGCTCTCTGTAATTTCCAGCTCCAGCGCATATGGGGCAATTTCACTCTCTTGCAAAACCCGATCCAGAACAGAGGGGAAAGCATCATCATCAAGCTGAACATTGGACACATTGATACTGACATGATCCAGCCTGACGCCAAGTCTGGAAAGCTCCATATAATCCTGGCAACCCCGCACCAACACCCACTCCCCTAGCGGGACAATAAGCCCTAGCTCTTCTGCAAGAGGGATAAACCTGTCCGGAGGCACCAAACCCAATTTTGGATGATGCCAGCGAATCAAAGCCTCAACGGCAACCACTTTACCGGTATCAGCAGAAACCTTAGGCTGGTAATACAGTTCAAACTCAGAAAAGTCTTTCAGTGCGTGTCGCAGAGCACTGGCCAGCTCAGCTTTTTCATTAACCTGAGCGGATAACTCTTTCGAGAAAAAGCAGAAACTGTTCCGGCCGTTTTCCTTGGCTTTGTACATTGCGAGATCAGCATATTTTGTCAGAGTAATACTGTCCTGCCCATCTTCAGGAAAGAGTGTTATACCGATACTTGCGGAGATATTAATCTGCTGTTCTCCGACACTAAAAGGCTGACTGAACAGCCTGATAATTCTGCATGCGACTACCCTGGCATCTTCTGCTGAGCGAAGATTCTCAATCAAAAGATTAAACTCATCACCACCGATACGGGCCAGGGTTTCATTTACCGAAAGGCTGCATTCCAGCCGCGAGGCAACCGCCTGTAGTAGTTTATCGCCTACATCGTGCCCCTGAATATCGTTCACCTCTTTGAACTGGTCCAGATCAATGAAAAGCACTGCAACAGAGTTATGCAATTGGTCCGCTTTTCTAAGAGACTCGTCCAGAAAACGTGACCAGAAACGACGATTGGCTAAGCCGGTCAGCACATCATGATCCGACAAATACTTCAGCTCTTTCTGGGACTTCGTCAGAGAGCACTCCCGCTCACGAACAGTACTGGCCAGCACGTTAATGCTCTCAGAAACCTGCTGCAGCTCATCACGACTCTCAAGCACCTGAGTAGGTGAGTAATCACACCGCTGGATTTTGAGAATCTGAGCCACTAACGCATCCAGAGGACGCCGCAGGCTGCGCACCGTGATAAAGCGAATCCAGAAAAGGGCAAAAAGGACAGCAACAAGCAAAAGCACAAACAGATGTGTTCGGTTCTGGCTCAGAACTTTAGTCAACTGATGGCGTTGCATACTAACATTAAAAAAAACTCGTCCGTTAAGGGTATCCAGATACATGCTGCTATAGTAACGCTCAGGCCCTTCGAAAATACTGAACACCTGCGAGTCACCACGCAGAGGCCCGATATCTTCGACACCTTCAGCAGGGTCATCTGAAAGGATAAAATCAAGATTCATATTGCCGGAAAGGGCAGTAAAGTAATCACCATCTAATACCCGGGACATCTCAATATGGGCAATAGGACTGTCAGGCTTTTCGTCTGACAGCCTCAGATGCGAAGTCATTGTTAGCCCCTTCCCGGAGTGATGCAATGTCAGATGAGTATTACCCTCTACAATCTCATCCGGATAAAAGTTCACATGCTGGTAATTAATCCCGTCAACATCCATAAGGGACCAGGGCACTTCCGAGTAATGCAGATCAGACTCATAGCGCCTGAAAAGAGTCGGCTCTCCCTTTCGGTAAGAAACAATATTTAAATGAAAGCCTCTACTGTTATCACGGGCAACATAAGCAATGACTTCCATCTTACGTCCATAAAGCACTATGGCATCGTTAAAGGAAAGTTTAACTTTATTCAGTAGCTCCTGAGCTAAAACTTTCTTCTCCTGATCCGGCAGAAAACTTGTGTAGTGTTTCTTGTCGTCATAAAGGTTGATCAACTTCAGAGAAGCCAAAGCTGTCTCATCAACTTTAAGAAAAGCAACGCCATCACTCAGGCTTGATTCGATCTGAGAAAGATTAAAGTTTAAACGCTCAAAACTGTAAGCCATCCGAGCTCGGGTCGCATCCAGAAAACTGGTGCGCAAAAAGTAGTCAAAATAGACACCTAGTCCTGTAATGACGATAACAGTCAGCATCGCCACCCAGAATGCTAAGCGGTTAGCCAGTCCATTTCTGCGGACAACAGAATCTTTAGCAAAGATCATCAGTCAGCATCTTCTTCATTCTCAGCAGATCAGCCAGCATACACAGTCCATGATTTGTCAGGTTCAATGGCAAGGCCCGTTTTTCTCAACCGATAAAAATATGTAGTCGAACAACACACATCTGAAGCCATATAAGTAACATCCGTTTAGGCAAATACCTTATACACCGAAAATATTATTACCAAGAAAAGTAGTCGCAGTCTGCCAGAAAAAAAGCGGCTAGGCTTTAGCCATGACAAAACCTCAACATATTCACCACCCGCTGAAACATTAAGAAATAAATAAATGCTATCAAATACAGGACTACTCAGAGTATCTGCCAGCACAGACTCACGGTGCGCCAATCACAAGTTTACTAAAGGTTGAGATTAAATCTGGTAAAGTGCGCCTTGCACTATTTAGAATCGGCGTAAACTTATCCCTGAACAATTGAGTGAACAACCGCGTGCTAAAAGACCTGAACCTGAAACATCTCTATTATTTCTGGGTTATTGCAGAAACAGGATCTATCGCCAGAGCCAGCGATCAACTGGATCTGGCTCCTCAAACCCTGAGCGGCCAGCTCTCCGCCTTTGAAGCCAAAACCGGTGCTCTTTTCAGCCGTAAAGGTCGCGGCCTGAAGCTAACAGCACTGGGAGAAAAGGTCAGAGATTATGCGAATAAAATTTTCGCACTGGCCGGTGAGCTGGATCAGGTATTGCGCAACCCCGATAACAACCAACCAATCAGGTTTTCTGTAGGCTTTGCTGCTTCCGTTCACAAAATGATCGCTTACCGGCTTATTCAGCCAGCACTTGAATGTGGGCAACGACTGCAGTTAAAAATTGTCAGCGGAGACCTGACTGACCTGCTGCGCGGCCTGAAGCGCCAGACACTGGACCTGGTTATTAGCGACCAACCCATTACACCGGATATGTCAGCCGGTATTGGCGACCTACATCCAAAGCACCTGCTCAGTTCCCCCTTATCCATGTTTGCCGCCCCAAGACTGGCCTGGAGTCTTCGCCGGGGCTTTCCATTCTCCCTGGACGGACACCCCCTGTTAACCAATGATACGGATACTCAGTGGTTTTCAGAGCTTTCCTTCTGGTTGAAGCAACAGAATATTGATATGAAGGTTCAGGCAGAAATTAATGACAGTGCTCTGATCAAAATTTTTGCCCGGGAGGGTATGGGGATATTTACCGCCCCTTCCGTTATTGCCGATGAGGTGTGCCGACAATATTTGGTGGAAGAAGCCGGTGAAATCCAGTCAGTTTCCGTCAGTCATTACGCTGTTACCCGAACACCAGACCCGATTCACCCTGGTGTGAAAGCAGTTTTGGCCGCTTCTGTAACAGATACTTCCGATGAAAAGAGATGATTTTTTAATAACCTTCGCAACGGATCATCAGGATAAGGATAGAAGATCCATAAAAATTACAAGGTTTTACAAGGAGTAGCAGACAAACGGGTAAAACCGACCAATCATCGAAAAAAACAGACTATTGAAACGAAAAAACCTGTTTTTCCTGATCATTTAATCCGTCATTCTTGCACCTGTTGCTGAGGCGGAAGGCACTTTTGCTTTTTACAAGCAACGGTACTGATTCGTAATCTGAGGTAACACAGCAAGGCACAGATCCTTCTCGCCCGCCCGCGTTACAGCTTATCTAAGCTGGTTATATGGGGGTTTGTGCCTTGCTTTACCTCAGAATAAAAACACTAAGTACCGGCGAGTTAGTGGTACACACCTCTTTTTCTGAGGTCTGATGGCAGGCTTATCTCATCAGTGGCTATCTGAAATTCTCCACCGATTTTAGCTCAATCTCAAATTTGGCACAGTGCTCCTGATACATCCTCTCCAGCTCTGCTTCCCCCTTAAGATTACCCGGCTCATCTTTATAGCCAGCTTTACCCTGCACCGGCTGTCCCTGCCAGCGCTGTTCAATCTGATTTCGTTCCGGGCGGCTACTGAACCAACGAATAAAGCGATTTGCCTGCGCCAGCAATCGATAACTGGATGCAGAAGCGGAAACCGCCATGGTGTAGTAAAAGGGTTGTAACTCCGCATGCCCCGGAAGAATCTCAATTTTCCCATACCATGGGCTCTGAGGGTTCTCGCACGCCCAGTAATAAATTGGCAGATCCACCCCAAAGGCATCAACAATCCCGTCCGCAAGGCAGTTATGAATTCGGGACTGATCCGAGTATGCGATCAGATTGTCAAGAACGACCTTTCCGCCAGGCTTACTGGCATTGGCGCTCCAGCGCAGATTGTTATCTTCCAGCACCTGAATCGCCGCGGGATCATTGATCACACCCAGTACTTTACCGTTCAGGTCATTCAGCGTCTTGATTCTGCTATCACCTTTGCGCCGGGCGAGAACAAAATGCAGGTAGGTATATGCATCGGAGTAAGCCAGATTCCCATACTCAGCAGACGGTGGTAGTGCACTGATCACGATATCTGCCGGGGGCTCACCAAAGCTCTTGCCCGCACTGAGCAGCTCGGTACACATATCCCAGGGGGCTTCAATAAATTCACACTTTACCCCCAGGTAGTCTGCAAATGCCTGAGCATAGTCCACATCCAGTCCTTTTAGCGGCTCACCTAAGCGCTCCCGGAAGGATAAACCGACAAAATTGGGTTCAATGGCCACCCTTAAGACGCCCCGCTGGAGGATATCATCCAACTGGTCATGGCCCGGGTCGGGTACCAGATAAAGTTTTTGACTGATGCGATCAAAGGCACTGACCGCCTGATCGATCTCACCACTGATCAGATCAATTCGGTTCAACCCTTTGCTCATTTCGCTGGCAACACTGCTGATATGCAAACTCTTATCGTTAATGCGCTCCATCGCACCGGTACTTAACTCCAGTGTTTCAAAAATCACACCGGTATTCTCCATCACCGTGCCAATCTGCTGCTCGATGGATTGAAACAGTGTCGTCAATTGACGACTCGAGTTTTGAATGGTTTCCACAAACTCCGATAACCGCGCCATATTACTGACACGGACATTATTCAGCTCATCATTCACCGATGTAAAATCTAATTGAGCGGCAGCCTCCTGGACCTGTTCCATAGTAACCGCAGCCAAACGACGAACTTCATCGGCCACCACAGCAAAACCTCGCCCTTGCTCCCCGGCTCTGGCCGCTTCAATGGATGCATTCAGCGCTAACAAATTAATTCCTTTGCCAATATCCTCAATACCGCTTAGTACTGAGGTTACATTATTGGCCTTCTCCTGCAGAACCGTGGAGATCTGGCCAAGAGTACCATTAAGTGTCTCATTAACCTGATTCACTTCATCATCCATCAGGCTTTGCATAGAGTGAACGGTACTATTTGAGCGACTCAGATGGTCCTTAGCCTGATTCAGCTCACCATCCAGCTTATTTGCCCGCTGTCGCACCTCAGACAGAAAGTTCTCCTGAGCTTCCAGTGCCCTGAATACCTGAAGAGAAAGCAAAGAGGTATGTTCACTGACCAGCTGCATTGCACGGTAAAAACGCTTACTTTTCTGGAGGTGCTCCGGATCAGGGATAGCAGCCCCCAAACAAGACTCTAATTCCGGGTCAATCATGTCACCTGTAGCCAGTTGAGCATCATTGGTACGCGAAAAAGATTTAAATACGGATCCGAGCCTTTTTCTCATATTCCACGTCCTGTAAAAGGTGGGCTGAACAATCAGGTGTTACAGGGATAGCAGCAATAGCTATGCCAGCGTCACAACTCCCTTAAAAAGGCTGGTTTTCATGGTAACCCCACCCCATAAAGCCAACCTCTGCTAACAAAATGCGCGGGGCAAAACCAGCTTGCACCAACATAGAGCACAAGGCTTTTATTGATCACGATAATCGGGACCGGGTTAGAAAATAAACAGAAGGACAAAGCCTGAAAATAAACAGAAGAAATATAAGCAGCTCAAAAGTCATCGCCGGAGTACTCTCCGGCGATGCCCAGGGTATTTACAGCAATGGCGCTATACCGCACAGGCCGCCCTGATACTCAGCCACCGCATCCTGAAGTACAGACAGAAGATACTCACTGGACGTCGCATCACTAAAAATAGAGAAGCAAGGCAGTTCCCGGATCTGATGACGAACAACAATGCAGTTGGTTCGGGCAACCGATGTCTGAGCGATAGCCCCCACAGGAAACGCCTTCTCCCGGAGATCCACCGCACAAAGCTTGGCCATCACCTGTTCAATATAATCGCCGGTCAGTGCAAACCAGGCATGACTGTCCTCACAGAACAACGGATAACAGTGTGCCGGAGTATCCCGGTGCTGACGGGGCATCTCCGCGATCCGCCGCCCCAGATCCTGCAGGCTACCCAGCAACCAGAACTCCGTAGGGCTCAGCCGAAGCGCCAACTCCCCCTGAGGTTGTACAGTCCCCTGATTGGGAGTCTCAGGCAGTAGAGCACCCTGGTCGCGCAAAAACGCCTCCGCTCCCCGACCTCGATAGCCCACCCGGGGCAGCAGGGTCAGATCCACAATGCCGGCACGCTCCAGACGCCCGGAATCCCCGGCGTCAAATTGTGTCAGTAACCTTCCGCCCAGGACGGTCTCAGTGTCATATTGGCCAGATAACAGACGATAGTACGGCGTACGAACTGCGCCTACCTCCGGCAACCTATCTTGTGTTTGCATCATCAATTAAACCTCCTGCCGCTTTTGTTCAGGATCATAGAAAGGCAGGGCCGACACTTCCGCCATAACGACCGCCTCTCCCTCAACACGAACCGGGAATGAAGAGCCCACATCCGACTGCTCAATCCCCACATAGGCCATACCGATAAGGGCGTTAACCGTTGGTGAGTATTCACAGGAGGTCACATGGCCACTGATCTCAGCCCCCGGACCGGCATGAGATAGCACAAGATGCCCCTCCTCCGGCTTCAGGTTCTGCGCCACAAGCTCTTTTGGCAGAATAAAGCCCACCAGTTTTCGGGTTTGTGGGCGCTTCATCACAATATCTACGGCCCGACAGCCGTTGAAATAGGGCTTTTTCTTGCTCACCGCCCACTCCAAAGCAACCTCACCGGGATGACTCATACCATCGGTATCCTGTCCGATGATGATATGCCCCTTTTCAAGGCGCAGCAGACGCTGGGTCTCAACGCCAAAGGGGCGGATATCAAACGATGCCCCCGCGTTCATCAGCAGATCCCAGAGGCACTCGCCAAAACGGGCCGGAACGTGTAACTCGTAACCCAACTCACCCACAAAGCCCACCCGTAGCATACGAACCGGAATTTTCTGCTCACTGCCCGGAATATTCAGGAAGCCCTCCCGACAAGCCAGATAGGGGAAAGCTTCCGGACTCAGATCCTGATCGGTTAAACCTTCCAGTACCTTACGGCTATCCGGCCCCGCAAGGTTGACGGCGGCAAAGGCGGAGCTGACATTAGTGATATCAACAGCCAACCGCCACTGGGCATTCCAGAAGGTCATCAGACGGTAGACCGTATCAACCCCTGTGGTGGTGGCCGTTACATAGAAGTGATCCTCCGCAAAGCGACAGGCCACACCATCATCGATCACCACACCCTGATCATTGGTCAAAACAGCATAGCGGGTTTTACCCACCGGTTGCTTAAGAAACCCGAAGGTGTAGATACGGTTCATCAGCTCTGCCGCATCCGGCCCGCGCAGCTCAATGCCCCCCAAAGTGGAGACATCGATCAGTCCTACCTTCTGACGCACATGACTGGACTCATTTTCGATGCAGGCATTACGGATCTGGCGTGCCTGAGGCCATAATGGACTGGCATCACTCCCCTGCAACTGCTGATCCGGTGCCGGATAAAAAGCAGGACGCTGCCATTGGCCTGCCGGCACCATCTTCGCCCCCATCTCAAGGTGACGGTGGTGCATGGCCGTGTGCCGATAGGGATCAAACCCCCGCCCGGCCAGGTAAGCCAGCTTCTCCGGCGTCAATGGCGGACGCGCCGTTGTTATGCCGGTTTCAGAGACCGTACGCTGGGTCGCCTTCGCTACCAGCCGTGCCGTAGGCAGTGCGGAATGTCGTCCCTGGCTCGGCCCCATACCAACGGTGGAGAAGCGTTTCACCAGTTGAATATCCCGGTAACCCATTCGGGTAGCATTAACGATATCCTTCACCTGCAGATCTTCATCAAAATCCACAAACTCTTTGCCCTTAGGGTGGGGGAAGATCGGCCAGGGAAAGTTCATCGTTTTATCACACGACACCTTTGCCGGAGGCTGATCACTCAATCCCAGGCCCCTCAGGGCCTCAATGGCGGCCCGTTCACCATCCGCCATCACCGCAGGCAGTCCATAAATCCCATTGACCGAGCCGGCGATATGCAGATTGTCCGGTAGATTTTTTAGCGAAAACTCCGCCCGCTTATCGTTATAGGAAAGCTGTCCGCCAGCCTGACACAGCAGCTGATAAGCCGGCATATACCCGGCGGACATACAAAGCAGATCACAGAGGATACACTCCGCATCATCAGCGACCTCACCGGGAGAGGTGATGGTGCGAAGCTCGACAGACTCCAGGTGCAGATCACCTTTTGCTTCATAAACCGTCTGACCGTAGCGAACCTCAACCCCCATGCTGATTAACTGCCTGACCAGATCCTGTTCTGCCGCTGAAAGCTCAGATGCCTGACGCATATCCGCCACGGCACACACCTTGACTTGCTGCTGTTTAAGGGTCAGAGCGGTCAGATAACCATCTTCGTTGCCGGTCAGCACCACGGCACGCTCACCGGGTTTCACCGCGTAGAGCTTCATCATGCGCATGGCTGCGCTGGACAGGACGACGCCTGGTAAGTCATTACCCCGAAAGACAACATGCTGCTCATACGCACCGGTTGCCATGATGCACTGCTTAGCTCGCACCTTATGAAGGCGTCTTCCCTTTAATACCGGCAGCCAATTATCCGTAAACCAGGCATTACAGACCGCATCCGTCATCACCGAAATATTCTGATGCGCCTCAACCTGAGCCACCAGATCCTGACGCAGCGACTCGGGCTCAGCACCATCCGGGAAAGCGGCATAGGTCAACGCGCCACCCAGTATCGGTCCCTCTTCCAGCAGCAGCACATCGGCACCGGTGTCAGCCGCTTTCAGGGCAGCAGAAAGCCCCGCCGGGCCAGAGCCCACCACCACCAGATCGTGGTGTAAAAAGGCCTTATCGTAGTATTCTGGCTTAAACTTAAGATCAGCAACCCCAAGCCCCGCCTTCACCCGGATCTTCTTCTCCCACCAGTCCCAAACTCCTTTTGGCTTGTAAAAAGCACGGTAGTAAAACCCCACCGGCATAAAGCGACCAAAGTGATTCAAAATGGCATCTTTGTCTTTTTTCAGGCTACCATTGATATTTTGACCGCTTACACACACACCCTCCCTGGCAGGGTAACGGTCTGCAAGAACATTGGGCTCATCCGGTAACTGAACCAGACTATTGGCGTCATGTCCGGACAGCGTCAGTGGGCCGCGGGGACGATGGTATTTAAAAGATCGTGACCAGACCCACTGACGATTAGCCAAAAGGGCGCTAGCCAAAGTATCGCCTTTGATACCAAGAATACGCTCACCTTCAAACTCAAACTCGATGCTCTGCTGACGATCCAGAATCAACCCCATGGGTTCCGGTAAACGAGGACGGGAAACCGCTGCCTGCCTGCTCATGATATTACCTCCCTGCTTGATTCACCCATCCCAAATGCGGGTGTGCTGATCTCAGAAGCCAGCTCACTGGGGTCATAGGTTTTAATGATCTGATCACTGGTACGATCACGCTCAGCGATAAACCAATACCCGGACGCGCTGTGAAACCACCACTCACGGACAACACCGGTACCGTTGTAGCTGTAAAAAGTATGCTCAGCCCATTCCTGATCGGTAGCTTCCAGCGTAGGCAACGGAGTGACTTCTCCACCAAAAATAAATTCATTGATATTTCTAAGCCCGTTTAAAGGGCACGTCATGAGTTTCATAATCTATCCCCGACTCTCCATAATTCATTTCGCCGTTCGATCACACCGTTATCAGTGAGAGGCTGCAGTAGCGCCCATTTCGTTGACCTGTCTGAAGTCGTTAAAACGATCCGCTCCGAAGGGTTTTATTAATGAGGGGGTGTTACCGGTGGCGACCAGTTGCGCCATGGTCTGACCGCAGATGGGGGTCGCCTTAAAGCCCCAGGTGCCCCAACCCGCATCCAGGTAATAATTCTTCACAGGGCTTTCCCCCATAATCGGGCTGTAATCTGAGGTCATATCCGTCAGGCCCGTCCACTGGCGCATCAGTTTCAGATTGGCCATAAACGGGAACAACTCGACGGCATGGGCCAGTAACTGCTCTTTCAGCTCCAGGGTTGATCGACTGTTATACAGAGGGTAAGGGTCAGAACCGCCGCCAAACACCAGCTCCCCACGCCCCGTCTGCTGGACATAACAATGAAATGCAGGAGAACTCACCAGAGGGTCCAGGAAGGGTTTCACTGGTTGGGTAACCATCGCCTGTAGGGGGTAGGTCACAATCGGCAGGCGAAAACCCGCTTTCTCAGCGACCAAAGAGCTGTGACCGGCAACCGCCTGAACCGCCACGCCACACTCTATGGTATGCTCAGCACTTCCCTGGCGAACTTTCACGCCTTTGACAGCGCCCTCTTCCACCAGCACATCAGTAACCTCTGTTAACTGGTGCAGCTCAACGCCACGCTGGGTGGCACCCTTGGCATAACCCCATGCCACAGCATCGTGACGGGCTGTCGCACCATCCATATGCCAGAGTCCCGCCAAAACAGGCTGATGACCCGGATTCATATTCAGGGTCGGTACCAGCTCACGAATCTCCTGTGGGCCGATCAGTTCAGTCTTGCCTCCAAAGTGTTTATTCACTTCGGTTCGCTGACGAAAACCACGAATAGCGGCATCAGTATGTGCCAGAGTCAGCTGCCCCCGCCTGGAGTACATGATGTTGAAATCAAACTCGTTGGACAGATCCTGAAACAACTTCACCGACTCGCTGTAAAACTTAACCCCGTCCGAGGTGAGGTAGTTGGAACGGATCACTGCGGTATTACGAGCCGTGTTACCGCCACCCAAATACCCTTTTTCCAGAACAGCAACATTGGTAATACCGTGATATTTGGCAAGGTAATAAGCCGTGGCAACCCCATGGCCACCTCCGCCAATAATCACCACGTCATAGCGTTTTTTCAGTGAGGTTGGAGGGGGTAGGTCGGCATCTTTCTCGAAAGGAAAATCACCATTAAGACCGTATTTTAGAAGTGCAAAAGGCATAAACCTTCTCCTGTATCATCAGATCAGCTGATGCAATATGTTTCACCTGGCTGCTGGGGGGCGGCCACTTACGACTGCTGCTGTCTTGCGGCGATCAGTGTGTTCTTCATCAGGCAGGCTATCGTCATAGGACCAACACCACCGGGCACCGGTGTTATGGCATGGGCGATGGGCTCAACCGCGGCATAATCCACATCACCGACCAGCTTGCGCTTACCATCACGCTCGATGACATTGATACCTACGTCGATGATGGTGGCACCGGGCTTAACCCATCCAGGGCCGATCATTTCAGGGATACCGACCGCTGCGACAAGAATATCGGCCTGCCGAGCAAGCTTTTCCGGCTCAGGAGTGCGCGAATGCACAACCGTCACGGTGCAGTTCGCCTTCAGTAACAGGGCAGCCATCGGCTTGCCGACAATATTAGAGCGCCCCACCACCACAGCATGTTTGCCGGAAAGATCACTCAATGTTTGAGTGAGCATGATCATGCAGCCCTGAGGCGTACAGGGCACCAGTGCGTCTTTACCGACACTCAGCGCACCGACGTTTTCCGGATGAAAACCATCCACATCTTTAGCCGGTGAGATAGCCGCTATCACCTGTTCTTCATCCAGATGTGCTGGCAAAGGGAGTTGTACCAGAATGCCATGTACTTCGGGGTCACTGTTCAGCTCTTCGATCAGATCATTCAGAGTTCCCTGAGTTGTTTCTGCCGGCAGACGATATTCAATAGAGTTCAGTCCGGACTCCGTCGCCCGGGCTATTTTATTTCGCACATAAACCTGACTGGCCGGGTCTTCTCCCACCAGAACAACCGCCAGACCGGGCCTGAGATCAAACTCCTGCTGAAATGCAGCAGCATCCTGTGCCACGGCCTCCAGCACCTCCGCAGAGATCACCTTTCCATCGATTCGCGTCGCCATACTTATTCCTTCTACTTAAAGACCACGGTTTTATTACCGTCCACAAAAACGCGGTGCTCGGTATGCAGCTTTATTGCCCGGGCCAGGGCCACCGTCTCGGTATCACGACCTGCGGTGGTCAGCATTTCCGGCCCCATGGTGTGATCAACAGTCTGCACTGACTGCTCAATAATCGGACCCTCATCCAGATCGGCGGTGACATAATGCGCTGTAGCACCAATCAGCTTTACCCCCCGGTCATAGGCCTGATAGTAAGGGCGGGCACCTTTGAACCCCGGTAAAAAAGAGTGGTGAATATTGATCGCCTGCCCCGCAAGATGACGACAAAGGTTATCTGAAAGGATCTGCATATAACGGGCGAGGATCACCAGCTCCGAACCGGTTTCGTTAACAATATCCAGCAGAGCCTGCTCCTGTCGGGGTTTGCTCTCCTTGCTAACAGGAAGATGAACAAAACGGATTCCCTCCCGCTCCACCATAGGTCGCAGATCCAGATGATTGGAGACCACAGCGGTGATCTCGATATTCAGATCACCTTTATTCTTCCGATAGAGCAGATCCCTCAGGCAATGATCGGCTTTAGAAACCATAATGACGGTTTTCACCGGCGCACAGGCGTTATGTAGGGTCCACTCCATATCCAGACGCTGAGCGACCTCCAAAAAACCGGTTTCGATACGCTCCGCAGTAGCGGCCGTCGCCTCCGCGTCCTCCCCACCCTGAAAATGGAACCGGGTACGCATAAAGAATTTGCCACTATCCTGGTCATCAAACTGTGATTGCTCGCTGATATAGCAACCCTGCTGGGTAAGATAACCGGCAACATCGGCCACAATGCCACTTCCTGCCGGACAGGTTGTTCGAAGGATATATTCGGTTTTATTCGTTGCATGGGGCATGGTCAAAATCCTGTTTACTTTTTTCAGGGTGCAGAAACCCGTCAAGCGAATGCTTTAATTAAAAAATAGGCTTTGGTAAGGGTGTATCGGAGCTGCTAACGCAGCTCTCATCTGTCAGTGACGCGTGCTAAGACTCAGAATGACTGTCCCGGTATCCAGCTGGTGCCGGCCAGAGGAACCCGCGCCATAGCAGCTGCTTCCACATTCAGAGCCACCAGATCTTCCGGCTCCAGATTACGCAGATCGTTCTTGCCGCAGGCCCGGGCCAGGGTTTGTGCTTCCATGGTCAGAACCCGTAGGTAGTTCGCCAAACGACGACCCCCTTCAACCGGATCAAGGCGTTTACTCAACTCCGGGTCCTGGGTGGAGATACCCGCCGGGTCTTTACCTTCGTGATAGTCATCGTAGTAACCCGCCGCGGAGCCGATCTTTCTGAACTCCTCATCCCATTTCGGGTGGTTACAACCCAGGGCAATCAGAGCTGCTGTACCGATCGCCACGGCATCCGCCCCCAGCGCCATCGCTTTCGCCACATCGGCACCGTTGCGAATCCCACCGGATACGATCAGCTGAACCTTACGGTGCATCCCCATCTCCTGCAGCGCCTGCACCGCCTGAGGAATCGCTGCTAGGGTTGGGATCCCCACATGCTCAATAAACACCTCCTGAGTGGCAGCGGTTCCCCCCTGCATACCATCAACCACGATCACATCCGCA
Source organism: Oceanospirillum sp. (assembly GCA_048268485.1). Taxonomy (GTDB): domain Bacteria; phylum Pseudomonadota; class Gammaproteobacteria; order Pseudomonadales; family Halomonadaceae; genus Oceanospirillum. Next base: position 24,842 of record JBLWVL010000015.1, read on the forward strand.
CCGGCTTTCACCGCCAGTTTTACGTCGTAATAAGTACGAGTTGCACCTACCTTGATGTAGATGGGAACCTGCCAGTCGGTGATCTCCCGCAGCTCCTGAATTTTGATCGCCAGATCATCCGGCCCGGTCCAGTCCGGATGGCGGCAGGCGGAACGCTGATCCACTCCCATGGGAAGGGTGCGCATCTGAGCGACACGATCGGTAATCTTCTGCCCCAGCAGCATACCGCCGCCGCCCGGCTTGGCGCCCTGCCCCAGTACCACTTCGATCGCATCGGCCTTGCGCAGATCATCAGGGTTCATACCGTAACGGGAGGGCAGATACTGATAAACCAGCTTAGTGGACTGGCCGCGCTCTTCCGGCGTCATGCCACCGTCACCCGTGGTAGTAGAGGTTCCCACGGCGGAAGCACCACGCCCCAGCGCCTCTTTAGCATTCGCAGAAAGCGCACCGAAACTCATACCGGCGATGGTAACCGGTGTTTCAATCACGATCGGCTTCTTGGCAAAACGGGTGCCTAAGGTAACCTGGGTATTGCATTTTTCGCGATAACCTTCCAGTGGGTAGCGCGACATGGAAGCCCCCAGAAACAGCAGGTCATCAAAGTGAGGTACCTTACGCTTGGCACCAAAACCACGGATATCATAGATACCGCTTTCGGCAGCCCGACGGATCTCAGTCATGGTCGCCGCATCAAAGGTTGCAGACTCACGCAGGCCAGCTTTTACATTCAGATCTTGTTCACTCATCGTTTTATCCTCGTCTCTGCGTGATCAGTAAGCACTGACATTATCGACTTTAAAGTTATAGAGCTGGCGGGCAGAACCGTAACGTTTAAAGCTGGCGGGATCCTCATCCATACCCGCGCGGTTAAGCAGGTCAGCCAAGTAATCCAGATGTTCCTGACGCATCTCTTTTTCCACACAGTCTGCGCCTAATGAAGCGACGCTGCCTTTAACAAAAATTTTGGTTTCATACAGAGAGTCGCCCAGCGCATCACCGGCATCACCACACACCACAAGAGCACCGGCCTGAGCCATAAAGCAGCTCATGTGACCCACATCACCGCCCACAACAATCTCGGCACCTTTCATGGAGATACCACAACGGGCACCGGCATCACCTTCAATCACCAGTAGCCCTCCATGGGCTGTTGCACCGGCGGACTGAGAGGCCTGACCTTTGACACGTACAATGCCGGACATCATATTTTCTGCCACGCCCTGACCCGTGTTACCGTGAACCACCACATGAGCTTTCTTATTCATTCCGGCGCAGTAGTAACCGGCATGGCCTTCAATATCGACACTGAGCGCAGCATCCAGACCGCAGGCGATATTGTGGTCACCCTTGGCTCCGGTGATCTTCCACTCACGCTCGGTACACTCGCCGGACTGCTCATGCAGAGCCTGATTTACTTCGCGCAGCGAGCTTGTTGCCAGATCAAGTGTTTTCATAATTCAGATTCCTCATATTTAACCTTGTCAGCGGATGCGCTTAGCTGCGTTCCCAAACGTAGATTTTGGCTGCTTCCGGTTCCCAGACTTTCGCCTTCTCAATACCCGGTAGTGAGGTCAGAGCCTGATATTCAGAGGCCATCGCGACATAGTCATCCGTTTCCGCCAGAACCGCTGGCTTACAGGCGATGGGGTCACGAACCACAGCAAAACCATTCCGGGTGCCGATGGTAAACGTGAAGAAACCATCCAATTCCCGCAGAGCGTTCTCCAACGCCAGCTTCAGAGTATCTCCCTGCTGCAGACGGTGCATGAGATAACCGGCAGCCACTTCAGAATCATTTTCTGTTTCGAAATGAATTCCCTGGCGCTTCAGCTCCAGTCGCAGACGATTGTGGTTGGAGAGAGAGCCGTTATGCACCAGGCAAAGATCCTCTCCGGTAGAGAAAGGGTGTGACCCCGCCATGGTGACCGCTGACTCTGTGGCCATACGGGTATGGCCGATAATATGAGTCCCTTTCATCCCTTTAAGATTGAAACGGTTGGCGATCACTTCCGGCAGCCCTACTTCCTTCAGAATTTCGATGGAGTGGCCGGCGCTCAGGATCAGAACATCAGATGCCTTTTCTTCCACAAAGGCTGTTGCCTTGTCCGCAGGGCACGCTATTTTAAAAACCGCCACCGTATCATTCCGGAACCAGCTAACGTCAGCACCCAGCTCAATACGCGCCTGCTCCGCCAGTGCCTCCCAGTTGTAGTCCACATCCTCGTGGCGCAAAGTCAGCTTGGTGCCATCGGCAACTTCATCACCATAAATGGCAAAACCGGCACTGTCCGGGCCACGATCGGTCATTGCGATCAGCATGGGCTCAAACAGGGCACCCAGCTGGCTTTCCAGCGCCGGGTTCTTCAGGTAGAGACCTACGATTCCACACATCGCATCATCCTCACTTCAAAAAAGAGTCATAAAAAGTCATATCAAAGAGTCAAAATCCGACTCACCCGCTAATTTCAGGCCGAGCGAAGCCGTTCCGCTTAAATCAGACTCAAGCGGGCTCTATCCATTGGTAAAAATGGTGAAACTCAGATCAGATCAGAAAAACTCACCATAGCGGGCTACTTCCCAATCACTGACATGGCGGCAGTAGTCGATCCACTCATCACGTTTCAGACTGACAAATTCTGCCATCAGGTCTTTACCTAAAGCCTCGGTCAGCACGGTGTCCGCCTCCAGAGCAGCCACCGCTTCACCCAGGTTCTGAGGCAGAATATCAATGCCCTTCGCGGCCAAATCCTGGCTACTCATGGTGTAGAGGTTTTCATTCACCGGGTCCCCCGCCTCCAGCTCACGCTCAATACCATCCATACCCGCCGCGATCAGTGCGGCATGAACCAGATAGGGATTACAGCCTGAGTCCGGCAGCCGGAATTCAAGACGACCGTAAGGGATACGCACCATGGCAGAACGGTTGTTATCGCCGTAGCAGATATAGGCCGGAGCCCAGGTTGCCCCGGATGCGGAACCGCCCACCACCAAACGCTTATAGGAGTTCACGGTAGGGGCTGCGATCGCACACAACGCCTTAGCGTGATGCAACAGACCCGCCGTAAAGTGATAGGCCATTTTGGACAGTCCCATGCCATGCTTATCGCTGTCGTCACCAAACAGGTTTTTTCCGCTCTCATCACAGATGGAAAGGTGAAAGTGCATACCGTTACCGGTGCGATCAGAAGCCGGCTTAGGCATAAAGGAGCAAACCATGCCCAGATCATTGGCAATCTCACCGGCCGCCATACGAACAAAGGTAAAGCGATCTGCGGAAGTTAAAGCATCACTATAGGTGTAGTTAATCTCGAACTGACCGTTAGCGTCTTCATGGTCGATCTGGTAAACATCCATATCCACTTTCTGCAAGCTGTCCACCAGCTTCTCAAGAAACTCCCGGGAGCGGGATAATCCTTTGTAGTCGTAGCATGGCTTGGTCAGCGTATCGGTATCATCCACGGGCCCCAGAGAACCATCACTGTTACGTTTAAACAGTGAAAACTCGGGCTCAAGTCCGGTATTGAGTGTCCAGCCCCGGCTACTCAGCCGCTTCAGCTGTTCTTTCAACACAACACGGCTGTCATAAGGGTAGGGTTTACCCTCCACATAACCATCACAGGCGATTCGGGCATAGCCCGGTTGCCAGGGAACAATGGTTAAACTATCCAGATCCCCCCGTGCCAAAAAGTCAGGACCATGGGGCTCCATGCCTAAACCCCAGACCGCAAAACCAGCAAAACCTGCACCTTTCTCAACAACATCCATCAGGCAATGGGCGGGCACAGATTTAGTCTTGGCAACACCATGAATATCGACAAACTGTGCAAGCACATATTTGATGTCATTTTCATCGCAAAAACGCTTCACATCTAACGGCATCAGGTCACTCCTAAAACAGTTTAGGTCACTCACCTTCCTGTCAGGCTATAAAATTTCCCTTCAGGAATATTTGTTTAAACATAAGAAAGCAACCGCTGTGCCAGATATTTTCCTGAAGGGAATATTTTATTCATGAAATAACCAACCCTTTGATTTTATAGGGATTATGAAAATTAGTTTCCTAACAGGAATACTGATACATCTCAGTACAGGGTATAATCACGCTCTGTTCTTGGAATATCAGCGGGGAAAACGCGTAAAATCAGTGCGCAGCCGCATTACATTGGAGCACTACGATGGATCAGAATCGCACGGAGGAGTTTAGTCTCGACCAATATATCGGCATGGTGGTTAAAAAGGCCCGGGTCGAACAGGGACTTAAAATCACCGATGTCGCCCGCATCTCGAATATTAGTCAGGGCATGATCAGCAAGATTGAAAATGCTCAGGTATCGACGAGTCTGGAAACTCTGAACCGGCTGTGTAATGCCATCGGCCTATCAATCTCAACATTATTTACCGACTACAATCGTCCGGAGGGCAGCGCCCAGTTTACGAAGGCTGGCGAGGGCTTGGAGGTGGTGCGACGGGGAACCGATAAAGGCCATAACTATCAGCTACTCACTTATCAGCGTGGGGGACGGAAAAGTTTTGAGGCCTTTCTGATCACCATGGATGATCTGGCGGAAGTATTCCCAACCTTCTCTCATCCGGGGCAGGAGTTTGTTTATCTGCTCTCAGGGCGTCTTCAGTATCGACATGGTAACCATCTGTATGAGATGAGTGCTGGTGACAGCCTGACTTTTGATGCAGAGGTACCCCATGGTCCGGAACAGCTTTACGATGTGCCGCTGCAACTACTCTCTATTATTAACTACTCGGAGTAGCCTTACGGCAACCCATCAGAAGGAATAAAGCCGAGTGGCTAAAAAAAAAGCGCTTACCTGGCTCTGATAAAACCGGTAAGCGCAATAGGTATAGCATCGGAGGGTCTTTCTAATTATTTCATGAACTCATAGCTTACTTGTCATTGGTAAATTCAGGATAGGCGGTCATACCACACTCATGAACATCCATACCTTCCATCTCTTCCTCATCACTGACCCGCAGACCCATCACTGCTTTGATGATCATCAGAGTTACCAGCGTAGCGCCAAACATCCAAGCGAAAACAACCACTGTACCAATCAGCTGATTGATAAAGGTAGCATCGGGGTTACTGATCAGAACCGCAAAGATCCCCCAGATACCCGCTGAACCGTGGACAGAGATCGCACCAACAGGATCATCCAGCTTCAGTTTATCCAGCAGAAGTACCGAGCCAACAACAACCAGACCACCTACAGCACCAATAAAGGTTGCCATACCTGCAGAAGGCAGCAGAGGTTCAGCGGTAATAGCCACCAGACCGGCCAGAGCACCATTAATGGTCATGGTCAGATCGGTTTTACCAAACAGGAAGCGCGCCAGCAATGCGGCAGCCACCATACCCGCAGCCGCAGCCGCGTTGGTGTTAACAAAAACCCGGGCAACGGCGTTAGCTTCTTCCACATTGGCGATCTTAAGCTCTGAACCACCATTGAAACCAAACCAGCCCATCCAGAGAATAAACATACCCAGTGTTGCCATTGGCAGGTTTGCACCCGGAATCGCAACGGGTTTCCCCTCTTTGGTGTAACGTCCCTTACGTGCTCCAACCATAATCACAGCAGCAAGGGCAGCAGATGCACCCGCCATATGCACGACGACAGAACCAGCGAAGTCCTGGAAGCCCATCTGATCCAAGAAGCCACCGCCCCATTTCCAATAGCCCTCTACCGGATAGATCACCGCAACCATCACAATGGCAAAAATCAGGAAGGGCCACAGACGCATCCGCTCAGCAACTGCACCGGAAACAATGGACATGGTGGCCGCGGCAAACACCGCCTGGAAGATAAAATCAGCCATTGTGGAGTAATAAGGTGCATCATCCGCACCGGATACCACATCAGCAGCGCCATTATCTGCTCCCAGGAAAAAGTCGATACCCGGAATCACACTGGAAACAGGGTTCGCCGGATACATAACGTTGTAACCCACAAACAGGTAAACAATACAGGCAATGCCGTAGAGCAGAGCATTCTTATTCAGAATCTCTACCGTGTTCTTACTTCTTACTAAACCCGCTTCCAGCATGGCAAAGCCTGCAGCCATCCACATCACTAAAGCAGCGCTTATTAAGAAATAAAACGTGTCCAGGGCGTAACCAATTTCAATGACTAAGTTATCCATTTTTTACTCCTAAAGTGCCTGTTCGCCGGTTTCACCGGTACGAATCCGGACAGCTCGTTCAAGATCTAAAACAAAAATTTTGCCGTCTCCGACCTTACCGCTACCGCAACTTTTTGTGATTGCTTCAATCACCTGATCTACAAAAGCATCTGAAACAGCAACTTCTATCTTGATCTTCGATATAAACTCAACACTGTATTCAGCTCCCCGATACAGCTCAGTGTGCCCTTTCTGGCGACCGTAACCATGAACCTCTGTGGTTGTGAGCCCCGTTACCCCAAGCTCTTGCAACGCTTCACGTGCATCGTTCAATGCATGGGGTCTGATAATTGCACTGACTAACTTCATAATATCCCCTTCTTTTTGAGAAAATATATTTCTTGAAAGGAATATTGAAGAATTGTGCCATGTTCCAGAAAACCTATGACTTTCATAGCGTTAGCCATAGAAATATAAAAAAACAAGGATCATGCAATCTGATAGCTGCACCACGAAAGAACAGATGAAGCACGGCAGTGCACCAGAAATTAGGCGTGAAATCACAATGCTGTACAGGACGAGCCAAGGTACTGCAAAGTAAAAGGTATTACAGATCAGGAAACCGGAAAGGGATTATCAGGCTGAAGGGGAACTGCAGCGCCGGAGGCCAAAGAAAGAATAAAAAAACCGGGGTGGGGCAGCCTAAGCCTCACCCCGGCGATTTGCCGATATGGGTATCCTATGACGTTTCAGACCAACTGATCAAAATCAGCAGCACTGTGCCGCTCCCGCAACTGCTCGAAGGTTTCCCCCCAGGTGCGGTTCACAATACGGCCACGCTGAACCGCCGGACGCAGGTCGATCGCTTTTGCCCAGCGCATCACGTTTTTATAACTGTCCACTTCAAGGAACTCTGCCGCATCGTACAGACGGCCCAGCACTAACGCTCCATACCAGGACCAAACCAGGATATCCGCGATACTGTATTCCTCACCGGCCAGATAGGGATTATCCGCCAGGCGCTTATCCAGTACATCCAGCTGGCGCTTCACTTCCATGGTGAAGCGATTGATCGGATACTCAAATTTCTCCGGTGCGTAGGCGTAGAAGTGACCAAAGCCACCGCCCAGAAAAGGAGCAGAACCCATCTGCCAGAACACCCAGTTCATACACTCCGTTTTCGCAACGGGATCTTTCGGGATAAAAGCACCGAACTTTTCCGCCAGATACAATAAGATAGCACCGGATTCAAACACCCGTTGCGGGGGGCTGACACTATGATCCATCATCGCCGGAATCTTCGAGTTCGGATTGATCTCGACAAACCCGCTACTGAACTGATCCCCTTCGGTAATATCGATCAGCCAAGCGTCATATTCTGCCTCTTTAATGCCCAGCGCCAGCAGCTCCTCCAGCATCACCGTTACTTTAACGCCGTTTGGTGTTGCCAGGGAGTAAACCTGCAGAGGATGCTCTCCCACCGGCAGGGCTTTCTCGTGAGTCGCGCCGGAAACCGGGCGGTTGATATTGGCAAACTTACCACCATTGCCCGCTTCCCATTTCCAGACTTTGGGTGGCGTGTAAATGTTCGTAGACTCTGTATTTGTGCTGTCGCTCATCGTGTTCTCCTGTTCGTTTATGCCTGACCACTTATACCCGTATAACACCTATACAGCAGTCTGTTCCTCAAGAAACGGATAGTCGTTATAACCTTCCCGTGTCTGAGTATAGAAGGTTTTCGGATCAGCCTGATTCAGCTCCGCTCCTTCTTTAATGCGGCGGGGCAGGTCCGGGTTGGCGATAAAGGGCACACCAAAAGCCACCGCATCAGCAATGCCTTCTGACACCACCTGCTGTGCTTCCTGTGGTGAATACCCCATATTCACAATCAGGTTACCTTTGTAGTTTTCCCGAACCGGTGTGACAATATCCATCTGCTGCTCACCTAAAAAGTCGGCACGCATCAGGTGCAGGTAAGCCAGATCGTAGTCGCTTAGTTTCTGCGATAGCCAGGTCATCAGCCCCACCGGATCACTGTCTTTCATGCTGTTAAAGCTGTTCAGTGGCGACAGGCGCACACCGACCCGGTCAGAACCCCATACTTTGCTGACCGCTTCGATCACTTCCAGCAGCAGGCGGGCACGGTTTTCCATCGTGCCACCATAAGGGCCTTCACGCAGATTTGAACCATCACGCAGGAACTCATCCAGCAGGTAACCGTTAGCACCGTGTACTTCGACACCATCAAAACCGGCCCGCTTAGCATTCTCTGCCGCTTTGGCAAAACCTTCAATAATCGCTGGAATTTCCGCATCATCCAGAGCACGGGGCTCGGTATAAGCCTTTTTACCTTCCGGTGTGTGTATATCTGAATTGGTAATCGCGATGGCGCTTGGCGCTACCGGTTGTTTGCCATCATTCAGCACCGGATGACAGGCACGACCACCGTGCCAGATCTGCAGAAAAATCTTTCCACCTTCAGCATGTACGGCATCGGTCACCTTTTTCCAACCCGTCACCTGGGCCTCAGAGTAGATACCCGGCTCACGCCAGAAGGCAGAGTTCCCCTCCATCGCCATGGTCGCTTCAGCAATCAGCAGACCACCGGTAGCACGCTGGGCGTAATGCTCAGCAATCAGGTCGGTGGGCACATGATTCTCATCCGCACGGCAGCGGGTTAGCGGAGCCATCAATACCCGGTTTTCTACTTCAACAGCGCCCAGTTTCAGCGGTGAAAACAGATCAGTCATAGTCGCTCCAGAAATCATTTAAAGTTGATTTATTTACTTGGTTACTTTCCAGATGGATACGAATAATGAGATTTAAAGATCATCGAACCGAAAGATATCCAAGCATAATTAATCATTCACAGTTAATGAAACCCAAAATCAGGCTATAGGAGTTATACGTGCTCTGCTCAGAGTATTTAAACGGACCTCTGCGATCCAGTCAGAGGTTTGCTCCTGAAATACTTGCATATATTCCTTTTCAAGGTGGCGATGCAGGTCAGTTTCACTACGCCAGATCTCAGAAATCATTATCAGGTTGTCTGGCAACGCATCTCGCCTTTCCAGCTGTATCGGTTTATCCTCCAGTAGCTCATACTGAATACAGCCGGGTTCATTCAGAGTTGCCGCACGTAACTGGGTTAATGATTCAAGCACCTGGTGCTTATGGCCGGAAGTCACCTGCAGGTGAGCAAGCAGATAAAGCATCAGAGCACCTCCTTTGTGACTAGCTGACCACATTGATCACGTTGATCCAGAAAACCGGACAGACGAGTCAGGCCAAGGGCCATCAGGACAATCAGAGCCCCTATCCACGGCAGATCCAGCAGAGTCATGCTTTCGATAACGACACCGCCCAATATCGACCCCAGAGCGATACCGACGTTGAAGGCTGCGATATTCAGGCCCGAGGCAACATCCACCGCTTCCGGGGTGTATTTCTCAGCCAGCTGAACCACATAGACCTGCAAGCCCGGAACATTACCGAAGGCAAACGCACCCCAGATCAATACCGTTAACACCGAAGAAACAGGATTAGCCGCAGTAAAGGTGAAGGCCAGCAGCACTAACGCCAGCGCAGTGAAGATGATATGCAGCGCCTTCACCGGCCCCATACGATCTGCCAGACGGCCACCCCAGATGTTGCCTATCGCGACAGACACGCCATAGACCAGCATAATCAGACCGATAGAACTGGATTCAAAACCAGAGACCTGTTCAAGAATCGGAACCAGAAAGGTGAAGGCAACGAAGGTGCCACCATAACCCACAGCAGTCATACCGTAGACCAGCAGCAAACGGGGCTGAGTTAAGACTTTCAGCTGTTGACTGATTTTGGCCGGTGCTGATTGTTTCAGATTCTTCGGCACCAGAAGCGCACTACCGATCAGAGCGATCAGTCCCAGTGCAGCAACCACCATAAAGGTCGCCCTCCAACCAAAGTTCTGACCGATCCAGGTGCCCAAAGGTACACCGGTCACCAGTGCAACGGTCAGGCCGGTAAACATAATGGCAATCGCACTGGCTTCTTTTTCTTTACTGACCAGTCCCGTGGCAATCGTGGAGCCAATGGAGAAAAAGACGCCGTGGGCAAGCCCCGTCAGAATACGGGCAGTAATTAATGATTCATAACCCGGAGCAACCCAGGCCAGAAGATTACCCAGCACAAAGAGCGCCATAATGGTCAACAGAACCGTCTTACGCTTCCAGCGTCCGGTTAACGCCGTCAGCACAGGTGCCCCCACCGCAACACCCAGCGCATAGAGGCTGACCAGCAGTCCCGCAGAAGGTAAAGAAACACTCAGATCCTGAGCAATCGTTGGTACAAGACCAACAATAACAAACTCCGTTGTTCCGATAGCGAATGCACTCAGGGTGAGTGCAAAAAGAGCAATAGGCATAGCAATTCTCCAAAATTAGCAAAACGTATCTGAAGGGGTTGCCCTTCAGATTTGATTTGCCGTGCAGTATGCCTAAAGCTAAAATTTGCAAAAACAGCATAAATAACAAATTACTTTATCAATAAACGCAATAATCCACTCAATATGAATAAGGCCACCGGGTATGTCTCTGATCAGCCGAACTCAGGATCTTGAAATTTTACTCACCGTTGCTGACTGCGGTGGTTTCTCCGCAGCTGCCAGGCAGATGGATATTCAGGTTGCAAGAGTATCCCGCTCTATCAGCCGACTTGAGAAGGAACTGAAAGTCACTCTGATTAACCGCACAACACGCAAGCTTCAGTTCACAGATGAAGGGCTGTTTTTTCTGGATCAGGTTCGCAGTGGCATACAGCAGCTGGCGGTTGCTGAAGAAAGCCTCAAACAAGCAAAAGACACACCTGGAGGACGACTGAGAGTTGATAGCGCTTCTCCTTTTATCCTGCATCAACTGGCTCCGTTAATGGAGGAATTCAGAAACTGCTATCCGGATATAAGGTTAGAGCTGGTCGCTAACGAAACCATTATCGATCTGATTGAGCGACGAACGGACATCGCCATCCGTATTGGGGATCTGGATGATTCAAATCTGCATGCCCGTCCACTGGGGCGAGGAAAACTCCATCTTGTGGCCAGTCCGGACTACCTGCAGCGCCGTGGAGTTCCGCAAACCCCAGAAGCACTCCAACAACATGACCTGATCGGTTTCGCTAATGCGCCTCATCTGAACATCTGGCCATTCAGAAACCCTCTGAAAATAGAGCCGACTATCAGTTCAAGTAATGGCGAAGTCATACGCAATTTATGTATGAAAGGGCTGGGAATAGCACTGCTATCAAACTTTATGGTTCAGGATGATATCGCCGAGGGCAACCTGATCTCCATGATGACAGAGCAACTGGTATCACCAAACCGCAGAGAGGTGATACAGGCGGTTTATTATCAAAACAGTGCTATTGCTGCCCGCATCAGTGCCTTTCTCGACTTTATTCAACCAAGACTCAGGCTGTAAGTTTCTGTTCCTGAGAAGGTCTGCTCTCCGGAAAGCGCTTATTAAAGAAGCGAGCACGACAAATAAAATATTGCATATACGGATTTCCATATATATGATTATTTAAAACTCATCGGGGCCACACTCTATGAAACGTGTTTTATTTGTTTGTACCGCTAACTCAGCCCGATCTCAGATGGCGGAAGCCTTGCTTCGCCACTTTGCAGGGGATCAGTTTGACGTTTTCAGCGCCGGAACCCACCCTACTCAAGTCGACCCCAGGACCATTCAGGCCATGGAAGAGTTTGGTCTTCCAACAACCTCCCTTGAATCAAAGTCTGTTGATAGTATCAGTCACCTGGAATTTGATTTTGTCATCAGTCTTTGCGACAAGGCCCATGCTGAATGTCAAAACTGGCCAGGAAAAGGGGTCATTATGTCCTGGGATTTTCCGGACCCTAAAGAAAGCGATAACACTAAGGCCTTTGCCATCACTCTGCAGGAATTGAGCGAGCGAATCCGCCTCTTTGTACTGGTCAATAAGAAAGACGTGGAATCCAGTATCAGGCCGGTCACCGCCATCGATTTTTTTAAATCCCTGGCTGATGAAACCCGCCTGCTGAGCCTTTTGCTGATTCAGCAGGAAAAAGAGTTATGTGTTTGCGAATTAATGGAAGCGCTTGATCAGTCTCAGCCTAAAATTTCCCGCCACCTGAGCCAGCTGCGGAAATCCGGATTACTGATGGATCGGCGCCAGGGACAGTGGGTGTTCTATAAAATACATCCTCTGCTGAATGACTGGATGAAAGAGATCCTGGAAAACACGCGACAGCACTCCCAAAAGCTGCTGGAAACCCCCGAATCCCGTTTAAAGAAAATGCCAGCCCGCCCCTCTTTAGGTGGCAATGCCTGTCATTCAGGAGAAAATCATGAGCAAACCGTTTAGCGATATGCCCAATATAAACCCGGAGCAGTTCAAACATATCGGGACAGAAAGCTTCGCCCGTTCTGAAGCGACTCACCCTCCTAAAATCTTATTACTTTACGGCTCCGTCAGAACACGCTCTTTCAGTAGGCTGGTGGCCGAGGAAGCCGCACGTATCCTTCAGGCTTTTGGTGCTGAAACCCGTATCTTCAACCCCAGCGGGCTCCCTCTGCCAGATGATGCTGATGATGATCACCCCAAAGTTGTTGAGCTAAGGGAAATGGTGCAATGGTGTGAAGGTATGGTCTGGTCCTCTCCTGAGCGCCATGGAGCCATGACCGCCATTATGAAAGCCCAGATCGACTGGATTCCTCTGACACTGGGTGCCGTCCGGCCAACTCAGGGTAAAACACTGGCACTGATGCAGGTATCCGGCGGCTCCCAGAGTTTCAATACCGTTAATCAGATGCGCGCTCTCGGTCGTTGGATGCGAATGTTGACGATTCCAAACCAATCTTCCGTTGCTAAAGCCTATATGGAATTTGATGACAATGACCGTATGAAGCCCTCCGCTTATTACAACCGTATTGTGGATGTTATGGAAGAACTGGTTAAGTTTACTTTGCTTACCCGAGAGCATAATGACGTACTCACGGACCGCTACTCAGAGCGGGTGGAAAGCGCCGAAGAGCTATCGGCACGGGTTAATCAGCGCTCACTTTGACGTGAGCTTTCTCCGTATCCTTTAACCCCTGATCACAACGGACAAACAGGAAGTAAAATGGGTATTTTTGAACGTTATTTAACCCTTTGGGTGGCACTCTGTATTTTAGCGGGTGTTTTACTGGGTAATTTTTCCCCAGAAGCCTTCAGTGCCATCGCTGCATTAGAATACGCACATGTTAACCTTGTCGTCGCCCTCTTCATCTGGGTGATGATCTATCCCATGATGGTACAGATCGATTTCTCCTCTATTAAGGATGTTGGGAAAAAGCCTAAAGGACTTTTACTGACGCTACTGATCAACTGGTTAGTCAAACCTTTTAGCATGGCTCTGCTTGGTGCCTTGTTCTTTCGGGTTATTTTTGCGGACTGGGTTGACCCACAAAGCGCTTCCGAGTACATCGCAGGAATGATTCTTCTGGGTGTAGCCCCCTGTACCGCAATGGTTTTCGTCTGGAGTCAACTGACCAAAGGGGATGCGAACTACACCCTGGTTCAGGTATCCCTGAACGATATCATCATGATCTTTGCCTTTGCACCTCTGACCGCCTTCCTACTGGGCGCCAGTGATATACAGGTTCCCTGGGAAACGCTGCTGATCTCCGTTGTCCTTTATGTTCTGTTACCTCTGATAGCCGGGGTCTGGACGCGACATGCCCTGAACCGTAAAAACAACAGCCAAAAACTGGACCGGTTCCTGCACAGCATGAAGCCCTGGTCCATTCTTGGGCTTCTGGCCACCGTGATACTACTCTTTGGCTTTCAGGCAGAAACCATTATTAATCAGCCCATGACCATAGGCCTGATTGCCATACCACTCCTGATTCAGACCTACGGGATCTTCGCTATTGCCTACGCAGCCGCCTACTGGATGCGCCTGCCCCACAATATTGCCGCCCCCGCCTGCATGATAGGTACATCAAACTTCTTTGAACTGGCTGTCGCCGTGGCTATATCGCTATTTGGCCTGCATTCAGGAGCCGCCCTGGCAACCGTCGTTGGTGTACTGGTGGAAGTCCCGGTGATGCTGTCCTTAGTTGCTTTTGCAAACAGAACACGACACTGGTTCAACCCCTGAAGCGATTGAACATCGCCCTCAGAAACAGAGTGCCGTTAACCCAGTAATCTTTGCTTAAATTCGGAGAAAACCATGACTATCAAGATAGGGATCAATGGCTTTGGCCGCATGGGACGACTGACCATGCGGGCTTTATTTGATCGGCCCGAGATCTGTATTACCCGGATCAATGACCCCGCCGGTGACGCCAGCACCCTGGCTCACCTGATGAATTTTGATTCTGTACATGGCCGCTGGCACCATGAAGCTCAGTCTCAGGGCGATCAGATCATCATAGGCGATCAGTGTATTACCACAACCCGCAACAGGGCGATTGCCGACACGGACTGGTCTGACTGCGACCTGGTTATTGAAGCTTCCGGAAAAATGAAAACCAAAGCGCTGCTCCAGACCTATTTGGATCAGGGAGTTAAACGTATCGTGGTAACCGCACCGGTTAAAGAAGAGGGTGTACTCAACATTGTTATGGGTGTTAATGATCATCTCTACAACCCATCAGAACATACCATCGTAACCGCGGCTTCCTGTACAACAAACTGCCTCGCGCCTGTGGTTAAGGTCATTCATGAAAAGTTAGCCATCCGGCACGGCTCGATCACAACCATTCATGATATTACCAATACTCAAACTATTCTGGATGCTCCCCACAAGGATCTGCGACGGGCAAGAGCCTGTGGTTCCAGCCTGATACCAACAACAACAGGTTCCGCAACAGCAATCGCCCATATCTTCCCTGAGCTCAAGGGTAGACTGGATGGCCATGCCATACGGGTTCCCCTCGCAAACGCGTCCATCACCGATTGTGTCTTTGAGGTAGAGAAGGCGACAACGGCTGAAGAGGTGAACCGCCTGCTAAAAGCAGCATCCGAAGGTGAACTAAAGGATATTCTTGGCTACGAAGAACGTCCCTTAGTCTCTGTCGATTACAAAACTGACCCCCGCTCAGCCATTATTGATGCTCTATCCACCATGGTTGTTAATGAAACCCAGGTAAAAATCTACGCCTGGTATGACAATGAATGGGGTTACGCGAATCGCACCGCGGAACTGGCGGTCAAAGTAGGACGTTCCTGAATGTTAAGCCAGCTATCCCCTGCTATTCGCCAATATCTGGTGGTCACCGGTAACTATTGGGCGTTTACACTGACCGATGGCGCATTACGCATGCTCGTGGTATTACATTTCCATGGTCTGGGATATTCCCCACTGGAAATCGCACTACTGTTTTTGTTCTATGAGATCTTTGGTGTGATAACCAATCTGGTGGGGGGCTGGCTTGGGGCGCACCTGGGCCTGAACCGTACGATGAATATAGGCCTGGGACTGCAGATTATTGCTCTGGCGATGCTGCTGGTTCCTAGCCACTGGCTGACGGTAAGCTGGGTGATGGCGGCCCAGGCACTATCAGGCATTGCCAAAGATCTGAATAAAATGAGTGCCAAAAGTTCAATTAAGCTTTTGGTTCCCGCTGATGCTCAAGGCACCCTCTATAAATGGGTCGCTATTCTGACCGGGTCTAAAAATGCCCTTAAAGGTGTTGGCTTCTTTATTGGTGGCCTCCTGCTGGCGTGGTTAGGCTTTGAAGGGGCAGTTCTGTCCATGGCCGTAGCCTTAAGTCTGGTCTGGCTAAGCAGCCTTGCTCTGCTGAAAAAAGATCTGGGTAAAGCCAAAGGAAAACCCAGGTTTCGGGATATTTTTTCAAAAAGCCCTGCCATCAACCGGCTCTCTGCAGCCCGAATGTTCCTCTTTGGTGCCAGGGATGTTTGGTTTGTGGTGGCTTTACCTGTCTTTCTCTACCAGTCACTGGGCTGGAACCACAGTCTGACCGGTGGCTTTATGGCACTCTGGGTCATAGGATACGGGGTCGTTCAGGCGCTGGCCCCCCGTATTACCGGTAAGGCATCGGGAAAAACCCCGGATGGAAAAGGGGCAACCCTCTGGGCCGGAGCACTGACCCTGATACCGGTACTGATTGCTATCAGCCTGATGTCGGGCATGGACCCAACCTTGGCGATCGTCGGCGGGCTTTTGATTTTCGGGGCCGCTTTTGCGGTTAACTCTTCCCTGCACAGCTACCTGATTATTCGGTATGCCGGTAGTGATGGCGTATCCCTGGACGTTGGCTTTTACTATATGTCCAACGCTATGGGACGACTGATTGGCACCCTTTTATCAGGCTGGGCCTTCCAGTCAGCAGGCCAGGGACTCACCGGGCTTGAAGCCTGTCTTTGGATCTCGGCACTGTTTCTGGTATTCGCAACCCTGATATCCATTAAGCTGCCCAAACACTGTGATGCAACCGCCTGAAAAAACCAAGCTTAGAGGGCAACGACCCCGTGTACCAAACCGATAAGAACACCGCCATAGCGGAAATATGGTTACAGTATGAAGCTGAACTTTTGGCTTTTTTACAGAGTAAACTGAACAGTTATGACGAAGCTGAAGACCTGCTGCAGGAGCTTTTTTTTCGCCTGATGAATCAGAAAAAAGATCTTTGGGAGATACAAAACACCAGGGCCTGGCTGTTCCGGGTCGCCAAAAATAAAGTCGTTGATCTTTACCGCTCCAACAGAAAGGTTAACGGCCTTCAAACTGTGATGTCTGAAGATATAGACGCGTTACCCGAAAACAAGCAACAGCCGGAAGAACCCGTTGCCCAACTGGATCGCTGCCTGTTGAGAAATATCGCTGAACTCTCCCCTGACGATGCCCATATCATTGAGCAGTGCGACCTCAACGGTATAAAGCAAGCCGAGTTTGCCCGCCAAAACGATCTGACACTCCCTGCCGCTAAAGCCCGCCTGCTTCGGGCACGGAAAAAACTCAGAGCATCCATCATCAAAAACTGTCAGGTTCAGTTTGATGCATCAGGAAAAGTCTGCGGGCATATTCCCCGATAAAAAAGTCCGCTAAAAAGTGCATCCTTTTTGTTCCGCCTGCGTCTTCTATTATAAGAAATACTGTTCGTTATGAGGGATAAGCTGTGTTGTATAAACAATTCATTGAAAGCTACCGGGCCAATCCTCGGGAAGGGAATCTGCTTTTTATCATACTGGCGGGGTTTCTCGGTATTTACTTTATGCCAGCAGGGACAGAGCGTTTTGATAACGCTGTTCTGGAAGCGGTCAGGCTGACAAACTGGTATGCCAGAGAGCATGTCATTCTTTGCCTGCTGCCTGCCTTTCTGATCGCCGGTGCACTGTCGGCTTATATCAGTCAGGGTGGCGTTATGCGCTATTTAGGCCCCAGCGCACCTAAACCCCTTGCCTTTAGTGTGGCCTCTGTATCCGGGGTTTTACTGGCCGTATGCTCCTGCACCGTACTCCCCTTGTTTGGCGGTATCTACAAAAGGGGGGCCGGGCTTGGTGCGGCTATCGCTTTTCTCTACTCCGGCCCCGCAATCAATATTATGGCCGTTGTGGTAACCGCTAAGGTACTGGGTGCTGAAATCGGAATTGCCCGCGCTATTGGTGCTATTCTCTTTGCTCTGGTTATAGGTACGCTCATGCACCTGATCTACCGCAAAGAGGAGACGGAACGCTCACAGAAAAACACCCGGGGATTTGAAGCCACCGCCGATGAAAAACCTATCGGTGTTATTGCTGTTTTTTTCGCCCTGATGGTTGGTATCCTGGTCTTTGCCAATTGGGCGCAGGCCGATAGCTCCGCCTGGATGAGCATCTATGAATGGAAATGGCAGATTACCGCTTTTCTGTCCGCCGCATTAGCCGCGGTGCTTATTATTTTATGGCAGTGGCCCGTGCTACCACTTCTGGTTTTGACCGGCATTATTGCGCTCTCCGCCATCCTGATTCCGGGGGTACCTGAGCTTCCCTTCGCCTTGGGTATTGCCGGCCTTATGATCATCGCCAGCTCCCGGGAGCAGGATAAGGACTGGGCGGACCAAAGCTGGGACTTTGCCAAACAGATTATTCCTTTGCTCCTGGCCGGGGTATTTGTGGCGGGATTTGCCCTGGGTCGCCCGGGTCATGAGGGGATTATTCCATCGGCCTGGGTTGCCGCCTCTGTTGGTGACAATAGCCTGCTATCAACCGTTATCGCATCCGTACTGGGTGCCCTTATGTATTTCTCAACCTTAACGGAAGTTCCCATTGTTGATGCCCTGATGGGAGCCGGAATGGGCAAGGGGCCGGCTCTGGCACTATTACTGGCAGGCCCGGCCTTGTCACTACCGAATATGCTGGTGATCAGAACGATCCTGGGTACAGAGAAAACCCTGGTTTACTGCCTGCTCGTGGTCGTTATGGCAACCATCAGTGGCTTTATATACGGCAACTTCTGGTGAGCCGCAGACATCATTTGACTCAGTCACGTCTTCCCGGACGCCCCCAGGTCTCTATGTAATCAACAACGGAAAACCTTTCATCCAATAAGAGGAACAACCGATGAAATTTACGATTTACGGTAGCGGATGCGCAAAATGTAAGCAGCTGACAGCCCATGCGGAACAGGCCGCCACGTCAGAAGGCATTGAGTATGAGATCGAAAAGGTGACGGATACTGCAGAGATTATCGATGCAGGTATTATGCGTACACCCGCACTGGCTATCGATGACAATCTGGTCATCGAGGGCAAGGTAGCCAGCAGCGATGAGATCAAAAAGCTACTCTCCTAGCTGCTCGCAGACAGGCCCCATCAATAAACCACAACACCGAGCCTGATGCCAGCAGGCTCAGTGTTGTGTCACTCACTCTCTGATCCGTGAAGAGCGCCATGCTGCCGCAGAGCCAGAAGAATATGATGGCATTGATGCCGTATATGGTCGCGTAACACCCTCATTACAGGCGTTATAGCTCTCCTGCTGGGGCAGACTAACCATAACTCTGATCGCCTTGGCTGATAGCCCGGCAGGAGTGATTTAAGCCGCCCCGTCAGCAGATCTTCAGATACATCAAGACAGGATTTAACCGCAACTCCCTTACCCTGCACACACCAGCGCCGGACAAGATCCCCATCATTGGAGGCACGATTACCGGTGAGCCTGATTTTTTGAGTATGACCTGCCCCATCGGTAAAAGCCCAAACATCATGCAGAACATCCCCCAGCTGATAGAACAAACCGTTGTGACCGGTAAGATCTGCTGGACACTGGGGTTCACCAAATTGCTGCAGGTAACTCTCAGAGGCACAAAGCAAGCCGGGGACATCACAGATTTTAAACCCGGACATACCGGAGTCCTTTGGGGCACCATACCGCAGTGCCATATCCACTTCATCCCGGTAAAAATCGATATTGCTATCACCGATATGAATTCTGAGCGTTACCCCGGGGTGCTGTTCAATAAACTCATCCAGCCAGGGCAACACTCTATTTCGCCCCAGATCAGAAGATACGGCCAGGCGCACCTCACCGGTTATCGCTTCATTGCCCTGAATAATATTGGAGCGGGCCTGCTCCAGCAGCTGCAAAGCCTGTTCACACTGAGGTAAAAAACGCTCACCGGCAGCGGATACCCTTAGCTGCCGGGTCGAGCGGATAAACAGCTCAGCCCCTAAGGTTTTCTCCACTCGTTTAACCGCAGCGCTGGCTGTTGCGATATGCATATCCAGGTTTGCTGCCGCAGCGGTAATGCTACCTAATCGAGCAACTTTCAAAATGACCTGTAGATCTTCTGTCTGCATATTATCAATAATTTTTTGAATGTATTTCTTTAATTGTATTGTTTTTCTTTGATCAAGGAAAATTCAGAATCATACTTTACTGAAAACAGAGCCTAAAACAGCGAAGCTCACCATGGCCGAAGAGACACGTACAGTTGATGATACATAGGTGTTGATGAAACATAGGTGTTGATGAAACATAGGTGTTGATGAAACATAGGTGTTGATGAAACAGGTAAGGTTGCAGAGAAAGGCTATTCTCAGCAACCTGTATCTGATTCAATCGGCATCAGGTTTAACCGTTAACAGCCAGCAAAGGTAAACAATAATGAAAAAGTGCATTCTTATTACAGGTGCTACAGATGGAATAGGCCTGGAAACCGCAAAGGCGCTGGCCCTACAAGGTCATACACTCTTGTTGCACGGACGCAGTGCTGAAAAACTGAACCTGGTACAACAGCAGTTGATGACTCTGGCTGATAACCTGAAGATCGAGACCTACCGGGCTGACCTCTCAGAGCAGGATCAGGTAGAAAAGTTAGCCGAAGCGGTGACCCGGGATCACAAAACGCTGGATGTGCTGATCAATAACGCCGGTGTACTGAAAACCAACCAGCCAAGAACCACCGATGGACTCGACCTGCGTTTTGCCGTAAACACCCTGGCCCCCTACCATCTGACCCAACTGCTGCTGCCGCTGCTGCCGCCATCAGGCCGGGTTATCAATCTATCATCCGCAGCTCAGGCTCCGGTCAGCATTCCAGCCCTGGAAGGCCGGGAGGTGCTAACAGACGATATGAGCGCCTACGCCCAAAGTAAACTGGCACTGACTATGTGGAATCGTGTGATGGCTAAACGGTTTCCCAGCGGACAGCCACTCTTTATTGCGGTTAACCCAGGCTCTCTTTTGGCCTCAAAAATGGTCAAAGAAGGGTTTGGTATTGAAGGTAAAAGCCTCTCGGTGGGGGCTGAAGTTCTGGTTGAAGCAGCTCTTTCAGAGCGCTTCAACAAGGCTTCGGGACTCTACTTTGATAACGACTCCGGTGACTTTAATACCCCCCATGCCGATGCGATGAATGATAGTCAATGTCAGGCTGTAACAGCAGCTATTGAGTCTGTCCTCAAACGCTAATCATGGCAACGGATTACCAGCTTACCGGCCCATTTTTTGCTGATAAAATCCTTCTGTGCCTGATGTAATTTATCAAGAGAGTAGACCTTAGCAACCTGAGGTCTTATCTCCCCTTGTTCGATATAGCGGATCAGATTTTCAAAAACCTGACGTGGCTGCCAGGTTGACCCCAACAGAGACAGGTCTTTCAGGTATAGCGTTCTCACATCCAGCTCAACCAGAGGCCCTGCAATAGCACCGGATACCACGTAGCGCCCGCCCCGGACCAATACATCCAAAAGCTGGGGCCATTGGCTGCCTGCGACCAGATCTACAACGACATCTGTACTCTCTGCCTCTAATTCAGTCTGCAGCGACTGACCACGATATATAATCAGATCCGCACCAAGCTCGCGTACCACCTCTGATTTACTCTCAGAGCAAATCGCAATCACCTTTGCCCCTCGCCGCTTAGCTAGCTGAATAGCCGCAGACCCAACACCGCCCGAAGCCCCGGTTATCAGAACCCGTTCACCGGCTTTCAGATCAGCCCGATCCAGCATCCCCTCTGCAGTGGAGTAAGCACAGGGAAAGGATGCCAGTTCCTCATCCGTCAATGTGCTTTCAACCGCAAAAACTTCATGGACCGGGGCTACAGCATATTCTGCAAAACCACCATCATACTCTGAACCAAAAGTCACCAGCTCATACGGCTCTGAAGTTACAGAGGGAGTGTGCATAGGTCTGACTAAAACACGCCTGCCAATAAAGTGTTTACCAACAGTATCCCCTGCTGCAACCACTGTTCCACAACAGTCCGCCCCCTGAATAAGAGGGAAAACCAGTGGCTTCCCCGACCAGGAAGCATCCTTCTGATCCAAGGATTCAAAACCCGTTTCTGAGCCCTGATCAGTAGCATCACGAATACTCTTTGAATACCAGCCAATCCGGGTGTTGATATCCGTATTGTTAACAGCACTGGCCCCAACCCGAATCAGAACCTGCCCGGCTTTAGGGCGAGGCACAGGCAGATCCTGCCGGTACTCCAGCACTTCTGTACCACCGTGACCCGTTAACACAACACCCGACATAGCATCCGGGATGAGATAGGTTTGCATAGGAATTTACCCATATTTATTGATTAAACATACGCACTTAACGCTTTAAATCAGGATAAAAAAACGCAATAATTCAATCAATCGAATACATTTGCACCAGTTATTTATAAAAACTAAATCATGGACACAAAAAGCCTCTGGAGCGCTTAAGGGTGAAACCAATACTGGATCTCGAACTACTCAACACATTTACAGTAGTCGTTGAAGAAGGCGGTTTAAAAGGGGCTGCAAAAAAACTCTTCCGATCTCAGGGAGCGATTAGCATGCAGTTAAAGCGGCTCGAAGAGCAGCTCGATGTCTGTCTGATGCAGCGAAACAATCAGGGCATTAAACTCACAGCCCGTGGCCGTGCACTGCTTAGCTATGCGGAACAATTTCTACGCCTGAACAATGAAGTCTTCAACGCCCTGAGTGACACGCCTTTAAGGGGTGCCATACACTTTGGAGTACCCACTGATTATGCTCAGGCTCTGGTGCAGTTCTTCATTCCCCAGATAAAACGCTCCTTTCCCGAGCTGAATATAAAGGTCTCCTGTACCCGCAGTCGTCAGCTCAGAGAGATGATCCGGCGCGGTGATCTGGATATGGCTATTGTGACAGCCGAAGCGGAGCTTAATGAGGAAACCCTCTGGACTGAGAGGCTTATTTGGGCGGGCACCACCGACCTGATCCAGAAGTTACATTCCTCCTCTCACCAGGAATGTGCCCCTCTGCCAATCGCCTTCTTTGAAGGTAACTGTGTTTTAAATGAACTTTGTCTGAAAGATCTAAACGCATCGGATAGGGACTATATTACCGTTATGACCAGCCCGGAACTGGGAAACCTGGTTGCGGCAGTCACCAGCGGTTTCGCTGTTGCCCTGCTGCCTGAATCCAGTCTTTCCGGTCACGACACAAGAGATATTCAATCTGTCACGGGCTTACCTCAAAACCGCGTATTAAGTATGAATCTGATACACACTGCCCGGCTTGATCATCATTTCCTTGAACCGTTACGCCAGAGCATTCATTCCGCAGTCAAATTAATGCTCACACGGGCATAATTTGCCTCTCTGATGTTTTATGCCCACCCATCGACTACAGCCTGACTGAGCAAGGCTCTTTCTGCAGAACATCCCGTCACCTGACACATTTTAATAGCGAGTCATTCATCACAAAAAATTATATGCAATCTGAATATTACTTTACTTATTAATCAGCTCGGCCCAATAATAACGTTATGATCGCCTCAGGATTTATCCATCATAAACGCTCGACCATACTTGCTTCACTGCTCTACTGGGCATGTGCCATTTTTTTACTGCTGAGTTTTGCCGATAACCGCAGTGAATACCTGAAATCTCAGCAAGAAGAGAGCATTCACCGAGAGGTTGCGTTAGTACGCTCCAAGCTGGAAGCAAAAATTTTTGAACATATCTACAAAGCGGAAAGTCTGGCCACAGTTATCACCATAGACCCTGATTTTGCGCTCCAACGCTGGGATCAGATCGCCAAAAAACTGCTGCAACAAACGCCTTATGTACGCAACATAGGCGCAGCCCCAGACAATGTCATGCGCTATGTTTACCCTCTTAAAGGCAACGAGAAAGCCCTCGGCTTTGATTTTAGGACTAACCCCAAACAATATGCATCTGTTCTGAAGGCTAAATCATTAGGTAGTGTTTATCTGGATGGTCCTTTGGAGCTGGTTCAGGGTGGACAGGCGGTAATTGCCCGCTTTCCCATTTTTCGGGATTATCCGCTAAATAATGACTACTGGGGAGGTGTCAGCATAGTACTTGATTATGGCAAACTGCTGGCCGATACAGGTATCTATGCTTTGAATAACGTCAGTGTCGCGATACAGAGACCATACCCGAAAAGCCCGGAACCCATTACCTTCTTCGGTGAGGCTGAAGTTTTCAACCAAGCCGATCTGATCTTACCGATTCATCTGCCTAATACAGAATGGGTATTAGCAGCCCGGTTTACACATTTATCACCGGACTTGAGCCTGGTGTACCTTTTGGGTTTAGGAGGCTTTTCATTACTTTATATTTCCCTGCTGTCGCTGGTTAGAGCCTATCGCATATCCCATAATGCGTCGCTGCAGGATGAACTGACGCGGCTGCCAAACCGACGCTTTATCATTTCATACCTTGAAAAAATCACCTCAGACAAATCTGCAGAAAACTTCACTCTGCTCAATATCGACTTAAACGACTTTAAAGCGGTCAACGATAATATGGGCCACCACACCGGAGATCTTTTGCTGCAGCATATCGCCCATTACCTGCGCAAGGCCGTCCGCAAGCAGGATGTGGTGGCACGCATCGGCGGTGATGAGTTTCTGATTGTTCTGACCTCAGTCAACCAGGAACCTGAGGCTGTCCGGCATATCGAGCGCATTAAGGAACACCTGGCCAAACACCCCCTTGAGTTGAGCGATAATGTTTTGGAACCTTCATTAAGCATCGGTTACGCCATCTTCAGAAGACAAAAACCCCATACTATCGAAGAACTACTGAATATTGCCGACCGCCATATGTACCAGAACAAACAGGCGAACAAAGCCGGTCATCCCCTAAACGCCTGAGTGATCCGCAACTCTCATACAGGTGTGACCAGCAGGTCTACCCGAATAAGGGCACAGACGCAGCATTCCGGTTGATTTATTGGCATGATACACAGATGCGATATACCAATAAAAAAACAAGAACAACAGGATGCCGGATATGACCTCAGCGACACAGAACACACTTCAGCCTTCTCAACCCGACCAGCTTCCACAGGGCGAGCATTTTTACCTTAACACCCCTTTCGGACAACTGTTTGCCAAACGCTGGACACCCGCCGGATCTCAGCAACCACCTGCCATGACTCCGCCCCGGGCGACCCCATTTCTGCTGCTCCACGATTCACTGGGTTCCGTGGAGCTTTGGCGGGATTTTCCTCAGCGCCTGGCGGAAGTAAGCGGCCGTGACGTTATCGCCTATGATCGCCTTGGCTTTGGTCTGTCAGACCCGGTAACAGAACCTATTGATATCAACTTTATCGCACTGGAAGCGGAGCGCTTTATTCCACTGATTTGTGATTACTTCCAGTTGGAGCGCTTTATCGCTTTCGGTCATAGTGTCGGTGGCTGTATGGCGGTCTATACCGCTGCACAACATCCACAGCGCTGTGAAGCGTTGATTACTGAGTCAACCCAAGCCTATGTCGAAGAGCTGACCCGTGATGGCATTCGTGATGCTGAAGAGTTGTTCCGGGAGCAGAAGCAGCTGGATCGGTTAGCCCGTTACCACGGCGAACGCACCCGCTGGGTACTGGACTCCTGGATCAATAGCTGGCTGTCACCCACCTTTGATCACTGGACTCTCGATAGCGCCCTGGCAAACGTGACCTGCCCCACCTTGGTACTGCATGGGGAGCTGGACGAATATGGCTCTGTGGCTCAACCTGAACATATCGCAACCGGCATTCAGGCAGAGGTTCAACTGGAGCTGCTGCCGGGAATACGCCACTTCCCCCACAGGGAAAGCCCGGACCTTATTCTGGATAAGGTGACCTCTTTTCTTAAGCAATCGCTGAACTAAAACCACCGAAGGAGTTTTCCATGCTGACCGATCAGGCCCTGATTCAATTTCGCCATACCCTGCACCAGCACCCGGAACTCTCCGATCAGGAAACAGCCACCGCGCAACGTATCAAAACCATCTTTCGCAACTTTAAACCCGATGACGTGCTGGAGAATATCGGTGGTCACGGTCTGGCGTTCTGTTTTAATGGCCAGGCATCCGGCCCCACAACCCTGATTCGCTGCGAGCTGGATGCCCTACCCATTCAGGAGATTAACGAGCTGCCCTACCGTTCGGTATGTGACGGTGTTTCCCATAAATGCGGCCATGATGGCCACATGACAATCGTCATCGCTCTGGGCAGCTATCTGGCAGAAAACCGCCCACAAAAAGGGCGGGTTATCTGCCTGTTCCAGCCTGCCGAAGAAACCGGTGCCGGAGCTATCAATATGGTTCGCGACAGCCAGTTCCAGCAACTGACACCGGATTACTGTTTTGCCCTGCACAACCTGCCCGGTAAACCCCTGGGCACGGTTTACTGCAAACCCGGAGCCTTTAACTGCGCATCCAGGGGGATGATTATTCGCCTGAAAGGCAAAACCTCCCACGCAGCCCACCCGGAAGATGGTATCAGCCCGGCTCTGGCCATGAGCACGATCATTCAGCAGCTGGATCAACTGCCCCAGCTGACCCAATTGCAAGAGCAGGTGACCGGCTTTAATCTCGTCACCGTGGTTTATGCTCACCTTGGCGAGATCGCCTTTGGCACCGCTCCCGGTGAAGCCACCGTAATGGCAACACTGCGTACCTCCACCAACGAAGCCATGAATCATCTGATCGAACAGGCCTCCACTCTGGTTCAGCATCAGGCGGAACAACATAAACTCAGCTTTTCACTGGAGTGGGATGATGTTTTCCGCGCCAGCGTAAACAGCGATAACGGTTATCAGATGGTCAAAAACGCCTGCGAAGTCACAGGTACACCACTGGTAACACCGGATGAAGGTTTCAGGTGGTCAGAGGATTTTGGCATCTTCACCGAAGTTGCCCAAGGAGCCATGTTCGCCCTCGGCGCAGGAGACACCAGCCCGCAGCTGCACAACCCGGATTATGACTTTCCGGATGAGCTTATCCCGGTGGGGTTTAAACTGTTTCGGGAGATTGTTGAAGG
The DNA here is from genome assembly GCA_048268485.1 of Oceanospirillum sp. Classification (GTDB taxonomy): domain Bacteria; phylum Pseudomonadota; class Gammaproteobacteria; order Pseudomonadales; family Halomonadaceae; genus Oceanospirillum. The sequence continues at coordinate 51,721 of JBLWVL010000015.1, forward strand.
GATTAATGGGTTTGAAAATGCTGACCGTTAACGGCTAAAACATGTAGGGAGATATTGGATAAGGCAGTAGACAGCTACCCAGAATCAAACGCTATCCACAAACCCTCTCAGAAAAAGAGTCTGTGTATAAGTAGGTAAAAGAGGAGAGGTACTGACATTTCAGGGATCTGAAATGGAGATGGCCCCGCCAGCCACACCCCGGCACACGAGTCGCTCGCTGTGGCTGCTTCCTTCCGGACCTGACCAGGTTCACGAGGTATCGTTGCGGGGGGACCGACAGGGCCACCACAATTTTTGTTTGGCAGTATCCTGAATAATCAAGGACTTATAAGCACTTGTGCTGTACCAAACAACGGGCGTAATTCTAGCACTATCAATTAGTTAGACACAACCTTAGATTTACTCTTTTCCCTAAAGGGACATTTACACGCAGCAGGGGGCTTCCCCATTCATCCCTCTGTCCATCATTCAACCCGTCATTTCCCAAAGAAATAATGTCGTCTGAACAATCCAGGCCACTACTTCTGCTCAGTGGCCAACGCATCTTTACGATGCGAAAGATAAGGGCTGTAAACAGTTTTACTCAAACCAAAAAGATACCCGCATTTATCAGCATTTTCCTCTTATTTAACCTTATAAACAGCGATTTTATCTTTTTTAAGCTTTGGGTGATTTTTTTGTTGACGCCGGATTCCACAGACATAAAATGCCGCATCTTTTTTTGCACCACCCCTGCAATAAATTCCATATACCCTTTTATGAATATTACTGGACGCACTTTCCTGAATACCTTCTAGAATCCTATTAAAAGAAGATATTCGGATTGAAGGAAAACTATGACTGAAAACCCAAAACACAAACGCACACTGGGTTGGCGTGAAGCCTTATCCATCCCCTCTCTGGGTGTGGAAGAGATTATCGCCAAAGTGGACACCGGTGCACGCACATCGGCTATTCATGCTTTTTTTGTTGAACCTTTCACAGCGACAGATGGCTGCGACTGGGTTCGTTTTGGTTTACATCCACTGCGTAAAGAGCAGCAACCTGAATTAATCGTTGAAGCCCCAGTGAAAGACCGTCGTCAGGTGAGCGATTCGGGAGGGCACACTGAAGAACGCTATGTCATTGAAGCCACGCTAAATATCGGGGATGAAGCCGTGATTGCCGAGATAACACTGACCGACCGTGAAAGTATGGCCTATCGCATGCTTCTGGGACGTACCGCTTTGCGGGGACACTTTATCGTCGACCCGGACTTGTCCTATGCCTGCTCAACACCACGACTGCACCCTAACGATTAAAAGCGACAACACCTGTTACCTGAAAACCCAATCAATGGTACTCAAATTTTATAAGGAAGCCCTATGAAAATCGGCATTCTATCCCGTAATGGAAAACTCTACTCCACCCGCCGCCTGGTGGAGGCCTGCATAAATCATGGTCATGATGTTAAAGTTATCGACACCCTAAAGTGCTATATGGACATTACCTCGTCTTCTCCGGCGATTTGGTATCAGGGTGAAAAACTGGAAGGTTTTGATGCCATTATTCCGCGCATCGGTGCGTCTGTGACCCAGTACGGTTTGTCGGTGATCCGCCAGTTTGAAATGATGGGTGCTTACACCCTGACAGAGTCTATCGCTCTGGGGCGCTCCCGGGACAAACTGCGCTCTCTGCAGCTGCTATCCCGCAAAGGTGTGGGTATGCCGAAAACCGGTTTTGCCCACAGTGTTGATAACACCAAAGAGCTGATCGATCTTGTGGGAGGCGCACCTTTGGTGATCAAGCTGACCGAAGGCACTCAGGGTAAAGGGGTTGTACTGGCGGAAACCCGTAAAGCCGCAGAAAGTGTAATTGATGCTTTCCGGGAGCTGGAAGCGGATATTCTGGTGCAGGAGTTTATCAAAGAGGCCGGCGGTTCTGATGTACGCTGTCTTGTCATCGGTAAGAAGGTTGTCGCGGCCATGGAGCGTACTGCCGCTGAGGGCGAATTCCGCTCCAACCTACACAGGGGCGGCACGGCTCAACTCACCAAACTGACACCGGATGAGCGGGCAACAGCCATCAAAGCAGCACAATGCATGGGACTGAATGTGGCCGGTGTTGACCTGCTGCGCTCTAACCGCGGCCCTCTGGTCATGGAAGTAAACTCTTCGCCGGGCCTGGAAGGTATTGAAAACGCCACCAAGAAGGATGTTGCCAGCCTGATTATTGAGTTTATCGAACTAAACGCCAAACCTAACAGCACTAAAACCCGTGGTAAAGGGTAATACTCATATAACAGATGACGGATACCGCACCTGTTGAGATACTGACAAAACGGCTGGGCCTTTTGCTTTTCAAAGAGGTCAGCCCCGAGCAGACAACGGCCTCCCGAATACCCTTCATTGGAAACCTGCATGCATGAAAGCGCCCCCGTTCGAAATCAATGGTGAAACCATACAACCCGGCCAACGCCGCACACTGAAAATCCCGGTTGCGGCGATGGTTACCAATGCCGATGTTAATCTGACCATACAGATTATCCACGGCAAAAAGCCAGGGCCGGTGTTACTGATCTCAGCCGCCATCCATGGCGACGAGATCAACGGCGTTGAAATTATCCGCCGCCTGCTGAAACTGCGCCAACTATCCAGTCTGTCCGGAACGCTGATTGTTGTTCCTATCGTAAATGTCCACGGCTTTGTCGCCCACAGCCGCTACCTGCCCGATGGCCGTGACCTGAACCGTAGTTTTCCAGGATCACCTAAAGGCTCCCTGGCCGGGCGTATGGCCTATAGCTTTATCGAGCAGGTTGTCAGTCATGCCACTCATGGTATCGATCTGCACACCGGAGCACGCCATAGAGCCAATCTGCCCCAGATCCGTTTTGATCCCAACAATGAGACCTGCACAGAGATGGCGCGCGCCTTTGGCTTACCCGTTATTCTGCACTCCGAAAGCAAAGAGGGCACCTTTCGTAAAGCTGCAGCTGACAAAGGCATCCCGATTATTCTCTACGAGGCTGGAGAAGCCCTGCGCTTTGATGAGGTCTGCATTCGCGCCGGTATGAACGGTATCGTTAACGTGATGCGCCAGCTGGGTATGATGCGCAAAGTTCGCCGTAAGAAGGAGCCACAGGAACCCACCATTGCGCTGAACTCCATCTGGGTGCGCTCGCCAACTAGCGGTATTTTGCGAACCCTGCTGCCGTTGGGTGCACGCACCACCAAAGGCAGCGTTATCGCCCTGGTGGCCGATCCGATGGGAGAGTTTGAGGTAGAAGTCATTGCCCCCTGTGATGGCATCGTGATTGGCCGGGTCAACCTGCCATTGGTTCATGAAGGAGAGGCTCTGTTCCATATCGCCCGTTTTAAAGAAGATGCCAGCGATATTCTGTACCAGGTGGAGGCATGGAATGAAGAACTGGAACCGGATACGCCGATGGAGCCACCATCTCAGCCGGAGATTGCACCGATTATTACCTGATACTCCCCAGTTAACGCCGGGTAAAACTAGCCTCTGGTCTGTTCGCTCTTCACGGATTATCGAACAGGCCATGCTTTTTCAGATAAGTCTCTTTCTTTCAGGCAGAAAAATCCTTCCTTTCCAGACCGTGTTTTTTCATCAGTTCGTTAAAGGTACGACGTGGCAACTCCAGTTCATCCAGCAGGGGCTGCACCTGTCCGTTATGGCGTCGAAGCGCATTTTCCAACAGGGTTCGCTCAAAACTTCTCATCTGACACTGCAGGCTGACGCCGCTTTTCGCTGCCGGTGTTTTCATCAGCTCAGAGACCGCCATCTTCTGCCCCTGTCGGCCGAAGACAAAACGCTGGGCGATATTTTTAAGCTCCCGCACATTACCGGGCCAACGGTGCTGCATCAGCTCCTGAAGGTCATTCAGATCCGGCTCGAAAGGCTCCCGACCATAATCCTGAGCCAACTGATAGATAAAGTGTGTAAATAAAAGCGGAATATCCTCTCGTCGCTCCCGCAAAGGGGGGATATGAATCTCAGCCACATTCAGGCGAAAATAGAGATCTTCCCGAAACTCCCCTTGTTCGCTGGCAACCTCCAGGTCGGTTTTAGTGGCGGCGATTAAACGAAAGTCCAGATCCACCAGCTGATTGGAACCGAGGCGCTCAACCTTCATCTCCTGCAGAACCCGCAGCAGCTTTACCTGCAGATTAAGAGGCATGGTTTCAATCTCGTCGAGAAAAACCGTTCCACCCTTAGCGTATTCCAGCTTACCAATGCGCTGACGATCCGCACCGGTAAATGCGCCTTTTTCAAAGCCAAACACTTCACTTTCAAACAGATGCTCAGGCATGGCAGCACAGTTCAGCGCGACATAGGGCGCTGCTTTACGATGGCTGAGCTGATGCAGGCAGGTGGCTACCTGCTCTTTGCCGCTGCCGGTCTCTCCATGAATCAGTACATTTACCGGCAGGTCTGCCAGATCCAGAACGGTGTCTCTTAGTGCCTGCATCTGAGGGGTTTTCCCCACCAGCAGAGAATCAAGAAGATCCGGTGACTCAATACTTCGTCTCAGGTGACGGTTGTCCAGTACCAGAGCCCGTTGCCGCAGAGCATGACTGACAATGCGGATAAAGTGATCCGGATCAAACGGCTTCTGCTGAAAATCATAGGCCCCTTGATGCATAGCGCTGACAGCCATATCGATATCACCATGACCGGTAAGCAGAATCACTGGCAATTCAGAATCTAAAGCCAGGGCCTGCTCCATTAGGTCAATGCCCGTCATGCCCGGCATACGGATATCGGTGACCAAAATACCCGGATAACCCGGCTTAATATGTTTCAGAGCTTCCTGACCATCGGAGCAGGTCACGACCTGAAAACCTTCCAGCTGCAAACATTGCTCCGCTGACAGGCGCATGCTCTCTTCATCATCAACAAAGAGCACCGTCAGTTCAGACTGTAAGTTATTTGGTTGAGATCTCGTATCAAACATTACAGGTCATTCCCTTCTTCGGCCCGATGGCCTTTCTGATTCCGGTATTGAAAAAGAGGCAGGCAGACACATATCTCTGCCCCCTGATTATTACGGGCATCAATCTCGCCGTTATGCTCCATCAGGATGCCATAAACAATAGAAAGCCCCAGCCCCATACCTTCACCAACCTCCTTGGTAGTAAAGAAGGGGTCAAAAATTGACTCCAGAACCTGATCGTCAAAGCCTGGCCCATTATCATGAATAATAACCTCCGCATTATCGTCCACTGCCCTCAGGCGAATGACTATGCGTTTGTCAGGGTTATCAGAACTGTGCAGAGCCTGAATACCGTTACTGAGTAGATTGACAAATACCTGTTCCAGCCGCACCGGATCACCGGCTACAATCAGTTGAGGATCCCCCTCTACCACAAGACCGATCTCAACCTGATCTCTCTGACTCAGATGATCGACCAGCAGCAGTGCATTCTCAACGCACTGCTGCAGGTGAACCTCCTCTCTGCGCTTCTGGCTCTTACGGGCAAAGGTTTTCAGATGGTTGATGATCTCCCCCATCCGGCTGGTGAGGGCAAAAATACGACTGAAATTTTCTCCGGCAGCAACATAGTGTTGCCGGGCTACCAGCTTTTCACCATTTCTGGCATAGGTCTGGATGGCCGATAGAGGTTGATTGAGTTCATGGGTGATACCCGCCGACATCTGCCCCAACGCGGCTAACTTACTGCTTTGAATCAGGTCATCCTGAGCCTGACGTAATGCTTCATGGGCCTTCTGGCGCTGCTTAATCTCATGGGTTAATTGCAGGTTACTTTCGGAAAGCTCCTTTGTGCGTGCTTCAACCCGCTGCTCCAGTAAATCATGGGCCTCTCTCAGCCGGTCCGCCACACGCTTACGCTTCATCAGCATATAGGCCAGTAAGCCCACAAGGCTGGAGAGCAACAAGCCCAGAAAAAAAGCATTAATAGCCGCTTCCCGGGCATCCAAAGCACTGGCCATAATATGCAGTTTCCAGGGACTGTTAGGCAGCGCCTGCGTCAGCCAAAGATAGTGTTTACCCAGGCGAGGGCTGTCAACGATCCGGATCAGACGATAATCCTGAACCTCATGATTCCGCCGGATCGGTAACGACTTTATCGGATAATCCAGATATTTTCGATCAGCCCTCAGGCTTTCTCTTTGCTCAGGTGTCAGATTAGAGAGCGCATTAAAACGCCAGTCCGCCTCGGTACTACTGAAAATAATATCGTTAGCATCGGTAAGAAATACTTTCTCTGCCCCCTGCTCCGCCCAGAGCTTTTCCAGAGGCCGCATGCTGACCTTTAGCACAACCACACCGGCAACTTCATCATTCAGATACACCGGATGTGACAGAAACAGGCCAGGTATTTTAGTGGTCACACCGATGGCAAAAAAGATACTTGGCCGACCCGCCAGTGCATTAAGAAAATAGGGACGATAACTATAGTTCACCCCCAGATAACTGGTTTTCTCTTTCCAGTTACTGGTGGCGATGGTAGTACCCTCGGTGTTCATCAGATAGATGTTGAGTGCATCAGTACCCTCACTGAGGGATTCCAGATGAGCATTCAGCGCCTGCCCCTTCATCTTAAGTTCCGAGTCATACAAGAACTCCAGCACCTGGTCATCCTTCGATAACATCAGGGGCAGATAGGCATGACGCTTCAGTTCACTCAGTACCACTTTTTTGTAGAGATTAAGCTTAAAGTGACTTTCCTGCTCTAACTGAGCCAGGGTGTTGCGGTAAGAATAGTGACTCACGGCAGCTGTCAGTAACAAACAGCTGACCACCAAAAATATAATCGCAACAGGATAGGAAATAAGACGCGTCCGGCCAGCGGACACAACCGGATCATTCAAAGTCAGCCCCAAATAAATCTCATATAAAATACTGAAATAGCTGTTCAGAAAAAACAGTGATAAAGGCCGAGCATATCAAAATGTCCGGCCTCTCAGAAAAAAGAAAAGCGGCCAACTGACCGCTTCCTGACTTTAAGCCGCTTCCGCACTGACAACCCGGTGAGGATTAACCGGCTCTGCCCGGCGACTCAGTACAAAGAGCAGCAACAGAATGGCAAAGCCCGCCAGCTGAGCAACCAGTCCCAGATCCGGCCACAGCATAAGACCTGCAGCAGGCACCAGCAATATTCTCTGCCAAAGCTGAAGTGGACCTTCAAGGTGATTCTCAAAGAAGCCTGCTAATGCGTACATCCCTAGGCAAGCAAAGATAAAAATCTGCAACACTTCCGGCAATGTCCCACCAATTAAAGGTGTATAGGCGAACAGCAGCGGCACCACATACAGAGCCTTAGCAAAGCGCCAGGCCATAAACCCTGTGCGCATCGGATTTGCCCGGGCAACAGCTGCTGCCGCAAAGGCAGCCAGGCAAACCGGAGGCGTGACGTTACTGTCCTGGGACAACCAGAAAATAATCATATGGGCCGAGATCAGACTGATCGTCAGAGTTTCTGCGGACAATCCCTGCTCAATCACCATATCCAGAGAATCAGAGGGTAAAGTTGAGATCACCTGCTGTGCCTGTGCCAGGGTTAAGCCCTGCGGTAAGGCCTCGGCAAGACTCGGCAGGCTCAGAGTAATCATAGCACTTGCCATACCTTCAACCTGACCACTCATCAGATAATCGATCAGATGAGACTCATTCATCAGGCTGTAAAGCGCAGGAGCAGAGAGCGTACCCAGTACAATATAAGACGCCGTCACCGGAAGCCCCATACCCACAATCAGAGAGGCCAGAGCAACCAGTACCAGACTGATTAGCAGACTACCGCCACTCCACTGGCTGATCATCAGAGAGAAAGTATTACCCACACCCGTCGTGGTAACCACATTGATCACCAGACCCACCGCAATCAGCAGAACCGCCGTCGGAATCATGTTGTAAGTCCCCTGCACCATGGACCCGGCAATATCCCGGAGCCCCATGGGCTTAGGCGACAACCAGGAAGCGATAACGACACTCAGAATACTGAAGCCTGCTGCATAGGTTGGTGTAAAGCCGTAGATTAAAAGCGCCACCAGTACAACGATAGGTACCAAAGAGTGCCAGCCACGTTTCAGAATATCCAGCGCCCGTGGCGTTTCCTCTTCCACAACCTGAATATTCAGGCGCTTGGCTTCGATCCGCACAAAGAAAGCCACCGACAGGAAATAGATCATCGCCGGAAGAAAGGCCAGCGTAATAATTTCCAGATACGGCACCTGTGTATAAGACGCCATAATAAAGGCACCAGCCCCCATCACCGGAGGCATGAGCTGACCACCGGTTGAAGCCGCTGCCTCGATACCACCGGCATACACCGGGCGGAAACCAGCCCGTTTCATCATAGGAATGGTGATCACACCGGTGGAAACGGTATTCGCCACTGCAGAGCCTGAGATCGACCCCATCAGAGATGACCCCACAACAGCGACAAGACCTGGCCCACCAATCATACGACCTGCCACACAGCGCGCCAGCTCAATAATAAATTCTCCGGCACCAGAGCGAACCAGAAAGGCGCCAAACAGGATAAACATATACACATAGGTGGAGCTGATACGGGCGATGGAACCGAACATCCCTTCGTTCGAGAAATAACTCCGGAACAGCAACGTTTCTGTGGTCAGCCCCGGAAAATGGAACACACCGGTCAGATATTTACCCCACCAGGCCACATAAGAGAGAGCAATCAGGATCATCACAGGAATAACCCAGCCGCTGGTACGGCGGGCAAACTCAACCACAAGAATCACCGCTACAATAGAAGCCAGCCAATCCGTGCTAATAAAGGTAACGCCACGGGCGTAAAGGGCCGATTCTCCCAACATCAGATAAGCCACAACGACAAGGCTTAAGCCCCCCAGAAGAATGTTAATGCTCCAATGGAAGGTTTTGGTTGTGCCTGTTTTATCCTTACCTGTCCGGTAAAGCAGCGCACAAAGGAAACCAAACATGCCGAAGTGCATGACTGATAACCACAGCTCAGACATATTACCCAAAGTGTTGAAGTAGATATGGCTTAACGCGACAAAAATACAGAAAACAAATGTGAACTTACCAAACCAACCCTGGGTTTCCGGCTCAGGAACCGCTGATTCCGGGTCTGAAGATAAATGAGCATCCAGCTCTTCAGGCGTAGGCGTATCCTGAGGCTCCCGGTCAGCCCTATGACTTAATGACTGTTGATTCATAAGAGGGTCCTTTTAAAACGCAGATTTGCGCAAAAGCAGCTGGTCACCTGAAAAAACGACAGGCAACCAGCGAGACGTAAAGAAAACAAAAAAGGGCAAGGCCCTAATTAAGCAAGACTGCCCGTACCCGAGTGATGCCATGCCGGCAACCGTGTGAGCTACGGGAGCCGGCGCTGCTCAGGCAACGGTGCAGTGACACCCTGCTAAATATTCAGATCGGCCCTGCCCTGAAAAGGTTAAAGCAAGGCGTCCGGAATCTTGACACCCTGCTCACGGTAGTAACGCAGAGCACCAGGGTGCAGTGGAACCGGAAGGCCGTTGATCGACGTTTGCAGTGACATTTCGGATGTGGCTTTATGAATATTTTTCAGGAAACCTAAGTTTTCATAAATCGCTTTTGTCAGCTGATAAACATCCTCTTCACTCACGTCATCGCGCACCGCCAGGAAGTTAGACTGAGCCATCGACTGAACAGGCTGAGACTGATTCGGGTAGGTATTTGCAGGAATGGTGTACGGCACCCAAAGCGGGAACTTGGCATTTACCTTGGCTAACTGATCTTCCGTCACACCCAGCAGAGAAACCTCTGTATTGGTATCAGCCATCGCACGGGTCACGGCTGAAACCGGCATACCGCCCGAGGTGTTCATACCTTCAATTTTACGGTTGCTGAAGGCATCCGCAGAAGCGCCATACCCCAAAAACGCCAGATCAAACATCTCGTCCGGATTGATACCCAGCTGGCCAAAGATATACCGGTTGGCACCTTCTGTGCCTGAGTTACGCTTACCGATAGAAAAGCTCGCACCCTGCAAATTCTTCAGATCATCCAAAGTGCCGGTTTTTACTTTATCTTTGGTAACCAGAAAATGTTCAACCTGAGGCCACAACATGGTTACCGAACGCAGGTATTTCTGAGGCCCTGCATTCGTCAGAGGACCTTCACCATTTTTTGCCCAACTGCCATACAGACCCATCAGAATGGCAAACTGCGCCTGATTTTCACGCAATAACTTAACATTTTCACCGGAACCGGCAGAGCTGATAGCCGACAGGGAGATCTTGTGGGTAGGCTCCAGCTTCACCTTAGTCAGGGTGCTGACCGCCACACCGACAGGATAGTAGGTGCCACCAGTCGTCGCTGTCGCAAAAATGTAAGACTTACTTTCCTGCGCCTGAACGCCCGCTGTGAACACAGAAGCGGTCAGTGCCGCAGCCATCGCAGTGGTTTTAACAAACGTGCTTTTAAAAATAGAACTTTTCAAAACAGTACCTTGCATCAAATGTTTCATTGTTATGTATTCCTTATCTTTTTTATTTTTGTCTTACCTGATTCCGATAAAAAGGAACCTGTGCAGCGATAAGGATTGCAAGGCATGGGCCAAAAGCAAAAATCCTATAACATATTGATTTACAAGGGATAAAAAAGACAAAAAAATACCCGATCAGCAAGATTCTGCTGATCGGGTATTTTAAATCGGCGAAATGTCGCTCATCGGATTAAGGCAGATCACTCAGTGCAGATACTCGCCTTCATTGTCACCCTCGTCCCCTTCCGGCCCTTCAGGATAAGTGATCACCCCCATATTCTGGCAGTCACTGACCAGCTGACGGGTATACTCCATCACATTAAGCAGAAAGTGGCGAAATTGACTGAAAGAAACACCGGCCCGGGTATGCAAAGTATCCATCATAATCAACTTAGGCAGCGCATCATCGGAAACTTCGACAAACACTTTCAGATGAGGAAAGGCCATATTGATTCGCCCCATCTCTATGGTCAGTGGCAGCAGTGCCGTGGGTCGAAGCTCCACTTCCGTCGTCAGTACCAGATGATCCGACTCAACAAAAATTCGGCTATCCAGAACACCATCCAGCTGTTGCAGATCGGTCAGATGTAAACCATCGCAATGTTCACAAATATAGTTAGTGGTTGAGCCTTCATTTAACCAGCGCTGAACCTGATCGCTGTCAGGTACAAATAGGGGTTCCATAGTTGCCTCGATTAAGTCATCAAAACCGGTTCGGTCATCGGTATCATTATTGTGACCATTATAACGGGCTGCATCAGTGCCGACTAGGAAACTCGCCGCTAAGTCATGATCATCACAGCATTTTTCTGATTTCCACCCGATACCCTCTGAATATGGTTTTTATGAACAAAATGGTTTTTAAGAAATAAAAAACCTTTAAGTTCATAAACTTCTGCTTTGAAGCCCCCTTAATTAAGGTTTATTCCATGTTCAACTTGCCATGAACAGCCCCTGATGGGGCGCCGTCCGGCAAAACACCGGATAACAACCAAGTATTCATCGAATTATTAGATGCGTTAATTAAAAAAGAACCCCGATAAAAATAATCAACGAGGTCACCATCATGAAAACCAATCAATCATTCACCCGCCACTCCTTTTCCCGCAGAGTCTTGCTAAAAGTAGCTGCGGCTGCGGCTCTCACCGGAGCACTTTCTCTGCCTCTGTCGGTTAATGCCGCACAGGCTCAGGTTGAGAGTATTCATTTTCTGGTGCCAGGTGGCGCTGGTGGTGGCTGGGATGGCACTGCACGCGGTACTGGTGAAGCACTGAAAAAATCCGGCCTGGTTAACAAGGTTTCCTTCCAGAACCTGTCCGGCGGCGGCGGCGGCAAAGCGATCGCTTACCTGATCGAAACCGCTGAGCAGCAAAAAGATACTCTGATGGTGAATTCCACACCTATTGTGATCCGCTCTCTGACCGGGGTTTTCCCACAGTCTTTCCGTGATCTGACCCCCGTAGCCGGTACGATTGCGGACTACGGAGCTTTGGTTGTGCGCAATGACAGCCCGTACAACCACTGGGATGACGTGATTGCGGATTACCGTAAAAGCCCTCGAAATGTAAAATTTGCCGGTGGCTCAACCCGTGGCAGCATGGATCACCTGGTACCTGCAGCTGCAATTAAAGAAGAAGGTTTTGATCCTCGCTCCCTGCGCTACATCGCCTACGATGCTGGCGGTAAAGCGATGGCAGGTCTGCTGTCTGGTGAAGCAGATCTGCTGTCCACCGGTCTTGGCGAAGCGCTGGAAATGGCAAAAGCTGGCCAGGTTCGTATTTTGGCCACCACAGCACCAAAACGTACCCCTGATGCGCCAAACGTTCCGACTCTGAAAGAGATGGGTAACAACACCGTATTTGCCAACTGGCGCGGCTTTTTTGGGGCACCGGGTATAAGCGATGCCAAACGTAACGAACTGGCAAAAGTTCTGGGCGATATGTACAACACTGAGGCCTGGGAAGCCGTTCGCTCCCGTAACGGCTGGGTCAACGACTACAAACCAACCACCGAGTTTGTCACCTTTCTGGAAGCACAGGAAGAGCAGGTGGGCGGTCTGATGCGTGAACTGGGTTTTCTGAAGTAAGCCCAGCACTCCCTGAGTGAACACCGGTGGTAACCAAGCCTGGTCAGGCTTCCGATTACCACCGGTACCGCCATCGCATCTCAAACACACCTCAGGTATTTCAGCCATTACGGCTGTAATAACCACCTCAGGTCTGTCTCTATCTGATTTGAATTCAATATCTTTTCCGGGGGCTTTTGTCTTCGGCTGGAGTTTGTCATGTCTAATCCTCAGACACCTACACAACCTGCTTCAGGTGCAAACAAATCACCCCTAAGCCTGAATAAGGATCTGATCGGCGGCCTGATTTTTCTGGCACTGTCGATCGGCTATGGGCTATCAGCACAGCTGATCCCCTATTTCCCCGGTGATGAATATGAACCCTTTACAGCCCGCACCCTGCCTTATGTTCTGTCTGTTTTGGGTGCGGTGCTGTCTGCTTCCCTGATAATTAATGCTTGGCGAGAACAGCAAAAAACCACTCAGACACAGGCGGCTCCCAAACTAAAACCAATCCAGGGCTACGACTGGTCCACAGTAGCAAAGCTACTGGGCATTATGGTGATCTACGCCATGGGGCTTAAGTGGATGGGCTTTGTTATCGCCACCACCTTCTTCCTGTTCGCCGGCTTCTGGGTACTGGGTGAGCGACGCAAGAAGATCCTGTTCGGTGCGTCACTGCCTTTCGTTCTGGTGTTCTGGTTTGCACTGACACAACTGCTGGATATCTATCTGGCTCCGGGCCAGCTGTTTGCCCTGATCGGTTTCGGAGGTTAATCCCATGTTAGACGGTATCTTAACGGGTCTGGGCACCGCAGTAATGCCCATGAATCTGCTGATGGTTTTCATTGGCTGTTTTGTCGGAACCTTTATCGGCATGCTGCCGGGTCTCGGACCTATTTCAGCTATCGCCCTGATGATTCCAATTACTTATGGTCTGGAGCCTTCATCAGGCATCATTCTGATGGCCGGGGTTTACTATGGAGCGATTTTTGGCGGCTCTACCTCCTCTATTCTGATTAACGCACCTGGGTGTTCCAGTACCGTAGTGACCGCGTTTGACGGTTATCCGATGGCTCAGAAAGGTCAGGCGGGTAAAGCACTGGCTCTGGCAGCCTATGCCTCTTTTACCGGTGGTACGATTTCAGCCATTTTCCTTTTAGTGGCAGCACCGGCTCTGGCCAGCGTATCCCTGAGCTTTCAGTCCGCCGATTACTTTGCCCTGATGGTTCTTGGCCTGACCGCTGTTGCGGCCTTTTCCGGCAAAGGTCAGGTGATTAAAGCGCTGCTGATGACGGTTCTGGGTCTGATGATCTCAACCGTGGGCACCGACCGCTCCACCGGTGTTGAGCGTTTCACCTTCGGCAATATCGATCTGATGGACGGTATCAGCTTCCTGCTGCTGGCGATGGCTACCTTTGCTCTGGCAGAAGTGGTGATGGCAGTACTGAAGCGTGATCACCTGAAAGAAGAAGAAAACCAAACCGACTCCAGTCAGATCGGCAGCATGGCGGTCACCAAAGAAGAAGTGAAAGAAGTTGCACCAACCGCGCTGCGTTCTTCGGTTCTGGGCTTTATTGTCGGTGTTCTGCCTGGTGCCGGTGCGACAATCGCTGCATTTCTGGCCTATGGTATGGAACGTAATCTGGCCAGTGCGAAAGAGAAACTGAAGTTTGGTTTTGGTTCTCTACGTGGTCTGGTCGCCCCTGAAGCCGCGAATAACGCATCATCTTCCGGCTCTTTTGTACCTCTGCTGACACTGGGTATTCCGGGTTCCGGCACCACGGCTATTATGCTGGGTGCACTGATCGCTTACGGTATTCAGCCGGGTCCTCGCATGATGATCGATAACCCGGACGTGTTCTGGTCGGTGATTGTGTCCATGTACATCGGCAATATTGTTCTGCTGATTCTGAACCTGCCGCTGATCCCGTATATCTCTAAGCTACTGATGATTCCACGTACCGTACTGGTGCCGATGATTCTCTTCTTTGCGATTACCGGGGTGTATCTGGTCTCGTTCAACACCTTCGATATCATCATGATGGTGGCGTTCTGTATGGCAGCGATTGGCCTGCGAATGCTGAACTTCCCGATGGCACCGCTGCTGCTGGGTTTTGTGCTGGGAGGCCTGATGGAGAACAACCTGCGCCGCGCACTGATGATCTCAGACGGTAGCCTATCCTTCCTGTGGGAGCGCCCGATTACCCTGACGATCGTTTGCATTACCGCACTGGTTCTGACGGCTCCTGTGGTTCAGATGCTACTGCAGAAAAAACGTGACAAGGCGGTTTTGGCTGAGGTGAAAGAGAGTGAAAGCCGCAACGGTGAATTATTCTGATTGCGCCCAAATAACTTGAAAAGTCAGTGTGTTAGACCTCACTGACCGACTTAAGCTGAAATCAAAAGATAAACCGGCACCAGTTTGATGCTGTTTTAAAAAGCCCAGGAACTTTTAGCCACCAAAGCATCTAAAGCATCGTTGCCCACCTGCATTGATCTCTCATCAGGTGGGTTACATTCGGAATGGGTCGAGCATTCGTGCTCACTTTTGGCCGGTATCCTATCAGGAGCCCGGCTTTTTTTGTGCCTGAAAACTGTGTAGAGTCGCTACTTCAAGCGGTAGCGACGCTCAGGACGGCCAACGGTACCGTAGCTGACATCCGCCTGCAAAACCGCGCAACTTACCAGATACTCCAGATAACGCCTGGCCGTGGTTCGACTGACCCCCACCATCAGTCCCAGCGTTTCTGCATTCACGGCTTCATCCCGGTCGGAATTAAAAGCAGCAGTAATCTTATCCAGTGTCAGCGCATCAATTCCCTTGGGCAGGTTCTTCTGCCCAACACTACCTTCGCTATGTTCTGAGGCTTCAGCGGCAGCGCCCATTTCCGGAGCATGACTTGCCATCTCACTACGGGGCAGCAGTTGATCCACATCCTGTTGCGCCAGACTGGAGTCCTGCTGTACCAGTGCCTCCAGCTGCTGTCTGTGACGACTGTAGTTCTGTAGTGCAGCCTGTAAGCGATCGAATACCAAAGGCTTGAGGATATAATCAAAAACCCCACCGCGCAGTGCCGCCTGCAGAGTAGAAGCTTCTTTAGCGGCCGTCACCAGAATCACATCGGTAGCCTGATTACGACCACGCAGCTCCTGGAGCAGTTCAAGACCCGTGCCTTCGGGAAAGTGAATATCCAGCAGGATCAGGTCCGGCTGCAAAATCTCGGTCAGGTCCCGGGCTTCATCCAGGGTCAAAGCGATCCCTTCAACGACGAAGCCGGGAATCTTCTCAATAAAGCGTTGTTGTATCTCAGCAATACGACGATCATCTTCCACAATCACAATACGATAAAGAGCAGGCTTATCACCTGATGGCAAGGCAGAGCTGTCTTTGGGTGGGCTGCCCACTGTCGGAAAAACCTGTGTCATACGTCTTGGTAACCTTTTCTTATCTGCCCTTCGCTGACTCCATACGGCCTCTCTGAAGAGCTCTTTTATTGGCTTGTGCTTTGATTATCAGGGCATCGCTGTCATATGTCCGGATTATAACCTGTAGTAACTTAAGCTTCCGGTTTTACCACTTGTTTGGGAACATAAACCACTGCCCGGGTTCCCT
The DNA here is from genome assembly GCA_048268485.1 of Oceanospirillum sp. Taxonomy (GTDB): domain Bacteria; phylum Pseudomonadota; class Gammaproteobacteria; order Pseudomonadales; family Halomonadaceae; genus Oceanospirillum. The sequence continues at coordinate 67,877 of JBLWVL010000015.1, forward strand.
TTGGCTCCAGTGGCTCCAGGGCGATCTCTCCCTGCAGACGCTTCAGCGCCTGCGCTACCAAATAAAGCCCATAGCCATGATTCTCACCCAGCTTACTACTAACACCTTTTGAGAACAGTATGTCCGTCTGTTCCGGGTCAACCCCTTCGCCTTCATCTTCCACTTCAAAGATCAGATCATTGCCCAGATCTGTCATGGAAAGTCGAATATGTTTAGCATTACCAGCGACCAGAGAAGCATCCATGGCATTATCCAGCAGATTAGCCAGGATCGTCACCAAAAGCTCTCTCGGCAGATCATCAGGAAGATCCTGCATCTGGCTTTCCGGATCGACCTCCAGCATCAGCCCCAACTCCCTGGCGCGATTATATTTACCCAGAATACACCCCGAAAGCACAGGGTCCGGTACAGCGGTCAGCAGAAAATGTAACAAAGTCTGATGATCCCGGGTTTCCTGGCCAATCAGTTCAATCGCCTGGTCCGTTGCTCCGATCTGAATCAGGCCGGCAATAGTATGTAGCTTGTTAGAATATTCGTGAGCCTGGCTGCGTAGGGTATCCGCATAGATCTGCATACGATTTAATTGATCTGTCATCCTGTCCAGTTCATCTTTTAATCTGAAACTTGAAACAGCCCCGATAACTTTTTCCGGCCCATAACCACTGGCGTTTTGAAATAAAGGAATCCGGTTAACCAATACGCGCTGCCCACCCACGATATCTTCTTTATCCAGAATAGGTTTACCGGTCTGTATCACCTGTAAAAGATCACTGTTGGCCTGAAAGTCACGAATATTTCGCCCTAACATACTCTCCCTGGGATCAAGACCAAAAATGTTAAGCGCAGCCTCGTTGAAGGTTGTAATATCACCCTGAGGATTAATAGCAATAATACCCTCTCTCACCGACTGCAGTGTTGCATTTCGCTCCTGAAAAAGGCGGGCAATTTCTTCAGGTTCAAAACCAAAAATAGCTCGCTTAAAATAGTCGCTGATCAACTTAGCCAGGAACAGGCTGACCAGAACCGTTGCCGCTGAAAACCACCAGATCCCCGCCTGGTAATGCCCGACAACCTGATCTACCTGATTGAGCATATAACCCACAGAGGTAATACCTATCACTTTCCGGGAGCCCCCCTGATCAGTGGAGAAAACCGGCACCTTGCCGCGCACCGAAGGCCCAAGGCTGCCGACGGCCTTTGAGACATACTCCTCACCTAACTCCAGTGCACGGGCGTTATCTCCTCCTACCATTTTTTTTCCGATTCTGTCCGGTAAGGGATGTGCGAAACGAACGCCATTTTCATCTCCAACCACGATAAAGCGGGCACCAATGGCCGAACGCACCTCCTCCACCAAAGGCTGAATTTTACGGCTATCCTTCTCTTCCAGACCTTCCTGAATCTGTGGCAGACGAGCGACGGCACGGGCCACATCCAGAGCTTGCTGACCCATCTGAGTTTCCAGTGTTTGTGCGATAAAATTCAGAGAGACCGTTCCCATGGTCAAGGTCAGCAAGAGGGCAAACCCGCCCAGCAGAATCAGCATACGAGCCTGCAGATTAAGACGGAATGAAAAGCTCAGGGAACGGGAGAGAGAAAGGCGGGCGATGGAAGACACAGGCGACTCCGGTCGTTCAGAGAAGGTTCAGCAATTAAAGTCAGGCAGGTAAAGCCAGACACAGACAGCACCTTCACACAAAATAGGATTCAGGGCATAAGTTAAATCTCACCCTTAAAGTGCAAGTATGACAGAAAGTCAGCCACTTATTCAGGGCAGAAAACGAGCAACAAAAAGGCCAGCAGTGCTGGCCTTTGGCAGGTGCTTCTATCTGTCAGAACATCCAGTGACCCAATACCCAGGCTCCGGCATAACCGATGGTATAAGCAACCAGCAGTGGCAGAATAAAGCTTACATAGCGACCAAAAGTCAGGGCACCAATTTTGCTCATCATCACAATACCAGCAGCAGAACCAATCACCAGCAAAGACCCACCGACACCAACGGCATAAGTCAGCCCCATCCACTCCTGGGTGGTCATATTGATACCAGACTTCAGCACAGCCGCTGTTAACGGTACGTTATCAATACCTGCCGATAAGACGCCCATCATATAGTTCGCCAACACCGGTGGCATCAGTTCGTAGAGACTCACTAAGGATTCCAGAACACCGATCTCTTTCAGCATTCCCACCAGCAGCAAAATCCCTAAGAAGAAAAGCAGCGTTTCAAACTCAATCACCCGGATGTAATCCATAATCGGATCTTCATCGTCATCTTCAAAAAAGCGGGCCACCAGAAACATCAGTGACATGCCAGCCAGGAAGGTCAGCATTGGCGGAATATGAAACAAGGCATTGAAAGCAATGGTAAGTAAAATAGTACTTAAAAATACCACTGCGATAATCAGATCCACCTTGCGGATTGGGGTCATCCGCTTCTCAATAACAACATTACCTTTAAGGCCGAAAGAGAGCATCAGAGTCAGTACGATCACACCCAGCAGCGCAGGCAGCGACAGATACAGCAGTTGCAGTACATTCACATGACCTGAGAGGAAAATCATCAGAGTGGTTACGTCACCGGTAATCAGGGCAACACCACCGGAATTCACCGCAAAAACTACCAGCGCAGCAAAACGCAGGGTCTTTTTCGCCTCAAGATTGAGAGAGAGTATCAACGCAGCAGATACCAGAGTGGCCGTAATGTTATCCGCAATGGAGGAGAAGACAAAACAGAACAGGCCGGTGAGTACCAACAGCATCTTTTCTGAGATACGCGAGGGTAAAAAAAGGTAGATCAGGTTTTGAATCAATCCCTTTTTATTCAGGTAGGCAACGAAGGTCATCGCAGCGACCAGAAATAGCCAGAGCTCGGCAATCTCAGATATGCTCTCAGACAAGCCCTTTTCGATACGTGCAAGGCCAGCTTCATTTTCAGGAAAGATAAACATCAACAGCCAGGAAACGGTCCCGAGAAACAGGGTCACCTTAGCTTTGTTGATATGGATTACTTCTTCAAAAACAACGCCTAACAGCGCTAAAAAAGCAAGCGCCAGCAGGATCGTATGCAGCAGTTCGGTCATTGGGGGCCTTCTTGATTGTTATCTTATTATTAGCTGCAGCCACAACCGCTGATTGCACGCACTCTGAATAAAGTGCCTGATAGGCAGGCTCATCAGCGGTCTATGATGCAGTGCGGCAAATTTTAGGACATTGATTATAGGCCTAAAAACCAAACAACGGGTATAGGCTTTGAGAGGTATTTTTTAACTGAGGCGACCTACATACTCTTTGCATACTCTTTGGATAGAAAATTCCGACTAAAAAACTATGATATAAACTTAGCCTATTCAGAGAGAGCAGCATTTTGAGCATTCCCACAGGCTCTCAGCCGAACACCGCCACCCCGCTGAATCAACTACAGCTGACCCGTCATTACCGGCAGTTGCCAGACCATCACTATCAGTCCCTGACACCATCACCACTGAATAATCCCAGACTGATCAGCGTCAACCGCAATGTGGCGCAAAAACTGGGACTGGATCTGAGCTCTCTTAACCCTCAGGAACTGGCAGAGTTTGCCAGTGGTCAAAAGCTGTTCAACGGCAGTAAGCCTCTGGCAATGAAATACACGGGGCACCAGTTTGGAGTCTACAATCCACAACTGGGGGATGGTCGGGGTCTACTGCTGGGTGAACATCTCGGGCCGGATGGCATATTGAGGGATATTCATCTGAAAGGCGCGGGTAAAACCGCTTACTCCCGGTTTGGGGATGGCCGGGCTGTTTTACGGTCCAGCATTCGGGAGTATCTGGCCAGTGCAGCCATGGCAGGGCTGGGTATCCCAACCACTGAAGCACTCTGTATTGTGGGCTCCACGGATACCGTATTGCGAGAAGGCCTTCATCAGCCTTGCGCAACACTGCTGCGGGTGACACCCTGTCATATCCGATTTGGCCACTTTGAACACCTTTACCACAGCCGTAGATTCGACGAACTCACCCAACTGACAAACTATGTGATCAATCGTTACTTTCCCAGGTCAGCCGAAACCGATAACCCACCGCTTGCACTGATTCGGGAGGTGATTCTCCGCAACGCTACCCTGGTCGCCCGCTGGCAGGCTTATGGCTTTGTGCACGGGGTGATGAACACCGACAACATGTCAATTATCGGTGAAACAATCGACTACGGCCCCTTTCAGTTTATGGATACATATAAAGCTGGCCTGGTAAGCAATCACTCCGATCATCAGGGGCGCTATGCCTTTAAACGTCAGCCGGATGCTATGCACTGGAACTTACTCTGTTTGGCTCAATGTTTCATGCCTATGGTAGCCGATGATGAAAAAACGGCTCAGTCATTACTGGAAAATGAATTGCGGCACTTCTCAAAGGTCTATCAGCAGGAATACCTGACCCTGATGCGACAGCGTTTAGGCCTGCCGTCATATGAACAAGGCTCTGTCGAACAACAATATTCTGCACAGCGACTAAAAGATGCCGATGACCGTCAGCTGATCAAAGATCTCTGGCGTCTGCTGGAGGCTCAAAAAACAGATATAACCCTCTTTTTTCGGCTGCTTAGTGAAGTACCAGCTCGCGAGCAACAGGATAAGCTGGCTAAGGTCTGTACCTATCCATCAGCTTTTGAACTTTGGCTGAAGCAATACCACCAGAGGGTCACAGAAGGCCACCAACCAGAAGCAGAACGCCTGGCTAAGATGCAAAAGACAAATCCGGTTTACCTGCTCAGAAATCATATGGCTCAGGAAGCGATTGGGCAGGCTGAAAAAGGAGATATGACACGTATCAATGAGCTGCTGACGGTGCTGCAGACCCCCTTCAGCTATCAGTAACAGCGCAGTAACAGCAATCTCAGTATGCAAGAGCAGCGACAAAAAAACCCTCAAAGCTGAGTAACCAGCAATTGAGGGCGCTTTTAAACACAGATTACCTAAACGGCGTTATTTCAGGCAGCCTGTGCAGCATTACACCTTAAGACGGCTCAGCTGCTCATCCAGCAAACCAACAACCTGGGTCAGCTCCTGCCGGACACCATCAATCGTATGGGCCTGATCGTTCAGCTCTTTCGCAGTGTCACCTATGCCGACAACACTCTGGCTGATTTCATGATTCACCTGGCTTTGCTCTTCAGCTGCCGACGCCACCTGTACCGTATTGTCAGCAATAAGATTAACCTGAGTAGCCAGATCTTTCAGGCTATCAACACTCTCAGCAATACTTTGGGTGGTCTCTTCTGAGCGGCTCTTATTTGCTTCAATCTGCTCTACTGCTTCAGCAACGTTGCTTTGTAAGCGTTTCACCAGCTCATTGATCTCTTCTGTAGACTTCTGAGTATTCGCAGCGAGCGTACGAACTTCATCAGCTACCACAGCAAAGCCACGTCCCTGGTCTCCGGCACGGGCTGCTTCAATCGCCGCATTCAGGGCCAGTAAGTTTGTCTGCTCAGCAATATCCGAGATGGTATTTACGATCTGGTTAATATCATCACTCCGGGCTGACACTTTGGCGATACGCTTACTATTCTCAGCCATGGCCTGAGCAATGGTCTGCACCTGTTCAACGCTATGATCAAAGCTTGCCTGAGTGCTTTGCAGAATTTTCTCTGAAACCTGAGTACCTTCAGCACTGGTGGAAGCAAGGCGCGCAACTTCAGCACTGGTTGAGGCCATCTCCTCCATTGCAGTGGCCACGCTGTCAGTTTCAGCGGTTTGCCGGGCGATGGTCTCTGACGTGATGGTTGTTGCTTCACTCAACAGGTTTGTCTGTTTCTGTACCTGTAAGCTTTGCTCCTGTAACGCAAGAATCATATCCCGAAGCTTAGCAATAAACTGGTTAATCCCCTGGCCTATTTCAATCAATTCCCGGTGACTTTCAACCTTAAGTGTCTGTGTCAGATCACCATCAGCGCTACTAAGGTTAAGAACACGTTCACGCATCTGATTCAAAGGACGTGTAATCGTACCAACAAAAATAATGATGGCCGCCACAGCTAAGCCAATAATGACCACTGAAAATACCAGCAGGGTTCCCTGAGTATTACGTACATCTTTCTGCAGGTCTGCTTTAAGCTGGTTAACTCCGGCAAAAGCTACAGATTCAGGCACAGTTAATATCAGTCTCCATTGAGTATCCGGTGCTTCAATATGAACCGACTGATCTGCAATTAATAATTGGTTATACCTGAAAATCTCACCATTTTTCCCCTGAACAGCATCCGAGAAATCCTGGTTGGCTTCTGTAAGCGGGCGAGAAAGCTTATCCGCATACTCACTACTGGCCACAATACGCCCCTTAGCTGTAATCAGATGCAGTTGCGCCCGCCCATCAAATAACCTTGAAGACATCTCTTTCATCATTTTCTGTAAAACAGGTAAGTTAATGTCTGAGCCTGCAACCCCTACAAACTGCCCTTTACGCATCAGAGGTGTTACCAAGCTTGTCATCAGGACTTCATTACCGGGTTCTATCTCATAAAGATAAGGCTCTACTATGCATGGCTTATTGGTTTCGTAACTACACAGATACCATTCAGATTCCCGGTCCCCTAAATCATTGGGTGCCTCCGAATACTTAGAATCCGGGTCCTCAGTGACATAGTGTGTCAACGCACCGGCCTCACGAACCCAATAAGTCTCCAAGGTCCCTATCACCGTAGTGTGATCACCCGTTCCGAGCATTGCCGCATCATCATCACCGTAACCATTTTTCTCAAACTGAATATAAGAGGAGCTGATCAGAGGATTCGCCTCAAGAGCCTGGCGCACCATTATCTGAACCTCATCACGACTCATTCGCTTATCCGGGTCATCAAGGCCTGCGCTAACAATTCTATTCATTGTAACCGGTGTATCAAAAGCCCGATTCATGTAGCTGCTGACCTCAGTACTGACACGGTATGACGCCTGCCTGAGAATACTGAAAACCCGCTCACGACTGGACACTGAAATCTGACTGACAACCTCATCAGAAGTATGTTTCATAGCATTACTGGCAACCCATGACAGTCCACCTAAAGCGAGTACAAGCAGTAGTAAAGAGAACAAAAGAAGTTTATTTCGTAACGACCATGTTTTCATAAATAGGGATCTCATTAGCAATCAGGGTTATTCACTACGCAGAGTCAGAATCGTATTTAGCGCAGTCAGGTTTGTAGACCATACCGCCAAGATACATAACGTTACATGATGGAGGTAAGACATATTCGCTATACCTAAAAAAGAGTATTACAAACTAAGTCTCTTATAAAGTTTAGCAGCTGATTATGACTTTGCTGTTAACTAAGCATATAAACCATGACAGTTTGCTTACAGAAACCTAATAAGAAAGCGCGGTTTTAGTGCAGACACATAATTATTACGAACACACAGCTATTGCGAACAACAGACCAAACAGAATAGGTGAGAATAGATAGTTGTACCGAAGAATATCAAAAACGAAAAAGCCCGCTAACTCATTGAGTTAGCGGGCTTTAGAATTCGTGGCGGAGAGGGAGGGATTCGAACCCTCGATACCTTGCGGTATACACACTTTCCAGGCGTGCGCCTTCGACCACTCGGCCACCTCTCCGCGATATCTTGGTTAAGCAACAACAGCCGCTCAACAGATGGCGCGTATTATAGGGACGCGTTTTCTTCAGAGCAAGCCTTTTTTGAGTTTTTTTATAACTTTTTTATAAATCTCAAGCACTTACCCTTCAATGAAGCCAGCACAACTCTCTGCAGGGCTTCAGCTATCCAGTGCAACATAATCACCACTATAACGAACGGCAAGCACATCACCCTGACTAATTTCCGCCACTATAGGTAAGCGGCCCCGCCCTTTGTTTTGTACCTGATTAACCAGGATGGTACTACCCTCCGGGTCGGGACAAAAGCAACGGACAACAAAATCAGAAGTCACGGGAGCAAAAAAATCGATCGTGCCGGTTTTAACCACAGCACTTCGCTCAAGATCTGCTTCTATCAAAAGCAGAGTTGTCAGCGCCCAGCCCGCCAGTGTGCAAAGGCCACTAATAGAACCGCCAAACCCCGTACCTTTATCATTCAGGTTAGGTGCCAGGGAAACATGAAAACACACTTCATTGTTCTCAAAGGTTACCCGGTTCAGCCCCAGATGATTCACTAAAGGAATGGATGCTTTAACCTGGTCTAAAAATTGATCAACCCGAGCCTGATGCACTGTTCACTCCTGTTTTCTTCCTGTATTGCATTTCTTTGACGAGACAGGAATCAGCTCCAGCGCTCGACAAAATCTTCAGTATTGTGCTCAGGCAGAGGTTTATTACGGCCTTCCACATCACCAATGTAGAGATAACCAACGATCTGATCTTCACCTTCAAGACCCAGCTCCTGATTCACCACAGGATCAAACGCCACATCACCGGTACGCCAGATCGCCCCCAAATTCTTTGCATAAGCCGCCAGCACCATATTTTGTGCAGCTGCTCCGGCAGAAAGCACCTGCTCAATAACAGGGACCTTCGGGTGATCCTCTGTAACCTTGGCGATTACAGCAATAATCAAGGGCGCTCTTAATGTCATCATGCGCACCTTATTCTGCTGGGCTTCATCGGCCTGCGGGTTACGGGCCATCAGCCCACGAAAAAAGATCTCCCCCAGACGTTCACGCCCGGCACCGGAAAACTCGATAAAGCGCCATGGACGGATACAGCCATGGTCAGGAGCCCGTAAGGCAGCCTGGTAGATAAACTCCAACGTATCGGTATCTGGCAGTTCTCCCGCCAGCTTAGGGTGAGAGTTTCGATTTAAAAGTAAAGTATCGGCTTGCATATAAACCCCATTTTTCAACTCAGTAGATGCATATACCCTACTGGTATAAAGCGTCCATAAAGTGACAGTAACAACTCTGATAAGTTGTATTCCGGCTTATTTTCAAGCCACAAAAACCAGCATAGAGCTTACCAGCAATACAGGTTATGATGCCAAGATCTGAGTCTTTAAGGAAACGTTGACATGGTTCTGTCCACTTTGGCACTTGTTGGTATTATACAGCTCTTCCTGCTGCTGGCAGGAGGCATATTCTTTCTCTTTTTACATACCCGCTTTCTGAAAAAACAGATCCGTATTCTTCGCGGCGAAGATCAGAATGAGGCTGATATCGTGCCACCTCCAATCGCCGCAATGACGGAAAGTCATGAACCCGGCTCCCCCCTCAGTACGCCGGAAGAGCATGATTCACAGACACTCACCCCGGAAGAAGAAGCACAACCAGCAGCCTCCCCGGAAGATTCACCGATAGCGGATCTGTCACCACAAATGGAAGGAGCCGGCTTTATTCCGGTTAGCCCCAACTTAAGTGAAGAAGACTCCGTCAAAGTTACCGGGGAGATTAGTGAACTGCGAAATATGCTCAATGAGAAGCTTTTGCTAACGGCTAATTTGCGCAAACTGATTGAAGTGTTGCTTGAGAACCCAGCCAGCGCCGAGAGTACCGTCGATATTGCAGAACAACAAAACAGCTCTCTACTCGACTTAGAAGAATATATTAAACTGAGCCGCAAAGAAGCCGCTGCTGTCGAAGAGAAAATAATGCATTACCGTGATCAGCTGACAAAGGCCAAGGTATTATTAAGCCGTTATAAAGAGCAGCATGAACAGGACATAAAGCAGCTGAAAGAAGAACATAACGCATTAATCAGTCAATCCGCAGAATCCAGACCGGAAGCACCAGAGGCGGCTCCCACCCCCGAACCCGGAGAACAGATGCACCAGGAAACCCGACCTCAGCCAGATAAGTCGGAATAACTTCTTTCGGGATGCCTCAGTTACAGGATACCAATACCAGAAAAATACAAATGCCGGTAAAAAGACTTTATTCTTTAAATTACCGGCCTTTCCTGTACCGGGAC
>JBLWVL010000016.1:0-28477 GCA_048268485.1 Oceanospirillum sp.
CAGTGTGAGTCATACCTACCTGGGGAGAGCCAGTAACCTCTACGGTCTGATCGACAACAACGATGCGTTCGATTTTCTCGGTGGCCTGAATATGGCCGTTGAATATCAACGGGATGGCCAGGTGCCAGCCAGCTGGGTGATTGACCATGCAGACAGAAACAATATCTCTATCAAGCCGTTCTCGCGGGCGATGATGCAGGAGTTTCGGGGCCGCTATATCAACCCTGAGTGGATAAAACCTTTGATGGAGCAGGGTTATGCCGGTGCCCGAACCATGGGTAGTGAGTTTCTTGAATATCTGTGGGGCTGGCAGGTAACCAGCCCGGAGATCGTACAAAGTTGGCTCTGGGATGAAGTGAAATCTGTTTATGTCGATGATAGCCTTCAGCTTGGATTGGATGCATTTCTTAAAGACTCTCATAATATTCATGTTTACAACAACATGTTGGCTGTGATGCTGGTTGCGGCTGAAAAAGGCTTCTGGAAAACCGATGAAGCAACCCTCCGGCAGTTGGCCGGGCAGTTTACGCAGCAGGTGTTGAAGCACGGTTTGCCCGGTAGCGGGCATACCAGCCCGGATAATACGCTTTTCGATTGGTTAGAGGGATATTTGTCCCCGCCGGACTTCCGAGAGTTGCAGGCACTTCTTGAATCGATCCGATTGCCGGAAGTGGTTGAGAATACTTCTCCGGTGTCGGTTTCTGAGATCGCACTTCAGGATGTTTCAAGCAGTACAGTGTCTGAAAAAAATGAAGCGGTTTCTGAGCCGTCAGTTCAGAACTCGGTTGAGCCTGAAGATACATTATCAGGCGCTGAACAGGGTGCCGAACTGCACTGGATGCTTTATCTGTTGTTAACAGGGTTGATTCTGATCTTTGTGATGGGCTTTATTCGCGGCAGACGAGGGTAATATGGGTTTAATGGAAGGGCTGACCCATGGGGTTGCGCAGGGTATTTTGCACCAGTTGGTCGCGTTGTTGCTGGACCCTGTCATTATTCTGTTGCTTCTGGTTACTTTGGTATCGGTAGCGGATATTGGTTTGTTGGTGGGCGAGCGCTTTGGTGGCCTTAAAGTATCAGCCGGAAAGCTGTCTCTGGAGGCCTTGGAATACCAGCTGAGAAAAAGGGTGGAGCGTTCGGACTTTGTCACCCGCCTTGGGCCTATGCTGGGCTTAATGGGGACTCTGATTCCCCTCGGTCCAGGGCTTGCTGCTTTAGGGCAAGGGGATTTTATGCAGCTAACTCAAGCTATTACCGTAGCTTTTGATACCACGGTTCTGGGCTTACTGGTAGGTGTTATTGGTTTTATCAGTGGCCGCTTACGTCGCCGTTGGTATGATCACCTGCTCGCTGGTCTTGAAGCTGAGCATACAGTATGAGTATCAGGCGACGTTGGAGTCACTCCCGCTTTGATCCCGCAGACGATGAGCCCCTGGGGCCACTGGCTAATCTTGTTGATCTGATGCTGGTTTTTGTCTGTGGTCTGGTAGCGGTTTTAGTCGCTATCAGTCCTGATCTGAATCAGAAGCTACAGCGCTCTGAGAACATTCAGCAGGGAAGGGAGTTACCGGATATTCCCAAGGGTATTGGAAAAGGAGGCTCGGGATATCAGACGGTAGGTAAAGTCTATAAAGATCCGAAAACCGGAAAGTTAATTTTGATCAGTGATGGCTAGTTGACCATTTTTGATCCTGAATGCGCTTGTAATATATACATAATTTGAATCTTTTATGTTCGGTATAACCCGAATAAAATCCTTACTTAATAAAGGGTTATTTTAAATGCGTTATTGAGGGTTCTGGGTTATGAAGGAATATATCGGGCTTGGCATTGTTGTTTTCTCTCTGATTTTTGCGATAAGCGCGGCATTTATGGCCTGGCGTCTGAAGCAGCGACTGGATGCTGCAAACTCAGTGCTCGTTCTGGAAAAAAGCCGGCGTGACGAGCGGCGGAAGACCTACCAAGAAGTGATTGCTCAGCTCGAGCAGGCGATGTCTTCCGTCAGCAATGGCTCGCCGGAGCTTGCGAACCTATTTAATGACTTATCGCCTAAGCTTCATCTGCACGCTTCTGAAGAGGTTAATTCCAGCTTTGTAGAAGTGTGTCTTTTGTTGGAAAACTGGATGGCGATGACTCTGGATGTGGAGAAAATATCTTCAGAGCTTCAGCGTCACCCGGATCAGGGTATGATTCTTGAGCCGCGTATTGCGGAACAGAAAAAACAGACCCAGGATGCTTATCAGCTGTTTAAACATAAGTTTAATAAACTGGCTGCATTGATGCGCAAGGAGATGAGTGAGGTGTTGTGATATTTTCCTTTGCAATCAGGGCTGCGGCTTGAGCTTTATCCGGCATCACCGTATATTCCGCATCCATATTCTCTTACCTGTTTCTAAGGACGCCAAATGGCTCTGAAATCAACTGTTTATAAAGCAACGGTAAATCTTGCTGATATGGATCGGGGCGTCTACCTTGATCAGTCTCTGACACTTGCCCAGCACCCTTCTGAAACTGATGAGCGTATGATGTTGCGCATTCTGGCCTGGAGTCTGAATGCGGTGGAGGGGCTGGAATTTACCAAGGGACTTTGTGTGGATGATGAGCCGGAAATCTGGAAGAAAAACTACTCAGATGAGATTGAACTCTGGATTGAGCTGGGCAACCCGGATGAGAAATGGCTGCGTAAGGCTTCATCCCGTGCTCAGCAAGTGATTCTGTACACTTATGGTGATAATGCCGCGCCGATCTGGTGGCAGCAGAATAAGATTAAGCTGTCCCGTTTCGAGAATCTCCAGGTATGGAATATCCGTGACGCTGTTATTGAACAGTTGGCTCAGATGACGGAACGTACTATGCAGATACAGGTTACCATTCAGGATGGAACTGCTTGGTTTAACTGTGGTGAGCTGACTGTTGAAGTTCGTCCGGAATGTTGGAAATAATATCGGTTAAACGAATCTGACCTGAACCTGCTTTTGCTCAGGGATGAATGACAAAAAGGGCTTTGCTGTTAACCAACAAAGCCCTTTTCGGAAGCCTGATTTACCAAAAGATAAAGCAGTCTGTCTGCGAAGTATTAAGCCAGCTCTTTTGCCAGTCGTTCCATTGAGTCTTCGAGGTTGGCGTTACTGGTCGCAAACGAGATGCGCATGCACCCGGTTGTTCCGAAAGCTGATCCGGGAACCAGTGCAACCCCTGCTTTTTCAAGCATCGCTTCAGCAAACTCGACGTCGCTGTCGGAGCCGTAGGCGTTGATCGCCCCGGAAAAGTCTGCAAATGCGTAGAACGTACCATCACCAGGCAGGCAGTTAACACCTGGAATGGCATTTAACTTCTCAACTACAAAGTCATGGCGTTGTTTGAAAGATACCAGCATCTCAGAGATGCACTCCTGAGGCCCGTTTAATGCAGCTTCAGCAGCGTACTGAGAAATAGACGCAGGGTTAGATGTAGATTGCGACTGAATCTTCTTCATTGCGCCGATCACTTTAGCAGGGCCTGCGGCATAACCGATACGCCAGCCTGTCATGCTGTATGCTTTAGATACGCCATTCAGAACAAAAGTACGGTCATAGAGCTCCGGAGTAGCGTTCAGAATATTGCAGAACTTCTGATCCCAAAGAATATGTTCATACATATCATCCGTTGCAACCATGACGTGCGGATGCTTCTTCAGCACTTCACCAAGAGCTTTCAGCTCATCCATGGAGTAGGCCATACCGCTTGGGTTGGAAGGGCTGTTAATCACAAACAGTTTGGTGCGGGAAGTAATTGCTGCTTCCAGCTGATCTGCTGTGACCTTGAAGCGATCTTCTGCCGATGTTTCCAGAATAACCGGCTTGCCCTCAGCCACAAGTACCATATCCGGGTAGGAAACCCAGTAAGGTGCAGGGATAATGACTTCATCACCAGGGTTCAGCAGAGCAAGGGCCAGATTGAAGAAACTCTGTTTACCGCCGGAAGAAACCAGAATCTGGTTTGGCTCATACTTAAGACCATTATCGCGTTCGAATTTCGCTATAATAGCTTTCTTCAGGCTTGGTGTACCGTCCACAGCAGTGTATTTTGTCAGGCCCTTATTAATCGCTTCAATCGCTGCATCCTTGATATGTTGCGGGGTGTCGAAATCCGGCTCACCTGCGCCCAGGCCGATAATGTCATTGCCTGCTGCGCGAAGCTCTGCCGCACGGTTTGTGACCGCGAGAGTCGGTGAAGGTTTAATTGACTGTACGCGATCTGACAGTTGTACGTCCAAGCTGATATCCTCAATTTATTTTCAGTCAGAAAATAGGCGTTATGCAGATGAATCATACAGGAGATACCGGCCCTTCGTGAAGAAGGCAAGTTTAAAAAACATGCTAAAAAGTCCGGTGTTTATCTACGTTTGCGTTGATTGAGCCGATGTCAGGTTCGTCTGTTTTCACGCTGCTTATGAATCAGGTTGTCGTGCCTTTAACTTTATAGAGTTGCTTGTTTAGCGGAGTTTGCTGAATTGCACTGCTCAGGTAAAAAATAAGTCTGGTAAAACATGGAATCACAGAAAAAGTTTAAACTAAATTCCCGCTTTAAACCTGCCGGTGATCAGCCTGCAGCGATTGACGCTCTCTGTCAGGGGCTTGATAACGGCTTGATGCACCAGACCCTTTTAGGGGTAACGGGTTCTGGTAAGACCTTCACCATGGCAAATATTATTGAAAGAACTCAGCGCCCTACCATTATTCTGGCTCACAATAAAACTTTGGCTGCGCAGCTGTATGGTGAATTTAAAGACTTTTTTCCTGAAAATGCTGTTGAGTATTTCGTTTCCTATTATGACTATTATCAACCGGAAGCATACGTACCGGCGTCAGATACCTTTATCGATAAAGATGCATCTATTAATGAGCATATTGAACAGATGCGCCTGTCAGCAACCAAGGCGCTTTTAGAGCGCAGAGACTCTCTGATCGTTGCGACTGTTTCTGCCATCTACGGCTTGGGTGATCCTAAGTCCTATCACAAAATGGTGCTGCATATTAATCGGGGTGAGCGCATTGATCAGCGACAGATGTTGCGTCGTCTGGCTGAGCTGCAGTACACCCGGAATGATCTGGATTTTCGCCGTGCGACTTATCGCGTACGTGGTGATGTGATCGATATCTTTCCTGCTGAGTCGGAGCAGGAAGCGATTCGTGTTGAGCTGTTTGATGATGAGATCGATAATATCTCTGTTTTTGATCCGCTAACCGGTGAGCAACTGAGAAAGCTGCCGAGAATCACTATCTATCCGAAAAGCCACTACGTGACGCCCAGGGAGACGGTGGTTGCAGCGACTGAACATATTAAAGATGAGCTTCGGGAGCGGATCGAGTGGTTTCGTGAGCATGACAAGCTGGTTGAGGCGCAGCGAATCGAGCAGCGAACCCTGTACGATATTGAGATGATGCTGGAGCTGGGCTACTGCAATGGCATCGAAAACTATTCTCGCTATCTTTCGGGACGTGATCCGGGTAATGCTCCGCCGACCTTTTTTGACTATCTACCGGATGATGCATTGCTCTTTATTGATGAATCCCACGTTACCGTCCCTCAGCTAGGCGCGATGTATCGTGGCGACCGCTCCCGCAAAGAAACCTTGGTTCAGTATGGTTTTCGTCTGCCATCAGCACTGGATAACCGGCCTATGAAGTTTGAGGAGTGGGAGCAGATCTCACCTCAGATGGTTTTCGTTTCGGCGACACCAGGCAACTACGAAGCAGAGCATCAGGGACAGGTTGTTGAGCAGGTTGTGCGCCCTACGGGCCTTCTTGATCCTGAAATTGAAGTGCGGCCGGCCACAACTCAGGTTGATGACCTTATGTCAGAGATCAGCCTGAGGGTTGCTGATGGAGACCGGGTTCTGGTCACAACGCTGACCAAGCGCATGTCGGAAGATTTGACTGATTACCTGTCGGAACATGGTATGAAAGTGCGCTATCTGCACTCGGATATTGATACGGTTGAGCGTGTTGAGATTATTCGGGATCTGCGCTTGGGTGAGTTTGACGTCTTGGTAGGGATCAACCTGCTTCGGGAAGGTCTGGATATGCCAGAAGTTTCACTGGTGGCGATTCTGGATGCGGATAAAGAGGGCTTCCTGCGCTCTGAGCGCTCTCTGATACAGACTATTGGACGGGCGGCCCGTAACTCTAAGGGTAAGGCGATTCTATACGGTGACCGTATTACAGGCTCTATGCAGAAAGCGATTGATGAGACTCAACGCCGTCGTGAAAAACAGATGGAAGCCAACGAGGCGGCGGGTATCACGCCCACCACTGTAATGAAAAATGTAGCGGATATTATGGAAGGAGCCCGGATTCCTGGTAAAAAGATCAGTAATAAGTCCGGTAAGAAGGTTGCTGAAGCTGTGGGTGAGTATGCTGTTGACCCTGCGCTGATGTCACCGGAGCAGCTGCTGAAGGCTATCAGCAAGCTGGAGGATAAAATGTATGAGGCTTCTAAAAATCTTGAGTTTGAGCAGGCTGCTCAGATTCGGGATGAGATCCAAAGACTCAATAGCCATTTGTTAGCATAAGGTTTGATCACGGAGCGGTATTGTGGAAGAAGCTCTGCAATGCCCCTCTGTTCCGGAAAAATAAGCGCTGTCTTTCGGTTTTTATTCAGCCGGTTTTAGGCTGCCTGCCTTGCTTTATATGTCGGTCACGATTGATCGCTTTTTGCTTTTCACTCTTTTTCAGCAAAGCATAAACAGCTGATGTTCCACCATGACTTTTGTGGGCACTGCTGACCGCGATGACGTGAGGGAGTTCAGGGAGCCATCGAGCGAGATAGCTCTTGATAACGCAAGGCAGAGAGTCAGGGGTTACCCCTTTACCAAAACTGATCAGTGCGACCCGTATGTCATGCTTGTAGCAATCTTCAATAAAATTGAAAACTTCTTTGCGACAGACTTCAACAGATTTTTTGTGCAGATTTAATGCGGCATCAATAGGGTAACGTCCTTGCTTGAGGCGTTTATAGACGCCTTCCTGCACACCCTCTTTTTTGTATATAACGGGATCGAAAGGCCCCAAAAGATCAACAAACTCGTCGGTTAAGAAGTTTCTGTCCGCAACAGTTTGTTCCTGAGCGGCATTGCGCCGGGCCTGGAGGCTTTGGCTATCGTTTTTGTTTGTGGTTTTCAGGTCAGCTTTCAGATCTTTTTTTAGTGGAACGACACCGCGCATTTCCTTTAAAAAATAGTCCAGATCATCCTGGTAAGGCATAACTCTCTCCTCATCCTGCATATTCTGTATGACATTGTCCGCTGCTGGGGGATGTCCTTAAGGCCTATAAATAAGGCTTTAATAAGTCAAATTAAAGGCGATTCACTATTTTATGGGTGATAATAAAAAGTTTTAGGTTTGATTTAAGCTACTTGGCCATGTTTTCTGGCAGGGATAATTTATGTCCGGTATTCTGGTGCAGGATGTTAGGCTGCATTTTTTGTTGTTGAGTGATAAATGAGCACAGATGTTATTAATGGATAATAAAACTCAATGGGTCTCTGTGGCCATGGCCAGCTTGATTCTGTTTACCTGTTTCCTTGGCTTTTATCAACTGCAGAAAAACCAGTCTATCAGCCGTAATGAGCAGCTTGAGGAAAAACTGCATAGCAGTGAGCGAATTTTTTCCCACTGGTTTCAGCAACAAAAAGACAGAGTGAACGCCTGGTCCAGGCATCAGGTTGTTCGAGAGTCAGCAGATCTATTGTCCAGAGTCGACACATCACGGCCTGACCTGCTGTCAGGCTCTGCCCCTATAAAGTTGCGTCAGCTGTTCTCGCCTTTAATGACTTCATCTCAGATTGATAGCTACTTGCTAATCGACAGCCGTGGGCTTGTTCTGGCTGCCTCAGATGATCGATTGGTGGGGTTGCCATCGCCAATTGGAGAGCACCTCTCTTTTCTTACCCCTTTATGGCAGGGGAATAACCAGTGGCTTCTTCCTTATGTAAGTCCGTCATTGTCATTGGATCAGGCGGGAGTTTTCAGGCAGGAGCAGCCGATGCTACTGATTGCTGCCCCCGTTAAGCATGAGCTGAAAGTCAAAATTGCTCTGGTCTTTACGATCAATATGCGTCGGGAATTACACCACTTAATGCAAGATACGCTGGTAACGCCGGATTTCTTTTTACAGGTGTCAGCACGTAACAGGTCTTTAGTTGACATTCGTCAACAGCAGTTCACAGATGATATGCCTGAAGCAGAGCCATTTATTGTGCGAAAGGATCATGACCTGTTGCCGGTCTCATTTGCCGTTGGGAAGGTATTTTCGGTTTCACCTGTGTTCAGTGCTCAGCAGAACATACTACTGGGCATAGGTAGTCTTGCTTTACTGGTCGTAGTGTCTCTGCTTGTAAGGTTGTTGAGGGAGGCACCTGCTGCTGAGAAACCGGACCAGCTTTCCCGGATGTTTTATGAGCTTGGCCGGGAAGGGTTGATTCAGCTTTCCGAAACGGGAGGGGTTATCAGCTTTAACCGGCAAGCTGCGTTGCTTTTGGCTGGGGCACAGGAAGCCACACCTGAGTCAATGTCCATTCTGTTGGCAGAATGTGCATTGGGGCTTAATGATGAATCAGGGAATCCGTTGGGGGACCTAAGGGCGCTTCTGGCCGGAGAGCCTGGGGTTAGCTATTACGCTTGGTGGTCTGCTAAAGGTACGCGCTGTTTGCTGGAAATATCCAGAGAGCGCCTACCTTTGGATGCAGAGACTGTGATCAGTATCCGGGATGTAACACGGTCTCGCCGCGAGTACCTGAGGCTTAAGCGCCAAAGTGAAGCTCTGGATGATGCTGCAGAGCTGGTGCTTTGGGTCGGTAGGGAAGGGGGCGTTGTCAGTGCCAATCAGACTGCGGTTACATTGCTGGGGTATTCACAGAAAGAGTTTCAGGGGCTTTCGGTTGGAGATATCGATTCCAGTCTTAATGAAGAAAGCTGGCGACTGATTTGGGCGCGTATCAGGCGGGGGGAGTCCATTGAGCAGGAAAGTAATGTACTTCGCCGGAACGGCATACCTTTTCCTGTAGAGGTGTTGGTACGCTACTACACTGATGGATTTGAAGAGTATGCATGTCTTTCTTTCCGGGATATATCCAAGCGCAAGCGTCTCGAGGTTGATCTCTATCGCAAGCGGATGCGTTTAACAGAAAAACTTTCGGTGACTTCGCAGGAGCTGGAAGTCCGAGAAGCAGAAAATGAGGCCTTGATTGAAGCACTGCCGGACCTGTTAGTCGTTTTTAATTCCCGCTTTGAAGTTTTAAGTTATCAGCAGCCGCAAGGTGAAATACTGCCTCTGGAGCTGAATACGGGTGTTTTGCTTTGCCAGCTGTTCCCGCCATTGGATGCTAAGGTTCTGCAGCACCATCTTACGGATCAGGCGTACTCAGGTCTGGCCCGTTACTTTACAGAGATCACCCTGGAAAATCAGTGGCAGGCGCAAACACTCGAATTACGTTTTGCCCGAACGGGTACCAATAAAATTCTGCTGTTGGTAAGAGATATTACGGAACGGAAGCGCGCAGAGTATTTTCGTCAGTTTAACAATCGACTGTTGATGAGTATTTCTCAGATGCAGACGCATTTTATTTGTAATAGTAGCAAACTTCCTGATATTCCCAGACAGCTTTACTCTCTGGTGAACTTGGTGCAGTCAGAGGCTGGCTTTTACTGGCTGGCGGAATCGTTGCAGCAAAAACTGGGCTGCCCCGCCTCTGATCATTATTTCAGTCAGCCAGGGACTTTACTCACTCGCGAAGATGATATTTCGCTGATTCATGAGCGTATTGCACAGGTGGTGGCTCATTGGCGAGCCTCGATTGAAACGCCTGAGCCTGTATTAACGCCCTTGCAGGATATCTTTGCAAATTCAGCACGGGATATTGGTAATGAGGGACTGTTGTTATTGCCGGTTCTCTCAGGCAATTATCCGGTAATATGCTTTAGCCTTGTGCTTGACGATTATCGTCACTGGACCTCTGAGCTTCGTTTATTTGATCCTTGGCTTGCTACTGTAGCAGCTCTGCTGTCAGCGTATGAATCTGAAACTGAGCGCCAATGGGCGGAGAAAAATGTTCAGCTTGAAAAAGAGCGTGCTGAACATGCAAGTCAGGCAAAAACCCAATTCCTTTCACGTATGAGTCATGAGTTCAGAACACCGCTAAACGCTATTTTGGGTTTTGGCCATCTGCTCCAACTTGAGGAGGGGCTGGATGATGAGCACCTCGAACATCTTGCTCAGATTGTTAATTCCGGGCAAGCGATGCTTGATCTGGTGGATGATGTGCTGGATTTAGCTCAACTGGAGCGGCAGGAATTCTCGGTTGATATAACACGTGTTTGTCTCACCCGGCTGGCAACTGATTGTGTGTCTGATGTCATCGATGAGATTGAACAGGCAGATCTGAGATTTGAAGCGGATTTGCCGGGTCAGGATTATTTTGTACAGGCAGATGAGCGACGTTTGCGCCAAGTGATTACTTCTCTGTTAAAAAATGCGATCTGTTATACCGACCCCGGTGGGCTTATCAGACTGAGGCACCAATGCCTTGGCCGGTATTGTGAACTCTCCGTTCAGGATACGGGTAAAGGGATTTCTCAGGACTTTATCGATAAGATTTTTATGCCGTTTGAGGCCGCAGAGGGTTATATCAATGCTCAGGGAATGGGGAATGGTTTAGCACTGGCGCGATATGCTCTGGAGGCTATGGGGGGGACGATTCATGTGGATTCTGATGTTGGAGTTGGCAGTATCTTCACACTGCGAATTCCCTGTGATCTTTCTGCAAGCGTGAATACTTTGCCGATACCGGGTCTGCAACCTGAATCCTTCCCTCCTCGGGAAGTATTCAGAGTGCTCTATATTGAGGATGATGAAGCGAACCGGAAAGTGCTTGAGCGGCTGATTCTGCATTGTGACCCGGCTATTGAGTTTGTTGGCCAGGAGACAGCGGAGGAAGGGGTTGCTGCGTTTATAAAGGCATGCCCTGATTTGGTATTTGTTGATATGAACCTTGGCGCTGTCTCTGGCGTAAACGTATTAAGTATGATCCGCAGTCGCTCAGAAGGCTCAGAACTACCGGTAATTGCGGTTAGTGGCGATGTTGCCTCTGAGGCAATCGAGAGTGCTCTGGATCAGGGATTTGATGATTATCTTTGCAAGCCTATCTCAATAGAAACACTGAGCTCTGTCATTACGCGTTACCGGAGTAGTTGATAGTTGCTTTTTAGTGTTTGGTCTTTTATTTGCTAGTGCTTATTTATATCGTCAAACTCAGCCAGAATGCGTGTTTGGCGGTAGGTCTTCATTTCTGACTCAAGCTTTTTTACTTTATCCTGCAGCGCAAAAAAACCGGCCTGAACCCGTGCGACATCCTCAAGCAGATAAGGTATCTGATCTGACAGCCACTCTGCATCCTTCGGATGGCGGTCCTGTTGCCAGCGTTCAAGGGTGGCTTTCAATTCCGGTGATGTTTTCGATTGATAACGACTCATAGCTGTTCCAGTTATATTGACGATAAAAAGCACCAGCATAACCTTTATTTCTGGGACTCGCTAACCGGTGCTCTATTTTCCTGATCTGTGGAATTGACATTAATAAGCGGGCAGGTTTTTATTGGTTTCTGCAACAGGATGTTGCTTCTGACTGCTATTTTTGATTGGAGTCAGTGTTAAGGGTTGGGTAGCGCGTAGAATACGCTGCCCTCATAAGTAGGTTCGATCAAGCCCTTAAAAACATAATAAAAACACATGGAGGTGATATTTGAAGCAGAATCTGCCGGTTACAGGACAGGAAACCAAGCTTGAAGATGGCGTGCCTCTGGTTTCGACGACGAATATGAAAGGCCAGATTACCTATGTCAATGATGCGTTTATTGAGGTATCAGGTTTCAGTGAAGTTGAATTATTAGGGCAGCCTCATAATATTGTTCGCCATCCGGATATGCCTCCTGCAGTTTTTGAGCAGATGTGGCAAACCATTCGTCAGGCAAAACCCTGGATGGGGGTTGTCAAAAATCGCTGCAAGAATGGTGATCACTATTATGTGAATGCTTTTGTGTCAGCCATTATTCGGAATGGGGATATTGTCGGATTTCAATCGGTTCGACTTAAGCCTAAACAAACTCAGGTCGATAGAGCAGAGCGTATTTATGCGCGTTTGAGAGCAGGTAAGCCTCGAATCAGGTTTGTTGATATCCCCTTGCTGGTATCTTTGCCGGTACTCCTGGCTATCACCTGTTTGCTCCCTTTTATTCTACAGTTGGCTTTCGGCTTGTCAGGCTTCCCCCTGATGACATCTGCTGCATTAGGCAGTAGTTGTCTCGCTTTTCTTAGCTGGAGGATGCTTGCACCACTCAGGCTCGCCTGTCAGCGTTTGGTTGGTGGCGATTACAGCCCGCTCCTGGCCCGAATGTACTCAGGTAGCTCCTCTGAGGCCGGTTTCTTACGCCTGATGGCTAAATTGCGTATTGCTAATGAGTCCGCCATTCGTACCCGGATTCACTATTCTGCAGCAACATTGGATGCACTGGGAGAGGGAACACAGGAAATTTCAGATATGGCGGCTTACGCTGTTCAACAGCAAAATGATGAAGTACGCCATATTTCAGGTGTTGTTGCTGAGTTGTCTGAAGCAATTACGACAGTAGCGGCCCGTGCAGCAGACACTTCCGATGCAACTGATCATGCTCTGGAGCAGGCCGAAGAGGGGCGGAGAGTGGTTCACGGGGCCCTGGCTTCCATTCACCACCTGGCAGATCAGGTTCAGTTGGCTATGTCCCGGGTCGACCATCTTTATAGTGCCAGTGAAGGAATCTCTCATGCTGTAACTCTGATCAATGATATAGCGGCACAGACTAACCTTTTGGCGTTGAATGCTGCCATTGAAGCTGCCAGGGCTGGTGAGTATGGTCGGGGCTTTGCTGTTGTTGCTGATGAAGTCAGGTCTCTGGCTTGTCGTACCCAGGAATCTACCACCGAGATACAGGGTGTACTGACTCGATTGATGGATGAAACCCGTCAGGTTCATCACGTAATCGATAAAAGCTGTCAGCAGGCTAATCAGAGTGTTGAACAGGCTGATACAGCCAGTAACACTCTGGCAAAGATTACGGATACGATGCAGCAGATCAGTGAGAAAGGGCAGAGTATCGCCAGTGCGGCACGTCAGCAAAGTGTTGCTGCTGGAGAAATTAATAAAAGCTTGCAGCAAGTGACGGCCAGCGCTGAAGAAACCCAGATCGCGGCAGAGAAAACCCGTGAGGCTTCAGGTAAGTTAAGTCAGCATGTCACCACGATTATGGAGAGCATTGCGGGTGACAGATCCTGATCCCAGCGGCGGCTATTCTTTTTTACGGTATTAACCGATGAAATAGCGGTAACTATTAATGGGCTTGTTTCTGTTTTATCACATGCTTTATATGACAGTGCCGGCCGAGGTGATAGTGACAATAATAAAAACGACTTAAGGAGCAGGAGATATGTGGATAGTTATTCTGGTTACTTTGCTGATCGGGGCGTTGGGTGAGGCTTGTTTAGGCCGGTCTTCAAAACAGTATTGGAAAGAGCACCTGCAGGATCAGAGTAAAGCCTTTCTGAAGATTTCGACCTGGCTTACCATGATCAGTATTCTTGGGTTGATTTTTGTACAGTTTTATTATCAGGGCATTCTTCTGGGGTTAAGTAGTTTTCTTCAGTTGGTTGCAGGGGCCTTTTTGATGCAGAAAATATTGGCAAAATCTGCAATAGGTGTTGGGTTACGGCTGAATCTTGCTCTGATTGCGGGCCCTTTATGCCTGACATTGCTGATGTTAGTGGTTGACACATATCAGTAAAGCCTGTGCGGACAGAGTGCTTTACGTTGAGGCTGTCTGAAACAGCCTCTTCCTATCAGATTCTCTTATGGGCGTAATTAAGTACAAGAAAAAACTTTGAGGCTTTTGTATTCAGTTCAGGCAGCATTTCTTATATTTTTTACCACTGCCACACGGGCATGGGTCGTTACGGCCAGCATCTTTTTCGGTTACGGGCGTATAGTCTTTGCCATGTACAAAGAACCATTGACCCTCTTCACGAATAAATTTTGAGTCTTCAGAGTGGTTGATAATGCCTTCTTTTTCACGGTAACGTGCAGTGAAGCGTACCCGGCCTTCATCCCCGGATGTTTCAGTGTTGTGAATCTTCAGGCCTAACCATTCTGAGTTCTCTGCCCAGGCTTTCAGTCCTTCAAAATCATACTGAGGGCGAATATCTTTCTGGGTCGTTTGCTCAATGTAAGCCAGGTCAGCCAACACATAAGCTGAATAACGGGAGCGCATGAGCTGCTCAGGCGTATCCGGTAGCTGCTCTCCAGTGATAAACTTTCCACAGCAGTTTTCAAAATCTTGCCCGGACTGGCAATAGCAAGGCTGATCGGATGTCGCACTGTTTTTCGTCATGTTCATAGCGTTTGCCCTAGTGGGGGTTATATTAATCAATACGTTATAGATTTCAGCCCTATAATACCGGAGTCAATTTTATGTTGAGTAGTGAAAAATACCAGATTCGTTTGAATAGCCTTAAAGAGCAGCTGATTGACGCATCACAGGCATTGCCCGGCCGGGATTGTTATCCTTTTGATATTGATCTGCCGCATGAGGTGTTGACTGGTTCTCTGGCTGAACTTGAGCATTATCCCCATAAAATTACCCTCGGTTTGGGTTGTTTCTGGGGTGCTGAAAGACTTTTTTGGCAGCAACCGGGCGTACTTCTGACGGCCGCAGGTTACGCGGGCGGTTATACCCCCTTTCCATCTTATGAAGAGGTATGCAGTGGTTTGACTGGCCATTCAGAGGTTGTTGTTATTGCTTATGACCCTGAACAGTTGAGTCTTGATCAATTGTTGCAGCTCTTTTGGGAAAATCATGACCCGACTCAGGGAATGCGTCAGGGGAATGACAGGGGAACTCAATACAGGTCTGCTATCTATTGTCAGAATGAGCAGGATTACCGTCAGGCTTTCCATAGTATGCTGCAATATCAGAGTCAGCTGACTCAGGGTGGCCATGGTGATATTACGACAGATCTTCGTCTGGAATCCGGGTTCTATTTTGCAGAGCCTTATCACCAGCAGTATCTGGATAAGAACCCTGGTGGCTATTGCGGATTGAAAGGCACAGGGATTACCTGTATCTGAACTTAAGGAAAATGCTGATTCAGCGTGTGTTCCATCGTGAGACTGTATAGAATGATTTACACAATTGTTGCCAGTATAAGGGTATAAAGTATGCGCTTAGAGATCGTCTGTCAGAACCGTGTTGGAATTATGCGGGATATCCTTGAGGTATTTGTTGAATTCCGTATCAACGTTGTTCGTGCAGAAGCCGGAGATGATAAGGGCAGTGCGATCTATCTTTATATGCCGAGTATGCTCAATATACAGCTGCAAAGTGTCAGAACACGTCTGGAAAAGATCTCTGGTGTACAGAAAATTCGCCGTATTAGTCTGATACCTAGCGAGCGACGTCATTACGAGCTGGATATATTACTGCAGTCTCTGGATATACCTGTTTTATCTGTTGATATTGATGGACGTGTTGTCGCTGCAAATGCTGCATCGGGGCGTATTCTGAGCTTAAGAGTGGATGAGGTTTCCGGTATTTCACTTAGCAAGCGTGTTAAGAATCTTGATCTTGATACATTATTGCCGAAGTTAGAGTCGCGCCTTAATGGTGTTCGGGTCGAGATAAAGGGGCATGCTTATCTGGCCGATATTAACCCTATCTATATGGAAGAGCGGTTATCGGGTCGTGAGCCTGCAGGTGCTGTCATAACCCTTCATCCTGTTGAGTCCTTAGGGGCTCAGATTTACTCACTGCAAAAGCATGATGAGTTTGGCTTTGAGGCCCTGCAGATTGATGCGCC
The DNA here is from genome assembly GCA_048268485.1 of Oceanospirillum sp. Classification (GTDB taxonomy): domain Bacteria; phylum Pseudomonadota; class Gammaproteobacteria; order Pseudomonadales; family Halomonadaceae; genus Oceanospirillum. The sequence continues at coordinate 15,918 of JBLWVL010000016.1, forward strand.
TAAGATGCAGTCGATGATTCGTGAGGCCAAACGTATGGCACCTCTTGATGCGCCCTTATTGATTCAGGGGGAGACCGGCACCGGAAAAGAAATGCTGGCCAGGGCTTGTCATATGAGTAGCCCTCGAGGACGCTCCCCCTTTATGGTGCTGAACTGTGCAAGTTTGCCGGATAACCTGGCAGAAACGGAGCTGTTTGGCTACGGCCCAAATGCTTTTGAAGGTGCCCGTAAAGAGGGTAAGCTTGGTTTGTTGGATCTGGCTTCCGGTGGCAGTATTTTTCTTGATGAGGTCGGTGAAATGAGCCCGCATCTTCAGGTTAAACTGTTGCGTTTTTTACAGGATGGCAGCTTTAGACGTATTGGTAGTGAGGATGAAATTCAGGTCGATGTACGTGTGATCTGCTCTTCTCAAAAAGACTTGGCCGAATTGTGTGATCAGAACCTGTTTCGGGAGGATCTGTTTCATCGCCTGAATGTACTGACTCTTCTCATTCCACCATTACGGAACTGTAAAGAAGGAATTGTGACACTGGCCAGGCATTTTATTGACCGGGCCTGTACTCAGATTGGAACGGCTTTACGCGAGCTGAGCCCTGAAGCAGAAACGGTACTCAGTCAGTATCATTGGCCGGGTAATGTTCGTCAGTTGGAGAATGTGTTGTATCAGGCGGTTTCAATCTGTGAAGACTCTATTATTCAGGTTGATCATATTAAGCTTCCCAGCCTGCATAGCTCTGATGCCCAGCCCCTGGATCTTAGCGGTCACTGGGGTGAGATTACCGCCCGGGTTGAGCAGCAAATTTTGGCCAGTCTTTATCCTGATTTTCCCAGCAGCCGTTTATTGGCAAAACGGCTGGGGGTTTCACATACCACAATAGCTAATAAATTAAGGCATTACAGAATTGGTTTGTCATGATTATTTTAAATGCTAACGACCCATAGATATTCAGGGCTCTTCTAATATTTAATTAATTATTTTCAGTGTATATACGGTGAAAATATTGCCCGGCTAATGTTTGCCGTTATTATGTTAGTTATCATTAACGTACTGATTTTTATATTGTTATTGCTGAGGTGGGCATGGTTAAACTGCTGATTGTTGATGATCACCATCTTGTTCGTGCGGCGGTTTCCAAAATGCTGGCTGATGAAGAGTGGATTGAAATAGCCGGAGAGGCGGGTAGTGGCGAAGATGCTGTGACAATGGCCCGGGACTTACTGCCGGATGTGGTTCTTATGGATATTAAGATGCAAGGTATCGGAGGGCTGGAAGCCACCCGAAAGATCGTGCGAATGCTCCCGGACTGTAAAGTTATTGCTCTGTCTGCCTTGGTTGAAGAAACATTTGCAACCCGTGCATTGGAGGTTGGTGCTTCCGGGTATCTGTCAAAAGGTGCTGATCCTGTTGAAATGATCAATGCGATACGCCAGGTACACCATGGTCAGCGATACCTGAGTTCTGAAATTGCCCAGAAGGTTGCTTTGGGGAGAATGACCCCCGGCAATGAGAATCCATTCGATAACCTGTCCGACCGTGAGCTGCAAATCGCCTTAATGGTGGTTAATTGTCAGAAAGTTTGTGATATTTCAGATAAGCTTTTTTTGAGCCCCAAAACAGTTAACACATACCGCTATCGTATTTTTGACAAATTGCAGGTCTCCAGTGATGTAGAGCTGACGCATCTTGCTATCCGCCATAAGATGATTGATACGGAATCTCTTTGATAAAATGCCTGAGTTTGATGCGAAAGCGTTTCTTAAGACTTTGTCCAGCCACCCAGGCGTTTATCGTATGTATGACAGTGCTGACGCACTGCTATATGTTGGTAAAGCTAAGAACCTGAAGAATAGAGTCAGTAGCTACTTCCGCTCAACGGGCTTGAGTTTAAAAACTAAAGCGCTGGTTGAGCAGATTGCCCGTATTGAGTTTACTGTTACCAGTAGTGAGACTGAAGCCTTGCTGCTGGAGCAAACTCAGATTAAACGGCATCGCCCACCCTTTAATATCCTTATGAGGGATGATAAATCCTACCCCTATATCTTCCTGAGTGCTGGTGATTATCCTCAAATAGAGTACAGCCGAGGAAAAAAGCGTAAGTCTGGGCAGTATTTTGGGCCTTATCCTAATGCAAGTGCCGTTAAAGAAACCCTGAACCTTCTGCAAAAAGTTTTTCGGTTGCGCCAGTGTGATGACAATTTCTTCAGTCATCGGAGTCGGCCATGTCTTCAGCATCAGATTGAGCGCTGTAGTGCACCCTGTGTAGAGCTGATCAGTAAACAGGTATACCAGGATGATGTTGAGCGGGCTGTATTGTTTCTTAAAGGGCGTAGTGTAGAGCTTTTGGCCGAACTTCAGCAGAAAATGGATCAGGCGGCGGAGAAACTTGATTTTGAGCTGGCGGCTCGTTTTCGGGATCAGCTTATCCAGCTCAGAAAGGTTCAGGAGCAGCAGTATGTTTACGGGGAGCAGGGCGATGCAGATCTTTTTGCTCTGGTTTCTCGTCCTGGCGGTTTTGCTATTTCAGTGCTGTTTGTCCGTGCCGGGCGTGTGCTGGGTTCCCGGCATTATTTCCCATCTGACCTTTTATCTGATAATGAAGCCGATACACTTCAAAGCTTTATTAATCAGTTTTATCTGGGTAGTGCTACCCGTGAAGTTCCCGCGGAAGTTATTACCAATTTGACACTGGTAGAGCCTGAGACCCTTGCGGAAGCTCTGAAGGAACTTTATGGCAAAAAGGTAGTATTGAACTCACAGGTTCGGTCGCATCGCTTGCGCTGGTTGCAGATGGCGATTACCAATGCTGAGCAATCTCTGATCAGCCACCTGGCCAGGAAAGGAACAATGGACAGCCGGTTTAAGGCGCTTCAGGAAGCCCTGGGGCTGGAAGAGCGCCCGGCGCGATTGGAATGTTTTGATATTAGCCATAGCTCAGGCGAGGCAACCGTTGCCTCCTGTGTTGTATTAGGCCCGGATGGCCCCATAAAAAGTGAGTACCGTAAATTCAATATAGAAGGAATTACAGCCGGAGATGACTATGCCGCTATGCGACAGGCGTTAATTCGCCGTTATAAGCGACTGGCATCGGGAGAGGGAAAAAAGCCTGATATTTTGGTGCTCGATGGTGGTAAAGGTCAGTTGAAACAGGCGAGAGCGGTATTTAATGAACTTGCTATAGCCGATGTTATTTTGTTGGCCGTGTCAAAAGGTACGACCCGTAAGCAAGGATTTGAGACGCTTTATCTTGAAACTAATGATCAGATTATCGATCTGGATTCAGATTCTAAAGCACTCCATGTGATTGAACAGGTAAGGGATGAGGCGCACCGATTCGCCATTGTGAGTCATCGCCAAAGACGGGATAATACCCGCCGTACGTCCCGATTTGAGTCGATTCCAGGGATTGGACCGAAAAGACGACAAGCAATTTTACGACATTTTGGCGGTCAGAAAGAAGCGCTGGATGCGAGTATTCAGGAGCTTGCTAAGGTTCCGGGTATCAGTGCAGCGTTGGCCGAGCAGATCTATTTTCCCTTACACCCCGAACAGTAGTAGGCCCGATGAAGTTACCCAATATTTTAACTGCATTACGTATTGCTTTTATTCCTTTGATTGTCGCTGTGTTCTATCTGCCCCTGGAGAACAATCTCTATATAGCTGCCGGCATTTTCGCACTGGCGGCCTGGACTGACTGGCTGGATGGTTTCCTGGCCCGGCGTCTTAATCAGTCTACACCATTCGGCGCTTTTCTCGATCCTGTTGCTGATAAGCTCATGGTTTCAGTGTCGTTAGGTCTATTAATTGATGCTTACGCAAGTATCTGGATGACCATTCCGGCACTGATTATTATTGGTCGTGAAATTGTAATCTCGGCACTGAGGGAGTGGATGGCAGAGCTAGGAAAGCGAGCCAGTATTGCCGTTTCTATGATTGGAAAAGCGAAAACATCACTCCAGATGTTGTCGATCTTTGTCTTGCTAAGTCAGTCCCCCGGTAGTGATATTGCAATAATTGGCATGATTTTATTATATGGCGCTGTTGTGCTGACTATCTGGTCGATGATGCAATATCTTAAAGCTGCATGGCCAGACCTGAAGTCCGGTATGTAGCAGTTTGTGGCGCTGCATTGAGTGAAATTCCGGATAATTGTAATAAAAACAAAAAGTTGTGAAAAAAATAGTTGACGCTTAGGAAAGACAGTATATAATACGTCCCAAGTTCAGCGGGAATAGCTCAGTTGGTAGAGCACAACCTTGCCAAGGTTGGGGTCGCGAGTTCGAATCTCGTTTCCCGCTCCACTTTTTTTGAGATGGCCGAGTGGCAGAGTGGTCATGCAGCGGACTGCAACTCCGTGTACGCCGGTTCGATTCCGACCTCGGCCTCCATCTCAAGCTGTTAATTTTTACAGCGCCAGTTAGCCCGGATGGCGAAATTGGTAGACGCAAGGGACTTAAAATCCCTCGGTGGTAACACCGTGCCGGTTCGATTCCGGCTCCGGGCACCATTCGACTGTATCCAGCCATCCATAACAGTCTCATTTCAAAGAAATACCTTATCAAATCAGCCCGTTAGGCCCTTTTTTCTCTCTCTCTTTATATTCCTGCTATCCCTGTTTTTTTCAAGCCTTTAGACATACATATTAAGATACGCTGTTTCAGTGTGATAGGCTTATAGCATTGCTATAAAAGTCATATTTCTGCTGTGACACAGTTTAATATGAGTATGTGTGAGCAGGCGTAATGATGCAACAGACAGTAGGCCGAGTATTAGAGGCGGCGGTATATTTCTGATACCGCGCCTCTAATGGTTTATCCGGATCGACGGAAAAGAGCTTGTATCTCTTTTTTATAAATAAGCCTGTTGTCAGATTTTCTCAATGACCAGGCTGCCAATAGAGTAACCGGCACCAAAGGAGCAGATCACGCCTTTATCGCCTTTTACCAGGTCTTTATGGCTTTTGTTAAATGCGATCAGGGAGCCTGCTGATGCTGTGTTGGCGTATTCATCAAGCACTATAGGAGCCTCATCCTCAGATGGCTCTCGCCCCAGCAGCTTTTTGCCGATTAGGGTGTTCATGTTAATGTTGGCCTGATGCAGCCACCAGCGACGAATATCATTGTTGGTATTGCCGGTTGCAGCCACGTGGTCGGTGATATGCTGAGCCGCCATTGGACAAACTTCTTTAAAGACTTTACGGCCGTTCTGGTGGAATAGCTTATCAGCAGAGTAGGGGTCAGTATCAGTAACCCTTGATAGATAACCGAAATTCGAGCGGATATTGTTGGAGTAACTGGTTTGCGCTTTCACCCCCAGTATGCGGTAAGCGTGCTCGGAGTTGCAGCTGCTTTCCTGTTCCAGGATGGTAGCGGTTGCCACATCTCCAAAGATAAAGTGACTGTCGCGGTCCATGTAATTAACCTGAGGTGATGTAAGCTCGGGATTAATCACCAGAACAGACCTGGCTGTCCCTGCGGCAACCATCTCATAGGCCCGATGTAAGGCAAATGTGGCCGCAGAGCAGGCGACCAGCATATCGAAGCCAAACCCTTCAATACCCAGAGCATGCTGAACCTCGATAGCAATAGCGGGATAAGAGCGTTGAGTGTAGGCGCAGGATACAATAACGGCGTCGATCTGATCCGGTGTTTTATTCGCTTCCTGCAGTGCTATTTTTGCGGCATTAATCGCCATCTCAGCCTGATGGGAGAGCGCATCATCATCCCGTTCTTCCAGCACCGGGCGCATTCGTTCAGGATCAAGAATGCCTTCTTTGACAAAAGCATAACGGGATTTTATGCCTGATGCTTTCTCAATAAACTCAGCACTGGAAAAGGGTTTTTCGACCCGCTCACCGGCTTCGATTTCTGTAGCATATTGTTTGTTATACAACGCAGCGTATGCGTTGTAGCTTTCCACCAGTTCTTCGTTGCTGATACTGTTTTCAGGGTTCCAAAGACCCGCACCGCTGATCACAACGTTATTTTGCATGTTGGTTCTCACTTTAATCTGTCAGCTCAACAGCTTATATGAACTCTGAATATGGCTGCTGTTGTTATTTGATGGAAGTTGCCCGATTTCTGAATGGCAAGTGCTGGTAATATGCCGTCATTGATCCGGTACAAAAACGTCTTGTTTCAAACGTATGTATTAATTTATTTTGCCTTAAACTGGCTAATAGGTCTATGTTTACGGTTAAAACCGCTAAAAAATAACCCCGCAATACTTCTTGCGAGGCTATCTGTTTTTATGGAATTTTTGCCTGTAGACGCGCTAAGGAAGTTTGCCATCCTTGGTGCTATGATGGTCATCCGGTGGTGCCTGCCGGCTGGCAGGGTCAATTAGTTCTTGTCCTTTGGTCCGTTTCCAGGGTGACAGATCGTGATGCATTGCTGTTTTAGCGATCATATTGGCTGAAACAGGAGCTGTAATGAGTAGAAATAGTGTAATAAGCCACTCATGAACGGAGACAGAGCCTTGAGTGATGCTGGATACAACTGATGAGGACAGCAGAAGACCAGCCATCCCCAGAGTTGTTGCCTTCGTTGGCCCATGTAGCCGTGTGTACAGGTCAGGAAGCCGCACCAGTCCTATGGAGCCGATCAGTAGAAAAACTCCACCAATTATCAGGACCAGAGCGATCAGCCCTTCAAGCCAGGTTGCCATATTTTCACCTATTGTGCAGTTTAAGGGCGCACCTTGGTACGCCTGATGTTACTCATAATGTTATGGGAGGTTTATTCAATCAGATCGCCGCGGAGCAGGTACTTACATAGTGCAGAGGTACTGACAAAACCTAGCATGGCGATCAGAAGTGCTGCTTCAAAGTAGAGCCCGGTTCCCATATGAATACCATACAGAATAATCAGCGCGATGCTGTTGATATACATGGTATCCAAAGCCAGTATACGGTCCTGCAGGTTTGGGCCCTGAATCAGTCGCCATAAATTAAGGAACAGGGCGATACAGATCAGGACAGCGACAATAATAATGGCCCACTTTAGCATCCCAGAATCTCCTTCAGCGGTATCTCATAACGTTGCTTTACCTGTGCAATCAGCTCATCGGCGTTGTCCAGGTGCAGAGCGTGCACATAGAGCCATTTGCGGTCTTCAGATATCTCAGCACTCACGGTGCCGGGAGTTAGTGAGATAGTACTGGCAAGCAAGGTAACGCCGAGATCTGAGGTAATATCCAAAGGTATAGCAACAAAGCCTGGCTGTAGTTTTTTCAAAGGACCAAGAACCATTAGTGCAACTTCAATGTTGGCAGTAATGATATCTTTCATCACCATAAAAAAATAACGGACCGTCAGCCAGGGTCTTTTTATTGTTGGATGGCCGTGCTTCAGAATAGAAACCAACTTGGGGATCGACCAGGCAAAAAAAAGTGCCAGAAGAATATGACCAAAGGCCATTGTATTGTTCAGCAGTAACCAGACCACAAACAAAAGCAGGCTGTGAAACGGCATGGGCAGAAAACGGGACTCTTTGACCGTAAACATTAGTGATTGCCTCCTGGAAGAGACGTGCTTTGTGTTGGTAACAGAGCATTGACCGACTGTGTCAGGTCGTGCAGTTGATGGGCGGCATCGGCTGTGAATTCGGTCACCGGGCCACCAAAAATTACCAGTAGAGGTGATGCCGCCAAAAGCAGGGTGATGCCGGCAATCTCAAGTGGGTGAACTTTTTCTTCGCTTGAGGAGGCTGATGTCACACGCCAGAATAAGGTTGTTCCGGCGCGGGATATTGCAACCAGAATCATTAGGCTGCTGATCAGAACCAGGGGCCAGATCCAAATGATTTCTGCCGTAGATTCAGCTGCGCGCATAATCAGAACTTTACCAACAAAGCCTGACAGTGGCGGTAACCCGATAATCGCTAATGCTGCGATAACAAAAGCAAAGCCCAGTAATCTTGGTTGGGCCATGGCCCGTGATTTTACAAAGCGATCTTCAGCCTTACCTCGCTGGCGTGAAATAAGGTCCGCAATCAGGAAGAGGGCACCTGTGACCAATGTGCTGTGTACTATGTAGTAGAGGGCTGCAGACGTTGCATGTTCCGTTTGTAGTGCGGCGGCAATCAGTAGGGTTCCGGCAGAGATGATTACAAGATTTGCTGTCATCACCCGCAGGGTTGGGCTGGCAAAAACGCCCAGTGTCCCGATTACCAGCGTGCCCATTGCCATTGGCCACAGCCAGGGTAGGGCAATATTCGCCAGCAAATTAGCTTCTTCACCGAACACGACGGTATGAACGCGGAATATACTGTAGATTCCAACCTTGGTCATAATGGCAAAAAGAGTTGCAACAGGCGCGGATGCCGATGCATAGGTGCGAGGAAGCCAGAAATGCAGAGGCAGCAACGCGGCTTTCAGACCAAATACCAGAAGCAATAACAAGCCTCCTGCTTTGGCTAAAATTGCTTCGGACTCATCCAGTGTCCGCACCTGTATCGCCATGTCAGCTATATTCAGAGTACCTAACGTGCCGTATAGAATACCCAGGCCAAAAAGAAATAGGCTGGAGCCTATCAGGTTGAGGATCACATAATGAACCGCCGCCTGAGTTTTCTGTTTGCCGCCACCGTGAACCAGTAGGGCGTATGAGGCAATCAGCAATACTTCAAAGAAGACGAATAGATTGAAAATGTCACCGGTCAGAAAAGCGCCATTAATCCCCATCACCTGAAACATAAACAGTGAGTGGAAATACTGACCACTTTTATCGTGCCCGGCACATGAATAGAGTAGAGCTCCGGTACAGAGTAGCGTTGTTAATAGCACCAGCATGCTGGATAGGCGATCGGCTACCAGGACAATACCAAAAGGTGGTTGCCAGTCACCGAGCACATACATTTGAGTGCCTTCACCAGTGGCCGTGGCTAAAAGCATGGCGGCAAAGATGACCTGGAATGTGACGGAGATTAAAGCAAGGCTTCGCTGGCGATTCAGGGCATCTCTAAAGGGTGGCAACAGCAATATTGCACCGGTAAATAGAGGGATCAGGATCGGTAAAATAGCCAGATGCTGCATTATTGACCCCCTGAACGGCGTGCAAGGCGAGGCTTGGGCGCTTCGGGTAGACGACCATCCACATGGTCATTACCAAGGTCAGCTCGGGCACGCATAGCAAGAATTACAACAAAGGCTGTCATAGCAAAGCCAATAACAATAGCGGTCAGAACCAGTGCCTGGGGCAGAGGGTCACTATGCTGTGCTGATTGCCCGAGAACGGCTGCTGAGTTTAACTTCAGGCGTCCACTGGCAAACAGGAACAGATTGACACCATAGGAGAGCAATGTCAGGCCCACAACCACGGGGAATGTGCGCCCACGCAGAGCTAAGAAAATACCGCAGGCCGTCAGTAGGCCTACGCAGAAAGCATACAGTCCTTCCATTATCAGTCGTGCTCCTTCAGTACAGGGCGTTCACTGGTGGTTAGTTTGCCGAGGTTAGCGAGGATTAGCATCGTGGCTCCGACAACGGTCAGGAAAACCCCAAGGTCGAAGAGCATCGCGCTGGCCAGTTCAAACTCTCCCACCAATGGCAGATGGAAATGGTCAAACCAGGAGGTCAGGAATGGGCGGTCAAATGCCCAGCTACCCAATCCTGTCAAAGCTGCAATGGTAATACCACTGCCGATCATCAGTTGATAATCCAGTTTCATGCGAGCTTTAATCCAGTCCACACCGTGGGCGATATATTGCTGAATAATGGCAACAGATGTAATCAGGCCTGCAATAAAGCCGCCGCCCGGCATATTGTGTCCCCGAAGGAAGATATAGGCGGATACCAACAGCGCAAGAGGCAGTAAGCTCTGTGAAACAACGGAGAGCATTAGTGGGTGGCTGTCCTGTGACCATGGGCGGCCATCGCCGTCACTGGCAGGCATATAAAGACGCATACGGGCAATCAACTTAAAAATGCCCAGTGCAGCGATGCCCAGAACGGTAATTTCCCCAAGCGTGTCAAAGCCCCGGAAGTCTACAAGTATCACGTTTACGACGTTGGTACCGCCGCCACCGGTCTTACTGTTTTCCAGAAAGAAAGTGGAAATGCTGTCCAGTGGTCGGGTCATTAATGCGTAGCTGATAGTACCGATTACGCCACCTATGATCGCCGCTATCCCCAGGTCTCGGGCAACCCGTTTCGGCGAAGACTCTTTTGGTGTGGTTTGCGGTAGGAAAAAGAGTGCAAGCATCAGCAAAATAACGGTGACAACCTCTACTGCCAGCTGAGTCAGGGCCAGATCCGGTGCTGAGAATTTAGCAAACATCAGTGATACGATCAGGCCAACCACAGAAAGGGCTACCAAGGCGACCATACGCTGGCGATTCCATATAACCGTTGCCAGGGCCCCTATCGCCAGCAGCACGGCCCCTGTAATTGAGATCGCATCCACTGGAATCTGAGGCCTGTGGCCGGCAGTGGCATTCAGATCCAGAAGCGGTTCCGCCATCATCACCATAGCCAGACTAAGCATCATATAGCTGTAGCGTTGTAGAGAGCCATTTTCGGCCAGCTCCATAACACGGGAGATCTGCTTGTGAATCAGTTGAATGACGGCCTCAAAAACCAGCTTGGGGTCATTTTCCGGGAACTGAGCCTGAAACTGGAACAGCTCTTTCCGGTTGATATATACCATGGCACCACCGGCCAGTGCCACAACGCTCATTAGCAGAGGGAAGTTGAAACCATGCCAGATTGACAGGCTATACTCAGGCACCTGCCCCTGTAGTGTCGCAGCTGATGCGGCATAGAGTAAGTCGCCAATCATATAGGTAGGCATAATACCGACCAGCAGACACAGGGCCACCAGAATTTCCACAGGAACTCTCATGTAGCGAGGGGGTTCATGGGGTGTTTTGGGCAGATTAACAGGCTCACCATTGAAGAATACATCATGGATAAAGCGTAGGGAGTAGGCCACAGAAAATACGGTTCCCAGCGTTGCAAATACCGGCACCATCCATGAGAGAGAACCCAGAGAATCCTGATGAAGGGTTTCTGCAAAGAACATCTCTTTTGACAGGAAGCCGTTCAGTAGCGGAACGCCTGCCATCGCTGCCGCGGCAACCATCGCCAGAGTGGCTGTGTAAGGCATATATTTCCACAGGCCATTTAATTGGCGCATATCCCGGGAACCGGATTCATGGTCGATAATCCCGGCAGCCATAAAGAGCGATGCCTTAAAGGTAGCGTGGTTGATAATATGAAACAGGGCTGCAACGGCAGCCATGTCCGTACCCATGCCCAGCAACAGTGTGATTAAACCTAAATGGCTGACTGTGGAATACGCGAGAAGACCTTTGAGATCGTGCTTAAAGAGAGCAACATAGGCCCCTAACAGCAGCGTCGCCAGCCCGGTCATACTAACAATCAGGAACCAAAGCTCAGTACCGGATAACACAGGATACATTCGTGCCATCAGGAATATGCCGGCTTTTACCATGGTGGCTGAGTGCAGATATGCACTGACCGGTGTTGGTGCTGCCATGGCATGAGGTAGCCAGAAATGGAAAGGGAACTGAGCTGATTTAGTGAATGCACCCAGAAGAACCAGAACCAGGATAACCGGGTAAACCGTATGTTCACGAATCAGGTCGCCACTGGCAAGCACGTCATGCAAACTGTAACTGCCGACAACATTGCCGATCAGTAATACGCCGGCCAGTAGTGCCAAACCTCCCGCACCCGTGATGGTCAGGGCCATTCGTGCGCCTTTTCGGGCCTCGGTTTTGTGTCCCCAGAAGCTGATCAGCAGAAAAGAACTGATGCTGGTAAGTTCCCAGAACATCCACAGCTGAATCAGGTTGTCAGACATCACTACGCCAAGCATAGCGAACATAAATAGAATCAGGTAAGCATAAAACTTGCCCATTGAATCATTTTCGGAAAGATAGTAGCGCGCATAAAGCACAACCAGCAAACCGATACCCAAAATCAGTAAGGTAAAAAGTAGTGCAAGTCCGTCCAGCCGGAATGCAAGTTCTAACCCTAACTGAGGTATCCAACCAAAACTTTGGCGGACGGTTTCACCATCAAACACCTGAGGTGCAAGCTGTAAAACCAGAACCAAAGCAAGGGCGGGTAGTCCCGCAGTAAGGAAAGCGCACGCGCTGCGGCTGAACCTCGATGCAAATAGGGGTACCAGGGTTCCCAATAAGGGTAGCAGTGGTATCCAGATCAGGTCATTCAACAAGGGTAGCTCCTGTTTTGTCCATCTTGCTTTTCAATCAGAGTCTGATTGATCGATCGTTATTTTTACCGGTTTTGGGGTGATTCTGACCGTAATATATTGATTACGTTCATGATTATTATTAGATGTGTTTTTTTATTTTAACTGATTTTTTTCTGGCTGCATGGGAAAGTGAGTCAGAAATATAAAAGAAGGATACTAAAAAGGGCAGCCAAAAGCTGCCCTTAATGGGTATTGAATTCAGTAGAGTTTTGACTTAGGTGCCAATAATTCCACCATCTTCCCGTTGAATCATAATAACGGAAGATCTTGGTGTGCTCTGACCGCCACCAGGGAAGTGGGATGGTTGTAAGTCCTCACCGG
>JBLWVL010000016.1:28487-77238 GCA_048268485.1 Oceanospirillum sp.
TTGAACACCAATAAAGACAGTGCGATAGTCCGGTGTGAAGGCTAATCCGGTTATTTCGCAGGCCACAGGGCCGATCAGAAAGCGCCGTATCTCACCGCTGGCCGGGTCAGCGCATAACATTTGATTATTACCCATGCCGGCAAAGTCACCGCTGTTGGAGTATTTGCCATCGGTTTGAATCCAGAGGCGGCCAGCAGCATCAAAACCGAGGCCGTCGGGGCTATTAAACATATTGTCGTTGTTGATATTGGCGGACCCTCCATAAGCGGAGTCACCATGAACTTCCGGATTGCCAGCCATAACAAACAGGTCCCACTTAAAACCTGCAGCGGTATGGTCATTGTTATCCGGCTGCCAGCGAATAATCTGGCCGTAATGGTTTTTGGCTCTAGGATTAGGGCCTCCTACTGGCTGGCCTTCTTTACCGCGGTCTTTATTGTTAGTTAGTGTACAAAAAACCTGCTGACCGGAAGGGTGAACGGCAACCCATTCAGGGCGGTCCATGGTCGTTGCTCCAACCTGAGTCGCTGCTCTTCGGGCAAAGATGAGCACTTCAGCCTGGTCGGCAAAGCCATTTTCAGGTGTCAGGCCATTCTGACCAAAGGTCAGTGCAATCCATTTGCCTTTTCCCGCTACCTTACCGGATTCAGCCTCAAACTTGGCCACATAAAGCGTGCCTTCTTCCAGAAGATCAACGTTAGCAGCCTGATTATCTGGGTCGTAGCGGTTTTTCGAAACAAACTTATACAGGTGCTCGCCCCGTTGATCGTCACCCAGATAAACCACTACATAGCCATCTTCGGTAATGGTCAGGGCCGCATTCTCGTGTTTGAAGCGCCCCAGGGCTGTTCTTTTTTTCGGCTTGCTGTCAGGGTTGTTGGGGTCTATCTCAACCACCCAGCCATGACGATGGGGTTCTTGTGGGTTAAGTGACAGGTCAAAGCGGCTGTCGTGCTTATACCACTGATAGCCTGCGTCTTTTGCTCCGATACCATAGCGCTTGGCATCATCACCCAGATCCACAGTAGAATCGCTGCCGAAATAACCATTGAAGTTTTCTTCACAGGTCAGGTAAGTACCCCAAGGTGTCTGGCCATTGGCACAGTTATTGAAAGTACCCAGTACTTTGGTGCCAGAAGGGTCTGCAGATGTTGCTAATAAAGGGTTTCCGGCTGCAGGGCCGGTTAGTGTCATCGGTGTGTTAGCGTGGATTCGTCGATTGAAGCGACTGTCCTTTACAGGTTTCCAGCGACCGTTAACTTTGCGAATTTCAAAGATGGATACGCCATGGGCAGCCTGGGCTTTACGGACATCACCGTGACTTACCTTTTTACCCTGATTAGGGAGCAGGTATTCATAATTAGTGTATTCATTATTGATGGCCATGATGGCGCGATCGTCGGCCAGCGGGAAAAAACTCATGCCATCATTGTTGTCGCCAAACTGGTGTTCCTGATCATAGGCGTTGTTTTTGCCACCATCAATGAACTCGTTGGCGTTTGAGAACAGAGGGTCACCCCAGGATATGAGTCGCTCCCAGCGATAGCCTTCAGGAACGGTGATGGTGTCAGCGGTAGAGGCTGGAACCGGCTTAAAACCAATTTCAGGGCTCATTGGTTTATTATTAGACGACCCGCTCATGCTCAGCGGTGTACAGCCAGCGGCAAGAGTACTCAGGCCTAAAAGTGCTGCCCCTCCCATAAATTGACGGCGGCTTAACCCTTCTTCAATAATTTGAGTTAGCTCTGGCGTTTGGGTTATCGGGTGATTCAGATCATCCTGCTGTTCAAAGTTGCTCATATCTCAGGCCCATGTATAGGTTCAGGTTTTATATCTAGAGTGCACTTGTTGTTGATATGGGACATTAATCTAAGCTTTGAATGTAACAGTCCTGTGACAGGTGGATGATTTCATTGGGGAAATCGGTGGTGTTGAAGCATAGAGTATGGGATGGGCTTTAATCGGCAGCCTAATTGAGTATTTTAAAAGGTTTATTAATCTCCTGTTCTCGCTATTCTGGCCTATATTAACTCTAAGGATCATTATTATAAGGGGTATCAGTATAGGGGGCTTGATTTGGGGCGTATTGAGCTGCAGTTTGGCCGTATATTACTTGGTAGCTTGTTGGAGAAGTGTTGCTCTGTAACTGGGTAGTTTGTTCAGTAAAAAAAGGGGGATCCGGGAATGCACCCCGACAGAGATCAAAAACCTTACTACCAATAGCTTTTTACGGGTTTAAAAGTATCACTTACTTTTTGATTTTGTTAGGATTTTGGCTCAGACGTGTATAGTCAGCCTACTTTGGGCTCGAACAATAAGGCTTCAAATTTGTGAACAGTCGCGCTTATCTGCTTAACTGGTCTGTCGCTGCCCTGGCTATCCTAGCAGTTGTGGGGAGTGCCTGGTATGTTGAAGTTTCATATTTGGAGCAAATACGCCAAAAGCGTGTGCTTGAGTCCCGGTCGCGTGTTTCAGAAACCAGCGCTGGGATTGAGAGCCTTATTCGCTCTAATCTTGCCAGCATGCAGGGGCTTGCTGCTTACCTGTCAATAACTCCTGATATCAGTCAGCATGATTTCGCAGAAACAGCAGAGCTCTTCCTCAGTAATAATCCTATGGTTAACGCGGTTTACCGTATTTCCAGTGATTATCAATATACACATCAATATCCTGTTTCAACTAACTCTGATTTTACTGATCACTTTATTCCTCCCGGAACACAGGATTTTGAAGTTGCGCGGCAAGCGGTAGAAACTGGAGAGGTATTGCTTTCAGGACCGGTTGTGCAGGCTGATGGGGAGGCAAGTCTTCATATATGGTTGCCGCTTCATGGCTCTGACCTTCAGCATCGAACGGCACTATTACTCTTTCCTTTGCCCCTTGAGCAGATCTATGAGGTCTCGGGTCTTTATCAGCTGGAACGGGAGATGAACATTGCTGTTCGGGGAATAAAGCAGAGCAAACCCACCGCCGTTTTATATGGCTCAGCTTCACTTTTTAATGCGGCGGATATTACAGATAATATAGCCTTGCCGGGTGCGCAGTGGCAGATTGCAGCCAGTATTCAGCCTGAGTCTTTTGTCGAGCGGTCATCCCGGCTTTGGATTCAACTCGCAGCAGGCCTAATGATCAGTATTATTGTTCTGATTCTCTGGCTGCGCTTGAAGGAGTTGCGTGCTGTAGGGCTTATTGAGCGTCAGCAGTTAATGCTGGACCAGGCTCAGCGTGTCGGTCGAATCGGCAACTGGTCATGGAATATCGTTAAAGGTGATGTATTTTGGTCCGATGAGGCATATCGCCTTTTTGGTTTAGAGAAAGGCGATCGAGCTCTTGATAATGATGGCTACCTGCAATTTGTGCATGCTGAAGATCGGCCTCTGGTTGAAGCTGCGATTCAGGATGCAATGGGGCGAGGCGGGCGCTATCAGGTAGACTTCAGATTAATGCGAGCTGATTTTGATCAGCGTTGGGTGCACTCTGAAGGTTTCGTTGAACTTAGTACAGATCGCAAACCTGTTCGCGTTTTTGGTATTTTTCAGGATGTGACCTCCAGTCGTAAAATTGAGCGTGAGCTGAAGCAGCGGGAAACGCAGCTGTCAGCTATCACCGATGCTGCTCAAAGCCTGATTATGATATCGCGGGCTGCCGATGGCGTGGTGCTGTTTTGTAACCCTTCTTCCAAAAGAATGTTGGGTATAGAACCCGCAGAACTGGTTGGCCAGTCAATCGTTGCTTTTTACCCGTCCCCCTCCGACCGTGAGCTTCTGCTGCAGAGGGTGGAGCGTGATCAAAAACTAAGTAATTACACCCTTAAATTGCGGCGGGCCGATAACGGCAGAATCAGTACTTTTCTGATAGGTCTGCAGAAAATCATGTTTAATGGCAGTGAATGCTTTGTTGTTGATATGGTTGATATTTCTTCCATGCTTGAGGCTCAGGCTGCGCTGGCAAACAGTGAAGAAAAGTTCAGGCTTTTTGCTGAGAATATGCCGGGTATTTTTTGGTTATGTCATCCTGATGGGCACGAAGTTGAGTTTCTGAGCCCCGGTTATGAACGGGTTGTCGGAATGAAAGCCGCTCCTGTTCTGTCTGGCGCTGAGCCGCTTTTTGGTAGTGTTGTGCCTGAGGACCGACCAATGGTAGAAGGTATTTTCTCTGTATCCAGGCAGCCTTTACAGCTTGAGTTTCGTATTCAGCACCCTGCAGGCGATGTGCGCTGGATCCGAAGCCTTTCCTTTGTGACCTATGATAATGAGGGGCGGGTTAAGAATATTGCTGGTTTTGGTGAAGATATTACGGATGCGTACCTGAGTAATCAGAGAATCAAACTGGCGGCTTCAGTTTTTGAGAGTACAGCAGAAGCGATTGTTGTCACGGATGCGAATAATCAGATTGTCTCTGTGAATGATGCTTTTAGTCGGATTACGGGGTATAGCCCTGATGAAGTATTAGGTGAGAACCCGGCTATTCTTAGCTCAGGAAAACAACCGGATAGCTTCTACCAGATGATGTGGGAAAGCCTACAGGCAACCGGTAGTTGGCAAGGTGAGGTTTGGAATCGCAAGAAAAATGGTGAGCTTTATGTGGAATGGCTTTCAATAACCGCACTAAAAAATCGTTACGATGATGTTGAGAACTATGTCGCTGTTTTTTCTGATATTACAGATCGCAAAGAAAAAGAAGAATTAATACGTTACCAGGCCAATTACGATGCACTGACAGGCTTGCCTAACCGGGTTCTCTTTCATGATCGCTTGATGCAGTCCATAACCGCTGCGCGCCGTTACCCGAAGGACCGGGGAGCGTTGATGTTTATCGATTTAGATCATTTTAAAGAAGTGAATGATACGTTGGGTCATGAAGCCGGAGATAGCTTGCTGAAGAAAGTTTCCGAGCGTTTGCGTCAATATACCCGTGAGTCCGATACTGTGGCCCGCCTGGGTGGGGATGAGTTTACGGTTATGCTGCCATCCATAGGCAGTGTAGAGGATGTGAGAAAAGTCGCAGGGAAAATTATTGAGGCACTGTCAAGAATGTTTGATCTTGATGGTAAATCTGCTCATATCTCAGCAAGCATAGGCATTACTATCTTTCCTGATGACGGCGATGAGCTGACCAGAGTGCTTCAGAATGCAGATCAGGCGATGTATGCCGCCAAATCGGCAGGCCGTCACACCTATCGTTTTTTTACACCTCAGATGCAACAGGAAACGGAGCGTCGTCAATTGCTGCAGCATGATCTTCGCTCTGCGTTGGATCATCATGAATTTGAGCTGCACTATCAGCCTGTAGTGGATCGGGACGGGCACGTTGTGAAAGTTGAGGCTTTAGTACGCTGGAACCATCCTGTTCAGGGGCGTGTGCCTCCGGATCAATTTATATCGCTTGCAGAAGAGAGTGGTTTGATTATCCCTCTTGGCGGATGGGTCTTCGCTCAAGCGGTCTCTGAGATATCGAGGCTGCGCAGACGCTTTCCGGAGCTTGGCGTGGCGATTAACTTATCTTCCAAACAAATTGCTACAGATGAACACCATGTTGAGCATTTTGTTGATATTTTACAGCAATACAACCTGCCTGCTAAATGGGTAACGCTGGAAATAACAGAGTCACTGTTTCTTGACCCTGCCGGAGACTCTGTTGAAAAGCTGAATAAGCTTCGGGCCCAGGGGTTTGAAATTGCAATTGATGACTTTGGCACGGGCTATTCTTCACTGAGTTACTTGAAGCAACTGCCCTTAACAACAATTAAAATTGATAAAAGCTTTGTCTCAGATCTTGATAAAGATAGTGGCGATAAAGTTCTTGTTGATGCCATTCTTTCTATTGCCCAGAGCATGCGTTTGAGTGTGATTGCTGAAGGGGTAGAAACTGAAGCTCAATCCCGCTACCTGGCAAAGGGAGGTGCTCAAATGCAGCAGGGTTGGCTGCATGGCAAACCGATGCCCTTTGAGGTACTCAGACAGTGGCTTGATTCTAATTACAGGGGTATTGAATGAGTTCTCGTGAACCGTCTTTAACTGCCGTATCTGTTTCTGTCCGCTCGCTTATTGCGGGGGCAGTTTTATCTCTATGTATCTGGGGAGGAGGAGTTTTTTGGGCTGTTGACCCGCATGTGGTTTTTTTGGTGGCGCTTTTCACCGGTTTTTTTTCTGTGTGGCTGATGAACCGTCCTCTTAAAAAGGTTGAAAACCATGATGCGGCCCCTGAGCTTATGCGTCAGACGACGGATGCTTTTAATGCTCTTTCCTCGGGCTTGTCTTCTGAGTTCAAGGCATCCAGGGAGGAGATTCAACAGGTAAAAAGCTTGCTGGACACCGCTATTGGGCAGCTTATTGATAATTTCACACGGGTACACCAGAAAACGCAGGAACAGCAGGCACTGACTCATCGAATTACTCAGCATATGGCTGCTGGAGAAGATGTCGACTCTATTTTTTCCGGTTTTATTCGTGATACGACAGAGACTTTTGAAGTCTTTATGGATAATGCTGTGCAGGCGAGCAAGTTTGCCATGGGCCTTGTGGAAATTATGGATGACATGGCCAGTAATATTGGTGGAATTGTTAAACTTCTTGATGAAATTGACGATATTGCTGACCAGACCAATCTGTTGGCGCTCAATGCGGCCATCGAAGCTGCCAGAGCCGGAGATGCAGGTCGGGGGTTTGCCGTGGTGGCGGATGAAGTGCGCTCACTCTCTAAGAAAACAACACATTTTAGTGATCAGATCCGCAGTCTGATGACGGATCTGCATACTTCTTTTTCTAGTGCAGATACCTCTATCCAGGAAATTTCTTCTGTGGACATGGGGTTTGCCAGTGAGTCAAAACGGCGTATTGAGCAAGTTTTGGGTCAGCTTGAACGAATCAGTCATGAATCGTCGGAAGCACTTGCATTGCAAAGTGAGTTGGCTGTCGAGGTAGAGGAGAATATTAATCAGGCAACAACAGGTCTTCAATTTCAGGATATGACCTGTCAGCTTCTGGATCATACCGACACAAGGCTGGATGCGATCCATCAATTAATGGATGATCTGGCGGATTTGACTCGGAAGGATAGCGCTTACTCATTGGAAGAGATATTACGGCATACCCGCGAGAAACTTCAGGCAACGCGCACTGCGATTGATAGCATGAAACATAACCCTGTTTCCCATGGCAGTATGGATTCAGGTGATATAGAACTCTTTTAATAAAATAATCAGGTGTTGGAGAAACTTATGGCCAAGAAAATTCTGACGGTAGACGATGCAGCTTCAATTCGTCAGATGGTGGCTTTCACCCTCAAGGGCTCAGGGTACGATGTTGTGGAAGCAATTGATGGACAAGATGGGCTGAACAAGGCTAAGTCGGGGCAATTTGACCTGATTCTGACGGATCAGAATATGCCTAAAATGGACGGCCTGACTCTTATTAAGTCTCTCAGAGCACTGCCACAGTATAGTCGGACTCCGATATTGATGCTGACAACGGAGTCTGGTGATGACATGAAGGCAAAAGGCCGTGCAGCCCGTGCTACGGGTTGGCTGGTAAAACCTTTTGATCCGGCCAAGTTACTGGAAGTTGTCAAAAAAGTGCTGGGTTGAGCAATCCAAAGCAACAGAAACGGATAATAAATAATGTCGTTTGATTTGAGCCAGTTCAATCAGTTGTTTTTTGAAGAAACGGCTGAGCATCTTGCTACGATGGAGAGCCTGATGCTGAATATGGATGTTCAGTCGCCGGATATGGATGACCTGAATGCTGTATTCCGTGCCGCTCATTCTATTAAGGGGAATAGCGGTACGTTTGGCTTTAATGATATGACGGCAGTAACGCATGAACTTGAAACGTTACTGGATCTGGTGCGCAAAGGTGAGACTGAATTAACGGATGAGATGGTCGATGTTACCCTGCGGGCCGGTGATGTTCTGGCCGGCATGCTTCAATCTCACCAGAACGGCTCAGAGCCTGAGCAGGACGCAGCCCGGGACGTTATCAAAGAGCTGAACCAGCAGCTTGCTGTCGTTAAAGGTGGCGAGGTGCAGTCTGTATCACCTGGCCCGGCTCCCTTCTCTGGCCATCTTCCTGCTGTGCAGCCCAGCGAATCGTCATTAACTCAGTCTTTTATTGTTCGTTTTCCTGCGCCGGATCAGGATCTGGATCTGCTATTTGATTCCCTTAAAGAGCTGGGTGAGCTGACGGTTATTGATGCACCTTCTGAGCACTCGGATGATTGGCTGTTTTCACTGCAAACCGATGCGAAAAAAGAGGACCTTAAAGACCTGATTACCTTTATGGTTGCTGAAGACTCCTTGTCTATTGAAGAAGAAGTATCCTCAGATGATGGCAGTTTTGGCTTCTTTGAGTCTGTCGGGGAGGGGGATAGTAGCGAAGATGAGCTGGGCTATGGGTTCTTTGATGATTTTGAAGAGATTTCAGATAAAACCAGTACAGAATCTGTGAGTGGTGTGGGTGCGGAGGATGATCCGGGTTATGGTTTTTTTGAGGAGGAGGATCCGGGCTATGGTTTCTTTGAAGATGAACCGCCTTCTGCACCTTCCGGCGTAGCTGAAACGTCTGTATCAGCTGAGATTGAAGTACCAGATGCTGGAGCTGTGAGGAACACTGGCTCAGAAATCCACCAGGATCAGAATGTTGAGTTTGATGGGTATGGTTTCTTTGAGCCTCTTAATCCTGTTACTACAGTCAAAAACACAGAGCCTTCGCCTCAGACCCTATCCTCAGAAGCCTCTGTTGATCTTGACCCTAAGTCTCAGGTAAGCACTCAGGGATCATCAAAAGGTACAGCAGTTAAGAGTGGAGTCGAGTCCTCGGTTCGGGTCAGTGTTGAGAAAGTCGACCAGCTGATCAATCAGGTTGGGGAATTGGTGATTACACAGGCCATGCTGGCTCAGATGGCATCTGAGGTTGACCCTATTCTGCATGAAAAGATGGCCAATGGTCTTGCCCAGCTGGAAAGGAATACCCGGGATCTTCAGGATTCTGTGATGTCGATCCGCATGATGCCGATTAGTATCGTTTTCAGTCGCTTTCCCCGTGTTGTCCGTGATTTAGCCGGTAAGCTGAATAAGAAAGTTAAGCTGGAAATGATGGGGGAGCATACCGAGCTTGATCGGAGCATGATTGAAAAACTAGCTGACCCATTAACCCATCTGATCAGAAACAGTCTGGATCATGGTATTGAATCACCTGAAGAGCGTGCCGCAGCAGGTAAAGATCAGACCGGTACTATTTTGCTCCGGGCCTCACATCAGGGTGGGAATATTGTCGTTGAAGTGCAGGATGATGGTGCAGGTTTAAATCGTGAACGTATTCTGTCTAAAGCCCAGGAGAAAGGTATTGTAACATCCGAGACTATGCCTGATTCCGATGTCTGGTCGCTGATTTTTGCTCCCGGATTTTCAACTGCGTCAGAAGTCACCGATGTATCAGGGCGTGGTGTGGGGATGGATGTGGTTAAAAGGAATATCACGTCTTTGGGGGGGCGGCTTGAGATTGAATCGATGGAAGGTATCGGCAGTCGAATCAGTATTCGCTTACCTTTGACACTTGCCATTCTTGATGGTCTTCAGGTTGCCTTGGGTGATGAAATTTATATTGTGCCTTTAACCAGTATTATCGGGTCAATGCAACCAGACCCAGGGGATATCAAAACCATATCAGGTGAAGGCGCTGTTATCTGCATCCGGGATGAATATCTGCCGATAATCCGGCTGAGTGATCTGTTGAACATGCCTGCCGCATTTGATGAGTATGAGCAGGGAATCATGGTTATTTTAGAGTCAAATGGCAGTCGGGTTGGTTTATTTGTTGATGATCTTGTCGGGCAGTCTCAGGTAGTTATCAAGAGTCTGGAAGCGAACTACCGGAAGGTCGATGGTGTCTCTGGCGCAACAATTTTGGGAACAGGACGTGTAGCCCTGATTCTCGATGTCGAAGAGTTAATCAGCATGCACAAAACACGTACTACGGCAAAGCCTGGTAGCGTGCTGGTCTAAGGGGTTAAGTATGGCAGAACAGATAGCCGAAAATCAGGTGCATAGTGAGTACGGGCGTTTGCTTGGACAGGAATATTTAACGTTTTCCCTTGGTGAGGAGTATTACGCTGTTGATATTCTGAAAGTTCAGGAGATTCGTGGTTATGGAGCGGTAACCAAAATTGCGAATGCACCTTCTTTTATAAAAGGTGTTATCAATCTTCGGGGTGTAATTGTCCCTATTATTGATTTACGCATTAAGTTTAATCTGGGTAACGCCCATTATGATGAGTTCACTATCGTTATTGTTTTAAACCTGGCTGACAGAGTTGTTGGTATGGTCGTTGATGGTGTGTCTGATGTGGTGAGTCTTGCTGGCGACGATATTAAGAACCCACCGGACTTTTCGGCCAATTTTGATTCGGAATATATCCTGGGTCTGGCCACCGTAGATGATCAGATGCTGATCATCACAGATATCGAGAAATTAATGTCCAGTGAGGAGATGGCCCTGGTTGATAAAACCAAGGTTATTGCTGAGTAACAATTACTTAACGCTAGTTAGACTTAAGATGCAGGTTCAGTTGGAGAGCGGGCAATGAGTACAAAAACATCAATCCGGTCAAAGCTACTTAGTGTTGCTTTTGCCGCGGGCGCTCTGATCGTAGCAGGAGGGCTGGTAGCCTTTCTGGGCGAAGGAAAAAATGCACTCTATTGGGCGCTTTGCCTCCACGGAGGAGCCTTGCTGGTTCTATTTGCCGGTTCCCGATCTGTGTTAACTGAGCTGGAGCAGCCACTGCATCAGTTAATGGCTATCAGCAGGCACTTTTCTGATGGTAAGCCTGCTCATCCGGGGGCCATAGCTGATAACGAGATTGGTGTAGTTGTTCGTGCGCTCTTAGAGACTCAGGCTGAGATCGAGTCGAAGCGCCAGAAAGAGCTGCGCCAGTTTGATCAGATAGCCCGTATCAAGCGTGGTCTGGATGTTGTTAATACTAATGTCATGATTGCTGATGCTGATCTGAATATTATTTACGTGAATGCATCGATCCAGCGCATGTTGCGTGACCGTGAGGCGGATCTGCAGAAGTCATTGCCTCACTTTGATGCCAGTAACTTAGTCGGTAAAAACATCGATATTTTCCACCGGAATCCCGGGTATCAGCGTAAGTTGTTGGGAGGTTTAACCGGTGCTCACAAGGCGCGTATTCATGTTGGTGACACAACTTTCAGCCTGCTGGTTCATCCGATCTCCAATAATGGCGAACGCAATGGCTATGTTGTTGAGTGGCAGGATCTGACAGACTCTCTTGCACAGGAGCAAAAAGAGCAGGCATTACAGCAGCAGCAAGCTGAGTTGATAAGTGAGAATCAGCGCATTCGCCGAGGTTTAGATGCGGTGAATACAAATGTCATGATATCTGACGCTGATCTCAATATTGTTTATATGAATGAGTCGATTCTTGAGATGCTTGCCCGGAATGAGGCTGAGATCCAGAAGGATCTACCTCATTTTGATGCACGGAATTTGCTGGGTCAGAATATTGACCTCTTCCATAAAAATCCCGATATGCAGCGCCGCATGCTAAGCGGCCTTACTGATACGCACAGCGCGATGCTGAACATAGGTGACAGTACTTTCAATCTCCAGGTGACCCCGATTGGGAAACCGGACCAGCGACAGGGCTTTGTTGTCGAATGGCGTGATATGACCGATATTCTACGTCGTGAAGCTGAGACTGAGGAGAGCAACCGCAAACAGCGTGAGTTGGCAGACATTAATAGTCGTATTCGTAATGCGCTGGATAATGTGTCCAGTAATGTGATGATGGCGGATACAGATCTGAATATTATCTATATCAACGATGCGCTGCGTGACATGTTCCGCGGGTCTGAGGCCTTGATTCAGCAAGAGCTGCCTGAGTTTTCGGTTGATGATCTGTTAGGTAAAAATATTGACGTTTTCCACAAAGATCCCGCGCATCAGCGGCATATGTTGGCGGCGTTGCAAAATACGCACTATGCGAAGATTTCTATTGCAGGGCGTCACCTGGCATTTATTGCCAACCCTATTTTCAATGAAGAGGGCGAGCGTTTAGGAACGGTTGTTGAATGGTCTGATACGACTAATGAGACTCTGGCTCAGGCAGAAATTGCTGATATTGTAGAGGGGGCATCCCGCGGTGACTTTAATCGTCGTATCAACACCCAGGGTAAGGAAGGTTTCTTCCTTGAGCTCGCCGATGGAATGAATAAACTGATGGAGACGACCTCTGACGGTCTTTCCGAGATTGCCCGGGTTCTTAGTGCCATGTCCAGAGGCGACCTGACAGAGCGCATTGAGAAAGACTTCGATGGTATGTTCGGTCAGCTAAAAGATGATGCTAATGCCACTGTAGATCAATTGGCGGGTATCGTTACTCAGATTAAAGAGGCGTCTGATGCCATTAATACCGCTGCCAGTG
The DNA here is from genome assembly GCA_048268485.1 of Oceanospirillum sp. GTDB lineage: Bacteria > Pseudomonadota > Gammaproteobacteria > Pseudomonadales > Halomonadaceae > Oceanospirillum. Next base: position 40,932 of record JBLWVL010000016.1, read on the forward strand.
AGATTTCTGCGGGTAATAATGACTTGTCTCAGCGTACGGAAGAGCAGGCGTCGAGCCTGGAAGAAACCGCAGCATCAATGGAGGAGTTAACTTCAACAGTTCAGCAAAATGCTGAAAATGCTTCCCAGGCGAATAATCTGGCTCAGGGTGCCAGCCGAATCGCTAAAAAAGGTGGCGATGTTGTTAATCAGGTTGTCACTACCATGCGGACTATCAGTGATAACTCTAAACAGGTTGAAGAGATTATCAGTGTTATTGACAGCATCGCTTTCCAGACAAATATTCTGGCATTGAACGCTGCTGTTGAAGCGGCCCGAGCCGGTGAACAGGGCCGTGGCTTTGCGGTTGTTGCCACAGAGGTTCGCAATTTGGCGAAACGCAGTGCAGGTGCCGCTAAAGAGATTAAAGAGCTTATTGTAACTTCAGTTGATACGGTTGAAGAGGGATCTCAGTTAGTTGATGATGCCGGGGCAACGATGAAAGATATCGTGGATGCGATTGGGCAGGTGACAACTATTATGACTGAGATCTCAGCTGCGTCAGCTGAGCAGAGGTCTGGAATTGAGCAGGTCAATACTGCGATCACACAGATAGATGATGTGACTCAGCAGAATGCAGCTCTTGTTGAGGAAGCTGCGGCGGCTGCGGAATCTACAGAAGAGCAGGCGCGCTCCCTGGTAGGCTCGGTCAGCCTGTTTAAACTTAATGCCGATGACGATAGCCGTAAGGCGGCTGGGCTTTCTCCGTCAGAGAGGCTCGTCAGTCCTGTGCAAAAGATCTCTGGTACAGAGCTAAAGACCCCTGTAACAACGAAGACTGCGATTCAGGGCTCTGGCGGACTGTCTTCCCAGTCTTCTAAGTCTGATGTTGATGATGACTGGGAAGAGTTCTGATAGTAGTGTACTTGCCGTAAGCATTATATAGGCTGCCATATGGCAGCCTATTTTTTAGGATTGGAAGATGCAAACATCCCGTTCTGACCGCGAATTTCACTTTACAGACAGTGATTTCGCAACGATTAAGGCACTTATATACGATAGAGCCGGTATCAACCTGGCTGAGACAAAAAAGGATATGGTATATAGCCGACTATCCCGTCGCCTAAGAGCTAATGGTTTAAATAGCTTTCAGCAATACCTTGATCTGTTATCTGATCAGAACAGCGATGAGCAGCAGGAGTTTGTTAACTCGCTGACGACTAATCTGACCTCTTTTTTCAGGGAAGCACACCATTTCGATGCTCTGAAGGAGTATTTTTCAGATCACCGGGATAAGAAAAAATTCCGGATTTGGTGCTGTGCCGCTTCAACGGGTGAAGAGCCCTACTCAATTGCAATGGCCGCGATTGAATACTTTGGCTGTTACAGCCCACCTGTAGAGATTCTTGCATCTGATTTAGATACTAAAGTACTCGAAAAAGCGCGACAAGGGGTCTACCCTTTTGAGAAGGTTGAAAGGCTTTCTGATCAAAGGCTTAAAGCATTCTTTTTTCGGGGGAAGGGTAATAATTCAGGGTTGGTTAAAGTAAAATCTGAATTGCGGGATCTTGTTTCTTTCTTTCATCTGAACTTGCTTAACAATCGTTGGCCATTTGATGAAGCGTTCGACATCATTTTCTGCCGGAACGTCATGATCTACTTTGATAAACCAACGCAATATAGGGTGCTGAAGAAATTTGTTCCATACCTGAAAGAGGATGGTTTGTTGTTTGCGGGGCATTCAGAGAGCTTTCCTCACGCCTCTGACCTGTTCAGGTTACGTAAGCATACCGTTTATGTCAGGGCTACCCAATAAGCTAAATGGAAGGTAAGGCCATGGATATTGTGCATGAAGCTTCGCAACCCAGGATCTACTTCGACAGGCGATTTAACTGCCAGGTTGCGAAAATATTACCTGGTGAGTTTTATGTTGCCTCCACCGATATGGCGATTAGTACTGTACTGGGCTCATGCATTTCGGCTTGTATCCGGGACACTCAATTGAAAATTGGTGGTATGAATCATTTTATGCTGCCGGGTAATTCAGATGTTTTTAATCCTCTGAGTGCTTCCGCGCGCTATGGCAGCTATGCCATGGAGATGCTGATTAATGAGATTCTCAAAAGAGGTGCAAAAAGAGAGAACCTTGAAGCAAAAATATTCGGCGGTGGTAACGTGGTTGCTTCAATGTCAACTACTAATGTCGGGAAGCGTAATGCGCAGTTCGTAATCGATTATCTTGGATTTGAATCCATACCCATTACAGCTAAAGATCTGCTGGACACTTGCCCCCGTAAAGTTGTGTTCTTCCCTGAAACAGGGCGTGTGCTTATGAAGCGCCTTCGGAGTAGTGGCGCTGACAGGGAAGTGCTCGAGATCGAGAACCGATACAGTCAGTCTCTTGGCCAGGCACCTGCATCGAGCGATATTGAGCTTTTCGATTAACAGGGATGATTAAAGGATATACATTGTGATTGAGGTTGTTATTGTTGATGATTCAGCACTGATCCGTAATCTTCTGAAAGAGATCATCAGTGAGCAGGATGATATGACGGTGACCGGTCTGGCTTGTGACCCTTTTGAAGCCAGGGAGGTGATTCGTCAGGTTAACCCTGATGTTATCACTTTGGATGTAGAGATGCCGAAGATGCATGGGCTGGACTTTCTTGAGAAGCTGATGCGCTTGCGACCGACTCCTGTTGTTATGATCTCGACAATGACGACGGTGGGGTCAGATACAACGATTCGTGCTTTGGAGTTGGGTGCATTAGATTTTATTGCAAAGCCCAAAGTCGGTGTATCCGGCGAGCTGAAGCAATACAGTGATATAATCTGTGACAAGATACGTATAGCCGCTAAGGCTGGCCCGCACCTGAGTAATATCCGTAAGAAAAAACGTAATCAGTCGATTATTGATAAACCGATTCTTTTCTCACCGAAAGCACTCAGTAAAGTGATTGCCATTGGCGCTTCAACAGGTGGTACAGAGGCCATTAAAAATCTCTTAATGCCATTGCCTGCTCAGTCACCTGCTATTGTAATTACTCAACATATGCCTCCGGGGTTTACTCATACATTCGCTGAGCGAATGAATAGTCTGACCCGCCTCAACGTCAAGGAGGCAGAGGAAGGGGATATCCTGATACCCGGCCATGTTTTTATTGCCCCCGGAGACTGCCATCTGAAAGTTGAAGTGGAAGATGGCCGCTTTATTGTTAAGCTTGACTCTGGGCCTGCAGTTAACCGCCACAGACCTTCTGTCGATGTCCTGTTTGATTCCTTGGTTGGCCATGGGGATGATGTAGCGGCTGTTATACTTACCGGAATGGGGGCTGATGGTGCCCAGGGGCTTAAGCGTCTCAGGGATGCCGGTGCCAGAACATTTGGACAGGATGAGGCAAGCTGTGTGGTCTATGGCATGCCGAAGGCAGCTGAAATGCTTGGTGCTGTTGAATTTGTTTACCCACTAGAACTAATCCCTGTACAGCTTGCCCGAACCATGAATAAATAGCTGACATATTTTGAACTGACAACCGTTTTGGGAGCCACCATGAATATTCAAACAACAACTAACGATTCTCAAAGTACTATGCGTCTTAGTGGTCGCTTTGATTTTAACTCGCATAAAGTTTTTCGTGAGACATACCAACAGCTTCTTGATGCTAAAGCAAAGGTTATTGCATTAGAGATGAGTCAGGTCGATTACCTGGATAGTTCGGCGCTTGGAATGCTGCTTCAGTTTAAAGAAAAAGCGGATATGCAAAGTACCAGAGTTACCCTGGAAAATTGTTCCCAATTGGCAAAAGATGTTTTGGCCATTGCCAATTTTGATAAGTTATTTGAAATCTCCTGAGCGGTATCCTGACTATGCGTATTCTTGCAGTAGATGACACCCGGGCAAATTTAGTATTGCTTCAGGCGATGTTGAAGCGGTCTGGTCATGAGGTTGTAACGGCTGAAAATGGCGAGGATGCACTTGAGGTTTTTTCGGAACAGCAGCCCGATCTTGTTCTGATGGATGTCATGATGCCGGGTATGGATGGTTTTGAAACGGCGCAAAAGCTTCAGGATATGTCGGCACCCCGCTGGGTGCCTATCATATTTATCTCGGCTGCTGCTACAGAAGAATATTATATTAAAGGTCACCAGTCTGGTGGTGCGGATTACCTCTTTAAGCCCATCAACCAAGTGATTCTGAATACTAAAATTGAGTCGATTAAACGTATTGTGGATATGCAGAATACGTTGCATAGTCAAAATACTGCACTGCAGGAATATGTCGAGAAAGATGAGGCCGAGCGTCGTATATCCCGGCATATTATGGAGCATATGGCAGAGAGCAAAGGCCTTGAAGACCCGCTTGTCAGCTCCATGATTACTCCGGCTGAGCAGTTCAGCGGTGATGTACTTTGTGCGGCACGTTCGCCGAGCAATCGCCTTTATCTGTTGCTTGGCGATGCTGTTGGTCATGGTCTTGCTGCTGCGATTAATACCTTGCCGATTTCAGGCACATTCTACTCCATGGTTTATAAGGGCTTTGAGCTTCAGACTATTGCAAAAGAGTTGAATCACCGTATTAAAGAAGCGATGCCAACTGGCTGCTTTGTTGCTTGTGGTATTGTCATGATAGACACCGGTGAATCATATGCTGAAGTCTGGAATGCAGGTTTGCCCACCTTTTATTGCGTTGACTCTGACGGTCATGTTTCTGATACCTTTGAATCCACGCAATTGCCCTTAGGCGTTCTGACGGCTGATCAGTATGAAGTGGCCAGTGAAATTATTCCCTACCGGCCAGGGCATCAGATTGTCATGTTTTCTGATGGACTTATCGAGGCTGAAAGCGGCGATGGTGATTTTTTTGGTATCGAAAGACTGCTTGGCTGCCTGCATAATCCTGAAAACCGCCTGGATGATATCCGTTGTGCTTTGGAGGACTTCTTAGGCGATCAGCACCCCCATGATGATGTTACATTGGCTCTGATTGATATGCCTGCGCAGGACGTTAGTGGGTTAGATATTTTTAATGAGCAGCAGCAGACAGAGATTTTAACCTCGGTTTCTCCAGCAGACAGCGTTGATTGGCGAGTAAGTTTTCATCTTGGTGTATCAGAAGTTAAAGCTCTCGACCTTACCCCTATGATTCTTGGTGCTCTTGGCCAATTTAAAGGCTTGGAAAAGCACAATCAGAAGCTGTTTCTGATTATGGCAGAGCTGCTCAATAACGCACTGGATCATGGTTTGCTTAAGTTGGATTCCAGCCTTAAGTCTGGCCCTGATGCTTTCGAGAAATACCTTGCCGAGCGGCAGCAGCGGCTTGAAGAGCTTAGTTCAGGTTGTATTGATATCACGGCAAGTAAGCTGCGTCTGCATGATGAGTCTTTTCTGCGCATCACTATTGAAGATACAGGAGATGGCTTTAACTATGAGCATGTTAATCAGCCAGATCCTTCAGAGCAGGCGGTGATGCATGGTCGGGGCATTAAACTTGTTAAGCAGCTTTGTCGTGCGGTGGTCTATGAGGACCGAGGCAACAAAGTCACTGTTGATTATGACCTGGGCGCAGTGGCCAGATTTTTATGATTTAGCTGACTTTATGCGTAGCTGAGAATCTGGGTAGGGGGTCTACTGTTTTCGGATTACCTCACTGGGGTGCCAAGAGCGGGTACCCCTATTTGGATAGAGCACAGCAGTGTCTCAGATGGCGAAGACCTGAATTATAACAGTCGGTATTGAAGAGTAAGCCGGTTGGGCTGGCTACGCCGTTATGGCTATTTGTGACTTTCATTCTTGACTGCAAGAAGGTTAACCAGCTTAGCGATGATCTTATCTTTAATTTTTTCCCGGGTCATAGGGGGCAAGGAGTTCATCACTTTTTTATCAAAACGGAATAAAATGCAGGTCTGATCCGCGACTACATTACTTGTTCTGGGGGTGTTGGTCAGAAATGAAACCTCGCCAAAAAAGTCACCTGGCTCCAGCGCTGCCAATACCTTCTGATTCTCCTCGAGTTCTACGTGTGCCTTTCCATGCAGAAGAATATAGAATGCAGAGTCCCTCTCACCCTGAACGATAATGTTTTCCCCTGCGTCCGCTGCAACAAAACGACTTCGGGTGTCAACAATCATGTTTTTCTCACCTGGGTTAAAGGCGCTGAAGAAATCAATTTTATTCAGAATATTCAGTATTTTAACCCGATTAAGCAGACGTATACCTTTCATCTTGATAACCTTATCTTCTTTTGGGGGGCGTTTGACCTTATCTTCTCTTAGTAGCAGTTTAACGCTATCCTAGAACGGTACACAAACCCTGAGGCAGCATAAATAGCATTAGTGATAATGCTATTCTGCCCTGCGTCACTTTTCACTGGTGTATTGTTACACGAATTCAAGCTAACATAATGAGATATAATGATTTTTGCCTCAGGAGGAGCGCTGCACATGCAAGGGATATTTCTTAAAAAAGGTTAAACACTATGGCATTAAACGATAAAGGCGACCTGATAAAAGTTTCGGCAGCAGACCTTATGATTGGGGATACATTGCCATGGACTGTTTATGATGCTACCGGGCGATTACTGATGGAGTCGGGGCATGTCATTTCAACCCAATCGCGACTTAATTCAATTATTGCGTCTGGTTATCGTTTGGATGAGCTACCGAAAGAGGCTGAAGAAATCACTCCCGCTCCTGTCACCTCTGACCTCCCATCACCCATTGTCTACGCTAAAGATACCAATCCTTTTAACGAACTTGAAGAGATGTGCCTTGAGTTGGAGCAGGCTTTTGGCGGTATTATCGGTGAAGGTAGCTTTAAAGAGGGGCGTCTTGAGCGTCGTTTATATGAGTCATCATCTCAGATTCAGGGGCTGATTAAGCTTAATGGTGATGCTCTTCTTGGGTCAATTCACTTGTCTAACAAGTTCGATTATTCCATTAAGCATCCTCTTCATGTTGCGATTATTTCTTCAATTATCGCTGATGCACTGGAGCTGCCCCAAGATGTCCAGCTTGCAATGATCGGTGCTGCGATTACCGCTAATATTGCAATGAGCTCTTATCAGGATAGCCTGCAGGAGCATAAAGGCCCTCTGACCGCTGAGCAGGAGGCTCGTGTTAAAGAACACCCCAGAGAAAGTTATAATCTGTTGAAGGCCGCAGGAATTACCAACCCGCTCTGGCTTGATATTGTTCTCCAGCACCATGAAAAAATTGATGGCAGTGGTTACCCGGAAGGCCTTCGTGGGGATCAGATCTGCCTTGAGGCAAAAATTGTAGGTCTGGCTGATATCTATTCTGCGATGATTTCCGGCCGGGCATACCGTCCTGCACTGACGCCTCAGAGAAGTCTTAAGCAGTTGTTCATGCAGCGTGGCAGTTTCTTTGATGAATCTCTGACGAATATTTTTCTCTCAGAGCTGGGTGTCCATCCCCCCGGATCGACTGTTGAGCTGGCGAATGGTGAAATGGGCGTTGTTATTAAGCGTAAAGCAGCCGAGAGCAGTAAACCCGTTGTTTCGTCCATACGGGATCGTTTTGGTACACGCTTCATGCATCCGGTTATGCGTGACACCGGAGATAAGCGCTACAGCATCAAGAGTGACGTAAAAGCTGAGCAGCTTGGTAATATTAATCCTTCAATCTTATGGGGACTGAAGCTGATGCGTGTCAGCTAACCTATTTGTACTGTTCTGGGGGATAAGCGGTTTGTTTAGAGGTATGGATTATGAGTAGGTTGTTCGCGTTAATTCTCAGCCTTTTTCTGGTAGGGAATGCCAGTGCTGCAGACTATACTGATCCAAATGTTGCCACTCAGGCACGACAGGATCAGTTTGAAGATATCAAAGCAAGTTTTAAACAGCTTCGCTTTATTCTGCTTCAGAAAGAGTTTGATGTTATTTCTGCTCGTGCTGAGGCGGATAAGTTAGCTGCACTGAGTCAGCCGCTGCTGGAGATGTTTCGTGTCAGGTCTGATCATGGGGATACAAAAGCACTTGGGCGGATTTGGGATAGCTGGCCGCGCTTTGAAGCTCAGATGCTGAAGTTTATTGAGCTGACGGAAAAAACTGCCCAGAGCTTGGAACTGGCTAATCAAGAGGATGCGCGCATGTTTGTAAACCAGGCTGCAAAAAGTTGTAAAAGCTGTCACCGCTTCTTTAAGAAGCGTTGAGGCCCGTTTTGCTAGGGTGTTTTCTTCTGCACTTGTCCTTCCGGTTTCTCTTACTGGCTTCCTGCCGATAGCAGCCGATGACCTGATGGGTCATCAGCTGTTTTATCCTTGATGATAGCTCCTGCTATATATGAGCATACCCTTCCAGGGTAGTGATCAGTGTTTGCATCTCTTCCCGGGTTCCTATGCTGATACGCAAGTAGTTTTCAATACCTGGTTTGGTAAAATGGCGTACCAGAATATTTTGGTTGCGCAGATAAGCCATCAAATCATCTCCGGTAGAACTTCTGTGGCGAGCGAAAACAAAGTTGGTACTTGATGGCAGCACTTCGAAACCGAGAGACGTTAGTCGCTCTGTGGTCCAGTCCCTGTCACTTATAATCTGTTGAACCGTTTGGGCAAAGTAATCGGTATCTTCAATTGCCGCAGTAGCGGATGCCAGTGCCAGCATATCCAGCGGGTAAGAGTTGAAGGAATTTTTGACCCGCTCCAGGCCGGCAATCAGATCCGGGTGGCCCAGAGCAAAACCTACACGCATACCTGCAAGGCTTCGCGATTTTGAAAGCGTTTGTACTACCAGAAGATTGGGATATTTGCCTATCAGTGAACAAGCACTTTCAGCACCGAAATCCACATAAGCCTCATCAACAAGAACCAGTGTGTCTGTATTCCTTTGCAGGAGCGCTTCAATCTCACCAAGGCTTACCGCAATGCCGGTAGGGGCATTGGGGTTCGCAAAAATAATACCTCCATTTTCCTGGTGGTACTGGCTAAGATCGATACGGAAATCATCTGTCAGTGGAATGTGCTCAGCTTCAATATTGTAGAGGTTGCAGTAAACGTCGTAGAAGCTGTATGTCATTGCAGGCATTAACAGAGGCTTTTTCTGACGGAAGAATGCCATAAAAGCATGTGCCAGAACTTCATCTGAGCCATTCCCGACAAAGATATGATCCATCGGTAGTTCAAAGTAACTGCTCAGGGCTTCTTTAAGGGCTGATCCGTCAGGGTCAGGGTAGAGACGGAGCTTCTCCAGGGGGAAATGGCCAAGAGCCTCGGTCACCTTAGGCGATGGTGGGTATGGGTTTTCATTGGTATTCAGTTTGATGATATTGCTGGTTTTAGGCTGCTCACCGGGTACATAGGGTTGAAGGGAGTTTAACGCGTCACTCCAGAATTTACTCATGTGTTAACTCTTCTGTTTTCTATAGGAGGGTTGCAGTACATCGCTAAATGCGTGATTGGCTGATGATCGAATAAACGGTAAAACTCAAAGCTGATCAGGTCTGGCGCATCGCAATAAAAGAAAATCCTAGACTAGCATTGCCCATGATAATTCTCACCTGCTATGGCCGATTTTTTCGGACTTAGATGTCCATATAGTTGTGCTGTAAATAAATTGTTACGCACCTCTGTTGAGGCTTTACATCTGTCCGATGCTGAAAAGTCCCTTTTTTAGGGCTGACAGGTATAATCTTTAGTCTATAACATCTCAGTTTTTCTTTTGTCCACGTCAAAACCCATTTCTCCAATAACAACAAATGTCAGGGTGACGATGGCTTCTGCGTTGGTTGCCCGTTCATGCGATTGCCTGTGAGCGGATTTCGTTCGTGATGCATCTTGTTTTGGAGAATCTAATGAAAATTTATGCTACTCAGTGGCTGGCCATTGTTGAGGCCAGCTTACTGGTTGCGCTTGGTGTGCAGCTGATAAATGCATCTGATCTTTTAGTTGGCGGTACAGCTGGTTTGACATTAATTGCGCTTCAGTTTTTGCCTGATATGACCTTCGGGCAGGTTTTCTTCCTGGTTAACCTGCCCTTTTATCTGATCGCTCTTCGTTATTTGGGGGTTGGTTTTACACTGCGGACATTCGGTGCCGTGTCTTTATTGTCTGTATTTTCAGATCTTATCTCACAGTATGTCAGTCTTGAACTGGCACACCCTCTGATTGCTTCTGTTTTAGGTGGGCTCCTGATTGGTTTAGGACTTACTTTCCTGATCCGGGCTCAGGCCTCATTGGGTGGTATTACAATTCTTGCAGTATTCCTTGAGCGTCGTCTATCCGTTAATGCAGCGCGAACTACATTGGTAACAGACATGGGTATTCTGATATTTGGTTTTGTCTTTTTTGATGCTTTGACTGTTTTGTACTCTATTGCTGCCTTCATAGCGGTAGGTTCTGTTATGGGGCGATATCGCAAGCCAGCTTTTGTTCCGCCTGAACAGCTGGCACCTGAGGTCAAGGTGTCGCTTCAGCAGGAGGCAGTTAAAGCCTGATCTTTCGGGACTAGGTTTTGATAAGTACCCAAAAGCGGCAGTTGATTCTGTCGTTTTTTTTATGCGGTATTTAATATGGCAACCTTGTTTGGGCTCCGGAGAATTTAGTATCGGTATGATGGGCGCGCGTTATAATGTACAGGTATTTAAGGTAAATAAGCCTGTAAAGCCATGTTAAGCCAGCAATAGTCTGCCAGAGAATAAAAAAGGCCTGCCATTGAACACTCGTAAGAATGTTATAACAACCACTCAACACAATCAGATTGAAGCATCAGACGGAACATTAAGTCGCAGGAATTTCCTGCGAATGAGTGCGTTAGGGGCGGCAGCGGTAGCTCTGCCGCGCTGGAGTCTGGCTCAGGTGGATTCAGCTATTGCGTATCACTATCGACTAACCGCTGAGCCTGCTGAGGCTGAACTGGTACCGGGCTATCCGAGTAGTGTTCTGGCATTTAATGGGGATATTCCTGCACCGGTTATCCGTGCAAAGCAGGGGCAGCCCGTTCGTATCGAATTTACCAATAAACTGGATGAGCCGACAACGATTCACTGGCATGGTCTTCGTATTCCGATTGAAATGGATGGTGTGCCTTTTTTAAGCCAAAAACCGGTCATGCCGGGTGAAACCTTTGTTTATGAGTTTACACCGCCGGATGCCGGAACCTTCTGGTATCACCCGCATATGAATAGTGTCGTTCAGTTGGGTAAAGGGCTTGTTGGTGCCCTTATCGTTGAAGAGGCGATAAAGCCAGATTTCGATATTGATGAGGTGTTGATCCTTAAGCACTGGCATCTGGATAAACAGGGCCAGTGGAAGGCTCTCACCCGGCCTCGTTATGCTGCTCGAATGGGAACCCCCGGAGAGTGGGGGACGGCTAATGGCATCAACAACCCGACACTGAGTTATCGGGCAGGAAGCCGGGTTCGACTGCGGTTAGCCAATGTTGATAATACCATGACCTATAACCTGCGCCTGAAGGGGGTAGTGGCCCAGGTTGTTGCCATTGACGGCAATCCTGTGGCGGAGCCCTTTGTTTTTGAGCAACATAAAATTGGTCCCGGCATGCGTCTGGATCTGGGGTTTATAATGCCAGAAACCAAGCCAGATCGTGATGGTGTTGTTCTGGAGTATCTACGGGGTAAATTTGGCTTCCCTTTGGCAAGCTTTACAGCGTCTTCTGAACCTTCATTAAAGGCCCGACCAATCCCCCGGGTGGCAATGAATCCGGTTCCTGTGCCCGATTTGCAGACTGCTGAGACAATTCCTTTTGCTTTTGAGTGGGAAGGAGCAATCAGCCCTGTTGGTGAAGATGGTAAAACCCATGATACCTTTTGGCTGATTAACCGCCGACCCTGGCAGGGCATGGGGCCGGGTAATATCCCTGATCCTGTGGCGGATCTGGAACTGGGTAAAAGTTATATTTTTGATTTGAAAAATAATACCCAATACCATCACCCTATTCATCTTCATGGCCATACATTTCTGGTTTTAGAAATGGATGGCAAACCTGTGAAGCCCTTTTATACAGATACTGTATTACTCGGTAAAAATGGTCGGGCTAAGGCGGCGTTTGTTGCCGATAACCCTGGGAGCTGGATGTATCATTGTCATGTTATCGAACATATGAAAACCGGCCTGATGGGTTATGTTAGGGTGAGTTAATGTTTTGTTTTTTTATAAGGTAGATCAATAATGGATCGTGTTGCTCTTGGGCGTATTTTTATGAATGGCGGCGGCCTTTTGTTGGTTTCGACCGCTGCGGTTAATTGGGCAGATATTATTGGTGTTAATAATGGTTATCTGGCCATTGGCGGTACAGTGTCTATGGTGATCGGTTATGGTTTGGGCAGGAATCAGCTATAGCTTCGCGTCAAAATACAGCTGGTGTTAGTAAAGGTTATTGGTGTTAACATTACTGAGTATTGGGGCTGTCAGCTTCAGTATGGCGTGTGGCAGGATTAGCTGCTACAGGTTTTTCATTATGCCCTTAGACCTCACGGGCGTCGCTATAACCGAATATTGGAACGTATAGGATGTCCCTCTCAGTCTCTCAGCCTGCCGTATCAGCTCTTTGCTCTGTTCTGAATCAGTATAGAATGCTTATATTGGCTGCTATTATATTAGCTGTAATTACTGTGCTGGGTGTTTGTTACAGTATTCGGGTGACTGAAGAGGCGTTTTATCTGTCTTTAGAGCGGGATTCTGATGTACTGGAAAAAAGTTTTAATGGTTTATTAGAACGTACTTATAAAAATATGGAAATGATTGCGACGTTTGTCAGCAATAATCATGATGTTCAGCAATTGTTTTATAAAGGGATGTTAGCTGTTCAGGCCGAAGGCGGCGGTGCTGGTGCCGAGGCTGCAGCGCTTTATCGTCATGCCCTTTATGATGCTGTTGCTCCTGGTTGGACTAAGATTCAGCAACAGTTTGATGCCCGTCAACTTCACTTCCATCTGGCTCCGGGGTCCCTGAGCTTTCTACGTGTTCACCGGCCGGAGAAATACGGCGACCGTATGGATGATCTCCGGCATACCGTTGTGGATGTGAATGCGACATTAGAGCCAGTTTCGGGCTTTGAAACCGGGCGGGTTTATTCAGGCTTACGCGGCGTTGTTCCTGTTTTTGCAAAAAATAGTATTACACAGCAGCAGGTACATGTAGGGGCACTTGAGGTGGGGACCTCTTTTAATACCGTATTGAAAATATTTGATGATACTCAGAATGTCGGAGGCGGTATTTTGTTACAGCGTGATCATGTTGAATCAACGATGTGGCCTGAGTATATCGAGGAGCGTTTTGGCGATGTAATTCACTCCTGTGACTGCTACCTGGAGGCGGAGTCACGAAAAGGTGAGTTGCGCAGAATGATAGATCGGGTGGCAGAGGATCGCCAGGATCATCATAGTGTGAGGTTGTATCCGCTTGATGACCGATACTATGGCTTCTCACTGATCCCTTTGTTTGATTATAAAAAGAGCTTATCGGGCAAAGATCCTCAGAATCGCATTGGTTATATTGCATTCTGGTTTGACCAGACAGAAAAATACCAACACCTGCAAAGCACTCAGCAGCGTTATCTGATGCTGGCCGTTGTCGGTTACCTGTTTGTTTTGTCCATGATGATTTTGCTGGTTCGCTTTTATATACGCCACCTTAGCAAACAGGTTAAACAGAAGACAATGGCGCTTCAGGAAAGCACAGACCAGCTGAACCGGGCGCAGAAAATCGCCCATCTGGGCCATTGGCAGTTACAGGTTGAAGCGAATCAGCTGGTATTTTCAGATGAAGTTTACCGAATTGTGGGGCTGCCCCGGGATACGGATATAAGTCTTGGGCAGTTTCTCTCCTGTGTCCATGAAGAGGATCGGGAAGAGGTCCGGCAAGCTTTCCTAAGCGTGAAAAAAGGGATCTCCGGTGACCTGACCCATAGAGTTAAAAGTGTTGATGATCACCTGATCTATGTTCGTAACCATATGGAGGTGCTCTTTAATGATACCGGTGATGTGGATCGTATTTTGGGTACTATCCAGGATATTTCACACCAGATTGAGCTGCAAAAAGCGATAGAAGCTAAAGAGCAGCTTTATCGGCAGATTTTTGAGCGCAGTCGTGCAGTCAAGCTGCTACTGAACCCTGATCAAGGGCAGATTATTGATGCCAATGAAGCGGCGCAAAGGTACTACGGATACAGTCACCAGCAGCTGACCAGTATGACAATTGATAAGATTAATACTCTGCCACTTGAAGCACTCAGGGCTGAATTTGAGCGCACATTGGCTGAGGATTGTGATTATGGCAGTTATAAACACCGGCTGGCGAATGGTGATATTCGCGATGTTGAAATTTATACCAGTGATGTGGAATTTGATGGTAAGCACTACTACCACTCAATTATCTTTGATGTCACTGAACGTAATCAGGTTTTGGCTCAGCTGGAAAAAGCGGCTATGCACGATAGTCTGACAGGCCTGTTTAACCGGCGAAGTATTAATTATCGTGCTGAACTGGAAGTTGCCCGTTATCTGAGAACAGAGGAACCATTCTCTGTCATTATGATGGATATCGATCACTTTAAACGCTTCAATGATATTTACGGTCATGATGTGGGAGATATGGTGCTCAGGCATGTTGCTCAGCTGTTTGAGTCAGAAGTGCGGGCAACAGATCTGGTGGGACGTTTTGGCGGTGAGGAGTTTATTGTTTTGGCACCGCAAACAGACAGAGAGCATGCTACCTTGCTGGCTGAGCGCATTGTGAGTTCAGTGCGGGCTTTTGAAATGGAGCATGGTGATGAACGTCTTAAAATAACGCTTTCTGCAGGCGTGGCAACGTTGGACAGTAACTTCAGTCTTAACCAGATTTTTGACCTAAAAGACTGTTTTGCCCAGCTGGTCAAGCATGCTGATGAGCAGCTTTATAATGCCAAGTCCAGAGGGCGTAATCAGGTTTGTAGTTTGTGATGGGGTTCGTAGTTTGTGACTGACTTGTAGCTTGTGGTGGTCAGAGGTTGATTACCTGCCCCTGAATAGCAACATGATGTGTTTCTTTAATAAGTTTATTTGTGAAAAACTGGAGTGAGGTGTGGTTTCGAATGGATTGCCTTCAGGGCTGAGATGGCTTGGTTTATGGTGCTTTTTTCTTCTGATCACCGCTTGTAGTGTTACGCCACAACAATCGCTGCCTGATACGCCCGCTGTGGCTGAGCAACCTCAGTCTGAGTCTGAGCCATTACCACAGCCCGGGCGTGCACCGGATGCTCAGCAGGAATCCGAAGTAGCGTACCTTCCTGATGATGTGATTACCGGTCACGTATCATACCGAGAGAGAATTGCGCTTTTACCCGGTGCTTTTGTTCGCGTTGTACTGATCCGGGAAGGGACGAATACAGAGCCTCCTCTTGAGATGGCTGAACAGATCTTCCACCCTACAGGTCAGGTGCCTTTTACTTATCGCCTGAAATTTAAGCCGGAAGATATCCATAGTGGTTTCCGTTATGTTATTAAAGGTCAGATTTTCTCCGAAGACGAGCGCCTTTTGTTTGCCAGTAAAACCCCTGTTGCTTTGGAGCCTTTAGGGCCTGAACGGGAGATTCATCTGCCCCTGATTCGTGTTCCTGTCACTCATCAGTCGCATATGAAACCTGTGACAGCAGCTGTGAGTCGGGTTTTTCAATGTGGGGACTTTGCTTTTGGCACCCGAACTGGCATTGGTGAGATTGCTTTGTATTTGCCGGAAGGAGTTCTGGTGCTTTCACAGGTTCGTTCAGCTTCCGGGGCTCGCTATGAGGAGGGTGATACTCTGTTCTGGATGAAAGGGGAGAAGGCGATGTTGTCATATAAAGGCGTATTGTATAGCCAGTGCGTGCACAATTCTTCCCGTGATGCCCGTGACCCTCATGAAAGACGCCCTGTCGACTTTCGGGCTGTGGGGCAGGAGCCTCCCTGGTTGTTGGAGGTGGTCTCTCAGCATAATCTTAACCTGATTACTGAGTATGGACAGAAGCGGATACAGTTATCTGAGCCTGAGGCAATCTACAAAGCGGGCCGGGTGACCTTCCGCGCCATGGATGATATTAACCGGGTTTCTGCCATAGTACGTCGCGAATCCTGTCAGGACTCTATGTCAGACAAAGTATGGCCACAAACTGTGAGTCTTTGGTGGAATGGGCGCCACTATCAGGGCTGTGGAGAGTTTCTGCAGCGTTAGCCCTTGTATCAGAAGGTGTATGACCTTTGGGTTGCAGGTCTTTGTGCGGTTACAGTTAGTGGCTTAGCTTCAGGCTGCCCGGCTAAGTCCCAGCTCCTTAACCAGTACCTGTAATGACAAGTCTGGTATCTCTTCCGGTTCTACTGTACGCGTGATGCTTACTTTCTTTAAGGCGTCATCAGCAAGATTCAGTTCCCGGTGCTTAGGCAGTGGTTTTCCTTCGTGATTAAATAAACAGCGGACCTTCGGTCTCGACCGGGCTGACCGGGTAATATCGGTCACCATACCGATCTGCTTCCGGTTGAGCTCAACCAGCGTGCCAATAGGATAGATACCAACGGACTGAATAAAGCGCTCAACCAGTTTACCATCAAAGTTATGATTACGCAGACGGTACAGATTGCGCAGAGCCTGTGTTGGTGTGCCCTTATTGCTGAAGTGCCGGTTGCGGGTCATTGCTTCAAATGTTGTGATAATCGCCAGAATCCGTGCTTCAAGCGGGATTTTACGACCGGATATACCAGCAGGGTAACCTGTTCCGTCAAAACGTTCGTGGTGGTAGGCCACAATACTGTTTAAATGACGTAAGGCTGGTGACTGATGCAGGATATCGCAGCTATGGTCAACATGCTTTTGAATACTGATCCGCTGCCCTATGCTTAAAATTTCTGATTGGTTGAGTAGTTCTTCGGGAATTCTGATCATACCGATATCATGCAATAGGGCACTCATGCAGAGTCGGTGAAGATGGGCTTTTGACAGTCCAAGACTACGGCCAAAGCTAAGACTCAGGATCGCAACATCCAGAGATTTTCGTTCCAGAGAGCTGTCCTTTTCTTCCAGCTGGCTTAGCAGTGTTAATGTGCCTGAGTGGGCCAGTGTAGAAACCAGGAGCTTTTTAGATGATGCTTCAAGCGCGCTGGCATCCAGAGGTCGTCCACTTCGGGCCCGTTCAAAATTAGCACTCAGCACATTCAGACAGCTATGAAAGCTATTGATGACAAACTGCTTGGAAACCCTGTTGCTCAGATCTGCTTTAGCCTCGGCCTTAGATTCGGATATGTTGGGCGTTGCAGGTTTCGGCGGCGATCTATGATCGGCTGCTTTGCCCTGTGGCACTCTTTCCGGAGCAGGCTTCCCCGCGGATAACGTCGACCCGGCAGGCTTTATAGGTTCAGAAGAGAGCGAAGAGGGTTCTTCTTCAGATCTACCCGTTTCAATCGCTACAATCTTGCAGTATTGGAGTAACAGTGCCAGGTCTTCACTGGTGTTTAAAACAAAGGGCTCTGTCCACTTAGGGCTCTTATCCCAACCAATATCCAATGCTGTGATTCTCATGCCTGGAGTGAGCTGTTGAACCGGGATATTTTGTTGCATTTAAGAATCCTGAAAGCACTGGCCGGCCCGTTTGTCGGGCCATTGCTCTAAAAAATAAAGCACCCTTTGTTTCAGGCACTGTTTTCATTATATTTATCCTATCTTAGAGGATTGCCCGGCCAGGTAAAAGTGATAAAAAACGATGTTTGAATTGGTAAGGTTTTTGTCCGCTGGTTGATGCTGTAAATAGGGAGCCGAGATGATACCCGGCTCACGGTGTTTTGCTGTTGCGTTAGCCCAGTAGCTTTTTAATCAGTTGAGTCACCTCATCCTGAGAGACATCGTTGGCAAATGAGAAGGATCGGTAAGTATCACCACCAAAATTGCGGTCCAGCTCAAAGAGAATATGTGTCTGATCGGCTGTGCTGACAAAAGAAATTTCGACCTCCTTCAGTCCAAACAGAGCAAACTTATTTGGCCGGTATTCCAGTTCCTGATAACAGCCCAATGAAGACTGGAAATTCTGGCCGCGAATAACACCCTTTTCTACATCTGCTTTCACCAGGCTGTAGCCGCAGCTATCCATTGCCTGAAGGACTTTATTTTGGGTTGAGGTTGCAATAACTTCAATCGGATCCTTATCACTGGCATCCAGTGCCATATCAATATTCAGGCCTGTTGCCAGCCAAACTTTACTCTGATTATGCCGGGCGCCATTGTTTGTGATGGGCGTTTCATAGGGTAGCTGAGCCTGGAAAGGGATCTCCCGGATTTCTCCAGGGCCGATGGAGAAGCGATCTGCAACATGCCAGTGGGTCAGCGTTTTATTGACGACCATCTCAGTATCATCACGTTCAACTTTGACGCGGGTGACCAGAGCCAGATCCAGCCCGGATATCTCCTGTTCTGTTTCTCCACCTTTAACCACGATGGTTGCCTTGAAGTTTTCACCAGGGCAAAGCAGCTCTGTATGCAGCAAAGTGTCAACTTTGGTGCCACCGATACCGATACTGGCAAGAATTTTCTTAAACATTGGAGACCCTTTTTCTGAAAATAGAATGGCGTATGTGTTTTTTATGGGTATTACTCTAAGAGATGGGATGCAGAGAAGGTTTTTTCAATGCCAGCCTGATGCCAAATTTTAAGTCAGAAATTGCAGAGCACCAGAGAGGCGTATCGGGAAGCCTTTAGCGATTCAAGGAAGATTTTATGATTTTTGGATGAGAATATTTCATTTACCTAAAGTTCATATCTGCCGATAAGGGACTCAATGTACTCACATTTGTGTATCAGCCTGTTTGTAAATAACCAGCTTCCGGTAATCAGCCGGACTTGAGGTGTTTTATGAAGATTCAACAAGGACAGTTTAATCTGCGATCCAGTCATGAGGCTATTCAGCGACTGACAAAGGAAGAGTCTCTGCAGATTGTGAAGCGTACTGACGGTAAAGATCAGACACTGACATACCATAATAGAACCGATGCTACCCAGGTCTCTCTGAGCTACTACGGATTGGCTAACACGGCTTCCCAGGGCGCTGACGGAGATGATACCTATGGCCGTTTTCCGGTGCCAGCCCGCCAGGCTGATACTCAGGAACAGGCGACGTCTGACCGTCTGGGAACCGATGCGTCTGGTGTGTCAGCAGATCCTCTTGATAATGGGTTGGCACTGGATGCTGACGCGATATCAGATCTGCGCATGTTGGCCTTTGTTCAGCTAATGGAGCAGATGTTTGGCCTCAGAATCTCGCTGGATGACTCTCATCTGTCAGAAGAAGATCTGAAGGATATACAGAAGCTGCGTGGGCTTGGGGAGCAGATGGATGCTATGAAGCCTGCTAATCAACGTGCGGCAGCCGGTGACCAGCCTCCGCCAAGTAATGGTCAGCAGATAACCTATAGCGCGACAACCTTCTACCATGAGGAAGAGCATACGCATATGGAGGCAAAGGGAAAGGTGATTACGGAAGATGGCCGTGAACTTGAACTATCCCTTGATCTCAATATGAGTCGTAGCTTTCAGTCTGAAAGTTTTGTTCAGTTTTCAGAAGGTAATCTGAAAGACCCGCTGGTGATTAATTTTGACCGACCCAGTGTCGGACTGAGCGATAAGTTGCATTTCCAGTTTGACTTGGATGCCGATGGTGAAGACGAAACGCTGCCAGAGCTGTTAGCCGGTTCCGGCTATCTGGCGCTGGATCTCAATGAGGATGGTGTTATCAATTCCGGTAGAGAATTATTTGGTGCAAGAAGCGGTGATGGCTTTGAAGAACTTGCCCAGTATGATGATGACGGTAACGGCTTTATTGATGAGAATGATGCTGTCTTTAGTCAGCTGAAGATATGGGTGCCAAAAGGTGAGGGTGAGAGTGAGCTATACGCATTGCTGGATAAGGATGTTGGCGCCATCTACCTGAAGCCGGAGCAAACCCCTTTTGCTCTGAAAACTGAGACAGGTAACAGAACCCAGGGTTATGTCAGGGAATCCGGTGTATTCCTGAAGGAGTCCGGAGGTATCGCCTCAGTTCAGCAGATTGATCTGAAGGTTTAGCCAGATTCGGGACAGAGAAAACACCGCTGGTGGCAGCAGAGCCTCAGCGGTGTTTTTGTTGGAACAGCTGGGTTTTATCAGTCTGAGATCAGTCGATCAGTCCGTATTGATCCCGCAGAATGCTGATGATTTCGCCCTTGGGGTTATCGGAAAGCCGTAGCTTCTCTCCGGTCACTTTTTCTGCAATATCGATGTAAGTCCGGGATACATCCATCAGTGCTTCCAGTGGCAGAGCATTGTCACGGGCCAATGCTTCGCGCTCATTCATGCGATCTTTGTTCAGCAGAATATCCGGTTCCGGGAAGTGGCTCAGCAGCATCTGACGGAAGCCCTCTTTGGATTTCTCAATGACTTTGCCTTCACGGTAAGCCGGGCCATCCCAGATACGGGAGGAGTCCGGTGTACCCACTTCATCCATGTAGATCAGCTTGTCGTTGCCCCGGACATCGGTTACATAGCCGAACTCAAATTTGGTATCGACAAATACCTGATCCAGCGCTGCCAGAGCATCGCTGATGACACTGAAGCCTTCTTTCAGCAGTTTTTCATACTGAGCAATATCTTCCTGACTTTGGAAGTTAAAGGCAGCAAAGTTATCGATGATGTTGTCACGGGTAATGTTAACGTCATCCGCTTCCGGGACACCCGGAATGCCTTTAAGAACACCCTTGGTAGATGGCGTGATCAGTAACTCAGGCAGCTTCTGATCTTTCTTCAGGCCTTCTGGCAGCTCGATGCCACAGAAGTTACGCTCGCCCTTGCTGTAGGCTCGCCACATGGAGCCGGTGATGTATTGACGGCAGATCGCCTCGATCATAACCGGTCTGGCCTTTTGTACGATCCAGACAAAAGGGTGTGGGATATCCAGAATATGACTGTCTGCCAGACCGTTTTCACGGAACAGTTTAAACCAGTGATTTGAAATGGCATTCAGCGCGGCCCCTTTACCCGGAACCCCCTGCATGCCTCCTTCGCCGTGCCAGATGCAGTCGAAGGCGGAGATACGATCACTGATCACCATAATCGCCAGGGGAGCGTCAGGCTGGACGTTATAGCCTTTTTCCTGAATCAGTCGACGGCTGTCCTCTTCCGTCAGCCAGTATACAGAACGGACTTTACCGCTATGAACCGGCTGATGGGTGCGGATTGGCAGATCATTGTTGACTGCTAATACTTGATTGGCAATAGAGGGGTTTGCAGGGCTCATGGCATCAGTTCCTGTAAGAAACGGTCAAAAATTAAGAAGCCTCTCAACATAGTGGATATCCTGGGATACCGACCCGGCTGAAAGGCTTTAATGCAGATCTGTAACAATCAGTCTGAATCAGAAGCGAATAAAAACAGAAAGTGCAGAGGATTAAAGGTTTTTAAACTCATCCGGGTCGTTGGTGATATCAACATCCACGTTAGGTGATGGAATAATATAGTCGTAAACCCGCTCCCAGCCATCTTCGGCAGCTCCCGGTGGACGCTCCCAAACTGTACCGGCGTTATAGTCAACCAGATCGGTGATTGTCGGGTCTGCTTTACACATGGCTTCTACCGGTGCTGTCATCATATTGTTTAGTTCATCTGCCAGGTATTCTTCAGACTCATACCCACTGTACATACGCCATCCGGTGTCGTTGAGATGGTCAGGGACGGTTTTGTACATAAAGCGAATGGGCATACGTTCTTCGATAACCATGCGGGAAACCAGACATAGAAAACCGTTCTTAGTCTGATTGGTTTCCAGGTCAGGGGTTTTAGGGTCGTCGATATCAGGCGTACGCATAGGCTGCTCGCTTTGTTCCGGTGAAAGGTTGCGGTGTAGGGTGTTGTATCCAAATAAGGCGGGTATTCTAATACAGACAGAAGCAGAACGGAATTTCCGGCGGAACAGAAATCAAGATGCCGCAGGAAAAGGGCCTGCGGCATTCAGGTATAGCCAGGTGGTTTGAACTGTCCGGCGGAAAAGGTGAGCGTTACCGATGATCTTCCGTCAGAGTGACTCAGCGCATCAGTACATCATTGATCGTCAGTTGGCCATTTTCCATCTGTGCGTGAATCAGCATATCCTCTTCATCTTCCTGATAGGCTCCCATCTGATTCAATTGCATCGCCATCATAGAAAAGACCGGCATAGAGTCGAACAGTGATTTGTTCACTGATGCGTTACTTTCCAGTTTTACATATTGCGCCAGAACCGGAGGAAAGCTCAGAGCCTTGATCAGCTCCTGCTGGCTGGTGTCCAGGCTGAGATTCATATCTCCGTTGATGCGTCCTTCCGTGGTTACCACGTTAACATCATGCAAGCTAAACGTTGCGGCGTTTACCACATCAGCAAAAATCGGCAGAATCTCCTGTGCATCCTGTGGTGTCATCTGCTCGCTGTCCATCTCCTGGGCAACTTTCATCAAAGCTTCTGTCTGCTTTACCGTTGGGCCGCTCAGCGTGTAGGAGAAACCGCTGGGTTCAAAGTCGTACAGTGTTTGGCCGAACTGGGCGATATGCAGCTTATCCAGAGACCAGTTACCGGAGTAATGGATGGTCTCATCCTCGGCTTCCTGCTTCTGAATGTTCAGTTGATCATTCAGGTTTAAAGAGGCGGACTGAATCTCGATCCGGTCATTACTCAGGTCCAGTTGGCTGACATTAATATCGTTGTTATAAGACCAGATATATTCAGTTTGTTGCTGGCCGGAGCCTTTAATACTGGTTTCACCAACGGTCAGAAGGTTGCCTTCGGCGTTGAGTTCAACTCCGTTCCAGATGCCATTCAGGTCATAGGTTGCTTCACTGGCATCATAGTTCAGGCGGATAATTCCGGGTTTCATTTTGATGACGCCATTGTCCGGCGTCAGGGTAAAGCCCTCAATGTAGGTGTTCAGAACGGACTTGTCCGCCGAGATAACGCCATCAAAGTGCAGCGGTACTTTGTCGTCAAAGTCCTTCAGGCTTTCTTTCATCTCATCGGTGACCACGACCTTGGAAATAAACTCCGCACCTGTGAATCCGTGGCTGATATGATGACTGATATCAACGTAGGGCGCACTACCGTCGGCCTGAATAACTGATGGCTCGTTAAGCAGAATACGGGTTATCAGTGAGCTGTCGTAGGCATTTTTCTGGTAATCAATAACCTGAACCTCAAGGCCGGAGGAGCCCTGTTGTGCATTGGCAGCGGCTACAGCGAGTGTAATCTGTTGCTGTACCGTGTCTCCGACTTTTATCGGAACATAGGCCGCAGCGGCTGCGCCAACGGCTCCAGCACCAATCAAAATCCCTGCTGTAATTTTGTTCATTCCAGATAATCCTGTTTCTTTTTAGGTGGGGCTAATTTTTACTGATAAAGTAGTCAAAGGCGGCTTTAAATTGACAGCAATCTCTGTTGTCATACCACACTTTACGGTCAGTGCTATATTACGGCGCTGATCGGTCAAGACAAGCTGGCGCAATGGTCTAACATTTCAAAGTGTTTGCCTGTTTTTTTCAACTGCTATTTCCAACGAGTTTTGTGAGTAAATGAAATTTCTGCTCTCTGGGTTACGCACCCTGATTATCGCTTTAACTGTTTTTATTCTCTTTATCCTGATCGCTCTGGGTCAGGGGTGGCACACCCGGCTGGTCAATCATTTTGCTGAACCCTATAACATTCAGATTGGCCATACCCAGATAGACTGGTTGCCACTTTCTCTGGTTGTTGAGAAGTTGTCTGTGGGTGAAGGTGCGTCGGCTTTTACCCTGGACTCATTGGATATCCAGACCCGTTATAGCTTCCTGGCGGGAGAGCCCATAGAGCTGTTTGTGTCACTGAGTGGTGGGCAGGTAGGTTATCGTCGCTTACTGACGGCGACTGAGTCGGATTGGCAGATAGCAGGTCTGAGCATCGGGCAATGGCAGCAGGTGTTTTCTTCTGATGGAGAAGGTTCAGATAAAGAAAGCCAGAATATAGCCGCCGAACAATCTGCGAAGACTTCCGGTTCTGAGCCTATCTTGCATCTTAATAGTTTTGAAATCAGTGACCTGAGAGTTAACAGCGAAGAAAAGGGTCTCCCTGATCTGCAGCTGAACCGCCTTCTATTCAGTCCCTTCTATACCGATCAACCGGAAACACCATCGTCTCTGCAGATGGAGCTGGCGACTGCCGGGGGCGATATCAACTTAACCGGCACCTTGTCGCCGTTATCTGCAGAGCCTTCCGCAGACCTGCTGCTGAAGATAACGGATTTTGCACCGGATCAGCAGTGGCTGGCGCAGATACCTGAAGCGTTACAGGTATCACTTGATACAGATCTTGATATTTCTGTTCGTCAACTTGTATCGGAAGTGCCAAGTGAGGCCGGTGCAACAGATAAGACCTCCTTATCATCTCTCAACGCACAGGTAACAGGTGAGCTTCAGCTGAATAATCTGATTTGGCAGACAACCGATAAGGCTTCGCTTCAGGCCGCAGAAGGGCAGGCCGGGCCGGAATCTGAAGATGCTCCCTCTGACAAATACGCGCTGAAACACTTTTCCCTAAATGGACTTGATATTCAGGTGGACATTGCCGACCTGCAGCAGATTGACCCTCAAGCTGTTGTGGGAGTCGAGCAGGTGATACTTGAAGCGCTTTCGGTGAATCAGCCGGGGCTGGACTATCAGCTGAAAAGCATCGACCTGAAAATGCTCAGTATTCATGCGGATACTGAATCAGCAGAGATTCAGACCGGTGTTCTTGAGCTGGCCAATGGCGACCTTAAATTTGAACTGGCGGATGCAAAAGAGCCCACAACGCCAGCGTCTGCTCCAAAGAAACAGCCTGATGTTGGCAAGCCCTCTAATTCTGATGACTCAGCTGTCACCGCTGAGGCTCAGCCTGGTCAGGCTCCAGCAGCCTATGAGGTACACTACACCGGTAAAGGGATTCAGCTTTTAAACCAGAAAGTTGACTTTCGTGACCTGAATCTTACGGATGCCCCTTTGACCCAGCTTGAACTCACCTCGTTACAGCTTGACCAGCCCCAGTACCCGGCAAAAGAACCTTTTCCCTGGGCTGCGGAGCTATGGCTGAACGGCCAGAGCCACTGGCTGATGAATGGTGACCTGCAAACGACACCGCTTAAGGTGAATCTGAATATTGACCAATCCGGCCTGAATCTCCCGGATATCAGTCCTTACAGTGAACACTACGCTGAGATCGTGTTTGATGAGGGCGTTATGGATAATAAAATTCAGTTTGAGATCACCCCGGATAGCCTGAAAGGCGAGCTGGGTTTTGGTTTTAATAAGCTGGATATGGCGATGAAAGGTAGCCTGGCGAATCTCAACTTACCGGTAAAAACAGCTTTCTCAATGCTGGAGGATACCAATGACCGGATTGAGCTGGAACTGAAGCTGGATAAAGAAGGTGAAGAGCTTAACGTGGGGGCTTCTGCGATCGTTAAAGAGCTGCTGCTGGCCGCCAGTCAGAAAGGGACCTTTGCCTATCTTAAGTATACGCTGCAGCCCTACGGCGCACTGCTGACACTGAAAGACGTTGGCGCCAGTCTGCTGAAAAGCGGTGATATTCCTCTGGAGCCAGTCTTACTGGAGCCACTGCAGTCCGAACTGACGGCGGATCAGAAGGGCTATGCACTGAAAATCAGCCAGATTCTGCAGGATAAAACGGATCTGCGGCTGAACTATTGCTACTTTGCTTCAGAGAAAGAGCGCTTGGCTTTGCTTGAGCAGCAGGGGGATGCCGTTCTGGCAGCGTCCGCATTTAAGAGCCTGAATCAAAACCGGTTAACGGAATGGCGTAAGCTGTTTGCGGCTCAGGGGCTGTCAGGTCGTATGAGCCAATGTTCACCGGAGCAGCAGAAAACCCGGCAACTTGAAGAGTCACTCAGTCAGAGCCAATTTACGATTTTGTTAACGCCCTGATCCGATAAAATTCTGACCGGAAGAAAAAGAGGTCAAAAAAACACGTTGTTGATTTTTGCTACCTGATATAAAAGATGACGAGAATTTGAAGGAGATACCTATGAAACTGCGGGTAGGAAAACGATTACCTCTGGCTTTAACGTTTGCAATTTTTGCCGGTTGTGCCAGTGATAATATTCAGGAGATCGAAGCGGGATATGATGAAGATGGCGGTGCAGGCCCTGTCGCCATGTCCTATATAGATGATGTGGCAACCGATGACGGAGGACAGGGGTTGTTGGCGGTTGCACGCTCCGATGCAGCATTGGTTCGTACTCACGCTGACCTTGCTGTGCAGCGTGCGCAGGATTCCGACTGGGTGAAGATGCACGCAATTCATATCCATCATATTCTGGCACCTGCAGATACGGAGACAGAAGCTGTCAGCAGTTACGGCCTGCTTAAAGCGGTCAACCATATTAAGGCGCGTGTTCAGCTTGCGATGGAGCAGGATGACGCTTCCGATGCGATTGAGTTCCATGGAGAGCAGATTGCCATGAGCGCCGATTCAGTATTGGTGCGCAGCCAGCAGGTCATTCATACGCCACGTTACAGCGACCTTTCCACAGAAGCCCCGAAGCTGGCTGAACTTGCAGAGCAGATCCTGTCAGGTGAAGATCTGAATGATGATGGTGAGATCAGCTGGAAAGATAATGAGCCTGGGCTTGATCAGGCGTTGAAGTATCTGGATTACCTGGAGGAGAAAGAGCGTGTTTATGGTCAGTGATGGCACCAGAGAAAGCGTTTGCTGGATGTCGTGACATACCGGTCATTAATATTTATCAAGGATGGTCAGATGGTTTATCACTTTAATGTGTTTTAATGTATCTATATGGTAATGTTGGGTAATTCCTGTTTGTGCTGGTTTTTCTGTACAGAGTCCTTCCCGGTTTGAGAGTTTCTTATGTTTCTAAATACACTGCGCAATAAAGCGCTCTTTTTTACCGTTATCTCTATTACTTTCCTGCTGGTTCAGGTGGTTATGCTACGTAGTGAAGCCAGTCACGTTATTGCTCAGGTTGAACATCTGGAGCAGAAACGTATTCCTCAGCTGAATAAGGCACATGATATGCAGGTGGCGGTTATTCAGGTGCAGCAGTGGCTAACGGATATCAGTGCAACTCGGGCTCAGGATGGCCTGAATGATGGCTTTGAAGTTGCGGAGGAGAATGCACAGATCTTCCGTCAGCGTCTGAATGAGATGCTGAGCCTGGATAATGAACACGAGACATCCTACCGGGAGTTGCTGCCGGTTTTTGAAGCTTATTATGCTACGGGTAAGAGGATGGCCCAGGGGTATATCGATGGTGGCCCCTCCCAGGGCAACCTGTTAATGGCTGAGTTTGATGAGGCCGCCAGTGCTATCTATGAACGTATCGGCGAACTGATGACCCGTCAGGATGAGGCTACCCAGACCGCGCTGACGGCGGCGGTGCAGAAAGCAAAACAATCCCAATACACCAGTATGCTGTTTTCACTGCTGCTGGCGCTGCTGATTCTTGTCCTTCTTGGCGGCCTGCGTGCCTTTGTGCTCAAGCCGATTAACGCCATGTACCGGCTGGTGGAGGACCTGGGCAACGGAGAGGGTGACCTCTCGCAGCGGCTACCGGAAAGTCGCAAAGATGAGATTGGTGATCTGGCTCGCTCCTTTAACCATTTTCTGGCTAAAACCGATCAGGCGGTGGCTAATGTGATGAGAACCGTGGTTCGTCTGATCCCTATGGCGAATGAACTCTCCCAGACCAGTGAAGAGGCGAAAGGGCGTACTCTGAAACAGAGTGAACAGAGTCAGAGGGTTCACAGTGGTATGTTGGCGACCCAGGAGGCCTCGCAATCGGTGTCCTCCGCGGTAGAGCGTATCGCTGCTGCCAGTGATCAGGGCTATGACCGGGTTACTAACGGACTGACGGTAGTACAGGAGTCCACGGCCCATATGGAGCAGCTGGTGAAGCAGGTCTCAGGTGCAGAGGAAACCATCAAACGGTTGCAGGAGAGCAGTGATCGCATTGAAGGGGTGATCGATGTGATCGGCACCATTGCAGAACAGACCAACTTGTTGGCTCTGAATGCGGCGATTGAAGCGGCACGTGCCGGTGAGGCGGGACGCGGTTTTGCGGTGGTGGCTGATGAAGTGCGTTCCCTGGCGGGTAAAACTCATGACTCCACGCTGGAGGTCCAAACAATGGTGGAAGCGATCCGTAACGGAACCGCCAGTGTGGTCAGTGTGATGCGTCAGAGTGTAGAGGCCGCCAAAGACAGTAAAGCATTGGTGGAGGCAAGTAGTACCCGGCTGGAGGAGATCAACGAGTCGATTGTGCATATCCGTCACTGCTCGGAAGAGATTCTCTCTGCAGTACAGAGCCAGAATACCAACTTTACTGAGGTCAGCGATAATATCGGTGTGATGAATGAACGCTTCAATGAGGCCCTAGCGAGTGGGCAGAAAACCTTCAACCTGGCTGATGATTTGAACACGATGAGTGATCAGCTGCAGGAGGCGATGGGTAGCTTTAAAGTAACCGATAACGTCAAAGCCCATTAAGGGTGCTCGCAGACCATTGATGGTGCCAGCCCTTGAGGCCGGAACCAACGGCAGTCCGGAGGGACGCGTGGTTTTATCACGCTTCCTCTCCGGATTCACCTCCTGCGGCCAGCAGCTCCTGAGCCAATTCCCCGAGACAACGCACAGCATTATCCACTTGTTCATCCCAGATAATGGCGCAGTTAACCCGCAGAAAGTTCTGATAATGATCCCGGGCGGAAAACAGCTTGCCGGGCATAATGCCGATCCCCTGTTCCAGGGCTTTATGATGCAGCTGAAAGGTGTCGACCTTGCCGGGTAGCCCCACCCAGAGAATATAACCTCCCATAGGACGGGTCAGTGTTGTGCCTTCCGGGAACCAGCGGCTCACCGCCTCACCCATTAATTGTACCTGCCGGGCATAGGCGGCCTGAATACGGCGCAGATGTCGATCATAACCACCGTTAGCCATAAACTCCGCCACTGCCATCTGGCTCAGTGTTGAGGTACCGACACTGCTGAAAGACTTCAGAAACTCAATATGCTGCTGGTAACGTCCACCGGAAACCCATCCCACCCGCAAGCCGGAAGCGATGGATTTTGAAACCGAGGAGCAGTACAGCACCAGCCCGTCTTCATCGTAGGCCTTAATGGCCGGTGTCCGGTTGCCGGAGTAATCCAGGTCACCAAACAGGTCGTCTTCTATCACCGGAATGCTCAAAGGCTTCAGCAATGTCAGTAACTTACGGCGGTGTTCAACGGGCATGGTAAAGCCCAGAGGATTGTTATGGGTTGGCACCAGCGCTACCGCTTTGACCGGCCACTGCTGCAGTGCCAGTTGCAGGGCCTCCAGGCTGATCCCTTTTTGTGGGTGGGTTGGAATCTCCAGCGCCTTCATACCCAGGGATTCAATGGTTTGCAGCAGGCCAACAAAGGCCGGGCTTTCGATGGCAATAACATCTCCGGGCTGAGCTACGGCGCGCAGACAGAGGGTCAGTGCCTCCTGACAACCGTTGGTGATTACGATCTCATTCGCTGCCACATGGCAGCCGGATTCCGCCATACGTTTGGCGACCTGATTGCGCAGTTCCTCCAGCCCTGGCGGGAAAACCGACACCACCACCTCGTCCATACGCTTGCGTACCAGGCTGCCCATAATGCGTTGCAACTGTTTAACCGGCAGAAAGTCGGGGCTGGGAATCGCCGTGCCCAGGTTGATCAGCTCCGGCTGTTGGCAGCGGCGCAGCACTTCACTGGCGGATTGTTTGATGCTGACGGCAGTGGGCAGGCTCAGATCGGTCTGCTGATCCGGCGTTGGCAGCTCACAGGTCGGATCAGATTCCGTGCCAAAAGGTGACAGCATACGGCTGATGCCGGATTTTTCAGAAAGTGTACCGCCATAGGAGGGTGTTACCGGCTGGCGCACATAAAAACCGGATTGAGGACGGGACTCAATCAGGTTTTGTAGTTCCAGCTGTTCGTAGGCGCTTTGTATGGTGGCGATACTCACCGAACGCTGCTGACTGAGCTTGCGGATTGAGGGCAGTTTATCGCCCGGTTGGAAAATACCTTCGGTGATCTGGCGAGCCAGCTCATCGGCGATTTTTTGATACAGAGTCTGATTGTGCGAAGCGGGTTGTGTCATAAACAGAGCGCAGTCTTCTTTTTTATTGTTTTCCCAGTCAGGGGCAGTGTTACATCGGCCAGATATTTTTCGATGTCTCTGTGCAGGCATTGCTGTTTGCATACAGAGTTATTTCTGGTCATGTACAGATCTAAAGTGTTACTGATATTTAATAGCATCCTAACGCATTTGTAACACTTTTGATCATTACAGTTTACGTCAGAATAAGCAGTACAGTTGGTTTTTTTTGCAACTGTACTGCTCAAATGAGCAGAAACTAGCTCTGCAAGCCCTCGCTGTAATTGACCAGAATAGTCCTATCAAAATTATAAAGGCAGACACACTGCATCAGTCACCGTGATTGTGGGTTTGAAAACACCCCAGGCTGAGATCTGCATTTTGACCCTTTCGACTGTGTTATCCGGCTCAGGTCTTTCAATGGCTCAGGTCATAGAAGGGTAGCCCAGTCCAGAACAATGATAAGGCAAGGTCATGACGTATAAAATTCTGAACGGTAACGAACTGATTATTCAGGGCGGTATTGAGGCGGGTTTCTCGCTTTATACCGGTTATCCGGGCTCTCCACTGGCGGACTACTTTAATATCCTGCACGCTCGTAAAAACGAGCTGAAAGAGAAAGGCATTCGTGTTGCCCTCGGTAATACCGAAGCTAATGCCGCGGCCATGGCCGGTGGTGCCAAACAAGCGGGTCGTAATGTAATGGTGGGCATGAAGTCCATGGGGTTACATGTGGCCTCTGATGCCCTTTCTGTCGGTAACTTTGCCAACCCCGGTCAGCCTTATATTGACCCTGAAACCGGCGAATCGATTCACTCTGGTGTTGTCGTGGTTGTAGGTGATGACCCCTGGTCGATGTCCACCGCAACCGCTGCCGATTCCCGTTATCTGTTTAAGCATCTGCATATGCCCTTCCTTGAGCCGTCCAGTCCTCAGGAGCTGAAAGACTGGATTGCCCACGCCCTGACACTATCTCAGCGCTCTTCTCTGTACGCCGGTGTACTGGTCACTACCTTTATTGCAGAAGGTGGCGGTCGTGTGGAGATGGGAGAAGAGTCTGAAGTCCCTAACGCGCTAACCGACTTTGATCCGAGCACCTTCGATCTGGCTGCCAGTGTTATGGTGCCGCCTAACTCCCTGGGTGCTGACCAGAGGCTGATTCGGGAGCGTTTCCCGAGGGCGAAAAAAGTGCTGAAAGATCTGGCGCTGGATCGTCAGTACGGTAACAGCGACAGCAAAATCGGCTTTATCTCCTCCGGTGTTGTCTTTGAAACCCTACGCCAGATCATGCAGGAAGAACACTATCTGGATGATTTTTCACTGTACAAAGTGGCCTGCTCTTATCCGCTGGTGGATGACCTGCTGGTGCCCTGGTTGCAGAAGCTGGACACTCTGGTGGTGGTTGAAGAGAAGCGCGGCTTCCTGGAGAACGAACTGATCCATCTGTGTCAGGAACACGGTGTTAAGGTTCATATCTACGGTAAAGAGTTTGCTGATCGTGTTGTCGGTGGTGAGCTTGGCAGTGAAAAAGTGATTGAAGGCTTCCCGGCAGACGGGGGTATCTCCTACGAGATTTTGCGCAGCAAGCTGGACGAGCTGATGGGCATTCTGGGTTTGCGTCCATGTCAGCAGAAACAACCGGAACTGATCAAGCTGGATCAGGCGCTGCCGATGCGCTTGCCAACCTTCTGTCCGGGCTGTCCGCACCGTGAAACCCTGAGCCTGCTGAAAGAGCTGCGTAAGGTATTCAAAGAGGAAGACGGTATCAATCTGATCTCCCACGGTGACGTAGGTTGTTACTCCCTGTCGTTTCTGGAACCCTTCAAGGAGATGCATGATATCTCCGCCATGGGGCAGGGTGGTGCTTTCGGTGCCGGTATGGATCTGTTCTCCACTAACCCGTCCGTGGTTCTGATGGGGGATTCCACCTTCTTCCATTCCGGTCTGAGTGCCATCTCTAACTCGGTACAGCTGGGTCATAACATTACCTATATCGTGCTGGATAATGACTTTACCGCCATGACCGGCCACCAGATGTCACCCAGTACCGGCGAGTCTGTGGAAGGCCGTAAGCGTCCCGAGCAGGATATGCTGAATCTGGTGCGGGGCATGGGCGTTGATGAAGCGATTGAGGTGAACCCGTCCGACCGTTACTTCTACCGCAATATGCTGAAGCAGCTGGTGAAAAAGTCCGGCACTAAAGTGATCGTATCAGACAAAGAATGTGGCCTGACCTTCGCCGCCCGTAAGAAGCGTGAAGACCGTAAAATTTTTGGTGCGGGTGAA
The DNA here is from genome assembly GCA_048268485.1 of Oceanospirillum sp. Classification (GTDB taxonomy): domain Bacteria; phylum Pseudomonadota; class Gammaproteobacteria; order Pseudomonadales; family Halomonadaceae; genus Oceanospirillum. The sequence goes on from JBLWVL010000016.1 coordinate 73,312, forward strand.
AACAAGCCAGTACAGACCTTTTTCCAGATCAACACCTCTGCCTGTGAAGATTGTCGTGCCTGTGTTGAGATGACCGGTTGTCCGGGTCTGTCTCAGACCGAAGATGCCTACGGGCCGAAAATGTTTATTGACCCTCAGATCTGTGTCTCGGACGGTTACTGCTCCAAAATTCTGGCCTGCCCGAGCTTTGAGCAGGTGAATGTGCTCAACTACCACCCGACCCGGTACTCTCAGGATGGCGGGTCTGCCGCAGACGCCGCGCAGCAACATGCCGCTAAAGGCGCGCTGCGGGAACCGGATCGCAGTAAAGCCTTCGAAGATATTCTGGAAGGTCAGGACTGGCGTGTGGTGATTACTGGTGTTGGTGGCTCCGGTGTAACCACCATCTCCCGTGTGCTGGCAGAAGCCGCCGAAGAGATGAACGGCCTTGATGGTCTCGATTTTAAATTTATGGACCAGAAGGGTCTGGCTCAGCGTAACGGTCGAGTAACCGGTCACCTGAGCATCTTTAACCGCGAGAAATCCGCCAGCGCCATTACCCCGCTGGGCACAGCGGATCTGGTATTGTCACCGGATCTGTTGGACGGTAGTGCGGCACTTAACTTCCTGGCACCTTACGGTCTGGCATTGCTGGATGAAGAGTTTCAGATTCCGTTATCGATCCTGCTGGATTACGGTGAAGAGCACGATGTACTGAAAGCAGAAAAACTGCGGGAAGTAATCGACGAAAAACTGAAAGATCGAGCCCTGTTCAGCCCGATGAAAGCGGTTGCTCACCGTCAGCTGGGTAAAAGCGTTTACGCTTCTGCAGTGTTGCTGGGTGTGGCGTATCAGAAAGGGATGCTACCGTTCACTGAAGAGAACATGCGCGGTGCCTTCCGTCGTGGTGTACCTAAAGCGGAATTTGACAACAACTGGAAAGCCTTTGAACTGGGCCGCCGGGTTGTTGAGATGGGCGTTGAAGCCTTCCGTAACGAGTTTCTGCCGTTTAACGCAGAAGGGGCGGACGGTCAGATGATCGCTGCCTTCCGTGACAGCGTGGCCGACAGCGCCGGTCTGTTTGAGAACAAAGATCAGCTGATCAAACTGTACGATGATGGCCTTAGCCGTCTGCAGGGTATCTTCCCTGAGATCGAGCGAGATCATCTGGCGAACTACATCCACGACATCGTGGTGTATGACCGCGATGCATCAATGGATGCCTTTATCGCCGATGCCGAAAAAGTGGCAACGCTTTACTCCGATATCGCTCTGCAGCGTATCGCCCTGCGTGCACTGACCAAGACGTATTGGATTAAAGACGAGGTATTTACCGCACACCTGATGGTGTCACCGGTTAAGAAAGCCCGTGACGAAGCCGCCTACAGGCACCTGGGCACCGGTTTTGAGATTAAGCACCTGAACCGCCCTGAGTTTGACCTGTTCGATCGCCGCTTTGCCTTCGAGTTCTCACCGAAGAACTGGATGCTGAAAGCCTTCCGTCATCAGCGTTGGTTGCGTAAAGCCCAGGCTAAAGTTCATGCCCGCGAGCATGAGATTGCACACCGTATCCGTCATGAACTGTTAGAGATCGTACCAAGGATCACTGACAACCAGCGCAAAGCACTGGTTCGACTGGATAACATCAAAGGATATCGCCAGGTGCGGTATGAGAAGGCAGAGAAGGTGTTCTCTGATCTGTCCTCGTCCAGCAAAGGTCAGGGTGGTAAAAAAGCCCCGGCCAATGATGGGCAACAGATTCCAGCCGTGCAGATCCATCAGCCATAAACAGGTGGATCTAACCGGTGGCTCTGCCTTTGGGGCGTGTCACCGGTGGAGTCTGTCTTCCCTGAGCTAGTCGAAGGGAAGGAATCGTTCGTTGTTAGGAACGGCAGTTCTCCTGTTCTGCCGGATACGGGGTTTAGCACTCACCGTATCAATTCAGCTCTCTTGCTGAACTCTGCATTTTTACCCCGCCATATGGCGGGTTTTTTTTGTGTCTGAGGGGTAGAGTTAAGCTTTCTCAGTAGTAGCTGGGGATTTCTGTACTTCGATAACCTTACCATTTGAATCAGCGACAATAATTTCGCCTGTATCAGGATCCTTCATCTTAATGGTTTCTTTTCCGGCTACAGCCGACCTTAAAACCTTGAGTGCTTTTCCTGTATTGGGGTTAACAACTGCAAGATACTTAGAAGCCTCTTCACTAATTTTCTTCGCACCTGATGTCTTTGTGAAATGAATATCCAGAGTCATACCGGCCATCATGCCTGCGCTGGCAGAAACCCTGAAGTTGTTCACTTCATACTGGTAATTGTCCTTTTGCAGTTCGGCATCAATATCCTGAGCAACTTTAACTGAAGCAAGTGTGAAATCTTTTACCTTACCTGCTAAAGAAAATTCATCTAAAGCATCTTTAGATTGTTTTAGTTTGCTCTGGATATTAACTCCCAAGCCATCAGCCTTTTCTCGGATCTGGCTGGTAGTCTGGTTCAGGTTGATATCATTACCCAATGTTTCAAACTGTTTTCCGGCGCTTTGACGAACTTTATTCAAAAGGCTCTGTTGTTTCTGTGCTTCGGTAAGTGGTTTCTCAACACTTGGTTGAGGCATTGCTTCTTGCTGCACCGAAGCCTTACTTTGAGTTTTGATCGTTTGTTGTGGTTGAGCTGAACCTTGTTGAGGTGGAGCACGACGTGGTTCTGGTGATGACTGACTTCTTTTTGTCTTTTCTTGTAAATGGGTGCGTTGAGATGCGCTGTTTTGTGTTGGGGGCGCAGGTTTCTGATCAGCGGAGCGCTGCACAGCTGTTGGGTGTGCGGCAGGAGGCCTTTTGGGGGTGACAGGCTGAGTCGCTCTGCTTTGAGTAGAAGGCTCGGTCGCCCGTTCTCCAGAAGGCCTTGGAGTTTGACGTTGCGGTTGTGCTGCAGAGGTCTGTTTTTCAGGCGAGCGTCCAGCACCAGCACTTGCGGAGCGGGCTTTAGATGTAGCGGACAGAGCGGCTTCTTTCATTTTATCAAACATATATTTCTCAACCGTCTGTTAGAAGTCTGCATCAATGAAAGCGGTATCCATAACACCATCACCGTCAGTGTCCATCGCTACAGCATCAATTTCCCCATCGCCGTCTGCGTCTACAGCAACAGTATCTACGAAGCCATCTCCATCTGTGTCCATTGCAACGGTATCAATAACACCATCACCGTCAGTGTCTGCTGCAACAGCATCAACATATCCATCACCATCTGTGTCCACTGCAACAGTATCGATAAAACCGTCACCGTCAGTATCAGCTGCCACTGCATCAACAAAACCGTCGCCATCAGTATCCATAGCAACTGTATCTATATACCCATCACCGTCAGTGTCGACTGCTACAGTATCTACAAATCCATCGCCGTCCGTATCTGCAGCAACCGTATCAACAAATCCATCGCCGTCCGTATCTGCAGCAACCGTATCAACAAATCCATCACCATCAGTATCGGCAACTGCTAAATCATATTCTCCATCCCCATCAGTGTCGGCGTAGCCGATATCTTCAATGCCATCACCGTCCTGATCGATTGCTACAGCATCGGCGGTGCCATCCCCGTCCAGATCATATTCGGTACTACTGGACTGATTCTTCAAGGATTCTTCAGCTAACTTATCTAATTCGCTCATGGTATGTCCCTATATTGCTGTTGGTTTCTGAGAATAATGGTGGATCTAAATTGCTATATTAATCCGTGTGTTACGGAATATGGACTGGTACTAACCCTAGTTTTTTCGGTGGTCACTTAATAAAGAAAAACCGGGACACCCATAATTTGACCCTACCAAAATCAGCCGCCTGATCTACACTTAAGTCATTGGTGAAATTATGGAGGATCGCACCATGACCCGTGCCCGCAATGAGCAGATTAGCACTGCTGATACCCCGTATTACCACTGTATCGCCCGCTG
>JBLWVL010000017.1:0-71008 GCA_048268485.1 Oceanospirillum sp.
TGAGGTAGGTTCTTATCTTTGCGCCTGCTGCAAAGCACCGCTTTTCGACTCTGACACGAAATACGAATCCGGTAGTGGTTGGCCCAGCTTCTGGCAATGCCTCAATGATAAAGCGATCAAAGAGCGTACTGACCAAAGTCACGGTATGTCACGTACAGAGATTCTTTGCAGCGTCTGCGATGCTCATTTAGGCCATATATTCCCTGACGGCCCTCAGCCTACGGGCTTACGCTACTGCGTCAATTCTGCGTCCCTGGACTTTACCGCTAAAGAACCCGGTGCCTGACGTTTTCTTGCATTAAACTACTGATAAAATCCAACCTGCTTGTTATACTTTTTCTTTATCAAGCCGCTTCATGTCGAAGCGGCTTGTTGCGTTCAGAGCGACAGGAGAGCCCTATGGCGATGTTAGGTTGGTATCCGGGACACATGAATAAGGCACGTCGGCAAATTAAAGACGCTCTGCCTGAAATCGATGTTATTATTGAAGTACTGGATGCTCGGCTACCCTACTCCAGCGCCAATCCGATGTTGAATGAACTACGCGGCAACAAGCCCTGCCTGAAGATCCTGAGCCGTGATGATCTGGCTGACCCGGCTATCACCAAGCGCTGGATCAGGCACTTTGAAGAGCAGAACGAAACCAGGGCAATTACTGTCACTACGACAGAGTCCCGCACGCTGAAACAAATCCCAAAGATCGTCAAAGAGATGGCTGGCCAGGTACGCAAAGACCGACCTGTACGGGTTATGGTTATGGGAATACCTAATGTTGGTAAATCGACCCTGATTAACAGCCTGGCAGGCAAAAAAGTCGCTAAGGTTGGGGATGAGCCAGCAGTTACCAAGCGCCAGCAAAAAATTGCACTGCCGTCCGGTATTGCCATTATTGACACCCCCGGAGTCCTTTGGCCTCGCATTGAAGACCAGAACAGCGCATACCGGCTGGCAACTTCTGGTGCTATCCGCAATACCGCTATCGACTACCTGGATATCGCCATGTTTGCCGCCGGAGAGCTTATGGTGCGTTATCCTCAACCTTTATCATCCCGCTACAAGATGAGTGAATTACCAGCAACCCCTGAAGCGATACTCGAACTGATCGCCAGTAAGCGAGGCGGATTAAAAGCTGGCGGCCAAATCGACTGGCATAAAGCCTCAGAAGTACTGCTGAATGACCTTCGGGGTGGTCACATGGGCCGATTGTCCCTGGAAGTACCAGAAGATATCCCTGAGCCTGTGGATGAAAGTGAGAATGACGATGAAACCACTCTGCCCGTTACCAATTGAACCTGTAACTCTCCGGGCGTAATACCTCCTGTCATAGTGGTCAGTGAAGAATTTATATTACACTGATCACAACCAATAACCTGAGCGGCACCAGACCTGAGAGCCAATCAGCCGTAAGCCAGCTCAGCCGTAGAAAGAACAGACCAAGGTAAGCGCTCATTTATGTCTAACCCCTCTACACCAAACCCAGAGCAGAAAACGCCATCAGAGGAGAGGCGCCAGGCATCTTCCGCTGCGTCAACACTGGATGAAGCAACCGGAGGACTCTATCGAAAGTTATCCGAACTCAATCTATTTGATACACTAAGCAACCGTTTTCATTCGGATGATTTCAATGCTACCCGCAGTGAATATATACGCACTCGCGTTAATATCCTGAGCATCATTTTTGCTATTTTTGCACCTCTGTGGATTCCTATAGACTACCTGCTACTACCACTGGATGACGTAGGAATTATCGCTGTTTATCGGCTGCTACTGTCCATTGCAATGCTAGGGCTACTTCTGATTAACAATACCCGTAAGAGAAACCTTCAGCATTCACTGTTTTGTTTAACATTACTGATTATTTTTCCGGCACTCTTCTACACCGCCAGCCTGTTTCAATTATCAGGCAATGACACTCTGATAGGTTACAGCTTTATTCCATTTCTTCTGGTTGCCATACTCAGCGTTTTCCCTCTTACACTGATTGAAGCCAGTATTCTGGGAATGGGGCTGATCGCGGCCCTGCTCTGTAATGACTTCTTTTACAATGCTCTTTTTACGCTCGAAGGGTTTAAAGACCTCTGGTTAATCAGCATTCTTCTGGTCATCGCCCTGTGGGCCAATCAGGCCCAGCTACACATGCTGCTTCGCCTTTATCGCCAGGCCACCCGAGACCCTCTGACCGGTCTTCTGAACCGCCGGGTTATGATGGAGCGCATAAAAGAGATGAGCAAAACCTGGAACAAGTCGGAACAACCGGTGGTCAGCATTCTGATGCTGGACCTGGATCGCTTTAAGCGGATAAATGACACATACGGACACCTGACCGGTGACCAGGTACTGCAGGCTTTCAGTCAGATCATGAAGGATGAATTACGCAGCACGGATATACTGACCCGTTATGGTGGAGAAGAGTTTACGGCGATTCTACCCGGATCAGATATGGAGAGCGCAATCCACGCCGCAGAACGTATCCGTGTGCATTGCGAGCAATCCTGGGTAGCTTCAACCGATAATGAACCTGTACGCTTTACTGTCAGTATAGGTGTTGGTGAATTAAAGCCGGGCGAAGCGTTTAATGACACACTGAACAGGGTAGACAACTCTCTCTATGAAGCCAAAAAAACCGGACGAAATAAAGTGGTTCAGGCTGACTGAACCACTTTGATATAACCCAAGCCCAAATAGGTGTTACGGAACCTCTTCAGATCGGAATATCAGCGCTTTTCTATCGGCCCTGCCAACAAGCGGGGCGCTTACCCAGAAAAGCATCAACCCCCTCCTGAGCATCATGAGCCAGCATATTTTCTGTCATCACCCGACTGCAATAGTCATAAGCTTCGCTCTGTGTCATATCACGCTGCTGATAAAACGCTCCCTTACCGACCTTAAGTGTGTAGGAGGATTTGGCCGCAATCAGCTGGGCCACCTGATCCACCCGTGCATCCAGTTCTTCCGGTGCAACCGACTCATTAATCAGACCTACCTGTTCCGCTTTATCCGCCGAAACCATTTCACCGGTCAATAGCATTGCCATCGCCTGTTTTGGGTGTACAGCACGGGTCAGAGCCACCATAGGGGTTGAGCAGAAAAGGCCAATATTTACTCCCGGTGTTGCAAACCGGGAGTCCGCTGCGGCATAGGCCAGATCACAGGTTGCCACTAACTGACAACCTGCTGCCGTTGCAATACCATGCACTTTGGCGATCACAGGCTGTGGAATAGATTGAATTCTGGCCATCAGGTCCGCACAGGTAGAAAAGGTTTCCTGATAAAACCCCTCAGTTCCCCCCTCTTTCATCTCCCGGAGATCGTGGCCGGCACAAAACCCTTTACCGCTACCGGAGATAACAATCACTTTAATCGACTTATCATCAGCCAAAAGACCCAGCTGATGAATCAACTCCTGCATACAAGCCAATGAAAGCGCATTGTAGGCCTTAGGCCGGTTAAGTATCAGATAGCTAACCCCGTCTTTATCCTGACGCAAGACCAGAGCCTCATCGCTCTGATTTAAATGGGTCGACTGAGCTTGATGAGATTGTTTTCCTGACATAAAAACGGTCCTTTTTATTGTTTGAATTCAGTTTATCAGCAAAACAGCATATCACCTTGGTAAAAAAAACCCATCAGTCAGACTATTCATCTATTTAACCGCTTACCAAAGCCCGATATATTATTTACTATAGATCACTTTCTAATATTCTCAGGCAGTATTGCCTGATCCTATACCCAGCCCGCACAACGGAACCCGTATGCAAACCATCAAAAAGTCCACAAAACTGAACAACGTATGTTATGACATCCGTGGACCTGTCCTTGAAGAAGCCAAACGAATGGAAGAGGAAGGTCACCGTATTCTTAAACTGAATATTGGCAACCCGGCCCCATTCGGCTTTGAGGCACCGGAAGAGATTCTGCAGGATGTACTCTATAACCTGCCCAATGCCCAGGGCTACTGCGAATCCAAAGGTTTGTACTCGGCCCGTAAAGCGGTAATGCAGGAGTGTCAGCGCAAAAAAATCGATAATGTTTCCATTGAAGATATCTATCTGGGTAATGGTGTCAGCGAGCTGATCGTGATGGCAACCCAGGGCCTGCTGAATGATGATGATGAACTGCTGATTCCGGCTCCGGATTACCCGCTGTGGACTGCAGCAACCCGTCTGGCCGGTGGTAAGGCGGTGCACTATATCTGTGATGAACAGGCAGACTGGTACCCTGACATAGATGATATACGCAGTAAAATCACGGAACGCACTAAGGGCATTGTGATCATCAACCCGAACAACCCTACCGGAGCCCTGTATCCGGAAGCCCTATTGCAACAGATCATCGAAGTCGCCCGGGAACACAATCTGGTGATCCTGGCGGATGAGATCTACGACAAGATCCTTTACGACGAAGAGAAGCATACCTCCATCGCCAGTCTGGCAGACGATGTCCTGTTTTTAACCTTCAATGGGCTATCAAAATCTTACCGCGTAGCTGGTTTTCGTTCCGGCTGGATGATTATCAGCGGCAATAAACATAATGCTTCAGATTTTATCGAAGGATTGAGCATGCTCTCCTCCATGCGTCTCTGTGCCAATGTACCGGCTCAGCATGCAGTCCAGACTGCCCTTGGTGGCTACCAGAGCATTAATGATCTGATACTGCCCGGCGGACGCCTGAAAGAGCAGCGGGACCTGGCCTGGGAGATGCTGGACAATATCCCCGGCATCAGCTGCGTCAAGCCGAAAGGTGCACTCTACCTGTTCCCTAAACTGGACGTGAAGCGCTTTAACATCCATGACGATGAGAAGTTCGCTTTCGATCTTCTCAAGCAGGAAAAGATGCTGATCGTACAAGGGACTGCATTCAACTGGCCAGAGCCGGATCATTTCCGCATCGTTTCATTGCCCTATGTTGATCAGTTGGAAGACGCAATCAATCGTATTGACCGTTTCCTGAGCAAATACAGCCAGTAATCACAGATCTACTATCAGATAGCTCAATACCCCGGCTCAACCGGGGTATTCATTTCACAAATATCTTTTTTTACGCAGTAAGCATGGAACCAAAAAATGTGGCCGCCATCAAAAGTCCACATTGGTTTAATAATGTTCCAAAAGAAACTCCGGCAAGGGCAGCGGTGTCACAACTAAAACACGAGCACACCTTGCAACCGGATATTTCAACCCAATTTAATGTATAACTCTTATTTAAAAAGCTGATTAACTTGATGGAGAATTCGCAAAAATGATGCGTATCGGACTATTCCTTTTAACGAACCTTGCTGTACTGGTAATTGCGGGTATCGTTCTTAGCGTACTGGGGGTAGGCAGCTATAAGTCGGGTGGCAGCCTCAACCTGACCAGCCTGCTGATCTTCTGCGGTGTTTTCGGCATGACAGGCTCCCTGATCTCTCTGTTTATGTCTAAAACCATCGCTAAAATGAGCACCCGTACTCAGGTTATTGATCAGCCCCGTAACGAAACCGAAGCCTGGTTACTGCAAACGGTTGCTGAATTATCACAAAAAGCAGGCATCAAGATGCCAACCGTGGGTATTTTTCCGGCAATGGAATCCAATGCCTTTGCAACGGGCTGGAACCGAAATGATGCCTTGGTATCGGTTAGTGCCGGATTGCTGCAACGCATGAGCCCTGATGAAGTACGCGCTGTTCTGGCCCATGAGATCGGCCATGTTGCCAATGGTGATATGGTGACTCTGGCGCTGATTCAGGGCGTGGTGAACACCTTTGTTATGTTTGTAACCCGTGTTGTGGTTTACGCCATTGATCAGTTCACCGCCAACGAAGAAGGTGAAGGCGGCTTGGGCTGGGTTGCCGAAATGGTACTGACCATTGTACTGGATATCCTGTTTGGCATTCTGGCTTCTGCTGTTGTTGCCTGGTTCAGCCGTAAACGTGAATTCAAAGCGGATCATGCTGGTGCAACACTTGCTGATCGTCAGTCAATGATCTCTGCCCTACAGCGCCTGAAAGCAGAGTCCGGTGAGGAAAGTATGATGAAAGGCTCAATGACAGCCCTTGCTATCTCTGGCGGCAGAATGTCTGCTATGTTTGCCTCACACCCGCCTCTGGATGAGCGTATCGAAGCACTTCAGCGTGGCCGCTAATCCGTTAAGGAATATTGATTAGCTTCCGGGCAAAGAACAGAAACATGTTGTACAGAAGAAACGGTCTGCTCACTGCAGGCCGTTTTTTTATAGCCAGGCTTTATACCGGCAATAATGTATTTAAAATAGTGTTGAACACACTTTACTCAGGTGAGCATTTTTCAATCGTCATCTGGTAGAAAATAGCATCTATCATATTTGTTTTATCATATAATTCTGAATTATCTGTAGTTGCTACTAAATTGAGGAAGAGCTACCCGCTAATGATGGGAATATACCATCTCTGATCCTCTGCAACTCAAAACCCGGTTACCGCTAAACCCAATAAGCGAAGGTTTTAACCATGTCTGATATATTATTGCCAGCCAATGAAACAGAGCGCCTAAAGCACCTGCATGAGCTGGCGATTCTTGATACAGGACGTGATGCTGCATTTGACCGACTAACAGAACTGGCACGGGATCTTTTTGACACGCCTATTGCGCTGGTGTCACTGGTAGATGAAAACCGGCAATGGTTTAAGTCAGAGCAAGGGTTTAACTGTACCGAGACCCATAGAGATATCTCCTTCTGCTCCCACGCTATATCCCTGGGTGAAGCACTGGTCATCCCCGATACACTTGCTGATAAACGGTTTCGGGAAAACCCTTTAGTTACCGGTGAGCACTCAATCCGCTTTTATGCCGGCATTCCTATCAGCATTAGTGACGGGTTACACCTGGGAAGTTTCTGTATTTTTGATACCCAACCGAGAACGCTGTCCGCCCGGGAGATGCACCGTTTGGAACAGCTTGCCCGCCAGGCAGAAGAGTTGATCCGCCTGCATCAGCAAACCCTTGTACTTGCCCGGGAGAAAAACGAAGTTGGTATCAGCCGTGCCCGTTACCGTGCCATTGTCGATTCAGCTGCAGCAGGTATCATCCGTATCAACCATCTCGGCACCATCCTTGAAGTTAACCCCTTCGCCCAACAGCTCCTTGACTACAGTGAAGAGGAGCTAAAAGGTCAGAATGTTAAAGTGATCATGCCTAACCCATGGGCAAGGGAGCACGACGATTACCTGAGACGCTTTATGCAAAGTGGTCAGGCAAAGATCATCGGAAAAGGGCGGGAAGTTGAAGCCCGCCGGAAAGATGGCACCCGATTACCGATTCACTTAGGGGTTAGCGAGGTTCATAGCAACCAACCCGAAGAGCGCCAGTTTATTGGCATTTTGTCAGATCTGCAGGATGTACGGGCGGCCCAGCGAGCAGAGCAGCAAGAGAAATCGCTGCTGAAAATCCTTCATCAGGGCCTGACCGATTACCAGGCCCTGCTGTCAAAAGACAAGCTTTGGGCCTTTCTTATGGAGGCTCTCCGGGAGCTGACTGACAGTGACTATGCATTTATCGGTGAAGTCTTATTAGTTGATGGCCGGAAGGCGCTCAAGCTCCATGCCATCACGGATCTGTCATGGAATAAAAAATCAAAATTGCTGATGGATAAGCTGGTGGCAGGCGATATGTTACTCAGCAACCCGGATACCCTTATCGGTAAAGTATTCGCCGATGAAGAGTTAATCATTAATAACAATATGCAGGAAAGGTTTGAGAACAGTTACCTGCCCCCGGGTCACCCGGAACTTTATCGCTACATGGGTGTGCCCATATTTGATCAGGGTGAAGTGATTGGCATGTTTGCCATTGCGAACAGCCAAAAAGACTATCAACCGGAACTGGCCGAGTGGCTGAACCCTTTTACCAGTACCTGTGCATTATTGATTCGCCTCTATCGGCAAATGCATGAGCGTGAGAAAATCAATGACCAGCTACGCCAGGCCCGGGATGCCGCTCAACAGGCAAGCCAGGCGAAAAGCGAATTCCTTTCGTCTATGAGTCATGAGCTGCGCACACCAATGAATGCGATTCTGGGGTTTGCTCAGCTACTACAGTCCGGCAAGCATCCGCTGACAGACCGTCAGCAGCGCCATGTAAAGCAGATCTACAAAAGCGGGCAGCATCTGCTTGCTCTGATTAATGATGTTCTGGACTTAGCCCGCATTGAGGCAGGCCGTATCAGCGTTTCTCTGGAATCCCTTAATGTTCGGGAAATGATGCTGGATGCACTGGAGGGTCTGCAGCCGATAGCGGATCAATATCAGATTCTTCTGCAGCCGGACGAAAGCACGAACCAAACCATCTGGGTCACTGCTGATTATACCCGCTGCCAGCAGGTACTGATAAACTTGGTTACCAATGCTATTAAATACAATCGCCCTGAAGGCCGTGTATTTATACGCTGCAAAATACAGGAAGATCAACTGCGTATTGAAGTTGAAGACACAGGTGAAGGCATCTCTTCAGACCAGCTTGAGCAGCTGTTCCAACCCTTCAGCCGACTCGGTGCTGAGAACTCAGCCATCGAAGGCACGGGTATTGGTCTGGCCCTGAGTCAACAGTTGGTCGAACTGATGCAAGGGCGCATCGGTGTGGAAAGTGAAGAGCACAAAGGAAGCTGTTTCTGGTTTACACTCCCATTGGCTGATCAGAGCGATACAGGGAGTCACAGCTCCACTCAAAGGCCCGGTACGGAAGGTCAAGGTGTTCATCTTCTGTATGTGGAAGATAACCCGGCTAACCAACGTTTACTGGAAGCTTTTGTTGATGAACATCCGGACTACCGGCTATCACTGGCCTCCTCCGCAGAGCTTGCCTTAGAAATGGCCGCCTCAGACATACCGGATCTGATTCTGATGGATCTTGACCTGCCTGGTATTACAGGGATTCAGGCACAAAAAATGTTATCCCGTAACCCTTTGACCCGAAAAATACCTGTTATAGCAGTCTCCGCAGCAGCTTCAGATAAGTGTCGCTCCGAGCTTATGTCAGACGGCTTTATCGATTACCTCAATAAACCTCTGGATCTTGATAAACTACTTCAGACACTGCGCAAACAACTGGAGCACTAACTGTGGATAGCCAAAGCTCATTGAATACTGATGCAGATATCCTGATTCTTGATGACAATGAGGTCAACGTCGACCTATTGGCCAGCATGCTTGAAGATGAAGGCTTTGAGCAGATTGAGTGTATGACTGATCCGCGAAAACTGATGCCCAGGGTTAAGCAAAAGTGCCCGGATCTGATTTTTCTTGATATCCGCATGCCTCATATTACAGGCTTGGAACTGCTGCAACAGCTTCGGGATCAACTGCCGGACAAACAGCCTGCAGTGATTATTCTGACAGCCAATACAGATCAGAGTACCCGCTACCAGGCATTGGAGCTGGGTGCCAGGGACTTCCTGACCAAGCCATTCGATAACAAAGAAGTCCTGCGCAGGCTGGAGAATATAAAGCTTCAGCAACAGATGTTCCGTGCCGACGAGCTGGAAACACTGGTACAACAGCGCACTTCTGAGTTACGCCGAATGACCGTCGAAGACCCTTTAACCGGACTGCCAAACCGGCGGGGGTTGCTCAACCTGCTCCATGAACGCCTGCAGAAAGGCAAACCTCAACTGCTCTATTTCTTCTCCGTGGATGGTCTAGAGGAAATGGCCCGGTTGCACGGGCTTGAAGTGGCGGAAAATCTGGCACTGGCCTTAAAAAACAGAGCCATAGCGCACCGTCAGCCAGGAGATATCCTTGGTCTATGGAGCAGTACCGAATGGGTTTTGCTGCGCGAAACCAAACAGGCCGCAGAGCTTTCCTGCCAACAACTGGCAGATCACGTAACCCCTCTGCTGGAGACTATCCGAGAACCTATCGATTACCAGGAGTTCCGGATACGGCTCAATGTACGTGCAGGATTGAGCGCATCCGGTGCCCAGCGTTCGGCAGAGAACCTGATCCGCCTGGCTGCTTTGGCAGTCCCTGAGAAACCGAATACCTGGCGAGACTACACACCGGAGCTGGAAGCACAGTTACAGCAGAAAGTGGCTCTTCAGGAAGCCCTGAATCAGGCAATTGAACGTCAGGAGTTGGAACTTTACTTCCAGCCCAAGATTACCCTAAAAAATCAGCAATGTTTTGGGGCTGAAGCGCTGCTGCGCTGGAGTCACCCGGATTTAGGCCGCATACCTCCTGATGTTTTTATTCCGGTAGCAGAAAAAACCGGGCAGATTATAGAGATAGGTCACTGGGTATTAGATCAAAGCTGCCAGAAGCTAAAGCAGTGGCGTGACCAACAACGGGTTGCGGATAACTTTGTATTGGCCATCAACGTAGCCAGCCAGCAACTGATTCAATCGGACTTTGCCCAAAAGTGCCTCAACACACTACAACACTATCAGCTGCCTGCATCCGCACTGGAAATTGAAGTCACTGAATCAGGTCTGATGACCGATATGGTCGCCGCCCTGGAGCAGCTTTGCCAGTTAGCCGCAGCAGGGATATCAATCGCCATTGATGATTTTGGCACCGGATACTCCTCTCTGGCCTACCTGAAAGAGCTGCCGGTTTCGGTGCTTAAAATTGACCGTACTTTTATTAAAGATATGCATGAGAGTGACCGGGACAAGAAGCTGGTGGAAACCGTTATGCAGATGTCGGAGAACTTCAACTTTATCACTGTTGCAGAAGGCGTCGAAAATGAAGAGCAATTGGAAATTCTGAGAGGTTTCAACTGTGAGTTAATTCAGGGCTACTATTACTCGCCACCTTTGACTGAAAAAGCCCTGCTGCAATACCTGGATGCGATTAATGACTAATCAGTAATAACCACCTGCTCTCCCGGAAAGTACTGGCTGGATTTATCGAAGATATCGGTAAGTCCGGCCTGTAAGCTGGAAGTGTCTGCGCCGATTTTTGTTAAACGATCATCACCGGGCACTTGGCATGCGCTGCCACCCGCTGCGAAACACTTCCCAAAAACATACCATCCACATCGGTATGAGTACCTTTTGAACCCATAACAATCAGATCAACCTCTTTAGTTTGTGCAAAAGACACAATTTTTTTAGAGGGCCGTCCTCCTTTAACAAAACCTCGACAGGTCACACCCTGTTTCAAGGCGTGTTTTTTGGCCTGATCCACGACATCCCTGGCATACTCTGTCAACGCCTGATCCGGAATCTGCATCTCATCCGGGCGAACCATGGATAAAGATGCCTCGAATAAGCTGTGATGCTTGTACACGCAAAGCAGATAGATTTCAGCTTCGCCATCCTGCTGACGAGTTAATTGCTGTAGTTCAATCGCTTTATCTAAAGCATCCAGGGCTGTCACTGAACCATCCACCGCCACTAAGATTCTTTTAAACATATCGAACTCCTTAATCCTGGGTTAATCACTGAATGCCACATCCCGAAGGAAGAGGGCAATTTCAGGAAAAGCCACGAGCAATCCGGCCGAGAACAGCAGAATACCAATAAAGGGCCCGGTCCCCCGAACGACTTCCCAGTAAGGTTTCTTAAAGATTGCGATGGCGGTAAAAATATCACAGCCAAAAGGTGGTGTTGCAGAACCTATGGCAACCTGCAGCGTAATAATGATCCCAACGTGAACCGGATCAAGACCTGTCGCTTCTATGGCAGGTGCAAAGATCGGCGTCAGCACCAAAATAACAACAATAGGATCAACAAACATACAGGCGACAAAAAAGGCCACCGAAATCGCTATCAGAACACCAACCGGCCCCATATCATTGATACCAACGGCATCCAGAATAGTTTGAGGTATCTGCGCAAAAGAGATAATCCAGGAGAAACCATTGCCCACGCCCACCAGAATAAAGACCACAGCCGTAATCAAGCCCGTGGATTTGGCAATCGTGTAGATATCTCTGCTACTCAGGGAGCGGAAGACACCAAATTCCAAAATGACCGCATAAAGTACGCATACCGCAGCCGCTTCAGTCGGGCTAAATACACCACCGTAAATACCGCCAACAATAATAACGGGAAACATCAACGGCCAGATAGCCATACGAGTCGCTTTAAAACGCTCACTCCAGCTCGCTTTTTCCTCTGTTGGTACATTATGAACAGTGGCGTAAATCAGGCAGTAGACAGAAAACAGAAACAGAATCAGCAGGCCCGGGCCGATACCGGCAATAAAGAGCTCTGCAATAGATGTTTCTGAGATCACACCATAGATGATCATGCCGATACTAGGGGGAATCAGAAAGGCAATGTCGCTGGCATTGATAATCAGTGCCAGAGAAAACGAGTCAGAGTAGCCCGCTTTTAACAGTTTCGGTCTGAGGGCTGACCCCACAGCCACAACCGTCGCCTGCGTTGACCCGGACACAGCGCCAAACAGTGTGCAGGAAGTCGCTGTACTGATCGCCAACCCTCCCCGGATATGTCCGATAAAGGTCATCACCATATCAATCAAACGATTCGCAGATTGCCCCCGGGTCATAATATCTGCAGCCAGAATAAACATGGGAACGGCAATCAATGAAGCCGGACGAATACCGCCCAGCACCTGCTGGATAAAAGTATCCATCTGACCGATACCGCCAAACATCATATAAAAACCAGCAAGAGCTGCGGTAATCAGGGGAATCATCATTGGAAAACCGAGCAAAAGCAGCACGATCATGATCAGCATTAGGGTTGTAGCCATGATAAATCCTTATGCATTATTTTTTTAAGACCTTTGTGTACCATTGAACCAAAAACGCTGGCTCAGACCTCGGACTCATCATCGGCATAGCCATCAAGCACGCCAGTGGACAGATAAATATCCTTACTGGTGAGATTCTTTATGACGGTCAGAAAATACTGTATGCCTGTAATCGCAAAACCTATGGGTACCCAGATATAGATCCACCAGATCGGAAAGCCCAATGCGGGCAAAATACGCCCTCGTTTGAAAACATCTGAAACATATTCAAAAGAAAGCCAGGCAAGTAAAAACATAATGCACGAGGTGATCAGTGCAATCAGAATCATGGCCCACTTCCGGGCCTGGTGGGGCAAAGAATCATAGATGGCCGACATTCGGATATGCCGCCCTTGGCGGGCCGCATAGCCAATACCGGCAAAGGTGATAAGAATGATAAGAATCCGGTTAATCTCACCGGCAAAAAAAAGCCCCTGACCAAAACCAAACCGGGCAACAACATTAACGCAGGTGTTCAGCGCCATCAGCAACACACCGGCTGCCAGCATAAAGGCTTCTACCTTACTGATCAGGTTGTCGAATTTGCCCAGAAGGCCAGGGAGCTCAGAGTGATAGGTTAAATTCTCAGAATCCGTCATGGCATTTCGCTCATGCTTCGGCAAACGTTGTTGCCGTTAATATCTGACAGAGAGGCCCGCTCGGCCGGGCCCCTCTGACGTCAGTATCCATTGAAAAAGATACACAGAAAGACTTACTCGGCAACCGCATCCAAGTCAGCTTTGAACTGCTGCAGAAGTGTCTTGCCACTTTCACCAGCCATTTCATAAAAGGTTTTCTCAACCATAGGTGCGCGGGCTTTAAACTTTGCAATCTGACGATCTGTCAGACGGGTCACTGTCACCTTATCACTGCTTTTAACAATCTTATCCAGAGCCCGATCCGCTAAACCATCAATATGCTTCATCGTTTCGTTAAAAGCATATTCAGAAGCATCCCGAACCACCTGTTTGTCATCGGCAGAAAGATCATCAAAAAAGTCTTTGTTCGCCATGGAGGCTGTTGTGAACCAGCCGTGACCGGTAAAGATCAGGTTAGGGGATACTTCATAAAGACCTCCGGACTCAATCCAGAAAATTGGATTTTCCTGCCCCTGAATCATATTGGTCTGCAGTGCACCATACACTTCACCCCAAGGCAGCGGTGTTGGGGTTGCACCAAAGGCTTCGTAAGTTGATGACAATAATGGATTCGTCATCACGCGAATTTTTTTGCCTTTAAAGTCCTGAGGGTTGGTCACCGGCTCATCGGCTGTAACAACCATCTCCCCTTCAGGGTACATCTTCAGAAGCTCCAGACCTTTATCCGCATAGAGTTCAGTGAAGTCTTCATTAATCGCCTTACTTTCACGGAAAAACTTAACCACAGTTTCCATATCAGTCGGTAAAAGATAAGGAATAAAAAAGATCTGAGCCTCAGGAATCAAAGAACCAGTGAACCCCGGTGACTGGTTAACAAATTGCAGAATCCCCGCTTGGGTTTGCTCCATAATATCATCGGACTCACCCAGCTCACCAAAACGGTAGACCTGAAGTGTATGCTCAGAGTTATCTTCGATATATTCCTTAAATTTAAGGGCGTACACATCCTGTACATCACCTTTGTATTCCTCATGGGCATAGCGCCACGTATCGGCTTGTGCAACCCCGGTTGCCGTTGCCAGAGTGGCGGCTACGCAGGAAATACCTGCGATTTTCTTTAATTGACTGGTTAGAGACATCATGTCGCTCCATCTTTCCGACACTGCCGAACAAGGCAGTAGAATTGATCCAGGCATTCCTCAGCACCTTCGAACTCTTTCACCGGAAGACCCGGTATCGATAGAGTTCAATGGATCTGCAATACCCAGTAAACTGAACAGGCTCAGCCTGTTGTGGAGAGCTTCGAACGCTTCTCCCCGGTGCAGACAGATATATAAACCTGCCTTTTTTAACGTAGCTAAATTTATGATTCAGCGTCAAGGTATGAATAAAAAAACAATTTAATGGATAAATTGCGACGGATAGAGTCGTTTACAGCTCTTTTTTCAAAGGCGGGATCTACTCAAAAATCAGAGTACAAGCGGGGTCTGCAAGATTTGAAATTATAAATCAGACAAAAAAATGCCCGGTAAAAACCGGGCATTTTCCTAAAAAAACAGGATTTTTTTATTAGAACAATAATTAACCATATGATTAAAACATCATTTACCCAAGCGAACCGAAAAACCAAATTTCTCCAGACGGTCACCCAGTTTTTTCTGGCTGGTTTTCAGCTGTACTTTCAGAGTATGAAACTCACGACGTACCGGGTAGGTTCTCCGTAGCTCGTCAAATGCCAGACCAAGTGACTGGTTTTTCTGGCGGGCCTTACTGAAAGCACGACGAAGCGCCATATCATCATTGCGAACATCGTAACAAGCACGAATTGCAGTAAGAGTGGACTGCCAGCGATGGGCCTGATTTGAGAATGAAAGCTTACGCAGCGGCGGTTCCGGGATCAACTGACCCAGCTTCTTGCGGGCAGGCAACCCGAAGTGCTGACAAACCGACAGGTAGACCATCTCAGTACCGCCAAGTTTTCCATCAAGACTATAACCGGCAATATGCGGCGTACCTATATCCACCAGTTCCAGTAATTCATGGTCAATATCCGGCTCCGACTCCCATACATCAAGCACCGTGACTAAATCACCTTTCTCCTGCAGCCTTCGCTTTAGTGCTACCGTATCGACAGCGGCTCCCCGACCACTATTGATCAGCACAGTCTCCGGTTTCAGCTTGTTAATGCGGGTTTCATTCAGCAAATGAAGAGTCGGGTGATCACCATGTTTAATCAGCGGTGTATGCATGGAGATAATGTCAGATTGCTCCAACAACTCATCCAGATCGGTAAAACCCTCAGCACCTTCAGTCAATGCACGAGGTGGATCATTTATCAATACCTTAAGGCCTATCTCCTGCAAGCGATCCTTCAACCGTCGCCCCACATTGCCAGCACCGATAATACCGACAGTTTTCTCTTTTAAAATAAAGTCTTCCTGATCTGCCAGCAAAGACAACACACTCAGAACATATTCAACCACCGAGTTCGCATTACAACCCGGTGCATTAGCAAAGCCGATATTATTCGCTGCCAGATATTCCTGATCGATGTGATCACAGCCGATGGTCGCCGTCGCAACAAAGCGCACTTTTGAGCCGTCCAGCAGCGCCGGACCGACGTTCGTAATGGAACGAACCAGTAACACATCTGCCTTTTGAATCTGCTTCTGAGTCATGGAGCGCCCCGGAAGCGTTTCAATCGTACCCAGCTCGGAGAAAAACTCCTGAACAAGGGGAATATTCTCATCGGCAATAATGTGCATCTGTCTTCCTCTGTTTTCATCCTACCCTAAGTAAGCCCTGCCAAAATAAACATCACGGCAGGAAAGGGCTTTTTATATCAACACTTTACAAATGCGAGGGATTCAGGCTCAATTCCTGCCACTGGTCGGAATTGGGTGAATCATTACGCACACCTGGGGCGGCTTAAGGCCGTACTTGCTGGTACAATTCGTTCATTGAGAAGAATATGCCCTCAAGACCAGTACGTTGCATAGTACCAGTCTGCAAATTGAGTCAGTATCAGAGCAGGGTACTATTTTTTTAAGATACTTTTTAAGGGACTACTGACCGGATCTCTGTTGATCACAGTAGTTGGAATCATATCAGTCCGCAGGAGTTGCACAAGTGATTGTTCGCTGGCAAAACGAACATGATTACTGTCTGGTTCATATCCATCAGGATATGTTCGGCGACTGGCTGCTAACGAAAGCCTGGGGACAGATAGGTACTCAGTTTGGCGGGCTTACCCACTCGCTGATGGAATCATACGAAGAAGCGGTAACTCTGATGGAGAGCATAGGTACTGTTCAGGAAAGCCGTGGCATGAAGCGTGTACTCCAGCTGGATGACAGTGAAGAAGCCGCCGATCTCTTTTCAGATCTGATGAAAGCCGGTGAGCTGCCCACCGGCTAAAACAGCGCTTAATATCTGTAAAAGAATATCCGTAAAAAGTATTATGCTTTTGCCAGTAACAGATAATTTTCTGCAGCAACACGATCAAAAGGCCACCCTAATTCTTCTTCCTGCCCCTCCAGATGAATCACCGGAATACGAATACCGTATTGTTCAACTAACGATTCTGACTCGCTAATCTCTACCAGCTGCAACGTGATACCTTTCTCCAGCACCAGCGGATGCACAATTGCCAGAGCTTGCTCGCACAGATGGCACCCCAGTGTGGTATAGAGATTTAAAATCTGACTCATCGCTGTCTCACTCTAAAATTTATTCTGAAGGCAAACAGCCTGCAAAAGCAGGTTGTTTACCCTTTTTCATTATTTATCAGTCGAAATAACGAATCTCAAAACAGTGGTGAATTTTAGGGTTACGGGCAAAATCCACAGGCACCGACTCTTTCGAGATATCCTGCACATCAAACGCCTCCAGAATAGAGTCATCCATTTTAAAACTGCGCAGATTATTGGAGAAAATCAAAGCACCGCCGGGGGCCAGCACACGCATCGCATGGCGAATCATACGGGCGTGATCTCTCTGAATATCCAGCACATCCTTCATCCGCTTGGAGTTGGAGAACGTCGGCGGGTCCATAAAGATCAGATCAAACAGCCGCATATTTTCCTGCAGCCATTGCGTGCAATCTGCCTGAATAAATTCATGCTCTTCACCGTAAAAACCGTTCAGGCGCATGTTCTTCTTGCCCCATTCCAGATAGGTGTTAGACAGATCCACACTCACGGTGCTGCGAGCGCCGCCCACAGCAGCATGAACCGTAGCCGTTGCGGTATAACAGAACAGGTTCAGAACACGCAGATCTTTTGACTGCTCGCCGATATAAGTCCGGACCGGGCGGTGATCCAGAAAAAGTCCGGTATCCAGGTAATCATCCAGGTTGACCAGTAACTTACATCGCCCCTCGGTGACCGTCATCATCTCGCGCTTCTTATCCATTTTCTCGTACTGAGCACGACCGGATTGCCGCTTGCGCTGTTTCAGGTGAATATTGGACGGACTGATATCAAAAACAGCCGGCAGTACCTGAATCACATCCATCAGGCGGCGCTCCGCCTTGGCCGGATCGATCGTCTTAGGGGGAGCATATTCCTGAACGTGCAGATGATCGCCATAAACATCCACGGCAACCGCGTATTCAGGGATATCAGAATCATAGGCGCGGTAGCACTCCGTTTGCTCTTTTTTCAGCCATTTCTTCAGGTTTTTGAGGTTTTTTCGCACCCGGTTGGCGAACATGCGTCCACCCTCACTCCAGGCTGACTCATCCATAATCAGCTCTTGGGTACTTTGAGTCGGTTTATCCGGTCGTGCCCGCTGATCGGAATCTTCTGCCACCGCAAACAACAGCAACTTACACGGCAAGGCACCATTAAACATGTTGTATTGCTTATGGCTGCGTAGCCCCATCTTATGGCACAGATCAGCATTACCGGTAAAGACCGACACCTGCCAGCCCGGGAAAGATTCTTTCAGCCGGTCACCCAGATGCCGATACAGGTGAATCAGTGATGGCATATCACTGATCCGCTCACCGTAAGGTGGGTTTGTCGCTACAAGGCCAGGTTCCAGGTTGCCGGCATGAGTTGGCTGAACAAAATAAGCCAACTCCTTTTTCGTAACATTAACGATTTTATCCAGACCAGCACGACGGATATTTTTCTGAGCAGCCACAAGAGCCTTGCCACTGGCATCATACCCGTAAATCAGGCCATCCCAACGCTTGCGCCCGATGGATGCCCGGGCTTCTGCTTCATGCTCAACTTCGCGCCATAAATCAAAATCATGCTGCTTCCAGGTAAAGAAGCCAAAGTGGCTGCGATTTAACCCCGGAGCCTGGTCCATTGCCATCAACGCCGCCTCAATCAGCAAAGTACCGGAACCACACATCGGATCGATCAGAGGCCTCCCCTCTTTCGCCAGCTCAGGCCAGCCGGAGCGGATCAGAATCGCCGCAGCCAGATTCTCTTTCAGAGGTGCCATAGCACCGTCCAGCCGATAACCCCGCTGATGCAGACTGCTACCGGAAAGATCCAGGCTCAATACCACTTCACCACGATTCAAACGGGCATTAACCCGCATCGATGGGCGCTCTTTATCCACCGAGTGACGGTGACCGGTTTTCTCTTTCAGCTGGTCAACAATAGCGTCTTTAACGCGCTGAGCGGCAAAGTGCGTATTGCGGATCTCGCGGTTAGTACCAGAAAAGTCCACGGCCAGAGTGCCCATATCCTGCATGTGCTCCTGCCAGTTGACCCACTGAACCGTGTCATACATTTCGTCTGCTGTTTCTGACGGGCCAGTATAAAGGCGTAGCAATACCCGGTTAGCCAGACGGGACCACAAACAGAGACGATAGGCCACTTCCAATGTTGCCTGACACTCCACACCTGCTACTTTTTCCTTAACATTCTCTGCACCCAGTTCAGCACACTCCCGTGCTAACAGGCCTTCAAGGCTTTTCGGACAGGTTAAAAAAAGATCTAGTAAAGCCATTATTTCCCAGCCAATTCAACAGACTAACTTTATTAGCATGTTTCGTTATTCCTGCCCCGACTAAGCAGCTACAGGATTATGAAAAAAAGGTGTTCGACAAAGTATGACAATTCCACTACAACTAATATTGTTGCTGTAGGTTTTGCGCAAACGTTGTAAAACACAGTGAACTCTAAACCCCTAAACAGGTCATTAAAAGTACAGGCTCTTAAAACCATTCATTTTAGTTTAAGAGTGTACTGCAACATCAGACCGGAGGTTAAAGAAACCTGATGTCTTTCAGATCCGATGCGATCTGATCACAGACCTGAAAAAAAGGCACCCCGGTGCCACAGGACTTTACATTTAGGGAGTGTTTGTCAGAGGCCTAAAAATACCGGCCCGCCGTAAAAGCTCAACAAAAAACGGTGACCCGACAAACTCCGCAGATAGTTACGAGGCGTTACTCACTATGAAAAGACAAAAAAGAGACCCAGCCCAACGATCTTTTTTACGTGGTTACCAAGCAGGCGTATCCGGGAAATCCCGGGATTTATGCCCAAACAGTAACATTGATGCCCGGCAATACTGGATGAGCGGATGGCGAGAAGGCCGCGCAGATTCGTGGGCGGGTATGACTGGTGTCTCCGGAATCCACAAGAATCCGACCGTACTGCCTTAGACTGAAGCTATCTGGCAGCTTACCGGCTGGTCAGAGTTAAAGCGACATTGTCCATACCAGAATAACTCTAAGGCTCGCAACTGCGAGCCTTTTTAGTACTTTTCTGAAGTGCATTCCAGCCCTGAAATACCCCAACCCTGAAGTGCACCTCACCAGCTTAAGACTTACGGGATATCTGCAAAGCTGCAACCGCTTCAGCGACTTCTTTCACCAGTTTAGGCCCCTGATAGATAAACCCTGTATACACCTGCACCAAGCTGGCACCTGCTTCTATTTTTTCGCAGGCGGCTTCAGCACAATCAATACCGCCTACCCCAATAATTGGCAACTCACCTTTCAAAGTCTCAGCAAGAACTCTGATCACATGGGTAGACTTATCACGCACCGGTTTACCACTCAAACCACCTGTTTCATCGGCATTGTCCAGCCCAAGAACAGCATCACGATCCAGAGTGGTGTTGGTCGCAATCACCGCATCCATCTTCTGATTACGAATATTATTCGCCACCAGACGAATCTCTTCATCACTCATATCCGGTGCAATTTTCACCGCAATGGGTACATAACGTTGATGTTGCTCCGCTAAGCGCGTCTGCTCCTCTTTCAGCGCACGAAGTAGCGCTTCCAGCGTTTCACCAAACTGAAGGGTACGCAGCCCCGGAGTATTCGGAGATGAGATATTAACCGTCACATAGTCCGCATGCGGGTAAACTTCCTTCAGGCAGTACAGGTAATCTTTTTCAGCATCGTCCACAGAGGTGGTCAGGTTCTTACCGATATTGATACCAATGATGCCCTGAAATTTGCGCCGCTTAACCTGCTCAACCAGATGGTGCACACCTTTGTTGTTGAAGCCCATCCGATTGATGATGGCTTCTTTTTCCGGGATACGGAACAAACGAGGCTTGTCGTTACCTGGCTGAGGCTTAGGTGTTACGGTCCCCACCTCAACAAAACCAAAACCCAGTGCACCCAGAGCATCCAGATAGTCCGCATTTTTATCTAAGCCTGCAGCCATCCCCACTGCGTTTGGGAACTTAATCCCCATCACTTCAACCGGCGCATTTACCGGCTTTGCCACAAACGGCGATAAAACACCCAGACGATTGGCGGCATTCAGGCCATCCAAAGCCAGTTCATGGGCCGTTTCACCAGAAAAACGGAACAGAATATTGCGCGCTAAACCGTACATGACAGGACTCCCGAAAGCGATACATCAAAGCAGATGGTAAACGGCGAAATTATACGCTGACAGCACCGTAAAAGCATTAACCGCAAAAACGGAATGTAAAACACTCCGACAATAAAAAGGGCAGCCCCTTCAGGCTACCCTTTCTATACTCTGGAATTTATTACCGGCTCCAAACCTGACCCTGAACACCCCCTGAACGCCCTTATGGGTAACAAACTGACGCAACACAGAGGCGGGCAACTGCACCCGCCTGCCGAGGGTATCGTAGGCGATTACACCAGAGGCATATCCCCGGTAATACTCCAGATATTTTTCAGCACTTAGGCTGAGTGAGATGATAACTTCCTGCATAAAGCATATTTTATGCTTCCATCTGCATCTGTGCCAAGTCAAAAAGCTCACGCATGGCCACAGAGTAGATCGGGAAGTCAGCTTTGTTGCCACTATCGATCTCCTGCAGAATCGTCTGCCAACGGTTCACCTGATGCTGGTGACGAGTCATCCACTGAGTAACCCGACCTTCAACCTCAAGAGCACCATCTTCCATCTGCAACACACTGATGGCCAGCGCCCGGCTTTGCCAATCAAGATCATCACGGAAGGTCTCACGCGCCAGCGCCTCCCAGCTATCGTGGACATCCAGCTGAGTGATCTTCTGACTGATCCACTGCAGATCCAGCTGATGCCCAAGCTCGAAGTAAACTTCGGCCACACGTTGTAGTTTCTCACCGGTTGCGCGTTCTGCTTCAACAATGCCCAACAGAGAGTACAGACCTGACGTTGCCGCAACCTGATCGGCCAGTGCTTCAGGAACCCCCTTGCTAATCAGATCTTCGCGACGCTTACTCCAGTTTTCCAACTGAGCACCGCGCAGACGCTCGCCAATACCTTCACTCAGCATACGAACTTTTGGCTCATATAACTCAATCGCATCTCGAACCGGCAGATTCGCCAGATGCGGGCGCAGGAACCAACGGGTTGCCCGACGAATCAGACGCATCAGCTCCAACATCATCTCAGCCTGAACACCGCTATGAACGCGATTGTCCAGCTCTTCTATCTGACTCCACAGGTTGTGGATACCAAAGACTTCACGGGTGACCACGTATGCGCGTGCGATCTCAGCCGCTTCAGCACCGGAAGAGTCGATCAGACGATGAATAAAGGCGATACCACCGTGATCAATCAGATCATTTGCCAACTGTGTGGAAACAATCTCACGCTTCAGGCGATGGTTGTACATGGCCGGCTTGTACTTCTCCACCAGTACTTTCGGAAAAGCACGCTCTACTTCACGCTCAATAAAGCTATCGTCCGGTACTTCCGTCGCCAGCAGAGCCTGTTTCAGATCAGACTTAGCATAAGAGATCAGTACCGACAGTTCTGCACGGGTCAGGCCTTCACCCTGATTGAAGCGCTCCAGCAGCTCATCATCCCCCGGAATAAATTCCAGCTCACGGTTAAGCTTGCCTTCGCTTTCCAACGCATTGATAAAGCGGCGGAACTGACCGATACCTTCTTTAGCCATGATCTTAGCCAAACTCAGTGCCTGAGACTGGCTGTAGTTGTTCTTAAGAACCAGATCACCTACTTCTTCGGTCATCGCTTCCAGCAGCTGATTACGCTGCTTCTCAGTCATATCACCCTGTTCCACCAGCTCAGCCAGCAGAATCTTGATGTTGACCTCATGGTCAGAACAGTCAACACCACCGGCGTTATCGATAAAGTCAGTGTTGGATGCACCACCGTGCAGGCCGTACTCAATACGAGCCCGCTGAGTAACCCCCAGGTTGCCGCCCTCACCCAGTACACGGGCACGCATCTCATTGCCATTGATCCGCAAACTGTCATTTGCTTTATCACCTGCATCCGCGTGAGATTCAGAACTCGCTTTAATATAGGTGCCAATACCACCATTCCAGATCAGATCAACAGGCGCTTTCAACACAGCCGAGATCAGGTCATTTGGCGACAAATGATCCTCTTTAATATCAAAGCGTGCTTTCATCTGCGGTGTAATCACGATGGACTTCGCTGAACGGGAGAAAATACCACCGCCTTCAGAGATCAGTTTCGCATTGTAGTCAGCCCAGCTGGAGCGTGGCAGATTGAAGAGTCGCTGACGCTCACGGAAACTGCTCAGCGCATCGGGGTTCGGGTCAACAAAGATGTGCAGATGGTTAAAGGCACAGACCAGCTGAATGTGTTCCGACAGCAGCATACCGTTACCGAATACATCACCGCTCATATCACCGATACCCACAACGGTGAAATCTTCACTCTGAACATCATGACCAAATTCACGGAAGTGACGCTGTACAGAAACCCAGGCACCACGGGCTGTAATACCCATTTTCTTATGGTCGTAACCGTTAGCACCACCGGATGCGAACGCATCTTTCAACCAGAAGCCATGCTCCAGAGAGATGCTATTCGCGATATCGGAGAAGGTCGCCGTCCCCTTATCTGCCGCAACAACCAGGTACGGATCATCTTCATCGTGACGCACAACCTGCTTTGGTGGAACCACTTCACCTTCAACCAGGTTATCAGTGATATCCAACAGAGCGTTGATGAAAATTTTATAACAGGCGATACCTTCCTGAAGGATATCATCTCGGTCTCCGCTTGCAGGAGGACACTTACTAACAAAGCCACCTTTCGCACCAACCGGTACGATGACAGAGTTTTTAACCTGTTGCGCCTTAACCAGGCCCAATACTTCAGTGCGGAAGTCTTCATGGCGATCAGACCAGCGCAAACCACCGCGGGCTACTTTTCCGCCTCGCAGGTGAACACCTTCCACCCGTGGAGAGTAAACAAAGATTTCGAACATAGGCCGCGGCAGAGGGACATCCGGAATTTTCTTGGTGTCCAGTTTGAAGGAAACGTAAGACTTAATTCCCCCTTCGCTATCCAGCTGGTAGAAATTGGTTCGCAGAGTCGCCAACATCAGCTGCATATACCGACGAAGAATCATATCTTCCGTCAGAGACTGAACCTGGTCCAGCGCCTCCGTAATACGGCCAATCAAGGCCTCTTCAGTTCCCTCTGTGTAATTTGCACCCGGATCAAAGCGCAGACTGAACAACTCAAGCAGCATACTGGTGATACCCGCATGATTACCCAGTGTTGTTGCGATATAACTCTGCCCGAAGCTAAAGCGAATCTGCTTCATATATTTGGCATAAGCACGCAAAACGGTAACCTGACGCCAGTTCAGGCGAGATGTCAGCACCAGGCGATTGAAGCTGTCATTTTCAGCAGAACCGTTCCAGATCTGCTCAAACGCTTCCTGGAAAACATCACGCACCTCAACCAAAGGTGCATCCATACGACCAGAGGAAGGCTCCAGTGAGAAGTCATGCACCCAGATCACCTCACCATCACTACGGGTGATTTCGTAAGGATGCTCACCCACAACCCGCATGCCCAGATTTTCCAATACCGGAATCACATCAGACAGAGGCAGCTGTTCGTTTTTGTGAAACAACTTAAATTGCAGATGATTGTTTTCAGCTTCCAGCTGGCGGTAAAAAGACATAGTGACCGAGCGTGTATCATTCAGCTCATCGATATAACCGATATCAAAGACCGCCGTTCTTGGGCTGTAGTCCTCGCGGTAACTCGCTGGGAATGCATCGCGATAAAGACGCAGATAAGCATTTGCCTTCTCTTCGCCATAACCTTCAACAAGCGCCTCAGCCAGGTCGTCACTCCAGGAGCGAACCACCTGAATTACTTTTTTCTCAATTGCACGAATATCGTACTTAGGCGGTGTATCACCATTGAAGCGCAGGATCAGTTGAGAGCGAGCAAGGACTGACTCGGAGAAGTAGGTGTGGAATTCATTACCATGAGCATCCAATTCCTCACACAGCAGATCACGCAGCTTGTGGCGCAGCTCAGTACTGAAGATATCACGAGGCACATAAACCAGGCAGGAGAAGAGCTTACCGAAACGATCTTCCCGGATAAACAGGCGAACCTTGGGGCGCTCACGGATGTTCATAATAGCAACAGCAGTTTCCGTCAGCTCCGGCAAGCTAATCTGGAACAGGTCATCACGAGGATACACCTCCAGAATCTGAATCAACTGCTTCCCATTATGGCCATTTGGATCCAGGCCCGACGCCTCAAGAACAGCTTGTATTTTCTTTCGCAGGATAGGAACGTTGCGCGGCGTTTCATTATAGACAGAAGCTGTGTACAGGCCCAAGAAGCGGCTTTCGCCAATCAGATTACCTTTCTCATCAAAGCGTTTGATACGAATATAGTCAGGGTACGCCGGGCGGTGAACACGAGCATGCTCAGGGGCTTTAGCAAAGGTTAACAACTCAGGAATCAGCACAAACTGACGACCATCCAGCGCCAGCTCATTACGATCCTGCGGGTTATAACGGGGGTCATCCAGCTTCAGCACCCCCATCTCAGAACCGGAAACCAGCTTCAGGACTTTCTTGCCGTTTTCATCAGCAACATCGTATTCGTCATAGCCCAGAAAGGTGAAGTGCTCATCATTCAGCCACTTCAGAAAGTCAACCGCCTCATTAACATCATCATCGGACAGATGCTCAGGATGACTGGCCGCCAATGCATCGCACAGCTCAAAACACTTCTGCTCCATCGCATCAAAATCATCCACCGCGGTAGAGACCTCCGCCAACACTGCAGCCAGGCTGGTTGACAGCTCATCCAGTTCCGCCTGATCAGTATGACGATCTACCTCAATGTAAATCAGTGACTCAGCACAGCCTGCATCATCAGAGCTATCCCGGCGGCCCTTCAGATCTGTCATCTGCCCTTTATCGTCGCGCAGGAAGTTCAGAACCGCATTATGGATTGAGTGAACCGTTAAACCCCGACGATTCAGCTCGATACGAACTGAGTCCACCAGAAAAGCCATATCCCGGTGCAGCACTTCAATAACAGTATGGGTTGATTGCCAGCCATGCTGCTCAAAATCCGGATTGTAAACACGGATTTTCGGTTCATTATCTTCATGCTTCTGCACAAAGTTCCACGCAGATACCGTCGCGCCATACAGATCGTCAGAACGGCGTTCAGCCAGCTCTTCCAGAGAAGCGGATGCGTAATACAGACCAGCAAAAGTGCTGATATCTTTTGCCTGTTTTGCAGAAAACTTTTGTGCTAACTGGTCTTCCAGAAGACCGAGAAACTGTTTGTGACCTTCACTGGCTTGATACATCGTCAATTAACCTCAGGGATGATACCGGGATGACTTTATGTGATTTAAACCCATAACAAACAGGCATAACATCCTGTCTAATATGAGAGATAGCTTTGTTCAAAACATAGTACAAATCAACCACCGTACCGATGATCTATTACAAAAAAGCATAGGGGGAGAAGCGAACAACATAGGATATTGCCCCCAGAGTGTAAAACAGCATCCAAACAGCTTTAAGACGCTTATCTGTTTCCATTGCGTCAAAGTTTAGTTTAAAAAAATCAAGACATTAGTTTTTAACGGAACCCGTGCTCAATTCATTGATCAGATGCTAGCCAGCCGGAAAGTAATCTCGCTATACTCGCTGACATAATTCCAGCATCACAGATACGAGTATTGAATCAGCCCGTACCTGATATGCAATAATTAAGAAAGCCACAGGCAAGTGTGCTTATCCATAAACAACAAATAAACAACACCCTGACGATACAAGGATAACCATGAGTGTTCGCGACGCCTTTCAGTCCCTGAATGACCACTTAAAAAGCCAGATTATCGGGCAGGAGACCCTGCTCAGTCGTTTATTGATTGCTTTGCTGGCCGATGGCCACTTACTGGTGGAAGGCCCCCCCGGCCTTGCTAAGACGAAAGCGATTAAGTCGCTATCTGATTGTCTCGAGGGTAATTTTCAGCGTATTCAGTTTACTCCTGACCTGCTGCCTGCCGATATTACCGGTACAGATATCTACCGCCCGGAACACAACAGTTTCAGCTTCCAGCAAGGGCCCGTGTTCAATCACTTTGTACTGGCAGATGAGATTAATCGAGCTCCAGCCAAGGTACAGGCAGCACTGCTTGAAGCAATGGCAGAACGCCAGGTTACCGTGGGTAATACCAGTTACCCGCTACCGGAAACTTTTCTGGTGATGGCAACACAAAACCCCATCGAGCAGGAAGGTACTTATCCTTTGCCGGAAGCTCAGCTCGATCGCTTTTTGCTGCACACAAACCTTGATTACCCCAATGCTGAAGCTGAGCTTGAAATTCTTCGCCTGATCCGCAATGAGCAAAAAGGACGGTTATCCTCCACTCAGGACGATGAGATCCTGCCATCAGTAACTCAGCAAGAGATTATTCTGGGTCGCAAAGAGGTGCTGGAGATCTATATGGCGGAAAGCATCGAGCAATACATAGTACACCTGGTGGATGCCACCCGCCGTCCGGATCGTTATAACAAGGATCTGGCTCAATGGATTGAGTATGGCGTCAGCCCTCGCGCTACCCTGGCTCTGGATCGCTGCGCAAGGGCCCATGCCTGGCTTGATGGTCGTGACTTTGTTACCCCTGAAGATGTTCAGGCAATGGTGCCGGATGTCTTTCGTCACCGACTGCTGCTGCGTTACGAAGCAGAAGCAGCTGGGTTCAGCGCCGATCAGGTAGTCGCTCATTTATTGCAACAGGTAGCGGTGAGTTAATGCTGCAGTCAGCTTGGCAACAGATCCGCAAGAGTCTGCGCCCGGAATCCCCTCAGGAGGGAAGAGTTCCTTTTCTGCCAGAACTCAACCTGGAACAGCTAAGCCGCCTGCAGGAGCACAAAAGCCTGCTGGGGTTAAACCTGCGGTCACCAACCGGCTCAACATTGGCAGGCCAACATCGTTCCCGCCAACAGGGGCGCGGAATGGAGCTCAGTGAGATACGTAACTACCAGCCTGGTGATGATATTCGTCTGATGGACTGGAAAGTAACTGCCCGCACCCGCCGGCCACATACCAAAGTCTTTATGGAGGAACGGGAACGGCCGGCTCATCTGGTCGTCGATCTTTCAGCTTCAATGCTATTCGGTAGCCAACGCAGTAAAGCTGAGCAGGCTGCTAATATTGCGGCGACACTCGGCTGGGCCCTGAGCTATCAGGGTGACCGCTGCGGCGGACTGGTATTTAATGGAGAAGAAGCGCGCCTGATCAAACCCAAAGCCCGACATAAAGGGCTTTTACCTTTACTGAAAAGCAGCTGTGACCTGGGCCGTAACATTACCTATGCTAAAAGCCGATCCCAAACCGGCCGTATGAATCAGGTGCTACGTCAAATTGCTATACAGCCAGGTCATGGCAGCCTGATTGTACTCATCAGCGACTTCTGGTCTCTGGACCTGTCAGACCTGTCCATCCTGACGCAGCTCAGTCGTAGTCATACCCTTGTTGCCATTCAGGTCAGCGATATTTTAGAGCAGGAGTTACCGATGGGTTCCTGCTTTCTGACTGATGGCAACCAGGACTTTTACTACGATGGTACTAAGCCTGTGGAGCAGCAACGCTACAGGAAGGAGTTTGACCTGCACAGAGAAGCCCTCAGACAGACGATACACAAAGCCCGTGGGCACTTTATCTCTCTGTCTACCCATGAAAAGCCAACTGACAAACTGAAACAGTTTTTTGCCAAGGGTTCCCGGTAAAACCTACTTTAAACCGGTATAATAACGATCCCTTTTTGGGATAAAAAAATCAAACACAACAAACAGATATCTAAAAAACAAACACAACGTATAGCATCCATGATATCTGTTCATGACAACAGATGAATAGAGCTCGGCAGGAGCCCCGCTGAATGAGCACCGCACACGTCACCCAAGAAGCATCCAAACTTCTGGATCAGCTTAAAGATATACATATTCCGGAACCTACCGGCGGCTGGACACCCAGCATCAATACCTGGTGGATCTCCGTTGCCGGTATTCTGGCGGTTATCATCATAGGAGTTCTGGCCCGCCGTTATTATCTGCGAACCCGAACACGCCGTTATGCACTCAAAGAGCTGGAGCGTATGCAGGTGCGCTTTACTGAACATGGTGAGCGTCAGCGTCTGTTGAACGAGCTTAATATGCTGCTGCGCCGTATGGCCATGATCAATTATGACCGGGAAAAAATTTCACCGCTGGCAGGACAGCACTGGCTGGCATTCCTGGATCGTAGTGGTCAGACCCAGGAATTCAGCCAGGGTGTCGGACAAGTATTAATTCAGGCTTACCAACCCTCTCCTGAAGCATTTGATGAGAGCGCCTTGATTGAGGTAGTGAAACAGTGGATCAAGCGACAACTTTAAATGTCTTATCACAGCTAAACTTTTTCTCTGGTTTTTTAACCCCTCTCAGTCAGGTCCACTTTATCTGGCCTTGGGTTTTCCTGATGCTGCCACTACCTTGGCTGGTATACCGGTTTATGCCCCCGGCATCTCCCCGGCATTACCGCTTGCGGGTTGCCTGGCTTAGTCCAAACCAAAGCATCAAAAGTGGGGCACTGCGCAACCAACGAAAAACATTGCGCCTTATTGTAGGCGGCTGGATTTGGTTATTGCTTGTCATAGCAACATCCCACCCGCAATGGATCGGAGAGCCTCAGCCTCTACCTAACAAGGGCCGGGACCTGATGTTAGCGGTGGATATTTCAGGCAGTATGCAGATGGATGATATGGTGTTAAATGAAAACCGTATTGACCGCCTCAGTGCGGTTAAACAGATCGTATCGGATTTTGTTCTTCGTCGTGAAGGGGACAGGCTTGGGCTAATCGTATTTGGCACCCAGGCTTACCTCCATGTGCCTATCACC
The DNA here is from genome assembly GCA_048268485.1 of Oceanospirillum sp. Classification (GTDB taxonomy): domain Bacteria; phylum Pseudomonadota; class Gammaproteobacteria; order Pseudomonadales; family Halomonadaceae; genus Oceanospirillum. Next base: position 29,925 of record JBLWVL010000017.1, read on the forward strand.
CATGACCGCAAGACCGTATCAGCACAACTCAACGAGATTGAGCTACGTATGGCTGGCGACCAAACAGCTATTGGTGATGCTATTGGCCTGGGCGTTAAGCGCCTGAAAGAGCAGCCTGAAGACGGTCGTATTCTGATTCTCCTCACCGACGGAGCTAATACGGCAGGTGCTATTAACCCTATCCAGGCCGCTCAACTTGCCGCCAGCCAGAAGCTCAAAATTTATACCATTGGCATAGGGGCAGATGAGCTGGAGGTCGAGACCTTATTTGGGCTTACCCGTCGTATTAACCCCTCTCAGGATCTTGATGAGGTAACCCTGAGAAATATTGCAAACACCACTGGTGGCAATTACTTCCGTGCCCGCAGTACAGAAGAACTTGATGCCATTTACAGAGAGCTTGACCGGCTGGAGCCCATTGAGCAACAGTCTCAGGTATTTCGTCCTCGCCATAGCCTGCTTTATTGGCCTTTGCTGCTGATTTTCGCTTCTCTGATCACAGCTTTTGCCGGTCGCTGGTTTCTTGTGTATTGGCGGGAACAAGCCAGTACGCAGGGTGAAGACGCAATAATAGAATTCAAAAGCGCTAAAGGTAAGGAATCACCTTGAAACAGGTAAGGAGCCACTGTGGAACTGTTGGATAGTTTTCACTTCGCCCGCCCCTGGGCTCTGCTGCTGATCCCACTGGTCGTCATTCAGGTGATCTGGTATCTGCGCTTCCGACATGCCAGTAACCCCTGGCAGGGTCTGATGCGCCCGGATCTGCAACAACAACTGCTGGCAAAGCCGGAGAAACAGCCGGGCTATCTGCTGTGGACGCTAACCGCGCTGAGCCTTACAGGTATCGCTCTGGCCGGCCCAAGCTGGAGTCAGCAATCCAGACCGGCATTCATCAAGCAGGACAATCTGGTCATCGTATTGGATCTGTCTCTGTCTATGCTTGCCGAAGACAGCCAACCCAATCGCATTACCCGCAGTAAACAAAAGCTGCAGGATCTTCTGAAACAGCGCGATGAAGGTATGACCGCCTTGGTCGTCTACAGTGGTGACGCCCATGTTGTGACACCCCTGACTCAGGACACGGCAACAATTCGTAACCTGCTACCTGCTCTCGACCCCCTGATGATGCCAAAACTGGGCAGTGCCGCCGAAGAAGGCATTAGCAAGGCGGCAGAGCTGGTTCGCCAGTCAGGCTTTCAGAAAGCCCGCCTCCTGCTGATAACCGATGGCCTGGATACACAGGCTCAAAAAGCCATTCGCAAACGGCTACCGAGTCACTTGAAACTCAGTATCATGACCGTGGGCACAGAAGCCGGAGCCCCAATACCTCTGGATAACCAGAGTTTTGTCAAAGATCAGCAGGGTAATGTCATTATCAGCAAGCTGGATCAGGCTGACATGACCTCTTTTGCAGCCTCCGTTAATGCTCTGATACACCCAGTCACTCTGGATGAAAGTGACCTGAATACATTGCTTCCACCAGAGATTGCTCAGCATGAACTTAAAGAAAGCCAGACTCAGCTCCCCCTCTGGATTGAGCAGGGGCACTGGTTTCTCTTGCCGGTTTTACCCCTGCTTGCACTGGCTTTTCGTAGGAACTGGTTGCTGGTCTTACCACTGCTTGTTCTGTTAGGAGCGCCCCAGCCTGTTTTTGCCTTTTGGCCTGAAGACCCGCAAATACAAGGAGAAAAAGCCTTCCAGCAAGGGGATTACTCAGAAGCCCGGAAGCTGTTGAAAGACCCTCTTTGGCAAGGAAGCGCTCTCTATCGTCAAAAGAACTACCAGCAGGCAGTCAGCGAGTTTGCAAAGGCAGATACGCCCCAGGCTCACTATAATCGAGGTAATGCATTAGCAAAACTCGGACGTTTCGATGAAGCAATGAGCGCCTACAGTAAAGCACTGGAGCAGGACCCTAGCCTGAAGGATGCTGAGTACAACCGTTCTCTGGTAGAAAGCCTGCTCAAACAGCAGAAGAACAGCCAGGAAAAGCTGCAGCAAGACCAGCAGAGTCAGCAGAGTCAGCAGAGTCAGCAGAACCAGCCAAACCCAGACAGCGGACAACAAAACAATCAACAGAATGAAGGCAGTTCTTCGCAGAAAAACTCAGGCAACGCCTCAACACACTCCTCTGCCGGCACACAAAACCAGAGCAGCACATCCGAGAACACCGCTTCCGGTGAAGACCAAAGCGGTGGTCAGAGTGCCAATCAGGATTTCGGACCGGATGACGACTCATCCATGCTTGGCAACGCTAATGACAAAAATCCCAACCACACCGAAGAACTGGATCAGGCCGTACTGGATAGACTGGCCGAACAGCAGAGAGAAAAGCAGCAAAAAGATCAGGACAGTCAGACGACAATCGGCAACCAGGGAGCCGGCGGAGGCATGAGTGAAGAAGAACTCTCTCTTGAACAATGGCTACGTCGCATCCCTGACGATCCTGCCGGCCTGTTACGACGAAAATTTGAATATGAAGCCAATCAGCGCCGTGAACCGCTGCCTGAAGGACGAGCACCATGGTAAGCCCTATCCCGTATCAAACTTTTCTTAAAAAGATCGGAATGACCCTGGTCATTATGACTCTTTATTTATCTTTTAACGCTCAGGCCAACAGCCTGGAAGCGAGTGTTGACCGCACCCGTCTGACAGAAAACGAAAGTGTGACCCTTTTTCTGAAAGCTCCCGGACTACAGTTAACCGGAGACCCGGAGCTGTCTGAGCTTTATCAGGATTTTGAGGTATTGGCTCAGCAGGTACGTACTAACATTCAGATTATCAACGGCAAGAATCATTCAGAACGCATATGGGAAATCTCTTTGCTGCCTCGTCGCACTGGTACTCTGATCATTCCGGCCATTACAATTGGTGATGTCAGTAGTCAACCGATTACGCTTGAGGTCAGAGCTGAACCGGAAAACACGCAGGCCAGTGCCGATATCTTTCTACATAGCGAGATTGACCATAGTGGCAGTATCTATGTTCAACAGCAGCTGATTTATACCCTACGCCTTTACTATGCCACCACCATCTCAGATCATGGCCTGACTGACCTGGAGCTGGAAAATGTTCTCATGGTACAGCTCGGTAATCGTAAGGACTTTGAGGCCCGAATCAATGGCCGCCTCTATAACGTAGCAGAGTGGCAGTTTGCGCTTTACCCTCAAAGCAGTGGTGAGCTGGTACTTCCCCCACAAACCTTTAGCGGCCGTGTACGGCTGCAGAACCGTTACTCTCTTGGTGGCTTGAAGCATATTCGTATTCAAAGCCCTGAACATAAAATCAATGTCCTGCCCGTACCGGATAGCTTCCCGGCAGATGCCCAGTGGCTGCCGGCTAAAGCTGTAACACTAAGTCAACAATGGAGTGGCAACTATGCTCAATGGCAGGAAGGCACGCCATTGACCCGAAAACTGACGCTACAGGCCAAAGGTCTGACAGCGGCACAGCTTCCCCCCATCGAAATGCCTGTACAGCAGGGGCTCCGCCAGTACCCTGAACAACCACAACTGAGTGAGTCCCCCGAAAACCTTAATCAGAGCGGTACGGGCCTAGTAGGAGAAAAAACCCTCAGTATAGCCCTGATTCCCACTGCCGCCGGACAGCTCAGATTACCTGAAATTCGTATTCCCTGGTGGAACACCGACACAGATCAGTTGGAATATGCCACTCTTGAGGCACTTCCGCTCAGCATCAATGTTGACCCGGAACGCCCCCCTGAGCCGAAAGCCATGCAGCAGCCGCCATCAAATACGGCTGACGCTTCGAGTCAAATCAAAGAGGACAACCGCTTTCTCTGGCAGATCAGCACACTGGCTTTTTCAACATTAAGTGCAGTGCTGGCCGCGCTTCTATGGCAAAGCAGGCAACAACTTATCTTTGCCCGTCAGCAACTATTGCATCGTCTGAGCCCCGGCAGCGCATCAAAGAAGCAAATTAAAACAGCCATCGTTGCAGAAAACCCAATCTTTCGGCAGGCCCTGCTAAATGCCTGCCAACAAAACAATGCCAGAGCTGCATGGGATGCCTGGCAGAAATGGCAGCGCGCCGAAACACCACAAACAACACCAGAATTCGACCGGGCACTACACCAGCTACAGATGGCGTTGTTCGGCCCGAATGCGCTGCCTGAGCACTGGCAAGGTAGTGATCTGGCATCGGCCAGCAAAGGTATTAAACAGGTCGCCAAGCAGAAAGATCAGTCATTACCTGAACTTTATCCGGAAAGCTAACGGTAGCCGACCCACAAATAACAACAGAAAGAATGCACAAAGCCTGAAAGCAAAAGCCCTGTTCGGTGCATAACAGCAACGAACAGGGCTTTTTCATCTCAGCAGCGGAACTTAAATGCCCAGGGGCATAAAAGGGCAACAGTTCAAAATATCAGCGACGTACCATAAAGACACCACTTTCAATATGATGGGTGTACGGGAACTGGTCAAACATGGCGAAACGTACCACTTTATGGGTCTTGTTCAGCTCCAGCATATTCTCATGCAGGGTGTCGGGGTTGCAGGAAACATAGATAATATTGTCGTACTGGGCGATCTGCTGCACCGTGTTTTCATCAAGACCGGCGCGCGGCGGATCCACCAGAACTGTCGTGAAATTACGGCTGTCCAGATCAAAACCTTCCAGACGGCGCATCTCAGTTTTACCCGCTAAAGCATCGCTGAACTCTTCGCTGGAAACACGGGCGACCTTCACATTTTCAATGCCGTTACGCTCAATATTAAAGTGGGCAGAACGTACCGAAGTTTTGGAGATCTCAGTCGCCACCACATGATCAAAGTTTTCCGCCAGCGCCAGGGTAAAGTTGCCGTTACCGCAGTACAGCTCGACCAGGTCACCACCCACGCCTTTGCTGACATCCACCGCCCAGTTGAGCATCTTTTCGCACAAAGCTGCGTTCGGCTGGGTAAAGCTGTTTTCCACCTGCTGGTATTCCAGCGTGCGCTCACCCACCTGCATGGTTTCGATCACGTAATCCACATCCAGCACGACACGCTGCTTGCGGCTACGGCCAATAATGCGCACACCCAGTTTGGTCTGCAGTTCACGGGCCAACACTTCCCACTCATCACCCAGGGCGCGGTGGTAGATCATCGTAATCAGGGCTTCGCCGGATTGGCTGGTGAGAAACTCCACCTGAAACAGACGACGGCGCAGCTCCGATACACCACGGATCTCATCCAACAACGCTGGCATCAGTTCATTGATGCGCTTATTCGCCACCGGATACTGATCCATACGCACCGTTTTGCGGTCGGTTTTCGGGTCTTCACCGATATCAAACATCACATAGAAGAGGTCATCACCCTTGTGCCAAACCCGAAACTCGGCACGCATACGGTAGTGGCTGGCTGGCGACGCAAAGACTTCCAGCTCTGGCGGATTAAAAGCTGCGAATTGCTCACGAATCCGGTTGGCTTTCTCTTCAAGCAGAGCGGTATAGTTTTCAGGTTCAACAACAGGTAGGGCCACGGAATAACCTCAATGTTCGGTAGATTGATCACTGGCTGATGGACAGTGTTTTACAAGGGCGCAGAGCATAACAGGAAATCCCCTCAGCTCAAGTCCACCGCAGGGCAGAGGTGATAAAAACAGCTGGCAACGACCTCTTATCCCTGCTCAAGCCGCATCAAAATCCGGGCCTTTGCTCTGCTCACGAACGCTGCACGCTGGGTTTCCTGAATTGAACGGGCCACAGAAACAGTACCGACTAAGGACACCATGGTTTCTTCCGCTAGACTTTGAGCTGCATTAAAGCCGCGTTTGGTCAGAATTGATGAAAGGCGATTGACGAGGTTATCAAAACACTCCTGATACGTTTGACGAACAGTTTCATCTTGGTGTGCCGCATCAGTGACCAAAAACTCTAAAGGCGAAGGGTTATTGTCATTAGGACGACTCCAGCTTAAATAGCGAGCAATCATAGCTTTTAGATGGGTGTCTTTTGTCTCTGTATGCTTATCCTTACGAGCCCAAAAGCCTTTAGCCGTCGCAAATTGAAGTGCGGCCTCATACAAAGTGCTCTTACCTGAGAAGTGAGCGTAAAATGCACCATGAGTCATATTAGCCTGCTTCATGATTTGCTTAAGCGTCACACGATCAAAACCCTTCGAGCAAAACAACTTTGCAGCAGTCTGTAAAATTCGCTGCCTTGTTTGTTCTTTGTGTTTGGGCGAGTAAGGCATTTAACCCCCGTTAAAATATTATCTTGATCATATATAGATGGATCTTAGTATAACGTTTTCTGGCATGAGACACGATCAATAGGGAGAACGGCTATGCAAGCAAGCCAGCGTTATGTGGTTACTGGAATGGGGACAGTTTCGCCCCTTGGAATTGGTACTGATACAGTTTGGCAACGCCTGATTGATGGCCAATCAGGTATAAAACTCTTGCCGACAGAACTTTCCGAGGGACTGACGACACTCATCGGAGGACAAGTACCGAGCCACTCTGAGCAGAGCAATGGTTTAGATGAAGATAATTACCTGTCCGCAAAAGAGCGCAAGCGTATCGATCTATTCACCCTATATGCCATCGCGGCTGCGGAAGAAGCACTAGCCCAAGCGAACTGGAAACCTCAAACAGAAGCTGATAAGAATGCTACGGCAACCATTATTGGTACTGGCATTGGCGGGTTCCCGACCATTACAAATGCTGAGCATGTCCGCCAAAGCCAGGGAGCTCGTCGCATATCCCCTTTCACTGTACCTGCATTTCTGGCTAATTTGGCAGCTGGAAACGTTTCTATCCGCTTCGGATTTAAAGGCCCTTTGGGAACACCTGTAACAGCCTGTGCTGCTGGTTTACAGGCAATCGGAGATGCTTTACGTCTGCTTAAAACGGGCGAGGCTAAAGTGGCTTTAGCAGGAGGCACCGAAGCTTGTATCGATCCCCTTGCTTTAGCAGGCTTTGGCGCACTGAAAGCTCTTTCGACCCGAAATGATGCTCCTGAGCAAGCTTCACGCCCCTTTGACAAAGATCGCGAAGGCTTTGTGATGGGGGAAGGTGCAGGCCTTGTGGTATTAGAAACCCTGGAGCATGCATTAGAACGAGGAGCCACACCTCTTGCCGAAATCATTGGTTATGGCACCTCAGGTGACGCTTATCATCTCACCTCAGGCCCGGAATCCGGTGATGGAGCGGCCAGAGCAATTCAGCAGGCCATTGATATGGCTCGCATATCAGCCTCAGATATTGGCTACGTCAATGCGCACGCTACTTCAACACCAGTCGGTGATCGCGGTGAAATCAATGCCCTTCGCACTGTGTTCGGTAATAACGTGAAGGATGTTGCGATCTCATCAACCAAATCAGCAACAGGTCACTTACTGGGTGCCGCAGGCGGTGTGGAAACCATCTTCAGTATTCAGGCGATGCGTACAAACACCCTTCCCCCCACGTTAAATCTGGATCAACCCGAAGAAAGTATGTCGGACCTTGACCTGATCCCTCAAAATGCTCGCCAACAAGCTGTCGACTATGTTCTCTGTAATGGCTTTGGCTTTGGTGGCGTGAATGCAGCTCTGTTGTTAAAACGTTATAACGAAGTTTAGTCGAGCTTTAGCATTATCGGATCTTCCTACTGAGCTCCATGCATTAAGAGCACTGCAGGCAGTGCTGTGCTCTCTAATCCTCCCCCCATTTATAACTAAGCCACCGCTCGAAAAAGCCTTGCCATCAGCGTATGATAAGCCTATCTAATGGTCAGTTTTTTTATTCCGTTTTGATCTCTTTTACAGCCTACCGCTTCAGCATAGGCGGGTAAGGAGCGCTGGCCAATTCAACACAACCCTATTCTGAAGTGGGCAGGTCCCTGTGTCTCAGACTACCGATAACGGCATTCAAACTCAGTTATCTTCTCAGCCCGATCAGCCTCACCAACCTGAGCGATCTCAGCCACAGCCTCCTGTCGGCCCTGCGGATAAACCTTCTGTGCGTTATCAGCTGATCGGCGGCTCTATGGTCTTGGCTCTGCTGCTGACCGCCAGTAACCCGATCACCCATCTGTCGCTGATCTGGCCGGGACTCCTGCTCTGGACTGCATTAGCACTTAGCTGGAGTCAGCTGGCAGTTGCAACCCGTCGTCAGGCCGGACTATTGATGCTGGTGGGCTTTGGCAGTATGGGGTGGAGTGTGCTGCAGGGCGCCGATCTGCCCTGGCGAACAGCGATCAGCTCAAACGGTAATTTGCTGGCGATGCTGATGGCGGTGAGCTTCCTGTCCATGGTTGCCGCTAAAGAGCCCAATGAGGAACCCGAAGCTCTATCGGAAGGGAAAAAAGCTCTCAAACAAACGTTAGCAGGTGTCCATCTGTTTGGCGCTGTCATCAATATGTCGATCGTTTTTATCATGGCGGATCGCTTTGCTGCAGCCAGCGGTGATGGCAAGACACTAAAGAATACCCAACACCAGGTTTTATCACGGGCATTCTGTGCCGGAGCATTCTGGTCACCCTTTTTTGCGGCCGTTGCGGTTGCCCTGACCTACGCACCCGGTGCCAACCTGCTGGCATTGATGCAGGCCGGTATTCCACTGGCGTTTACCGGCATTCTGATTACCTACTTTGAGCTGCGGCCAAAAGCGGAGTCTTTTACCGGTTATCCAATGCAGGTCAGTAGCCTGGCCTTACCGGCATTTCTGGCGCTGGCAGTGATCAGCGCACACTACCTGTTTCCTGATCTTTCGGTATTACAGATCATCAGTATTCTCTCACCCCTAACGGCAATGGGTGTTTTGCTGTTTAAACGTCAGCCCTTGGTGCAAAAACTGAGAAATCATACCAATACCCGCCTTGCCCGTATGGGTAACGAACTGGCGCTGTTTCTGGCGGCGGGCACCATGGCAGCAGGGCTCGGAACCTTGTTTACACTCTATGCGGATCAATTGCCGATTCCTCAGCTAACACCACTGGTGACATCACTATTGCTGCTTGCCATGCTGATTCTTTCGCTTCTGGGGGTTCACCCTGTGATCAGCATTGCCACCATCAGTGGCCTTATGGTGCCCACGGAGCCGCCGATGGATCTGCTGGCGATGGTTTTTCTTGCCAGCTGGGGGATAGGAACAGCCTGTAGCCCAATGTCTGGGATGAATTTGTCATTGCGGGGGCGCTACTTTATCAGTACAAAACAGGCACTGAAGAATAACCTGCATTACGGCGTGATTATGTGGCTGATCACCAGCGCATCGCTCTGGTATTACAATCCACTCTCGGGTTTCAATACCTGAGAGACGTAATTTATGTGACATTAAGAGAGAATGTACTTAAAGCCTTACTTATTCCCGTCTTTTGCTCGCACTCTACCTGTTTGATCATAGATTCCGCCGAGATCCGCAGCTTTTCACCGGTTAAGGTCTCACCCGACACATCCGCCAGCTGGTGAATCCCCAGCCGACCCGCCAGGGCACTAAAAAAACCCGTGCATAGCCGGGCTCTACCAACAGGGGCGTATTCAGCACCCGTGCCGATAGGTGAGCGTAATTTTTCATAAAGGAACCTGAAGGTTAAAACGGCGAATTTTGGGCATAAAAAAGGCGACCGTTTTGGTCGCCTTATCGCTTAGATCGTGCCTGCTTTAGGCAGCATGGCATAGCTGTGATATAGATGCTTCAATTTCAGAGTCAGTTACAATCTCAAAGTCAGTAAAGAGTGCAATTGGCTTTTTAGTTTTGCCCCGCTCCTCAAAACTGACAAAACCTTTTTCCTTGAGTTTGTTCAATGTTGCAGACAAATTTGAAGGGCTTCTGCCAGACAGTTCAGCCAAATCCGCCATTGTTTCAGGCTTGCTGCTTTCAATCATTCGTAGCAGGTCAATATTTTTTGGGCAGAGTACCTGTGACAGAGCGGAAAGAGAGGTATACCAAACCTTAGGCTCATTATCCTTAGGATTATAAACACCCTTTGCAATGGCTAGCATACGCTCACGAATCAGCTTCTCTGACATGATCCCAATGCGTGCTTTTTTTGCTTTCACCATTATGTCCTCGATTTTTGCGAGAGTTGCTCAACCGTCTTATCAATCCCGGCAAAAAAATCTGCCAGCAATTGATAGCAGTCATTAAATTCATAAGGAACGCCCTTGTCTGTCGCATGCCTGTGCACATGGTCAAAAGCATATATTTTTCCAGAGTATTTCATCTTTTTGGGCGGTTTAACTGAGTGGGCATTATCCATGCCAAACACCCGCCTGTTATAACGATCATGCAGCGTCAAGTTATACCGAACGCCATGCGGTATACTTGCAGACTTATGGCAACTGTAAGCTTCAATCTTCCACCAAAAACCATCATCTCGATGGACTTGCTGGCCATGCATATCAATTAGGACATTCAGCCCTAAATCGTCAGAACCGCCCTCAGACAAGGTCTCGCCTTATGTTATGAGCATAGCATAACTAAAAATATTATTAACCCAAAAACCAATTTTATACCGATAATCGCCGGTAACACATCATCGAAGCGTAAAACACTCACAACCGGCGCATCAGGTAGTCGTTGTACCCGCTTTTTGGCCCTCGCCAGCGGCCCAGCATCGATAGTACCGGACTGAGGTTTGGGTTTGGCATAAGCGCCTTTCGTCCAGTGATTGGACAGCGCCTGATAACACTCTTTTTTGTACTCAATAACACGGGCTTTAACTTCAGGGTTTTGGATGCGGTTGGTATCAATGCAGAACAGTCAGCCGTTGATAAACTCTAGCGGGAGGCAAGTGTATTCGTAAGTTTTACCATCTGCGGCAGTTGCATCCATCATGGACGCAACTAAACTCAGCACTTCATCACGCTGGATACGTTTACACTGAGCGCGCCATTGCACACCGATATTTTCACAGGAAGGTTTAACGGCAACGAAGAGCTGGTCATTCTGCGGTATAACGATCAGTTCCTAGCCGTGAAATGCAACGGTCTGAAGCGGTACAGCCATAGTAGCCTCCTGATGGTTTAAATACTTGACGAATTCCGACCTCAAATATCGAAAATTTAAGTTATTCCGCCGCCCAAATTTTTGGAGCATCGCCAGGTGGCCTTGTTGGTATATGGCAATACTTAATTGCCTCGACTATTTCTGAGGGGAAATTTTTAACCGGGATATCGTCATCAAACACCCATTCAAAATAGCTGATCAAAATGTTATGCAGCACGCGGACACTAAAATACCATCCATCATCAGTTGATATACCAAGTTTTTTTTCACGAAAAAAGTAATCATAAAAGCCTACTTCTTTACCGTTATGAACTTGATCTACTTTCCGCTTCTTCGCGTTGCCATCATTTAATTTAAAATGCTTACTTCCGTTTACCAAATCACGAGTAACATCCAGAACTAATACCATCTCTTTGGGGAGTTTTTTATTATTTTTATTTCGCTTACTTCTGCTCAACGCCCTTTCAGGGTCACTTTTTGGCCAATCATGAAATAAATGCCAAGCTGTAACTAAAAAATTAAAAGCATCATATTCATTCCAGTCTTTAGACAATCTTTCTGATTCAAAAAGAAGCTTTTTGTATAAATCTTCACTGCAAGACAAGCCAAAAACTGCTCCATCTCGATCTTGGAGTACCTTCCCCATCCTTGCCACCTTATCTTTAAGTAATGAGATAAATATTCATTTTATCGCATGATATCAAGAGGATATCCTAATTCAGCATCTAACCTCCAACATTAGCTCAAACTGCAGCTGTTTCTGCTCCAGATCACCTTCCAGCACCGGCTTTGCCCGTTTCCAGCTGTTCAGACCTGCGCCACAGCTGCTGACTCAGTTACATCTCTCTTCCAGCAGTTCAGCTGCCCGATCAATAAGCCACGACTAAATTAATATACAAGCAAGTCTTGCAACACACTGTACCAATACCCATGTGTTAATTGTGTCTTTAGGCACAGGTGATCCTTAATTTAACGAATTTCACTCAAGAGGTATTTTTTATGTCTAAAGACGATTACAACGCCTACAAAGGGCTAAAGAAGCTTTTGAGTAGACAAAAAAGGCGGGATGAAAACCTGAGATATCAGGTGCTGCAGCATCACAACACCTGAAAAAGACTAAGATCATTCGGCACACTTCACGCAGAAAGTGGTTTCCGGCAGAATAAGTAGACGCTCAGGGGCAATCTCATCACCGCAGCTTTCGCAAATACCGTACTCACCCTCATCAATACGTTTCAACGCCGCTTTGATCTGCTCAATGCTGTGCAGGGTTTCATTACCGATCTCATCCAGTACCTCATCATTTTCCCGCTCCTGGGCCTGCTCTTCAGAATCACTGGAGTGAGCCTGAACCACATCTTTTTCAATATGACTCAGCCGTAATGTTAAGCTCTCCAGCTCTGCACTCAGTTTGTCTTTAATCGCTTGAATATCCATAAGCATAACCACCTTGTTAAAAATGCTCCGGCTAAAATCAGGGCTAAATCCACAATCAGGATAGACCAAAGAACCGAAGCTAAATGAAGAAAGGCCGCAGACTTCGTTAGAATGAAGCTGCGACCCTCAATGCAGTCTGATTCGGTAAGCCTTCAGCTCAACCAGAAACCCCAACAGCTAAACCAAGCTGCTAAGCTTCTTTCAACATAGCAAACATTTCATCTTTCAGTTTCAGACGACGCACTTTGGCCGTTTCTTCCACTTCAGTTGCAACCGGCTTTTGCTCAGATTCCATGTTCTCAACATCTTTCGTCAGCTCATGGTACTCATCAAACAGTTTACGGAAATGCGCGTTACTCACCTTCAGCTCATGAATCTGGTCTTTATATTCTGGCAGTTCATTCAATAGGTCATGATGTTCAATAGGCATAGCTTTCTCCTTGGTTATTTATTCAGATACCCTGTCTACATACCTTGAGATTAAAAGACAAAATTCAACGCCTTTGCTGATATTTATCCCTTAACCTCTTGAGTTATCAGGTTATTTAGAGGCCTCTGCTTTACCTTCAGACTACGCCTCCTGCAGGTTCGCGTACTGATTCAGATCAAAAAAAGCCCCGGATAACAAAGTTATCCGGGGCAACCGTTACACTTGAGAAAGCAGTAACAAAGTTAGTAGAAAATGAGAAAACCAAGAGAATGGGGCCTCATAAGTTAATCAACACGGCTCCGATTAAACAGCCTCACCTCTGACAAAAGCTTCATGCTTCGGCTGTACGACCGGAAACAGGCGATCGTAGCACCAGGTAAAGCCCATGGTGTAAAAAACAATAAAAGCCATAACCAGGGCATCCATAGCCAGCGCCTGCCAGATCGCAATATCCAACCACCAGACCACAATAGGCAATGATGTGATCGTCAGAACAACCTCAAGACCCATTGCATGAAATACCCGCTGCAGGCCAGTACGTTCTGTGGGCACAACACCACGCTTTGCATCAAACTTATCGAAGAAATAGTTGTAGATCATATTAACGATCATCGCCTTTGCCGCCAGAACCAAAGTCAAAGCAGCAGTATCCGAGGTTTCTTTATCAAAGACAAAAGCGATGGCCGGAGCCAGAACCAACAAAAGCAGAGCCTCAAACAATAGCACATAACGAATCCGGTCAAGGCCCGAACGAATTACAATTTTTTTATCACTCATAATATGCCTCCAAGTACTGATAGCACAGCCTGGCTGTGCCAGACTTTATCGCTTTGCCTGCAGTCGCCGAATATCAAAAAAGCTCAATATCCTGATATCGGTTGCTGTTTATGGCTAGGCATTCTATGGATAATCATGATAAAACAAAGTTAGTTTCTATCTGATTTCAAGATAGATTGAGCGATATCTGATGAGATAAAAACGATGCCACACCCCGACCAACTCAACGCCTTTATAGCTGCGGCCGAAACCGGCTCTTTTTCTGCCGCCTCCCGCCGACTGAAAAAAGCACAATCAGCGGTGAGCAATGCCATTATCAATCTTGAAATTGAGACCGGTGTCGAGCTTTTTGATCGCAGTAAACGCAGCCCGGTTCTGACCGAGGAAGGAGAAACTCTGCTACGCTCAGCCTACTCGATTATGGAAAGCCATCACGACTTCATCAGCCGAGCCATGGCGTTAAACGCCGGTGAAGAGAGTCACCTGTGCCTTGCGATTGAACAAAATATATCCGCACAACCTTTGATAGAGCTCCTGATCGTGTTTGAAGAAAAATATCCTCATATCGAACTGGAACTACTCGACCCCGGTACCAGCGATGTACCAAGCCTGCTTCGGTCGGGACGAGCTGACCTGGGGCTGATGATGGAACAGGAGCACTATCCCAAAGGTTTTATGTTTCGAGGAATAGGACATTCCCGAAAAATTCCGGTATGCAGCGCAGATCACCCACTGGCAAAGCTGAAACAGGTCAGTCACAGCGACCTCAGACGCTACCGACAGCTGGTGCCCCGCAGCCTGAACCTTGAGGATAAAAGTCATGAAGAGCAGATTCTCAGCCCCAAGGTCTGGTATGCAGAAAGCCCCTTTGTAATTGCCGAAGTACTCTCAGCCGGTCTGGGTTGGGCATCGCTTCATGAAGCTATCGTTAAAGAGCAGCTGGAACAGGGCTCACTAGTTGCCCTGAAACGCACGTACCAACAGGATGCCTCCCTTCAGGGGGTGGATGTGGTCTGGAGTCGACACAAGCCTCTAGGCAAAGGCGGCCAGTGGCTGTTGAATGAGTGCTTTAAGCTGAAAGTGAGCTGATCTCCAGAGTACAGTGATCACTCAACAGAGACAGAGATACTCCTGAAGGCGTAACCCTGCCCTCTATAAGGATATAAAGAGCCAGGCAAGACGCAGCCAGAAAGTGATCAAGAGGGATAAATGATCGTTTAAGGCGAGATAATCCTGAGCTGATCAAAACCACTTCTGTTGAACGAACGTATCAGGGCGCTATCCGGGCTGACCTCCCGTGTCAGAAACACAACACTGGACTCTGTCCAGACCTGAGAGTCCGCCCCCCCTCTTTGCGCTTCATTCTGACTCAGCAACATAGCAACTCTTCGGGCAATGGCTGCACCGGAGTCCACCCAGTGAATCTGTCTTGGCTGAACCTGTTTCAGCTCATCCAGCAGCAGAGGAAAATGAGTACAACCCAAAACAACCGTATCCAGAGATTCTGCTTCAAAAAGAGGGGCAACAGCCTGTTGCAATCGGTTAAGATCGACACCTTTACCTTCCAGTTTTTCTTCTGCCAGACGGACAACCTCCGTCGAACCCACCCGAGTCACCTGACAATGAGGGGCATGATCACAGATTAGCTGATGAGTATAGCTGCGGCTGATCGTTCCCGGTGTCGCCAAAAGCCCGATATGCGCAGTACGACTTAAAGCGGCTGCCGGTTTAATCGCCGGAACCACACCAACAACAGGGATATCAAGCATATCCCTTAAGGCAGGCAAAACCACAGTGCTCGCGGTGTTGCAACCCAGAACCAGTAGTTGAATAGGATATTGATCGACCAAAGCCTGAGCCAGTGTAACCACACGCTCCACCAGCCAGTTTTCATCTTTGTCCCCATAGGGAAAGGCATCATTGTCCGCCAGATAAAACAGTGGCGTATCCGGGCAAATTTTACGAATATGATCCGCAATAGACAAACCGCCCACGCCGGAGTCCATCACCAGAACTGGGGCTGATACTTTAATGTTCGACTCGCTTTCAGGCTTCAAGATATGAGATCAGTTTTCAGAAGGTTCTGTGGAATGCAGAGATTCTAGCATGCCTCCCCGAAGCCAACCAGATTCAGCAGCTCTGTTGTTTTTGTATAGGAGGATAACCTTCCCCTCCGGTTTTTATCAATGGATCTGATATCCTTTGCTCAACGATGGCAATAAACAGTAAGGAAAGCCTTTATGGCTGCACGCAAGAAAAAACCGACCCGACTGGATAAAATCAAACTCTGGCTATCTCCTTTTCTGGCCTGGCCGATGCGCCATCTGAACCGGTTAGTTTATTTTCTCGGCTGGATGTTTCTCTCGTTTCTTCTTTTGATTGGCCTGGGCCTCTGGCTGTTCTTCCGTAGTCTGCCGGATGTTGAGCAGATGACCTACAGTGAGCTGCGCCAGCAAGCAAAGGCTCGCGTAGAGAGACAACTGGCCAACAGTAGTAACACCCATCACTGGATTACACTGAAAGCGGTTAACCGTGATCTGCTTTATGCCATTGTTATGGCCGAAGATGCCCGTTTTTTCCAGCACCAGGGAATCGACTACAACGCCCTGCTGGATGCGATGGTGGCCAATATCAAAAAGGGCGAAACCCGATTTGGCGGCAGTACACTGAGCCAGCAAACGGTTAAAAATCTGTTTCTAACCCCACAGCAAAGCTACTTTCGTAAACTGCAGGAAGCGGCCATAACCAGAAACCTGGAACACTATTTCAGTAAAAACGAAATTATTGAACTGTACCTCAACATGGCAGAGTTCGGGCCGGATCTTTACGGAGTGAGAGATGCAGCCCGTTATTATTTCGACAAAGAGCCAACCGAGATCAACGCTGCAGAGGGTGCTTGGCTGGCACTGATGCTACCCAGCCCCCGCCGCTATCACTACACCCTCTATCAGAACCGTAATGTCACCTCATCACTGAAACGGAAATATCAGCGTATTTTGCAAGGTATGCGTCAATCAAATTATATCTCTTCGGCTCAGTATCAGCGCTATATGAGAATGATCAATAAGCCTAACTGGCCCAAGAAAACATAAAGTGATCAGCAGGGTTAATAACAAAAAACAAACAAAACTAGTGCAGAGCAAAAAACAGCTTTAGCGTTAAATGGCTGACAGCGCATCAACAAATCGGGTGAAGTAATGAAAGAGTTAGGTACAACATTGGGCATTGTTGCAGGGGTCAGTTTATTACAGGCCTGTGGCAGCAGTAATGGCAGTACCGCATCACTTGATGTTAAAGCTAAGCAAATGCTTTATCTGCCCAACGACATGGATATTAGCAGTCTTCGCGACCAGTCCCGAAGAAGTGTTGCCGGCTTCAATGAACTAACCTATGAAAAACAACGCTACGTTGTTGATAGTAAGCACCCGGAACAGAATATTCTTTTTCATCTGCTGTTTAATGCACGCTCTGACAGCACTGAATTTTCCAAGGAATACTTTGATCTTTGGGTCACCTACCAGCTACTGAACTCCTTTGTGCTGGCAATGGGGGATGAGCTGGACACGGTTTCATCCGCCCGTATTAACACTCATATAGAAATGATACGTACCTCCGTTGAGCAAGATCAAACCGTCAAAGATCTTATGCTGAACTACTTTATGTCAGATATTTTCTGGGCACGTTTTCGTAGCCCTGAAGATAATGGCCGCGAGGTGTTCGAAATCTATCTGGGGGATTTTCGTGATGAAATCGTGCCGGTAGTTGCCAAAATTCTGCAAAACTACAGCTTTAATGAAGACCAGGGGACTCTGGAGATCGATAGTTTCAACCGGAATACTGAACTACAGGATATCGATGGCACCCAGTTAACAACGCCATATCAACTATACAGCTATGTGGTAAACCATAAGCAGTTCCTGCCTCATATTTACAAACATATCGTGAAAAGCTTGTATGGCTATGAAGCGAATAATGTTATTCAATCGATGAGTAACAAGGGTTTAAAAACGTTCAGGGAGATCTTTATTGAAGCGCTCACCCACCCATCGCTGAAAGAAGTGAAACGCGCTAAGTATCCGGAAGAGATCCTGTTCCCTGCACTCAAAGCCTTAAACTCCCACCTTCGAAGATATGATATCAGGGAGCTGGCGAATATAACGGCTCAAATAGGGTCTCAGCCTTTATTTTCGAAACTTGAGCGCAGTACACCTGACTGGAATTCACTGAATACAGCTCTTATGTCAGCCTTCAATGACTCCCGAATTCCCAAAGAGATGTGGGACACAGGTAACAACTATAGCTGGGGAATTTCCCAGAATGAGTTTTTAAAACTGTACCAGTATATAGAAACCCCTGAAGCCCTCCTGACCGAGCTTCACCGGAAAATCTGGGGTACTGAAGGCGTACAGTATGACGAAAGCTTTATAGCCCATCTCAATGACTCTGGCAGGACGGGGAAATCGCTGATTATACTTGCAGCACAAATCGTCACCATGAACTACTCGGAATACAACTTTCAGTAACAGGGAAATCTCATGAGCATCAGCAGAAGAAACTTCCTTAAAGGCGCTACAGGAATGCTTGCAGCTGGAATATTACCTGCCAGCTTTTGCAGTAAGGTTCTTGCAGCCAGTAACACCTACTCTGTTATCGAAGTATTTCTTTATGGAGGAGCCAGCTCAGCCGTATCCGAACTAGGGATGCTCAAAAGTGCCGAAGTTTCAGGCTTTACATCAAATAATAAAACCAGCACGGCACACGGTTTTTGGGAAGAAGCCGGAGGTGATGTTCTGGAAGACCTACTGGCTAAAAACCGCCTTACTCAGCTTTCTGTGGTTCCTCTGCATTCATCAAAAGCCCATAGTTTTTCCCAAAGTTATGGCACCTTGGGACAAGCAGAAGATATCCCGGATACTGTCTCCCTCGCAGCCACAGGGGATGGAGGTAAGGCTTTTGCGGGCCGCACCCAGGGCTATTTCCCATTCGATGAGTCTCTGGACAACGTATTTACCCGATCTGGCTGGCCCTATGAAATAAAAGACAGTGACTATGATTCTGTTATGGAGCTCTACAAGCAACAGGAAAGCCAAATTCACCAGGAGTTTTCATCCGCCGGAGAGCAGATGGATCTGACCAGAGCGATAAAAGAGAACTATGAAAGCTCTCAAAATAACACCTTTTTCCAGGATAGCGATATAGGCAACCAGCTACGGGCAGCGGTATCACTGATCCAGAGTCAAAATAAAACTCATTATATATCCATCCCCTATGATGGCTGGGATATGCACTCAAATGCCGATGATCAGTACATACCCAAAATGTCAGGACTACTCAGAGGGGTACACACTGCTTCAGAAATGATCGACCAGTCAGGAATGCCTATTGTCATTGTCATAAGAGGAGATTTTGGCCGGAACTATCGCTATAACGATTCAAACGGTTGGGATCATGGCGACCATCAGGTCATGCTAATCGCCGGTGGTGGTGGCTTTATGAACCACTACGGCAAACACTTTGCCTCAGGTTTTGATGACGATACCGACCTGAGTGGCACAAGGATCTATTCTCGCCCGACTGGGGATTATCCTGTTCTCGATCTCTCGGAGGTTCGTACACTCCAATTAGAACTGATGGGGGTTTCCGTAAGTGAGTCCATATCTAAAGTCGCAAGCAACAGTTTTCTCTGGTCTCTCAGCTTCCCCAGTCAGGATTCCCCTTCGGAATACGCCTCAGGTCTCGCCGACCGTTATCAGACACTAAAAAGTAAAGTGAATCTTTAATACCAAATATCTAATCTCGCTCCACTCCGGCGGCATAAAATATGTGATAAACAGTGAAAAGAGGCTGCTTCAAGCAGCCTCTTTTCTAACCATTATACCGTCTGATAACCTAGTGTTTCTTCCCCAAAAGATGTACCAGCCCCCGATCCAAAGTCGCCCGCCAGTGGAAGTAGTCATGGCCCGAACTAAACTCTTCCAACTTAACGGAGTATCCCTTCAGCCGAAGAACCTGTTCAAAATGGCGATTAGAACTCAGGATACCACTCTCGCCATAATTGGTTTCAAAGCGACCGGCACTCAGATAAAACTGAATCGGCTTTTTTTCCACCGCTGCAAAATGGGCAGGCAACCACTCTGGGCGGTCAGAGTCTGAAGGACTCCACCAATAGGAGCCGGATAAACTCAAAACCTTGCCAAATAATTCAGGATAACGCAGTGCGATACAGCCTGAAGCCAGCCCTCCAAAGCTGGAGCCCGCTAGTAACGTCTGACCCGCACTAAAGCTGTATCCCGTTTTTTGCAGGACAAACGGTAGTAACTCCTCCGCCATAAAGTCAGCAAAATCAGGGTTACAGGGCAGCTCCTTTACCCGGGCAGAATTTGAGGGGTTATTAATAAATACGGCCACCAAAGGTGGAATCTTGTTCTCTGCAACAAGATTATGCAGAATCCGGGGCGTTGGAACTTTACTCTGATAGGCCTTACCATCAAAGAAAATAGCCAATGGAACTGTCTTGCCCGACCCCAGCGCCCCCAGCTGTTCTGACACCCAGATATCCACCGCCCGGGTGTTACCCAGTTTAAGGCTTTTTAGCGCATACTCAGTAGCCTCTTCGATAGGCTGCAGCCCCTGCAGAGCCTCATCGGAAGGTGCATCCTTCAATTCCAGTATGGACTTCACAGCGTAGATATCCGTGACACCATCCGGTGCCCACTGATTCGGGTTTTGCGGATCTCTTTGCGCCGTGGCCAAAATAGCGATCCGCTGCTCACGCCCCCCTGCAGCAACCTGAGGAACATCCGGGGCCAACTGATAGCTCAGCCGGGTGTCAGAAGGCAGCTCATAACTCCTGTACCAGATATCGGTATCACCAAGGCGATGGAGGGGATCATGCCTGTAGCCCGGTGCACCAAGTATCAGTACTCTCTCTTTCGCTCCACGCCAGAGAAAAGTAACCCGCTGCTTATCGTCCACACCTTCAAGGGTTTCAACCAGGGGCGTTCCATTACGTGTCAGCTGCCGCCAAATAGCATCTGACGCCACGCCCTGTTGCAGAGCTTTAAAAGCCTTCTGTATCTCCTCAGAGATCAACACGGGTGTCGGTTTGACATCTTTGGTCTTGAGCGGTACGGAGTTCAGCTGCAGGTTAAATGCCGTTTCCTGTACCTCAGCAGCAACCCTGAGCCGGTAAACCCCTGCCGTTTTAGCCTGAAAAAAGATACGGGCATCCCGACTACCCGGACGACTTAACTGACGAAGAGCCTGCCCGTCATCCATACTAATAATAGCGTCAAAGGGGTGATCCGCTTTTATATCACCCCGAAGGTACTCACCTTCCCCTAACATCAGGTGAAACACTTTTCCGGCAGACCTTTCAAGCACAAAGGTCTCATTAACAGGAAGTCCTGTTATTGCCTGTGGTTTTACAGCAGGTGCTCCGGCGAGTACCTGTAAAGAGATAACACTCAAAAAAATAAACGATCGGATAAATATCAGCATAGTATTCCCCGAAGAGATCCTTAACAGCACCTGTGCGCTACAGAATCCAACTATTCCGCCAACAGAGATAAAAGTGCGAAAAAAGGGCTGCCAGCCGGCAACCCAAAGAGTAGAGGGATTATCCCGTTTTACTTATCAGAAGTTGTAACTGGCACCGATATAAATGCTACGGGCAACAATATTGCTGTAGTAGTCATCATCATCGTCATCCAGACTGACATCCGTCAGATTATTGACTCCGCCACGAACTGTTAGTCCCTCACTGACCTGGGCATTAACGGACAGATCCAGCAGGGTGTAAGCATCCTGTTTAGTGGTGGCATCACTGTACTGTTCACCGAGGTAACTTACACCGAGACGACTGTTTATCTTATCCGTTGCTTTCCAGTTAACACCGGCATCCAGTTTCTGCTCCGGGCGATAGGTCAAAGGATTACCGTCGCCATCTTCTGTATTAAGGTAAGTAAAGGATGCATCCAGTGACAGGCTATCCGTTAACCGGGTAGAGCCTTCCAGTTCGATCCCTTCAACCGTCACCTCATCCTGGTTTTCCCAGATATAATCGCTACCGTTCGCACTCCGGTTAATCATATCTTCCACCTCAGATCTGAAGGCTACAGCACTCAGGTGGAAACGCTTCTGCTGTACCTCTACGCCCAGCTCGTAATTCAGACTGGTTTCCGGTTTGATATCATCATTACCGGTAATAAAGCAGCCACCACCGCAGCTGACAATCTGGTACTCCTCAACACGCTGATAGGGTGCCGGTGCCTTATAAGCCTTACTGACACCCCCTTTCAAAGACAATCCATCATTCAACTGATAAACCACAAAACCGCGGGGTGTAAACTCACCACCATAGACATCATGATGGTCGTAACGTCCACCTAGGGTTAGTGTCAGCTGGCGGGTCAGGCTGATCTGATCCTCCACAAAGACAGCAGTCTGATCCGCCTCACTTTCGCCGGTTTTGGAGAATGAGTCTTTATCCGTAACCAGCTGGTTCTGATACTCCGCACCAAGGGTGATCTGGTTACGCCCCACCTGCAGATTGGCACTCCCTTCCAGCTTGAAGTTTTCCTCCTCAAGATGTCGCTGCTTCGGGTCGGTATAACGGCTGTTATAATCATCGATCTCACCACTTTCACGGTTCAGAGACAGGTAACTGCTCCCCCAGTCCCAGCGCCCGGTATGGGCTACCGCAAAGGTGTTACGCTCAATACTCTGATCGCGGAATGAGTTGGCCGAGTATTCCGCATAGGGGCGATCATCCCGGTTAATACCGAGGTCAAAATCCAGCGTCTGCTGTTCATCAAGATCCCAGCTGACACCAGCAGAAATATTACGGGCTTCTTTCTCTTCCTGAGTAGGCACGGTGTCTGCTTTATCTTCGAACCAGGCATCTCGGTTATAGGCTTCAGCGCTAAAGCGCAGATAAACATCATCAGTCACAGCACCGGCTGTGCTCAGATTGGTACGGAGCTCGCTGCCCTCTTCACCGGAAGTCACCATTTCATAGCTGGCATCCAGGGTGGTTTGCCACTCACCGCCACCTTTCTTAGTAATAATGTTAATTACGCCACCCATGGCGTCAGCGCCATACAGAGATGACATGGGGCCCCGAACAATCTCAATGCGCTCAATACTGGAACGAGGGATGGAGCTGAAATCAAAATCCCCGCCACGCCAGAGTGCATTTGATGAGGAAACCCGGCGACCATCCACCAGAACCAATGTATAACTCCCTGACATACCGCGAACACGTATCTCATCACGACCGGTACTATCCTGGGTATTGCTGACACCTGCACTACGACCAATCAGGTCAGCGACACTTTGTGATGGGTTATCACTCAGTGCCTGGGCATCAATAACGGTGGTAAAGGCCGGTGCCGTCATGCGGGTGTGCTCAGTACCCGAAGCACTGACAATCAGGGTATCCGAATAACCAGCATCCTCCGCCATAGCGGAACCCTGATGAGCCAGCATCAGAGAAGAAGCCAAGATGGTTAAACGAAAACCCGGTTGCAGAGATTTTCGGGCAACAGAAAGAGCAGAAAACATAGTAAACTCCAATAAGAACGGAAGGATCATTACCAACACCGGGCTTCGCCGGCTCATTATTCAAGGGCTTGTGTACTGCCCTCATTCAATGATAACGATTATCATAACCAAAAGTTATTTATTCTTATCTGCTTTACAATATTTACATTACCCATATGCAATCAAATGGAAGAGATAAAAAAAGCGACCATCAAGCCGATAGCCGCTTTCTTTATCTGTAGTTCTCAGGCTTCACCTAAAGCTATCGGGGTGATGGTTGCTCGCCGTCCCTCAAAGTAAGTACTTCATAACCATCTGCCGTTACTGCAATCGTATGCTCCCATTGGGCAGAGAGTTTTTTGTCTGCCGTGACCACCGTCCAGCCATCACGTTTAGTCTTAATTTTTGCCTTACCCTGATTGATCATAGGCTCTATGGTGAAAGTCATCCCCTCTTTCAGAGTCAGGCCTTTACCCGGTGTGCCGTAGTGGAGTACTTCTGGTTCTTCGTGCATCTCACGGCCGATACCGTGACCGCAATAGTCACGCACAACAGAGTAGCCATTTGCTTTGGCGAAGCGCTCAATCGCCGCCCCCACATCACCCAGAGTTGCACCGGGCTTAACCTGATGAATGCCCTGCCACATCGCCTCATAGGTTTTTTCCACCAGCTTTTTCGCCAGCGGTGTCACAAATCCAATGCAGAACATCTTGCTGGAATCGGTAATAAATCCGCCCTTCTCCAGAGTAATATCCACATTGACGATATCACCGGATTTCAGCACCTTATGATCTGATGGAATACCGTGGCAGACCACTTCATTGACAGAGGTATTCAGTGAGTACTGATAACCATACTGACCTTTGCTGGCAGGGCGGGCTTTCAGCTCATCCACGATATAGTGCTCCACCCAGTCGTTGATCTGCATGGTGGTCACACCCTCTTTCACCTGAGTATCCAGGTAGGCAAAAACCTGAGCCAAGAGGCGGCCAGACTCACGCATCAGCGCCAGCTCTTCCGGAGATTTCAGGCTGATCTTACTCATAGGTTTTAGCCTCCTCTGCAGCGGCTTTACTCCCACCAGACTCAGAACTTAAACCACTCAGCTCAGCCTGTTTCATCTGCTCCCGCATCAATTCGGTAAAGGTAAGCGTTGGGTTCATCTCCGCCAACATACCCACCTTAATCCAAAACTCCGCCTGAGCATTAATTGAGCGCACCATAGCACTGCTCGCCTTGCGCACTTCGTCGTGCAGCTCATCACTGATTTTTACGATACCCACTGATTACTCCAGGCCGTTTGAGACCAAACAAAGACAAAATTCAAATTAAATACACAACATATACATATCGTATATAAATCATAATATACCACTCAGGAAAAAGCCTGAAAAAAATGAATCAGCACAGGCTTTAAACATTTCGGGTGACGGGTATTAATGCTCCAGAGTAACCAGACTCAGGAGTGCAACTCAGGTACTCACTCCGGATATCCCTGAAACCGATGCACCTGATCCAGGTCTTTTTCCCAGTCGGCTTTACTGGCGATAAACAGATGGGCCGTGGGCTTAATGGTTACCGGCGTGTCCATGCTACCGGCAGGCACCATCACCAGTTTACCGTCACCTAAACTTGTGGGCACAGGAGAACCACAGATGCTGCAAAAGCTGCGACCATGACGGGTTTCCGGCAGATTATAGAAAGTGACCTTGTCCTGCCCCTTTAGCCATGTCAGCTGGGCATCTTTGCTGAACAGATTAGCCGCATGGGCGCTACCTGTATCTTTCTGACAGTAACTGCAATGGCAGAGAAAAAAGTTATGAAAGTCACCGTCCAGCTGATATTTTACCGAACCACAAAGGCAGGAGCCTGAATGCTGTGTCATCGCCATTTTCCTTTTTATAGTCTTGGAATCGATAGTATTGGGGGCAATATGGACTTCCACACTAGCCCTCCCATAGGTTTTTCGTCAATATCCATTACCCGTGACCACTGGTGCTATGACAGAAGATCAAGGGCGACAATAAAATCGATAAAAGCACGCATTTTTCCCGGCATAAAGCGCATAGGCAAATACTGCATATAAACACCCCCCTGAAAATCACTGTGCAGAGTCCAATCCGGTAGCACCTCCACAACTTCCCTCTCCGAAAGTGCGTTTCGCACGACAAAATCCGGGAAAATACCGATACCAAGACCGTCCTTTACCGCCAGCAGGCGCATCTCAGAATGGTTATTCAGATAACGGCCATCAACGGAGATCTTCTCTTTACGCTTCTCCCGAGTCAGTAACCAGTGATTATCCCGCTCAAACAGCCCCAAAGGAATACAATCATGGACCATCAGATCCGCCGGCTGTCGCGGCTCGCCACGGTTTTTCAGATATTCAGGGCTGGCACAAAGCACTGAACGCACCTGCCCTATTTCTTTACTCACCAGATGTTCATGGGGTTCTGCCGCCACCACAAAAACGATATCCACATCGTGGTAACCAGGGTCAAGCCTCTGGTCCGTCACCTGTACATGCAGCGAAATCGCCGGATGCTGCTGCATAAAGACCCGAAGATAGGGTTCCAGCACCTGTCGGGCAAAGGCCTTAGGCGCAGCAATACGTAAGCGCCCACGTACCTCGGTCGCCTCGCTCTCTGTAGCCGATACCGCTTCACGGGCGCTATCGAGCATATTCCGGCACTGTCCATACACTTCACGGCCGAGCTGAGTGGTAGTTTGCCGGCGTGTCGTACGCTCAATAAGTACAGCAGACAAGGCCGTTTCCAAGCGGGAAACCTGACGGCTGACCCCCGAGGGGGTAATGCCCAATTTTTCAGCCGCTCGGGTAAAGCTTCCTGTTTCAACCACAGCAACAAAGGCCGCCATGTCCGGCAACAGAGGAATCAGTTTATTTGTGTCCATGAGTCACAAGTCTTTTGAATTATCAGGTAATTATCACGCGATGAGTTTGAAGTTAGCATGCGCTGCCATAAACAAACAGCGCTGTTTACCATGCCTGGCTGCAAATACAGAAACATCTGGCTGCAAACCATAAAACCTCAGCACTTACTGGAAACAAACTCCTTATGCAAACTGAAAGCTCTCGCTTAACCTTAGGACTTCGACTGAATCGTCAAGGTCTGGCCCTGAATCCAAGTCGTTTGCCGGTTCCTGAGTTTTCACTGCTCTTGGTGGCTTTTTTTTGGGGAACCAGCTATGGCGTCACTAAAGAAGCCCTGGCCTTCACCAGCGCCCTGGCCTTTATTGCCATCCGATTCGGCCTGACCTCGGTGATGCTGTTACCGATGTTTCTCCGGGAGATGTATCAGGGCAAAACAGGAGACTTCCATCGGGCTATACCTACCGGTCTGATTTTACTGGCAATCTTTCTGGCGGAGACCTACGGTATCTTTCATACCAGTGCTTCCCGGGCTGCATTTCTGATCAGCCTTTGTATCCTGATAACCCCTTTTATTGAGGCCATCGTTAAACACCAACGCCCTGAACCTCTGATTCTGGCCTGTGCTCTACTATCACTCTTTGGAGTGTATCTGCTGACACAAACCGGCCATAGGACAGCTGCCGATAACGGGTTCAGCTTAAATCAGGGCGATCTTTTGATTCTTCTGGCCGCGCTTTTACGTGCCATTATGGTAGTGACTACAGAGCGTTTATCAAAAAACAGCACCCTATCAGCCATCAGCATCACCAGCATTCAATCCAATGTAGTGACAGCCGGTGCCCTGATCATCTTTGCTTTCAGCGACTATCCGATCGCTCAGCTGATCCCTCAATCAGGGGAATTCTGGCTGGCAGCCTTTTACCTGGCTTTCTTCTGTACTCTGTTTGCCCTGTTTGCCCAGAACTACGGTGTGCGTCACACCAGTTCATCCCGGGTCGCACTACTGACCGGTTCAGAACCCGCTTTCGGTGCACTGTTCGCTATCATCTGGCTCGGCGAAAGCCTGAATAGTATCCAGATGATTGGTGGCGGGTTGATTCTTCTGGCCAGTTATCTGGCCAGTCGCCAACAGCAGTAAAGGTCGGTTGGTAGAAGAAAGGTCAGGCAATAAAAAGACCGGCTCAGAACCGGTCTTTCTTCTGATCAACAAGCAACATCTGCTTGCTGGATATGTCAGGAAATTTAAAGCTGTTTTTCCAGAGAAAAAGCCCCCCGCAAATCACCAGCTTTAAAGCCCGTTGCATTATCATGGGGATAGAGTGCCTGCAGGCGCTCACCGACTTCAGGCTTAAGATTGCTACCATGGCAAGCCAGACACTGCTCAGCCACAGGAATCGCTTTCATCAGGCGCATCTTTTTATCGCCATTGTCGCCTGTTATCACTTCCGCGTATGCCAGCTTTTTAAGATCTGCGCCCTGCTCGGCCTGAGTGGCAAACTGCTCAAGTACTTGTCGCTCCCAGGCATCCGGAGCATTCTGCGGATTACGCAACTTAAGGCTGGTACGGCTGATCTGCCATCCCTTCATTCCGGAAACATCATCCGTGATCGGCAGTGCCTTGGTATTGCAAACCTGAATAGCCGCGGGCAAACCGCCCTGCTCTGCCGCTGCTTTCAGTTCTCCCATCAGATTTTTCCCCAGCGTCTGAATCACGTTTTTAGCTTCAGTCTTCAGCTGCTCAGGGCTCTGAGCTTCAGCCTGTGCCATCAGAGGGCTACATAAAACCACGACCATTGCCGGAATTGTGAGGGATTTTTTCATCAGTTCACTCCTGCAGTATGTTGGCAGTTATGAAAACCGGACAACACAACACAAATTGATATAAGGATATTCTTTTAAGTCATAAGAGTTTACACGAAGAAGACCCGCAGCTAAATAAGAAGATTCTAAAATTGTGTTTTTTTTTGCAGAAAAAGTGTCAGATCGATTAACACCCAAGACAGAAAGCATCTCCAGACGCATAGCCTGGGGGAAATAGCAGACCATTATCTCCCCGGGGTGATCGTGAGTTATTTCCAGCCCTGTCTCCAGCGACTGATATCTTTCAGATCCCGCCAGTTGATCGGGTAAAGTTTGTGAGAGATCACCGCCTCCAGTTCGCAATAGGTCACGACACCCTCTTCATCGAACTCAACTTCCGTCACAAGAAAATGCTTTTCCCGATCCATTGGCTCTACAGCTGTCCATTTACTCTGCAGCAACTTTCGGGGATTAATCTGATTCTTTGGTGTGGTGTAAGTCATACAAAACCTCCTCAGTACGCAAGCGCACCAGGCGCACCGTCAGGTTTACTGGCAGCATTCTGATCCGGAAAAATCAGCCCGGAAGTATCAAAGCCCCGTTTTTCCGCCTCAGCGATAAAGTGCAGCCTCAGCTCATCAGAGACTTCAGGGGTGCGCGACAACAACCAGAGATAATCGGTATCCGGCCCAGAAATAAAAGCATATTGATAATTTTCTTTATCCAGCTCAAACACTATGTAAGAGCCGTAGAAGGGACCAAAGAAGGAGACCTTAAGGTGAGCCTGGTCAGCCGCTCCGACAAAGTAAGCTTTGCCCTCGGCTTGCTGCCACTCCCCCTCTTTAGCATTGAACCCTTGATTAATCACACGAACACCACCGTCATCCCGCACAGAGTAGTGAGCAGTAATATGGCTCAGGCCACGTTCAAAGGAGTGGTCTAATCTCGCAATCTCATACCACTCCCCTAAATAGTCTTTCAGCTTGAAACCGGATACAGGTGCGACTTTATCAGGTACTCCAGTGCAAGCCGTCAATGCTAAAGCACCCAGTAAAAAGCACGTTTTTAAAGCCGAAATTATTTTCATATTCCGGAGCCCTCTTGCTTAAAATTTATCGGTTTCAAAGGGGGTTTACGTAATAAACGAACAACTGGATCTTCATTATGAAGTCAATTAATTTGTGACGGATTCAACAAAAATTAAATAATCACATAGGTATAATCAGCCACTGCCAGCAGGCTAAATTAATAAATTCATGATCAAATGGACTCCCCCATGATAATCAAAAAAATACTACTACCCGCAGTACTTATTATATTGTCGGGGCCTGCACTCTCCGAAGAGATATCCCTAACTGACCCAAATAGCCCATACGCTGACAGAAGCTGTCCGCTAACCCATCAGATAGAACACAAAACATCTCTGCCAGCGGACTGCCGTTGCGGAACAAACCGGAGTAATACCGGTGGTATTCATGTTTGTCAGCGCCCCACAGAAGTGGCCAGAAATATGGGAGTAAACATTGGTGAAGGACCATCGTTTGCAAACTTCTATAACTCGCAAATTACTGGTGGATTTATTGACTATGATAACAATGAGTTAATAGCATCCGTACAGTGGGACGCCGGTAAAGAGTCAAAAGGCTTAGTGGTCGCTTACAATATGGATGACTGGTCGCGTCGCTTTATCAGCGGTGATGCTCAGGATGAATATGGTCACAAGGTCATCGCAGAAGGCCCCGCCTTCTTCGAGCTTAAAGATATAAAACCAGGCCCGGATGGCTTCTGGTATGGTTTCGGCTACGAGCAGGGTAAGTCAGGCGGTGGTGCCCGGGTTTTCAAAATCAACCCGGAAAATGGTAATCGCTCTCTGATTTGGGAAGGGCGCAATGGTAAATACGGACAATGTCCTTCAGGTAGAAAAACAGTCCGCAGAGAAACCCAAAAATATGTTCAGTACACCCAGGAAGGTTTCGCAGTTGACCCCAAAGATGGTTCATTCCTGATTGGGTTCAGCAATATAAAAATGGGAGGGGTTGGTATTGCCCGTATCAGTAGTGATGGGCAAAAATGTGATTTCTTAACACTTAGCGGCCCGCGTGATGATGGACTTAAGAAAGGCCGTGGCTTTGATATGCGCGGAACGATGATGGGCTACACCTTCCATGATGGAAAAGTTTATGCGCACTCTTCAGGTGAAAAGACATTTTATGAAATAAACCCTGAAACCGGTGACCGAAAAGCGATAACACGAAAAGGCCCTAAGCCACCGGCATGGCGTCATGTCGTATGGGATGATAAACGTGAAGTGTTTTGGATCTCTGGAAAAATGAACTCTGTTACCGTTACAGCCTATGATCCGGCTAAGAATAAATATCTTCTTGCTCATAAGAGCTGTGGTGCAAAGTATGATTGGGACTGGTTCCCACTTTGTATGGGCGGCCCGATGAAAATTAACTCTCTTAATTACGGCCCGATGTGGCTCAATAAAAATACAGGAAATCTTATATTCGGTCAGGACTTAATTGGTATTGTTGAGTTTGAACCTCATACCGGAAACTCTATCAACAGAAGCTTCTGATATACCTCCATATAGTAACAAGCAGTATTCTGCTTGTTACTATTTCATTCATTACAATTCATCTATTATACGGTACTAATCCGCTGATCGAGTTTCTCCTGCCATCCGACGGAGAGTCGCCAGACAACAGATAGCTCACAGTAAAAAACACTGAAGTGAACCGCAGAAAAACTACTGGTTCCGGCAAAGCAATCAAACTACTGCTAAAAGGTGGGCATTTCCCGCCATTTTTCTATTTACGCCGATCCCGGTCGCAATCGGCCGGGAGCGGGTCTGTACAGGGTTAAGCCACCACCGAACTGATAGCCTGATCCAGAGTGTTTACAATCTGATCGATCTGTTCAGCCGTGGCGGTCAGTGCAGGGCTGAAGTTGAGGATATTGTTATACCTCTCAAAACTACGGTTGGTCCGCCCAATCAATACTCCCATTTCCTTACATCTACCGACAATTGCAATAGCAACTGATTCATCTACCGGTACCTTGCTGTCACGATCCTGTACCAGCTCAATACCGGCAAACAATCCCTTGCCGCGCACATCCCCGATAATCGGGTGTTTATCTTTGAGGGCCGCCAGGCGTGTTAGTAGGTAATCCCCCATTTGCTGAGAGTTCTGCACCAAATTCTCCTCTTCCAGAATTTTCATATTGGCCAACGCCGCAGCTGGACCCGCCAAACAGCCACCAAATGTGGAGATATCACGAAAATAGCCCAGTGTATCTTCTGCGCTCTTTTCCTGAAGTAGCCCGTAAACCCGTTCTGTGGTCACCGTACATGAGATAGCGGCGTAACCAGAAGCCAACCCCTTCGCCATAGTGACAATATCCGGCTGGACGTCATAGTGCTGATAACCGAACCACTGGCCAGTACGACCGACACCGCAGACCACCTCATCCATAATCAGGAGGATATTGTAACGATCACAGATCTCACGCACCCGGGGCCAGTACCCGGCCGGGGGCGTGATCACCCCACCACCGGCGGTAATAGGCTCCAGAATGATAGCTCCTACCGTGTCAGGCCCCTCCTGCAGAACCACCTCTTCAATGGCATCTGCTGCCCGCAGGCCATAGTCTTCAGCTTCCGGGTACTGATTGCGGTATTCACAACAGTGAGGCACTTCTACAAACCCTGGAGCGAAGGGCCCAAACTGAGCCCGGCGCTCTGCCTGTCCGGTAGCACTCAAAGCCGCCAGCGTAGTACCGTGGTAGTCCCGATCCCGGTACAGAATCTTGCTCTTCTTACCGCCATAATATTTATGGGCGATCTGGCGCACCATCTTAAAGGCTTTTTCATTGGCTTCGGAGCCGGAGTTGGAATAGTACACCCGGTTCATCCCAGGCATCTTCTCCAACAGTTTCTTGGCGAAAGCTGCCGCCGGTGCACTAGCCATGGCACCGGCAAAGAAGTTCAACTGACTAAGCTGAGCCGCAACCGCATTGGCAATCTCCTGTCGGCCATAACCCACATTGGTCACCCAAACGCCACCGGCGGAAGCATCCAGATATTCGTTACCCTCACTATCCCACAGGCGCAAACCTTCGCCACGGACAAACATAGGCAGACCTTTCTCAGCGGCACTATGTGGTGTCAAATGGTGCCAGACATGATTCCGGTCCAGCGTTTTCAGCATATCCAGCTCATTAACTTGATGATTCATAACAGAGTCCTGCCATTATTGATTACGGTGAACAGAAAACGGAGACCATGCCTGGGAGACCGGCATCAGCTCCAGTTGATTGATATTCAGATGCGGAGGCAAGGTCGCCAGCCAGAGCACAGTGTCAGCGATATCATCAGGCTGAATGGGGTCTGCGCCCTGATAGAGGTTGTTATAGGCATCCTGATCGCCACCAGTCCGGACCAAGGTAAACTCGCTTTCTGACAAACCCGGGGCGAGGTTGGTAACCCGCACTCCTGTTCCGGACAGATCGCAGCGCAATGCATACGAGAACTGCTCTACAAAGGCTTTAGTGCCGCAATACACATTTCCGCCGGGATAGGGCCAATGACCGGCTATCGAACCAAGATTAATAATGGTGCTGCCTTTACCTTGAGCGATCAGCCGGGGGAGCAGCTTGTGAGTGACCGTTGTCAGACCTTTAATGTTGGTGTCGATCATAGTGTGCCAATCCTGCAGATCACAGGACTGGGCCGGCTCCGTGCCCAGAGCCAGCCCTGCATTATTCAGCAACAGATCAATCCGGCTGAAGGCATCCGGTAAATCATCCAGTTGTGACTGAACAGCAACAGGATCACAAACATCCAGTGTTAGTGTCAGCACTTCAGTCTGAGCGGACAGCTCCTCCTGAATTGCCTCCAGACGTGAAGCCCTACGGCCGGTGAGCACCAAATGCCAGCCGACATCAGCAAGTTTACGAGCACAGGCCAGACCAAAGCCTGAGGTGGCACCGGTGATAAAAGCGGTTTTGGACATGATATGTCTCCTGTTCAGATTCATCAGAAAATTCGGTAAATCCCCAACCCCACTCCGCTGAGCGACAGCGCCGTCAACACCGGCAGAGCGACTGAGTGGAAAGAAGCGGGTTGTAAGCGGTGAAACCCCCACTGCCCTAACTGAACGCCTATTAACGTAGGCAATATCAGTATCAAAAACGGAGTCAGCAAATCCGCATCAAAAACGTCATTGAGATACAGTAGTAGCAAGGCCAGCAGATCGGTTGCAGCTAAAATCACCACCATAGAGGCACGCTGTACCTGAGGACTCAAACCAGACCCCAGCAGATAACAGACCACAGGCAGACCACCAACAGATGCAGCAGCGGTAAATGCTCCGGAAACACTACCGATCAGGCAGGTTTTACCGGTTGTAAGTGAGCGGGCGGCAGACTGGGGACGCCGGAAAAGAATCAGGGTCATACCCAGTACTGAAAAGCTGATCGCCAGTTTGAGCAGGCTTTCCGGCAGTTGCGTCAGAATCAGCAACCCCGCCGGAATACCTATTAAAGCGCCCGCTCCCAACCGGACAATCAACGGCCGGTCCACATACCGATAGGCGGGCTTCAGCAGCCCGAGGGTGCCCACCAGATCCAGCAGCAGAATTACGGGGACACTTAGCTGCGGTGGCCAGATCAGATTCAAACCGGTAATGGCTATGGCGGCAAAACCAAAACCGGTATAGCCACGCACCAAAGCAGCAACCGCCACCAAAAGTGCGGCCCATTCAAGGTATTGAATATCTGCCAGAGGTATCACGTCAGCCTAACCCCCTTTCCGTGATGTGCCGGAGCAACATTGCTCAGACTTTCCATCACGTTAGGGGTTGGTGGGTTCAGGGTGATAGAGCCAGTTCAGGAAGGTTGTGGGTCCAGTGTACCGGTCAGGCAGAGCGGAAGCGTTCCAGCGAACGGCTAAGCTGGGCGATACCCGGCTCAATTTTGTGGGCGGCTATGGCGGAAAACCCCAACCGAAAGTAGTGTCGTGGCGGGGCTGGCGACAGAAAATGCACGGCCCCGGGTTCAATCAGAACACCATCATGGGCGGCAGCCCAGGAAAGCACCTCTGTATCCACATCCTCTGGCGCTTCCAGCCAAATTGATGAAGCACCGGAACTAACCGGAACCGTATGCATACCGGGCAGATGGCTCTCAATCGCCGACTGCATTCGGTCCAACTTGCTAAGATAGAGTTCACGAATCTTACGCAGATAAGTGTCGTAATGGCCTTGTGCCAGAAACAGCGCAGTCTGACGCTGGTTGTTGGCTGGCGGGTGACGGTACATAAGGCGGCGCAAGGCTCGGGCTTCAGCAATCAGGGTTTCATCGGCCACCATAAACCCCAGCCGCAGGCCGGGAGAGATCGACTTGGACAGGCTACCCATATAGATCACACGCTTATTCCGGTCACTGGCTTTCAGCGCCGGAACCGGTTTCTGCTGCATATTAATATCGGCATCATAGTCATCCTCAATCAGGATGCAGTCCTGTTCCGAAGCCAAATGCATTAGGGCGCGACGACGCTCCGGTGACAGTTCCGCACCAGTGGGCACCTGATGACTGGGGGTGATGTAGATATAATCACAATCGTTAAGGCGCGCGTCCACTTGTATACCGGCTTCATCCACCGGTTGCAGATGCAGGGTGGCGTCGAAAGTTTTGAAGATGTTGTGGGCATCCCGAAAGCCTGGATTTTCCAGTGCAATCCGAGTCTCGGGTTTCAGCAACAGGTTGGCCAGCAGGTAGAGAGAGTTCTGCGTGCCGATGGTAATCAATATCTCATTGGCTTCGGCATAAATACCTCTCTTGGGTAGAAGTCGGGTTCGGATCTGCTCAATCAGCACAGCATCATCTGAGTCAACACTGTCATGAATCCAATCCCGGTCACTCATCCCGGACAGGGATTTACGGGCACAGTCACGCCACTGCTCTATCGGAAAGAACTCATGCTGTACCTGACCGTAAATGAAGGGGTACTCAAACGAGCGCCAGTTGTTAGGTTTAACGATCACCTGTTCTTCACTGGGGCGATGGCGAAAACGGGACAACCAGTCTGGTGTTTCACCGGGGAGGTCCGGCACCAGCTCGGTGCATAACGCATCCGACCGGTGAAAAGCCGGTGCAATAAAATACCCTCTGCGGCTGCGGGAGATCAGATAGCCGGTATCCACCAGCTGCTCGTAAATCAATACCACCGTATTGCGGGAAACCCCCAGTTGACCGGCCAGTCGCCGGGATGAGGGCATAGGCTCATCCACCGGAAGATGACCGCTGAGGATGGTAGCAACAAGGTGCTCCCGAATCTGATCCTGCAGAGTACGGCCAGGGTCAAAGTCAATCTTCAGGTAGTGCTCATTCATGGTCTCAGACTCAGATGTTGCGGGGTGATGCTTTAAAATGAAGCAAGTCACATACCACAAGCAGCAACTGGACCTATGCACGGTTAAATCTGGCTCTATGGTGGAAGCAAAGCCCGGCTCTAAGGTGAGAAACAGAATATGAACCTCTGGCTGCTAAAGCGGCTTCTCATTCTTTCTCACGACAGAGAACGGAGCATAACCATGATAAAAACCTATCGCAGCAACCCCATCAGACGCACCCTGAAAAAATTGGTTCTTGGTGTCGGCATCACACTACTCGGAACGCAGGCTAGCCAGGCTGATACGCTCACTATCGGCTATCAGGGCATGATGAATCCCTGGAAAACCGTGATCGCAGATAAAATGCTGGAAGCAGAAACCGGTATTGAAATCGAGTGGCGTCGCTTTGACTCCGGCGCGAAAGTCATTACTGCAATGGCATCAGGGGATGTGGATATCGCCACCGCCGGCTCCAGCCCGATTGCTGCCGCAATCAGCCGCGGCGTCGATATCGAGCTAGTCTGGATTCTGGAAAACATTAACGAAGCGGAAGCACTGGTCGTCCGCAAAGGCAGCGGTATCACTGCCCCTCAGGATTTGAAAGGCAAAACACTTGGAGTGCCCTTTGTTTCGACCACACATTTTCATACCTTGTTTGCACTGGAGCAGTTCGGTTTGTCCGACCAGGACGTCCGGGTTCTTAATCTACAGCCCAATGCGATCTCCGCAGCCTGGCGCCGTGGCGATATTGATGCTGCCTTCATCTGGGACCCTGTACTCAGCCGGATCAAAGCCGATGGAGATGTACTGGTCAGCTCAGGTGAATTAAGCCGCTGGGGCAAAGCAACCTTTGACGGCATGGTGGTGAGTAAAGAGTATGCCGCTGACAATCCGGAAGTGGTGACAACTCTGGTTAAGCTCGCTGCAGAAGCCGATGCGCAATACCGCGCTCAGAAAGAATCCCTGACCGCTGAATCTCCCATGGTGCAGAAAATCGCCAAAATGACGGGGGGCGACGCCGCGTCAGTACCCGCTGTGCTGAACCTGTACCAGTTCCCAACGTTGTCAGAACAAACCAGCTGTGCCTGGTTGGGCTGCGGTGAAGAGGGCGGTGCAGCCAAAGCACTGCGCTTTACTTCTGAATTCCTGAAAGCTCAGGGCAAGATCCCGGGACTGAAAGAGCGTTACAGCGATTACGTCAACCCAAGCTTTGCCAAGCAAGCCCTCAACTGAGTAGCAGGCGGCGGAGCTACCGATAACCGGCAGGCTCCGCTGCAGGAGATATCACCATGAGCAGATTACAAATTCACGATGTGTCGGTGGTATACCCCGGCCTGAACAGCGGCGAAGAAGTGCATGCCCTGTCCAATATCAACTTCACCATTGAGCCTGGCGAGTTTGTGGTCGCCTTGGGGGCCTCCGGTTGCGGTAAAACCACTCTGCTGAGCCTGATGGCCGGCTTTATCGCCCCATCGGATGGATATCTGACCCTGGGAGACAGCAAGGTTGCCGGTCTGCCCCGCATTGCCTGTGGGGTGGATCTGGCCGATCAGATTACAGGTCCGGGTAAAGAGCGTGGCGTGGTCTTTCAGAAACATGCACTGCTCCCCTGGTTGAATGTGATCGAAAATACCGAGTTTGGCCTCAAACTACAGGGCCTGCCAAAAGCGAAGCGGCGTGAACGGGCCGCCGCTTATCTGAAATTGGTGGGACTGGAAGATTTTCATCAGCACCCGGTGTACCAGCTTTCCGGTGGTATGCAGCAGCGGGTAGGGATAGCCAGGGCCCTGACCAATGACCCTGAAATGCTGCTGCTGGATGAGCCTTTGGGGGCATTAGATGCCCTAACCCGGGAGGTATTGCAGGAATTGCTGATGGATGTCTGGAAGCAGACGCAGAAAATGATGTTTTTTATCACCCACAGTGTAGAAGAAGCACTATTTATGGCCTCCCGGCTGATTATTATGTCGCCGCGACCGGGGCGTATCACCCACGAATTCAATCTGGATTTTAACGAGCGCTTCCTTGAGTGCCGCGACGCTCGCAAAGTGAAATCGTTACCGGAGTTTATCGAGATGCGCGAACAAGTGCTCAGTATCATTCATGGGGATGAACAAGGCGGAGGTATGCACTGATGACCGTTCATAAGGTATTAAACCGCGATGAGACCACGATCTCTGATAAACCTTTCACACTATCGGATTCAAATACAACCGGGACTATCCGACAAAAAACCAACAACAGGCCAACTCCGAT
Source organism: Oceanospirillum sp. (assembly GCA_048268485.1). GTDB lineage: Bacteria > Pseudomonadota > Gammaproteobacteria > Pseudomonadales > Halomonadaceae > Oceanospirillum. The sequence goes on from JBLWVL010000017.1 coordinate 67,396, forward strand.
GCAGCGTTTTTTAAAGTTATTTATGGCAGGGCCTGCCAAACCCGGCGATGCTTTTGGCGATCCGGGTCAGGGCAGCAGTCTGGCGATCAGCATGATAACAGCACTGACTCTGATAGGGCTCTGGTTTATCGCGACAACTTTAGGCTGGGTTGAACCTCTTTTTCTGCCCTCCCCAGGAGCTGTTGTCAGTCGTTTTTGGGAAGTACTGACCGTCGGCTTTGCCAACGCTACTCTGCTGGAACATACCGGTTGGAGCATGATGCGGGTATTCGGTGCGTTTACGCTGGCCCTGATCACAGCAGTGCCAATCGGCATTTTTATGGGAGTGAATCGAATCGGTCGCGGGTTATTTGACCCTATTATCGAATTTTATCGTCCACTACCACCACTGGCTTATCTACCTCTGGTGATCATCTGGATGGGGATTGGTGAAAGCTCGAAAGTGGTACTCATCTATATGGCAATCTTTGCCCCTATGGCACTGAGTGCCCGGGCAGGCGTTAAATCCGTCGCCATTGAGCAGATCCATGCCGCATACTCAATGGGTGCTTCCCGCTGGCAGGTGGTACGCCATATCATCCTGAAAAGTGCTCTGCCGGAGATCCTGACAGGTATGCGTATCGGCATCGGTTTTGGCTGGACCACCCTAGTAGCCGCCGAGATGGTCGCCGCCCAGGCCGGATTAGGCTTTATGGTGTTGAATGCTGCAGAGTTTCTGGTGACCGATGTGGTGATTATGGGCATCATTGTGATCGGGATTATCGCCTACCTGTTTGACCTGCTGATGCGTTACGCCGAACGAAAATTGGTGCCATGGAAAGGGCAGTAGTAAGAGGTTCGATAATTTCTTCCATTTTATGGAATCTATGCCACACCTGCCCATCGCGGCGGGGTGGTATATAAAACCAGACAGACTTACTCACCTTTAAAAACAAGACTTACTCACCTCAAAAAACAAACAGCTTCAACCCTTTTAGCTGCAACACCCCAGCTTAGAACAAATACCCCAGCTTAGAACAAATATAACTCCCCCCCAAATCGGACAACGACCCGCAAGTAGTTACATATCACTTATACACCGTAATACATTTTGACAAAAAAAAACTTTTTTGGTATATAATCCACCTCATTAGACTGATAACCAAACACGAGTAAAATAAAGTATTGCAACCAATATCAATTGGATTTGGATAAAGACCTATCTAATTGATTATTAGTTCACTACGGAAATTTAAAATATGCAAACTAACCATATACCCGCCCCTTCATAATAACGCCATCGCATCCTCCAAGTACTATACAAAAAACACTTATAAAACCATACAAAAAGTAGCTATAAAGACAAAAGTCATGACAAACACCACAAGACAAAGCGGACATGAAATTACCTTTTCTGCTGATGAGAAATTAATCACAACAACTGATCTCCAAGGGGATATTACATTTGTAAATGATGATTTTGTGAAGGTTTCCGGGTATTCAAGAAAAGAACTGATAGGTCAGCATCACAATATAATCAGACATCCTTCTATGCCAAAGGAGGCCTTCGCTGATCTCTGGAGCACCATCAAATCTGGCCGTTCATGGCGTGGAATGGTTAAGAACAAATGTAAAAATGGGGATTACTACTGGGTAGATGCTTATGTGACACCTATTTTAGATAAAAATGGTAATGTTATAGAGTATCAGTCTGTTAGGAGCTTACCTTCAAAAGAAGCAAAGGAAAGAGCAGAAATTGAATATGCAAAATGGCTAGAAAATAAAAAGCCGACAGGTACCTTCAACTCTGTTTTTTCTTGGGAAAATAAGGTAAAAATATCAGCAGCTTTACCTTGCCTGATCATCTCTCTATTTAATATTTTAAACAAAGATTACGCACAGGCAGCACTGTTAGTATTAGCTACTTTCTTTTCAGTGATGGCTTTACATTATTTATTCTCACCATTTAGATCATTCTATGACGAATGCAGAAAAATATCAGGACACCCTGTACTGACATATTTATTTACAGGCCGTCATGATGAGTTAGGCGTATTTAACTACGCCTTAACAACAAGAATGACTGAAATGAGGGCAATAATCGCCAGATTAGATAATACTTGTTTCTATATAAGACGCTCAAAAGATCGCTCTGACCATTGTGTTCAGGATGCTACAGAGGCTGTTTCAGGCCAGGAGCAGCATGTTAACGAGATATCTCTTGCAATGACTAAAATGTTGGCCAGCCAAGAAAAAGTTGCCGACGCATCATCAAGTACTCTAGCTGCTGTCAGGGAGTCCCGGGAGGCTACCATGAAGGGGCGGGAGCAGTTAGGCCTAATGGTAAGTTCAATAAACCAACTGGCCCAAACGCTTGAACAAACACGCAATACCGTAAGCGAACTGGCTGAGCGTAGCGAGAACATTGGTAAAGTTATTGACGTAATTACCGAGATAGCAGATCAAACAAATTTACTTGCATTAAACGCCGCGATCGAGGCCGCAAGAGCAGGTGAAACAGGGCGAGGCTTTGCCGTCGTTGCCGACGAAGTAAGAAGCCTGGCCCACAGAACACAGGAGTCGACCCAAGATATTAGGGATATTATTGCAGAACTCAAAACAGGAACTGTTGCTTGCGTTACCTCTATCGAAGAAGGCGTTGAAGTTTCAGAGGCGACTGTTACACAGGCTGATGATACAGATAGAGCTTTTCAGCTAATACTTTCTTCTGTGCAAAATATCTTCAGTTTGGTCAATGATGTCGACAGCTCAATGGTTGAGCAATCAGCAATCAGCGAGGAAACAGGCCAATTGATGAATATAGTCAAAAGTAGTGCAGACCTGGCTGTAGAGTCAAATCAGACTTTTAATGTACATGGTGAAAAGTTAGGGCGTCACTTAGACAGCCTTGACCTACTGACACGCCACTTTACCATTAGCTTAAATCAGAGGTAATAGCGGTGAAGACACTCTAGGCAAGCGTCAAAACGCATGCTTAGAGTGCAAATAAACTTATGCAAATAAGGATAAGAGAAAATCACAAAGCCAATTCAACCCTGTGACATTTACGCTGCCAGCTACGCTCAAAGAAATAGTAAGCCACCGTGTTAAAACAGGGTTCTACAGCAGCAACCAGACCGCCCACCAGAAAATCACCAGACAACAGATAACTCACGATAAAAGCAACACTGAAGTGAACCGCAGCAAAACTGCTGGTTTTGATCCGAGCTGAAGCCACCAGCTTTAATACCTGAAAACGGCTCCAGGCCTTTTCGTGGAAGTAGAAAGCAACAGTGTTAACCGCCGGTTCCAGCAAAGCAATCAGACTACCGATGATGATGTCGCCAGTCAGCACATATGCCAAGGTGAAAGCAATCGTGAAGTGAATCGCCGCAAAACTAAGTGCCTTTTTCATATCGCCCGCCTTACCCAGTTAACCAGAACTATCATTGAATACAGATATATTATTGATAAAGATTCTTATTTGCGATACTCGATAGTTTCGATGGGCTTGATAGGTTTTGGCTATATCACGGAGCAAGAACTTTTGTCAGCCATTAATGAGCCTTGGATAGAGGTTGTTCTGTTGTATCTGGTCAAGCACCTGCCGGATATCAGCAAGACGCTGCCTTGG
>JBLWVL010000018.1:0-70709 GCA_048268485.1 Oceanospirillum sp.
TCTCGGTGTTCCGGTAAGGTTTACCCGCCATAAAGTCTGTAATCCTGTTCGATGACTTCAGGCGGGTAGTATAACCGGAATACTTTCACAGCCTCTCCGCGTGGGAATGCAGATAGTTACTAGAGCTACCACGCGGAGCGTGGGAGCTAGTTGGAATGTGGTGGTATAAGGCGGGGCTAAAATGAAGCGTCCCTCACACCAACTGATACGCGCTGGTGCTCAGCAGCGCGCCGCCGATTAACGTAATCAGCACACCACTGACCATCCGGGTTTTATTCAGAGCGCCCATGCTTAGCTTCTGTGCTAAGAGGTGTGCGCCCAGCGCGTAACTCATCATAATACTGACATCCAACACCAACCAGCCGAAGGCGAGATACAGCGACGCCTGCCAGTAGGGTAGGTCGGTGATGATAAACTGCGGTAGCAGGGTGGCAAAAAAGATCAGGTCTTTCGGATTACTGATGCCGGTATAGAATGCCGTTTTAAAGAGCTCTTTATTACTCTCTTTGTGATCGCCCTCTTCACTCAAGACTATCGGCTTGAAGTTTTTAAAGCCGATCCAGACCAGCAGGCAGGCGCCGAGAATCGACAGCACGTTGATCCAGATGCCCTGAATCAGAAGCGCGACACCACCCAGCGATAATATGATCAGAATGAGTGCAGCACTGACACCGCCTATGGCGTTATAAAAGCTGCGCTTTACGCCATAACTTGCTGAGTGCTGCATGATCAGCAAAATCGATGGGCCAGGGGTGGCGATAATCAGAAAAATAGTGGCCAGATAAAGCAGAAACAGGCTCATAACGCTCCGTAATTGATAATAAAAAAGGCTACCACGCAGAGCGTGGGAGCCAGTGTTGTTGGAGATGAAGCGGGCTTGTTCCCACGCTCTGCGTGGGAAGGGTAGGTTAAACCTCCGCCAGGTTACCGTACTGCTGCAGCCAGTCTTTACGGTCGCCGGAGCGTTTTTTAGCCAGCAGCATATCCATCATTTCAAGCGTGCCGTCATGCTCTTCACGGGTCAGCTGAACAAGGCGGCGGGTGTTCGGGTCCATGGTGGTTTCCCGTAACTGCAACGGATTCATCTCACCCAGGCCTTTAAAGCGCTGTACGTTCACCTTGCCGCGTTTGTTTTCCGCTTCCAGCCGATCCAGAATGCCCTGTTTCTCATCATCATCCAGTGCGTAGTGCACCTCTTTACCAATATCGATACGGTACAGTGGTGGCATGGCAACAAAGACATGACCATTATCCACCATAGCCGGGAAGTGACGGATAAAGAGTGCACAGAGTAGCGTTGCGATATGCAGACCATCGGAGTCCGCATCGGCAAGAATACAGATCTTGCCATATCGCAGGCCGGACAGATCCGGGTTGGCAGGGTCGATACCCAGCGCCACGGCAATATCGTGCACTTCCTGCGAGGCCAGGATCTGATCAGAGCTGACCTCCCAGGTGTTCAGAATTTTACCCCGCAGCGGCAGAATCGCCTGAAACTCACGATCCCGGGCTTGTTTGGCGGAACCGCCTGCAGAATCACCCTCCACCAGAAACAGTTCGGAACGTGCCGTGTCCTGACCGGAGCAGTCCGCCAGCTTGCCGGGCAGTGCTGGCCCTTGGGTGACTTTTTTCCGGGCCACTTTTTTGCTGGCGCGCAGACGCTTCTGGGCGATGCTGATAGCCATTTCTGCAAGGGCTTCTGCTTCGGCGGTATGCTGGTTCAACCAGAGGCTGAAGGCATCTTTGACCACGCCGGAAACAAAGCTGGCGGTCTGTCGGGAGGAGAGACGCTCTTTGGTCTGACCCGCAAACTGAGGATCCTGCATTTTGACAGAAAGGACATAGCTACAGCGCTCCCAGAGGTCTTCCGGGGTCAGTTTAACACCCCGGGGCATCAGGTTACGGAACTCGCAGAACTCCCGCAGGGCTTCCAGTAAGCCGGAGCGTAGACCATTAACATGGGTGCCGCCCTGGGCCGTGGGAATCAGGTTGACATAGCTTTCTGTGAGTAACTCGCCACCTTCCGGCAGCCAGTGTAATGCCCAGTCCACGGCTTCTATCGATGCACTGAAGCTGCCTGTGAAAGGTGATGCAGGCAGGGTTTCCCAGTCAACAGAGGCTTGCTTGAGGTAGTCTGTCAGGCCATCGGCAAACTGCCATTCTGTTGTTTCGCCAGTGTTCTCATCCCAGAAGGTGATATGCAGACCGGGGCAAAGAACCGCTTTTGCCCTTAGATTGTGCTTGAGTTTGGTGACGGAGAACTTAGGGCTGTCGAAATAGCTCACTTCAGGCCAGAAGTGAACTTTGGTGCCTGTGTTACGTTTACCTACGGTACCGATTACCTCCAGATCTTCAATCTTGTCACCATGGGCAAAAGCAACCTTCAATTGCTCACCGCCACGTTTTACATAGACTTCCAACCTTGTGGACAGTGCGTTAACGACGGAGACACCGACGCCGTGCAGACCACCGGAGAACTGATAGTTGTTATTAGAGAATTTACCACCGGCATGCAGGCGGGTCAGGATCAGCTCGACCCCGGATACACCGTGTTCCGGGTGGATGTCGGTGGGCATGCCCCGGCCGTCATCTTCCACTGACAGGGAGCCATCCTTGAATAAGCAGACCTGAATATTCTGAGCAAAGCCGCCGAGTGCTTCATCGACACTGTTATCAATTACTTCCTGGGCCAGGTGGTTAGGGCGGGTGGTGTCGGTGTACATACCCGGACGTTTTTTCACCGGGTCCAGTCCGCTTAATACCTCAATGGCCTGGGCGTTATAACTTTGTGTCGGTTTATCTGCACTCATGGATGTTCCTGAATCTCTTTTATCTTCTGTGATACCGGCTGTACTGGAGATTGCGGGTTTAAACCTGTTCCCGTAATTTCAGTACAACATCATCTTCCGGCATGGTCAGCTGATCGGGATAGCTGATACCTGCAAAGTCCAGCAGGTCTGTGAAGTGTTGTTCGAAGTTCTGAAAACCGTGGTCGCCACCTGGAATGACAGTGACGTCGGCCTGACGGTAATAATTTTCGGCCCGACGGTAGTCCAGAATTTCATCATCCGCTTGCAGCAGCACCTTAATATTCTGAGTGCAGGCTGGCTCAGCAAGATGCAAGTGTCGCAGTTGTTGCATATGATCTTGCGTCAGTTCGTATTGCTCGCCAGTATAAAGATTGGTATTCAGCCCCAGATAAGCAGGCAGCAACTCCTGTGGGAAAACAGCCGGGTTTATCAGAAAAGCTTTAAGGCCGGGATAGCGCGCCATCAGGTAAGTACTGTAAAAGCCGCCTAATGAGCTGCCCACCAGTAGAATTCGGGTAATTTTCCCTTTCGCCTGGTCGCTGGATTTAATCTCTTCCAGTAGATCCTCCAGGGCCTCCATAGCTTTTTCCGGCCAATGGCTAAGCATCGGAGCGTGGTAGATTGGCTCCAATTGGTTCTGCTCGATAAAGGCTTTCAGCTGCAGCGCTTTAAAAGAGCCCGGGGAGCTATTAAAACCGTGCACATAGATAATGTGATGTTGAATTGGGTTATCCACAATGACCTCTCATTCTGCGGCATCGAACGAATCGGTGAAGGGCAAATAGTTTAGGTAAATACTGGTTAGGTGTACAGATGCTTATTGTATCCAGTGTTGCTTTCGGTCAGATAAACATCCGGCATAAAAAAGCCCGGCGAACCGGGCTTGCATTTCTGATCAGGTAATACCTGTGCCGGGGCGTTTAGAGTGCCTCGATCTTTTTGTATTGTTCCTGAAGTTTAGCTTGCGATGATTGTGCGGATGCCAGTTTTTCGCGCTCTTTAGCCACAACTTCTTCCGGCGCGCTGGCTACGAACTTCTCGTTGCCCAGCTTGCCTTCCAGGCGACCGACTTCTTTTTGCAGCTTTTCCATCTCTTTCTTCAGGCGACCCAGTTCGGCATCTTTGTCGATCAGGCCGGCCATAGGTACCAGTACTTCCATTTTGCCCACCAGCTTGGTGGCCGACATCGGTGCTTCTTCGTCATCTTCCAACCAGGTGATTTTTTCCAGCTTGGCCAGCTTGGACAGCGACACGTAGTTGTCCTCCAGACGGCGGAAGTCTTCATCACTACCGTGCTGAATCAGTACCGGTAGCTCTTTACCTGGTGCAATATTCATTTCGCCACGGATATTACGGATGCTGACGATAACAGATTTCAGCCATTCGATATCGCTTTCCGCTGCCTCATCAATCAGCTCAGCCACAGGGGCAGGGTACGGCTGCAGCATAATGGTGTCGCCTTCTTTGCCGGCCAGCCCTTTGATCTGCTGCCAGATCTCTTCTGTGATAAACGGCATGATCGGGTGCGACAGGCGCATGATCGCTTCCAGAACGCGTACCAGAGTACCACGGGTACCCCGTTTCAGCGCCGCAAGCTGGGCTTTCTCTTCGTCGGTTTCACCTTCGGATTCATCCCACAGTACCGGCTTGGACAGCTCCAGATACCAGTCGCAGTATTGGTTCCAGATAAAGTCATACAGGGTCTGGGAGGCCAGGTCGAAACGGTATTCGTCCATTTGACGCATGACGGTTTCTTCGGTGCGCTGCAGGCTGCTGATGATCCAGCGGTCTGCCAGAGACAGAATCACGTCTTCACCCTTCTGACCGCAATCCTGACCTTCGGTGTTGGTCAGCACGTAACGGGCTGCGTTCCAGATCTTGTTACAGAAGTTACGGTAACCTTCCAGACGCTTCATATCCCAGTTCACATCCCGGCCGGTAGAGGCCAGTGCTGCCAGGGTGAAACGCAGGGCGTCAGTACCGTGTGCAACGATACCCTCCGGGAACTCCTTCTTGGTGCGCTTACCGATCTTCTCAGCCAGCTGGGGCTGCATCATGTTACCGGTGCGTTTTTCCAGCAAGGTGTCCAGATCGATACCGTCGATCATATCCAGTGGGTCCAGTACGTTGCCCTTGGATTTGGACATTTTGTCGCCGTTCTCATCACGGATCAGACCGGTGACATAGACATTTTTGAAGGGAACCTGGGGCTTACCGTTTTCATCTTTAATAAAATGCATGGTCATCATGATCATGCGGGCCACCCAGAAGAAGATGATGTCAAAACCGGTTACCAGGGTATCGGTGGGGTGGAAGGTTTTCATCTTCTCAAGATCGTTTGGCCAGCCCATGGTGCCGAAGGTCCACAGGGCGGAGCTGAACCAGGTATCCAGTACGTCATCGTCCTGACGCAGCTCGGTTTCCAGATCCAGGTTGTATTTCTCCCGGGCGGCTTCGGCAGAGGCGGCAACGTATACATTACCGTCGTTATCGTAGAAGGCCGGAATACGGTGACCCCACCACAGCTGGCGGGATATACACCAGTCCTGAATATCACGCATCCAGGAGAAGTACATGTTTTCGTACTGCTTAGGTACAAATTTGATATCGCCGTTTTCTACCGCTTCGATGGCAGGCTTGGCCAGGGTTTTGGCATCGCAGAACCACTGATCCGTCAGCATCGGCTCAATCACGACACCACCACGGTCGCCGTAAGGTACCGTCATGTTGTTCTCTTCGATCTTAACCAGCAGGCCTTTCTCTTCCATCTCAGCAACGATCGCTTTACGGGCCGCGAAACGTTCCATGCCACGGTATTGCTCAGGGATGGTGGTGTCGATTTCAGTGTTGACCGAGCCATCGGTGTTAAACGCCTGTGCCTCATCACGGATATCCGCGTTCAGGGTTAGCACGTTGATCATTGGCAGGCCGCAGCGTTTGCCTACTTCATTATCGTTGAAGTCGTGTGCCGGAGTGATTTTTACACAGCCGGTACCCTTCTCCATATCCGCATGCTCATCTCCGACGATAGGGATGCGGCGGCCGACCAAAGGCAGCTCGACAAACTGACCGATCAGATCTTTATAGCGGTCATCCTCCGGGTTTACCGCCACACCGGTATCACCTAAAAGCGTTTCCGGACGGGTGGTACCGACAACGATGTGGTCTTCACCGGCGGCAGTTTTAACGCCATCGGCCAGCGGGTAACGCAGATACCACATCTTGCCTTTAACTTCTTTGTTCTCAACTTCCAGATCAGAGATGGCGGTGTGCAGTTTCGGGTCCCAGTTCACCAGGCGTTTACCGCGGTAGATCAGGCCTTCGTCGTGCAGACGGATAAAGACTTCCTGCACGGCGTGATAGAAGCCGGAATCCATGGTAAAGCGTTCGTTTTCCCAGTCCACGGAGTTACCCAGGCGGCGCATCTGTTTGGTGATGGTGCCGCCGGACTCTTCTTTCCATTCCCAGATTTTTTCTACGAAGGACTCGCGGCCCAGATCGTAGCGGCTTTCACCGGTTTCTGCAGCCAGTTTACGCTCAACAACCATCTGAGTAGCGATACCTGCGTGATCGGTGCCCACAACCCACAGCGCATTACGGCCCTGCATACGGCGGTAGCGGGTCAGCGCGTCCATAATAGTGTGCTGGAAGGCGTGGCCCATGTGCAGACTACCCGTGACGTTTGGCGGCGGAATCACGATAGAATAAGCATCACCTTCGCCGGATGGGCGGAAGTACTTGTTCTCTTCCCAGTTCTGATACCAGGTGCGTTCAATCTGTTCGGGTTGGTAAGTCTTTTCCATGGAGGTCTGGTTCACCGCTAATCAGGTTGGCTGCCCGCTGAAAGACCAGAAGGACACAGGCAGGCAGCGAACGGAAATTGTTAGATCGTACTGGAGACTTTTCGGACTCGATACGGTTCAGTACTTGATAATCGGTCGATTATACATGGCGTTGGCGGCTGTGATAACCGCCCTATGGCTGCTCGGTACGAGAAATTGAATCCCGCATAGCGCGTTTTGGGCTGGAAGTTTTAAAGTCTGCTGGCTATCGCTTTAACGGCGCATATCGTGACGGTTAATCAGGTAGCCGCGTTCTTTATAAAAACGCCAGTCGTCACGTTTGGCCTTTAGCAGAGATTCCTGCTGAAAAACGACTTCGGCGACTCGCTCGAAGCGGCTGAAATGGTCCGGTATATGGGGGCAAAGGTTGATCATTACATCGTGATGGTGAGCGCAATCATCGCTGTGTCCGATCGCTACCGGTACCTCCTGAATCCTGTCGTCGCCGATCATCAGGTGAGGAATAAAGCTGTTCGGGCGAAACTCCCATAGCAGGCGATCGATCTCTTTGGCCTGAGCTTCATCCACTGCCTGAATATAGATCTGGTGCCCTTTACGTAGCACCTTCTCGGTCAGACGGCAGACAAAGTTAAGCTGAGTTTCAGGCTCTGTGGCAGGCAGGATGTAGAAATCGACTTGGGTCATAGTGGTAAGGTGCCTGTAATAAATCGCTGGGCCAATTGCTTTCAGCTGTTTTTTGTAATGGATTGTTGGTTTTTTTAATAAATGAAAATATCACCGGGAGATCATCGGAGTATTGTAACATCTGAAAAAACAATACGATAACACCAGAAACAGATGTGATAATATCCGAAAAAAGGCGTGATAAGACCGCTTAGATTTAATCATTGACCCTATCAGGCAGGCTTTCGTATTTGCCCGTCCAGCAGATCTCAGGTGGTTTTAAGGTAGGGACAGCATGTCGGCTTTGACCGAGAGAGCGCAATTAGTGTTTGAATCTGTCCAGTTTTTAAAAACAGAGTGGAAACGTTTATTTTTACTCACCTGTGGTGCCTATGTTCTTATTACGTTAGCTCTGCTGATGGGAAAGAGTACATATGACCAAGGCCTTAAGGACCGGGTTGTCGAGCGCCATCAGTACCTGTTAAACCTTACCGAAAACCGCATCCATCAATTTGTCCTGCGTGTTGCTCTGGATGCCCAGCAACTGAGTGTCCTGCCAAGTATACGGCGCTTCATATTGAACCCCTCTGAAACAACCCGTTCAGAAGTCGAAAATGTTTTCCGCCGGGCTGCGGATGTTGATAGTCGCTATGATCAGATTCGAATTATCGGTTTGTCCGGCCAGGAGCTTATTCGGGTCAATGATTACATCGATGGGGCTCGTCCCGTTGCTGTTGAGCAGCTGCAAAATAAGTATTACCGCTACTATGTTCAGGAAGGTTTGAAACTTGCGCCGGGTCAGATTTACCTGTCACCGTTAGATCTTAATGTTGAACACGGAGAAGTTGAGCAGCCTTATAAGCCTGTGATTCGGGCGGTAACACTTCTGAGAGATGACCAGGGTATGCCTTTGGCTCTGGTGGTGCTCAATTATAAAGCCGGTTACTTTCTGAATCGCTTTCGGGCTCATTTTGAGGCCAGTGACCGTGGGATGCTGGTCAATAGTGAAGGTTATTGGTTATCAAACCATTTTAGAGAAAGCGAATGGGGTTGGCAGTTGCAGCGACCTGATAAAGTCATCTCAGCGTGGAATGCTGAGCTTTGGCAGTTGATGCAGCAGAAGCCCGAAGGTGTTTTCGATGCGAATGATGAGCTGATCAGTTACCGTCAGGTTCATCCTGCAGAGTTTGACGAGTTCTCGGATGGGCGTTTTAACGCCGACCTGGGGCTAAAGCAGGATGTAAAAGTCCAGTCATGGTTTTCTATGGTTCGAACATCAGAAGATGAGTGGTTGGCCCATGCTTTTTACCAACACCCTGGTGTTAAGCTTTTTGTCCTTTTTATCTATTTTTCTGTATTCACGTTGATTTGGTTTTTCCTGAAACACCGGATTGCCAAGCAAATTAATGAGCAGCAAAAAAATAGCTATACCGCAGAGCTGGAGGACCTTTATTACAACGCGCCAGTGGGTTATCTGACCTTTGATGCGACCAGTCTGATCACCAATGCGAATAACAAAACTCTGGAGTATCTGGGTTACCGCCGGGATGAGCTGGTTAATAAAAAGCGTTTGAAAGATATGCTGTCGACAGAGTCCAAGGCTCAGATCAACCTGGCAATGTCGACACACTATGTGGGGGATTTACGCCTGGATCTTCAATGTAAGGATGGCCGTTGGCTGCCTGTTGCCAGTGCGATTTCATCTAAGTTTCATGGCTCGGCATTAACCATCAGCCGTTGTAGTGTACAGGATATCAGCCTGCAGCTGGAGTTGGAGCAGCGCTTAAAAGCGCTTGCTAATACCGATGCTTTGACTGGCGCTTACAACCGCCGATACGTTGAAAAGCTGTTTCTTCATGCTCTGGAGGAATGGTCCTCTGAAAACGATAATCTGGCCATATTAATGCTGGATATTGATCACTTTAAAAGTATTAATGATACCTATGGTCACAGCACCGGAGATGATGTTCTTGTTGCATTCACGCAGCTGTGCCAAAGATGCTTAGGAGATCAGGGTTACTTCTCACGTTTTGGCGGTGAAGAGTTTTTGGCAGTTTTACCTGGGATGGACCTGTCATCTGCCGTCGCCAGTGCTGAACATATAAGGGCTGAAACAGAGGCTTTGCGCATCGATAAAGGCACGGGGAATGATATCGCTTTTACCGTATCGATTGGCGTCGCAGTTTATAATAAGACTGAGAAAGAGACGTTGGATCAGTTGGTTTACCGGGCGGATGAAGCGCTTTACCGTGCTAAAAATACGGGGCGCAATCAGGTTTGCGTTTAATCAGCTTCGCAGCTGAAACATTCAAACCAGGCTCTCTGTAACCCACTAGGCTACGCAAAAGTATTTTAAATACAGAAACAGTTAAGCCATAAGAGGTCTCAACCATATAGGTTGAGACCCTCTGACCCGGAAGGTGCTGACGACCTTGTAATCAATACCCTCCGGTGTCACCGGCTCTGCTACGAGGCTTTATCAGCCTTGGACAGCAGGTACTGCGTCAGCAGAGGCACGGGGCGGCCTGTAGCGCCTTTCTCTTTACCGCTATGCCAGGCTGTACCCGCTATATCGATGTGTGCCCAGCGGTAGTCTTCGGTAAAGCGTGACAGGAAGCAGGCGGCGGTAATAGTGCCTGCCGGACGGCCGCCAATATTGGCAATATCAGCAAAATTGGAATCCAGCTGCTGCTGGTATTCTTCCCATAGCGGCATTTGCCAGGCTTTATCGTTGGCGTCGATACCGGCTTCCAGTAGTTCTGCTGCCAGTTTGTCATCATTCGCCAGCAGACCTGAGGCATGGTGACCCAGGCCAATAATGCAGGCACCGGTAAGGGTGGCGATATCAACAACGGTTTCCGGATCGTATTTACCGATATAAGTCAGGGCATCACACAGCACCAGCCGGCCTTCTGCATCGGTATTCAGGATTTCAACGGTTTTACCGGACATGGTGGTGACAATATCACCTGGTTTAGAGGCATTGCCCGCAGGCATGTTTTCTACTGCGGCAACAACACCAACTACGTTCAGTTTAGGTTTTAGTTGTTTCAGCATCGTCATGGTGCCCATAACACTGGCCGCACCACACATGTCGAACTTCATTTCGTCCATACCTTCGCCCGGCTTCAGGCTGATACCGCCGGTGTCAAAGGTCACACCTTTACCGACCAGTACATGGGGCTTGGCATCGCCATTGCCTTTATATTCCATTACCACAAGGCGAGGTGCTTCCACGCTGCCTTTAGCCACAGACAGCAGGGAGTTCATGCCCAGCTCTGCCATCTGGTTTTCATCCAGAATGGTCAGGGATAGTTCATCAAAATCTTTTGCCAGCTCTTGTGCCTGTTCCGCCAGGTAAACCGGTGTGCAGATATTGCCCGGCAAGTTACCCAGGGTACGGGTTACATTCATGCCTTCACCGGTCGCTGCACCGGTATCCAATGCTTTCTGAACCGCTCCTTCGGCACCTGGTACAGACAGAGTAATGCTACTCAGGGCAGTAGGGTCAGCCTGTTTGCTTTTCAGCTGATCAAATACATAAAGCGCGGTGACTGTGTTTTCTGCCAGCAGGCGGGCTTTCCAGTTCAGGTCACGACCTTTAATTTCAATATCTTCAAGGCTCAGTGCCAGGGATTTGATTTTGGTGTCTTTTACGGCGTTAATAATATTTTTGATCAGGGTGCGGAATTTGCCTTCTTTAAGCTCTTCTGCTTTGCCGGTACCCACCAGTAGTAATCGGCCTTTCAGTTCACCAGCTTCCGGCAGCAGTTGTGTCTGTCCATATTTACCGGTGAAATCGCCCAGCCCAAGAATACGGGCGATAGCTCCACCGCTGGCATTGTCCAGCAGTTGTGCATTGTTGCCCAGAGTTGTATCCGCAGCGACAAAGGCGACACGGCAATCGGCAGATAGTTCGGATAGTGCTTGTGTTGTAGCGTTAAAGGACATAAAAACCCCACTTGAAAATGATGACAGGCAAGACAAAAGCAGTCTGTTATTAGATAATTTGCCTGTTCGACTCAGTAGTATATGGTGACTGCTGACAGTTTACGCAATGCCTGTGGTAACCGAAAGTGATATAGAGGTATCGCTGTAGCGGTTATCGAATCTGACATAAGCACTTTGGCTTATTGTCTCATATCTTAGGAGCGTCTTTTGATCCTGTTTCGTTATCTGGTCCGAGAGGTACTGCTGACGCTGACAGCGGTATCTGCCGTGTTATTGCTGATTATTCTTGGCGGGCGGTTTATTGGTCTCTTTCAGGATGTTGCGGAGGGCTCCCTGTCTCTTGATTTTCTCTGGACACTTCTTCTGTTGCAGTTTCCTTCGGTGCTTGAGTTGATTCTCCCTCTTGGATTTTTTCTGTCTGTGATGCTGACCTATGGCCGTCTTTATCAGGAAAATGAGATGGGAGTTTTGATGGCTTGCGGCTTTTCACCCAATCGATTGCTGAGCTATACCCTGATGACAGGCTTGCTTGTCGCTTCTGTCGTTGCCAGTTTTAGCCTCTGGCTGACGCCCTGGAGTGAGTCCCGGGTTGCTCAAATTCTGGAGGAGCAGAAACAGCGAGTTGACTTTTCCACCATCAAACCCGGCCGTTTTCAGGAGTTCTCCGGCGGGCAGGTGGTTTATACGGAAGAGTTGACCGACTCGAATACCCGAATGCATACGGTATTTTTGTCCCATGAGGTTACTGGTGATGACGGGCAGAAACGAACCGCTGTTTTTAAAGCTGAGCAGGGTTATCAGTATTTGGATGCTAAAACGGGCAGCCGTTATCTGGTTTTAGAGAATGGCTCCCGTACCGAGGGACGGGCGGGGGCAGGAGATTTCTCGCTATTGACGTTTGAGCGTTATGCTGTGCGTATGTCAGAAAGAAGCGCATCGACGATCTCTTATAAAGTTCGTCAGATGCCAACGTCAGCCGTGTGGAACTCCGATAAAATTGAGCATCAGGCTGCTTTTCAATGGCGAATATCGTTGCCGTTGATGGTGATTGTCGTGACCATGATTGCAGTACCTTTGAGTTATGTGCGTCCAAGGCAGGGGCGTTTTGCGAAGCTTTTTCCTGCAATTTTTCTACATATCTTTTATCTGAGTGGCTTGATCTCTGTTCAGGGGATGGTTGAGAAAGGAAAGCTGGACCCCTCAATTGGTTTATGGGTGGTACATGGCGTTTTTCTAATGATTGCAGGTTATCTGCTGCTAAAAGAGCCCGTGGCTAATATGCTTAAGCCCTCAGGCCTGAGAGGGCAAGGGGTATGAAAACGCTGGACCGATACATTGCTAAGAGTGTTTTTGCAGCGGTTCTGATTGTCCAGATGCTGTTGTTGGGGCTGGATCTGATGCTGGCGCTGGTGAATGAGCTTGATAATCTGAATGACAGTTATCAGCTTAGCAATGCACTTTATTATGTGATGTTAAGTGCTCCCCGTCGCTTTTACGATCTGGTACCTGTTGGTGTTATGGTTGGAGCCCTGATTGGTTTGGGGAGTCTTGCCAGTAATAATGAGTTAGCCGTAATTCGGGCGGCGGGGGTTTCAATCACCCGAATTATCTGGTCCGTGATGAAACCTATGTTGCTTATTATCGCGGTAACGGCTTTTGTCGGGGAGTTTATCTCTCCGAAAACAGAGGTAGAGGCGCAAAACTATCGTACGATGAAGCGTTGGGATACCTCCAATGCGGCCGGGAAATGGGGCGTATGGCTCAGGGATGGCAATGATTATTTTTATTTCAGATCGATTCGCACGGATGGCAAACTATCCGGAATCCAGCGCCACAGCTTCGATGAAGCAGGCAAAAAGTTGCTTTCGATTACTTATGCCCAGTCTGGGCATTATGATTTTGATAAAAAAGGCTGGGTACTGGATCAGGCGGTAAAGGCTAGTATAGGTAATCATCGGGTCAGAAATGAGCAGGTTTCTTCTATTTTCTGGAGCAGTGACCTGAAGCCGGAGCTGATGAAGGTTATTATCCTGGAACAGCGATACCTGGCACCGTCAGATCTTTGGCGATACTCCCAATATCTCAAGGACCAGGGGCTGAAGTCACACGAACATGAGATGGCATTCTGGCAGAAAGTGCTGATGCCGTTAACACTTTCATCGTTAGTTCTGGTTGCGGCATCCTTTGTGTTCGGTCCACTGCGATCTGCTCCGGCAGGTACTCGTGTTTTCAGTGGTGTTATCGTTGGCCTGGCGGTGAAATATGTTCAGGATATTTTAGGTCCAGCCAGTGTCGTATATGGCTTTGATCCTGTTTGGGCTGTACTGACACCGGCTATAGGCTGTGCGCTTTATGGTGTCGTTCTGATTCGTCGTACCGGATAAATCACTCTTACTTTTTTGTTTTCAGCACTAAGGCATATAAATGACAACAAGTGGACGCCAGTTTCCAAAGCAGACTTATACCCGCCCGGCCGGGCTGATTCGTCGGTTGGGGGCGATGATGTACGATTTTCTGATTATTGTAGCGATCTGGATGTTACTGGGCTTTGCCCGGCTGCCCTTCCTGCCGGAAGGGGTTGATGCAATGAATGATCATGCAGGTCCGGGCTTCCAGAGTATCCTTTTTCTGGTGACCTTTGGCTTTTTCACTTTCTTCTGGCGTCGTACCGGCCAGACATTGGGTATGCAGGCCTGGCGTATCCGGATTCAGAACAGCGATGGTCGCGCGATCACTCTGACACAATCTCTGATACGCTTTTTCTGCGGTGCTTTTTCCCTGAGCTGCTTGGGGCTGGGGCATTTCTGGATGTTGTTTTCCCCTTCTAAAAAGACCTGGCCGGATAGCTTCTCTGAGTCAGAGGTGGTCTATGTTCCTTCTGATAAAGAAGTCGCACGCCTGAATACTGCTGATAAGGCCGCTACTGCAGAGACGGTTGATAAAGAAAACCGCAAGCAAGGCAAAAAAAAGAGCTAAGCACTCCTGCTTAGTGCTTAGCTCGCTAGCATTTTTAATCGGCTCTCTTACCTCTTTCCTTGCCGTGATCAGCTGTTGGCCTGAATCCAGGCTTTCAGCTGGGCAGGCTGCATGACGCCTGACTGTCGGGCAACCTCCTTTCCACCTTTAAAGATCGCCAATGTCGGAATGCTTCGGATACCAAACTGAGCACCCAGTTGCTGCTCCTGCTCAGTGTTTACTTTCGCCATTCTGACATTAGGCTCAAGCTCAGGTGTTATCTGGGAAAAGATAGGTCCCATCATTTGGCAGGGGCCACACCAGGGAGCCCAGAAATCCACAACAACAGGTAGATCAGAGTTAGCAATCACCTTAGCCATTGTTGATTGAGTCAGGTTTTGAGGCTCTCCGGTAAACAAAGCTTGCTTACATTTGCCACAATTGGGCTTATCAGCCAGCCTGTTATCAGGGATACGGTTTACGGCGCTACAGTGAGGGCAAACGACGTGAGAGGATTGTTGTTCGGACATGATTCTTCCCATCGATAAGGTTTGTTAGTTAAGTCTTATATAAGGGTGGCGAAGCGATTTTCAACCACCCTTACCATCAGTCGATTGCACCGTAGGCAAAACAGAGGCGTGATTAGCTCAGGGCCTGCTCAAGTTTGAGAAGATTCTCAAGGCATTGCTTGTGATCGAGCAGCAGCAGGGGCTGGTTTCCAGAATTTAAGGGATTACTTCTGAGTTGATCACAGGCTGAGAACAGTGCTGCCGGTTGTATGCCATACCCTTCTGTCAAAGCACCCTGCTGAAAGACAGCAAAGTTCAGGGGGAGCAGTTTCTGCTGGTTGGGCAAGCTTAGTTTCCCCAGGCGGGCAAAACTGTGGGTTGGTTTGATATTGAGACCATCACCCAGGGGTAAGTCAGTGAAGGGAACCAATAATAGCTCTCCGGTCAGGCTGCCTTGCTCCAGTTTTTGTCTGAACCATAACACCAGGTTTTGCAGCTGGTGGCGTTTCTGTTCTTCCTGTGACAACAGTTGCCAGTCAAGTTGTGTCAGTTTCTCCAGAGGGCTGGCAAAGTAAAGCCACTCCTGAAGGTTGCCCTTCTGTTCTGTTGGAATGCTGGTCAGGCTTCTTGATATCAGGTGTTGGTGCAGAGTCTGGCAGGCGTCGATTGAGTTGTTGGGCTGAAGTGAAAGCTGATAGTTCCAGACCTGGTTTTGCCACTCCCTGCTGACTGCAAAAGGAATATTGGTTTTCAGTTGCTGAGCAAGAAAGCGTGATGGTGGAATCGACAGTCGTTGGGGCGCACTGTCAGAAGTCGATACAGAATGGGTGTTGGGTGAGTATGAACCGAAGAGTTTAATTGCACTTTGAAGCGGTAGTCGGCAAAGGTTGCCAAAACAGTCGCCCAGATCAAAAAGGGCAGAGGTCAGGTGTGACGAGGATGCAAATTCAAACGGATTAGCAGACTGATTCTGAGGCAGCATGATGATGTTCCTGATTCTGAAGCAAAGGTTCTGATCGTGATAAGTGGTAAGCGGTTGTGGTCGTCATGTTGTGCATCATAGGTTTGATCATCATGGTCTTAATAATGAGTGTTTTCATGGTGAGTATCTCTTTAGGTTAGCGTTGTTTAAATCGTAATAAATCGGTCTGAGCCGGATACCTATAGATAGCATGGCTGATGGTTGATCACAATAAGGTGGCAAGCTGATGTTTATAAAAAATGGGGTCGCTACTATCTATGATAGGTATTTTCTATCGATGTGATATGAAAGTTATATTTTGTTGATTAGAAAGTGGGCGATATAGTGATTGCATCAAAGACAGTCGTGAAGCTGACTGTTAATCTGAATATTGCTAAAAATATACCAAGGGGTTACAGCCCGTAATAACCGATACCTGAGAAATGGAAGTCGGTTCATCTGAATTAAGGGGATATATCATGCTAGAGAGTCGTGAAGGTCAGCAGGTTCCGCAGGTTGTTTTTAATACACGTATCGATAATGAGTGGGTACAGCTAACAACAGATGACCTGTTCAAAGGAAAAAATATCATTCTGTTTGCTCTGCCGGGTGCATTTACCCCAACCTGCTCCAGTACTCACCTGCCACGTTATAATGAGCTGGCTCCGGTCTTTAAGGCTCAGGGTATTGACGACATTATCTGTCTGTCAGTGAATGATCCGTTTGTAATGGATGCCTGGGCTGGCGATCAGAATGCTGAGAATATTACCATGCTGCCGGATGGTAATGGTGATTTCAGCCGAGGCATGGGGATGCTGGTTAATAAAGGTGACCTGGGCTTTGGTGATCGTAGTTGGCGCTACTCAATGCTGGTTCGCGATGGTGTTGTTGAGAAAATGTTCATTGAGCCGGATGTTCCGGGTGACCCATTTGAAGTCTCTGATGCGGATACCATGCTTAAGTATCTGGCTCCGGATGCGGCAGCACCTAAGCGCGTGACCCTGATTGGTAAACCAGGTTGCAGCCACTGTACCCGTGCAAAGAATACGCTTAAAGACCACGGTATAAAATTTGAAGAGATCACCGTCGGTAGTCATGGTATTAGCCTGGCAACTTTGAATGCGATATCGGGTCGCGGAACGACACCTCAGATATTTATTGAGGGCGAGCACATTGGTGGCGCTGATGAATTGGAAGCCTGGCTGAACCAGCAGGCATAGATGAGGTTAATCAACACCCGGTTGATTAACGTTTAAGCCGGATCGTTGCTTACAGAATAGAGCTGTCAGGGTTGGCCGTAAGGTGACTCTGGCGGCTTTTTTTGTACCTGCGTATAAGGTGCTATTTGCTAAAAGATCTCGAATGATACGTGTTACAGAGGTGGCGACAGGTTGGAGAGGAACAGGTGTTATCCCAGGAAGATAATACTTTGAAATACGTGTCTACCTTCTGATTGATTAGATTTATAGATTGTGCCTAAATGTGGGTAAGTTGCAGATAAAACTATCTATTTAGACTAAATGTGTAGCTTTTTTCTGTAATTATTTCTAAATACAGCATTAAATGCTGCTAAAATTCCTGCCTCGTAAAACAGCTTAGCAACCTTCTGTTGCAGGCAAAACCTGACTCGATAGTAAGTGAGAAAACACCATGTCAGCTAACGCCAGAATTCTCTGTCCGACTTTGAAACAGCGCCTGATGACTGCCGAGAAGGCTGCGGAGCTGATACCCGCCGGTGCTAATGTTGGCATGAGTGGTTTTACCGGTGCCGGCTACCCCAAAGTGGTGCCTGGTGCTCTGGCTGAGCGTATCCGCAAGCTGAATGCCTGTGAAGGTAGCGAGCCTTTTCGCATCAATGTTTGGACCGGTGCTTCCACTGCACCGGAACTGGACGGAGTTTTGGCTGAAGTTGATGGCATTGAGATGCGCCTTCCTTTCCAGAGCGACCCGATTTGTCGGCAACGTATCAATAACGGGACGATGGATTATGTGGATCTGCACCTGTCTGAAGTTTCTCAGTACGCCTGGTCCGGGTTTCTTGGCAAGATGGATATTGCACTGATTGAAGTGGCAGGTATCCGTGAAGATGGCAGCCTGATTCCTTCCTCCTCCATCGGTAATAACAAAACCTGGATTGAGCAGGCGGATAAGATCATTCTGGAAGTTAACAGCAAACAGAATATCAAGCTGGAAGGGATGCATGATGTTTACTACGGTACGGCTCTGCCGCCTCACCGGAAACCTATTATGCTGACGAACCCTTCAGACCGTATCGGAGAGTTTTATTTTGAATGCCCTCCGGAAAAGGTGATTGCTGTCGTTGAAAGTGATGCTGCTGATCGTAATTCTCCATTCAAAGCCTCGGATGAGACTTCTCAGAAGATTGCTCAGCATATTCTGGACTTTTTTGAGCGTGAAATTGAACTGGGTCGCCTGCCAAAAGAGTTACTGCCGATCCAGTCCGGTGTCGGTAATATTCCGAATGCAGTGCTTGAAGGTTTGGATGCCGGCCCCTTTAAAAACCTGACCGCTTTTACTGAAGTGATTCAGGATGGCATGCTGAAAATGCTGAAATCAGGCACCTTGAGTGTGGCATCTGCAACGGCTTTTTCGCTAAGTCCTGAGGGCATTAAAGAGTTTGATGAGAATATTGATCTTTATAGGGACAAGATCATTCTACGTCAGCAGGATATCAGCAATCATCCTGAGCTGGCGCGCCGTCTCGGGATTATCGCCATGAATGGTATGATCGAGTGCGATATCTACGGTAACGTCAACTCCACCCATATTATGGGTACCCGTATGATGAATGGTATTGGGGGATCGGGTGACTTTGCCCGTAACGGTTATCTGTCGATTTTTGTCTCGCCATCGATAGCCAAAAACGGTGCGATCTCCTCAATTGTTCCTATGGTCTCCCACGTGGATCATACGGAGCATGATGTCAAAGTGATCGTGACTGAGCAGGGGTTGGCTGATTTACGTGGATTGTCACCCCGCCAACGGGCCCGGGAGATTATTAATAATTGTGCTCATCCGGATTTCCGTCCGGCATTGCATGATTATTTTGAGCGGGCGCTGCATTCCGGACGAGGTATGCACACGCCTCATCTTTTAGGCGAGGCGCTGAGCTGGCATCAGCGTTATGAAGAAGAGGGGCAGATGTAACCTGTCCTCAAAACTCCCAGCTGTCTGAATAAAAAGCCGTTCTGTTAAAAGAGAACGGCTTTTTTATTGGACTTTTTGACGAGACCCGAAGGGTTTTAGCTATCCTGCCCCATCAGCAAGCCTATCGCATTACTCAGGGCTTCACTGCGATCCGGGTCGCGGAACTGAGCAATAATCAGGGTGCGCAGTCCGGGAACAAAGATCAGATCCCGGACGATTTTAATAAAGGCTTGGTTTCCAGCGGGGCAAGTCGCCAGCTTTTCAAGATAAGGCTTCAGCAGTGCCGGGTTTTCCAGTGACTCCCAGGCCCGGGCGGCAATAACAGTTAAAATCTCAATATCCTCACTATGGCTGCTTTCCAATACATTCTGGATAAGCCCATCACGAAGACCTTTGGCCTGGCTGTGACCTACACCTCGAATCGCTGCAGCCAGGGTCAACCGGTCTGCTTCCGGGGAGGTAATCAGCTTTTCAGCCCGTTCGCAGATAGCCGCAGTCAGCTTATGATCTATACTCTCGTTCTCCAGGCAGCGGCACAGAGCACTGAAAGGAATATCCGGGAAAGATTCGATGTGTTTCGTTAGTTCTCCGGCGTTATCCTGCTTTTCCAGACGAACGGTAAAGTCTGCAATCCCCTGAAGGCCAACATCTTCCCAGTTGTCCATTTCCCGCTGGCCGGTGAAATATTCTTCCGCCTGATCGTGGAAGCGTGAAGCAGGTTGACCTAGTGCCAGCTTGGCTTTGGCATTAAATATGGCGATTCTTTCCTGATCGGGTGTGAAGGCCAGAGGATTGTCCTTCATTAGATTCTGGGCCTGCTGGTTTTCCTCGTCTGACAGGTCTTTCGCGTTCTGGCCGATGGTTTCCAGCAAGCGCTTCAGAAAGTCATCCCGGGCTGCCTGAATAATAAAGCCCTGCTCATCGAGAGGAAACTGCAAAAACCAGATAAAGTGTTGTTCAGGAGCCTGTGGATACCAGAACAGAATACCCAGTCGTGCGTGATACATATAGGGTTGCGGATAAGGTAGTTCACACTGTTCGAAACGAGAGAAGGTATTAGCAGACACCAGGGATACCCGTCGTCCCATATCGAAGACACGAAGATTTGCCCCGGTTTTTTCGAGAAAGTCAGTAAGGGTTGTGATGTCAGACATAGAGCTTCCTGTTTTGCCAAGCTGAAGACAGTTTCAATTGTGCGGGTTTTCAGAGGTTGCAGAGATTACTGCTTTTAAGCTTGTTGTGCCAGTAGAGGCTGTAAGACCAAGAGAATAGAGTTTTTTTCTGATCAAAAAATAGACAGTTTTCTGCAGATGCGATGTAGCCTTGTACAGCATGAGTTGTCCCATAATTATCCACAGCTGTTTACCGGATACTTGTGTATAGCTACTCTGTTTTGACATATACCTGTATCGGGTAGGCAGTTTGCTGTTATTTAATTTATTTTACTTTGAAAAGTGAATCAAAACAGCTGGTTAAGGTGTCTTTATATCCAGTGTTTTGTGTGTTGCAGCAGGTAGTGGACAAATTTATCATGGTCTTCAGGACCGTGCATTTAACGGAAATAACAGTATACTCCCGTTAAAGTCCCAGCCTATTCAGGTTTTATCCACAGCTTTATGCTTCTGATTAAAAGATCTGGGTTTTCCACAGACTGATAGCAAAAATCAAATGCCATCGGTGACGTAATAAACCAGATTGAAGCTCAATCAAAGAGACGGCTCCCAATGACGTTATCGGATAACCGCCATCATCTACGCATTATCCTGCATGGCAAAGAAGCTCAAAATATTGCTTTGCGCGATGCGGTGCGCTTACTTCGGGATCATCGTTACAAAATTGATGTTCGTGTTACCTGGGAAGAGGGTGATGCGCGAAGATTAGCCTGTGAAGCTCGTCAGCTAGGGGTGGATATTGTTGTCGCCGCCGGAGGGGATGGGACGCTCAACGAAGTGGTTAATGGGCTGATGGCTGCAGATACAATGCTTCAGATGCCCTCTTTGGGTGTTATTCCTCTGGGAACGGCCAATGATTTTGCTGTTAGCTGCAGAATTCCTTTAGCACCCTTAGAAGCCTTGATGCTGATTACTGAGGTCAGTCCGGTCGCTGTGGATCTGGCGCGGGTGAATCAGCGCTATTATCTGAATATGGCCTCTGGTGGTTTTGGTGCCCAGATAACGACAGCCACCCCGGATGAGCTGAAGCGGGCTCTTGGGAGTCTGGCTTATCTGCTGACCGGAATGAGCAAGTTCACCAGTATTGCCGCTGTTGAAGGACAGATTACAGCTCCTGACTTCAGCTGGCATGGTCAGTTTATGGTGCTGGGGGTTGGTAATGGCAGGCAGGCTGGGGGTGGTCACGAGCTTTGCCCGGATGCTTTATTGGATGATGGGCTACTGGATCTTAATCTGTTACCAAAGGCAGATCAGCAGACACTGACGGATACTTTGCAGTATTTTATGTTGGATAATGGCTCTGTTATGCAGGATCAGATGATTCATCGGCGGGTTCCCTGGCTTGAGATTGAAGCTGAGCAAAGTATGAATATCAATATTGATGGGGAACCAGTTTCTGGTCGTCATTTGAGATTTGAAGCTGTACCCGGTGTTTTAAAAATGCACCTGCCCCGAACGGCTCCTCTGCTTTCAGGTAATACAGAACCGGAGTAAGTGGGGCGGTGTAATAAAGCTGGCTTGGGCCAGCTTTATTAATACTGATAGCCAGGTCAGGCTTTTTCTTTATCTATTTTATCGTTGATAAAAACAATCGCCTTATCAACAGCCTGTTTTACCTGTTTAGACATCACAATATGATCTTCATCTTCCAGATAGAACCCCATGTCGACCTCAAAACGGAAATATTGCGGAGGCAGGTTATTCAGCGCCACGCAGGCGATATCTTCAGCGTAACCTTGCTCATAGCCTGATATAAGACCCCGTTCGGTTAGTTCTTCCAGTACCAGTTTTTCATAATAGTTTTGTACATTCTGAAGCAGCATAGCAGTTCTCCGGTAATCAGAGTTATCTTGTCTTTTCATTATACTCTTTGTGTGGTTGTCTCGCTTGCTAGCGGTTAGTTTAACCACTATATATCAGGGATTCAGCCTGTTCGATCTGATCGGTCATCCCCTGAAGTATCAGGGTGTCGCCACTGATAAGGCGGGTGTTGGGCTCCGGGCTTTCAATATCCTTATTTTTACGATGAATGCGTAAGACCTGAACCTGACAGCTGCTTAATTTAATTTCTTCTATGGTTTTGCCGTGAGCGTAACAGCTGTTGCTGATTTGTACCGGGTGAAGGCGAACTCTTGGGTTCCCTTCTTTATCGAGGAGCTGGGAAAGGCGACCATGAAAATATCCGTGCAGGAGCTGATAGCGTTGCTCTCTAGCCGTCTGAACCATACGGGCTATACGGCGAAAAGGAATTTGCATTTGGGTCATCACATGGGTTACCAGCATAAGGCTGCCTTCCAGTGCCTCCGGAATGACTTCGGTCGCACCCGCCTGCTTCAGATCCTCCAGATGTGAGTCATCCCGGGTACGTACGACCACAGGTATTTGATGATCCAGAGCGCGAACACTACGTAGGATCGACAGGGTTTGCTCATACTCATTGACGGTGATAACCACCAGGCTCGCACGATGTAAGCCCGCGGCCTCCAGAACTTTACGGCTGGCTGAATCACCAAAGAAAATGTTCTCGCCACCGCCTGTGGCTTCCTGTACCCGGATAGGGTCGTTATCAAGGGCCAGAATAGGCAGATTTTCTTTGTTCATAAAGCGAGCAACCGTTTGCCCAACACGGCCGAAACCACAAACAATAATATGTTTGTTTAGCTCAGATGTTGCTTCGGCGAGCTCTTCCGAGTTGTGAGGTGGTGGTTCCTCGTAGGGTTTATTGGGGATAAGTCGCTGACAGATATTGGCGTTATAGCGGATAAGAAATGGTGTAACGGCAATGGAGAATACGATAATGGCAACGACCAGACTGGATGTCTGAGCCTCTAGCAGACCGTTAGTTAAGGCTAATGTCAGTAGAGCAAAACCGAATTCGCCGCCCTGGGCCAATATGAGTCCGGTACGAATCGCAGATGACTTGTCTTTGCCTAATAGCTGGGCCAGCAGGCTGACGAGAAAGGCTTTGGAAAGTACCAGCCCAATGCTACCGAGTATGACCCAGTGCAGGTTGCTGATCAGAATCTGATAATTCAGCTGCATACCCACGGTAACAAAAAACAGGCCCAGAAGAATGTCCCTGAATGGGCGGATATCGGCTTCAATCTGGTGTTTAAAGTGGCTTTCACCCAGCATCATGCCTGCCAGAAAGGCGCCTAATGCCATGGATAGCTCCAGGGCGTGAGTGATCCATGCGGCTGTCAGGGCGACCAGAAGAACGGTCATAACAAAAAGCTCTTCCGAGCGGGTTTTACTGATTTCGTGAAATATAAAAGGCATCAGCCATTTGCCTACGGCGAGCATTACAACGAAGAGGACAACGCCTTTAAGCAGAATAAGGCCTATAGCAAACGAGAAGCTGTTATCGCTGGTTCCGGTTAAAGCAGGGATCATGATAAGAAAGATAACGGCGGCCAGATCCTGGAATAGTAATATCCCGACTGCTGAGTGGCCATGGCTGCTGTTGAGTTCGTTCCAGCGGGTCAGCTCCTGGGTAACGATAGCCGTTGAAGAGAGCCCCAGGGCTCCTGCGATAATGAGCGATGCTTCTGAACTGAATCCCAGCAGGAAATGCAGAACAGACCAGAAAAAGAGACTACAGAGAATAACCTGACTACTGCCCAGGCCAAATACGGTTTTGCGTAGGGCATTCATTTTGCCCAATGAGAACTCAAGGCCAAGAGAAAAGAGCAGAAAAACCAGGCCAAATTCCGACAGAAAACTCAGGTCGTCAGGATTGGGGATCAATTGAAATGCATGGGGGCCAATTAACAGGCCAACGGCCAGGTAACCCAAAACAGGAGGTAAGCGCAAGCGGCGCAGCAGCGCTGTGGATATCACAGAACCACTCAGAATAATCATCACCTGGTTGAAGTAGTCAGTGCTCTCTAACATCGATGTCCTTAGGCCGCAGCCCTTACTTATTTTTGTTTTAGTATTAAGTGCGTTGTATTTTGAGATTACCACCGTACAGGCAAAATGAAATACAGTGTTTTTGTATGATGTCAGGCAGACGCTGAATTTCTACAGACCGGGTTGGGGTAATTGAACCTGGGGTACCTGCCTGATATTTTGTATGTTTACCCGTGAGGTGATACATAACTGAAGTTAATGCTAGTATGTTGGCCGACATACCGGAAATGAGAATAAAATGGCACGTTCGATTACTGTATGACGGGCTCGGTTACTGTTTAGTGGTAGAGCAAAAATCTTCACAAAAGCAGATATGAGGCCTGAGTGCTTCATAGACTGTGGACAATAAAATTAATAAAGAAAAGTGACAGGTGCTAGCCTGTGGCTTATTAGGGTCAAGATGAATAAAAACAATAACTCATCGACAGCTGAGCGCATTCTGGATATTGCTCAGGATTTGCTGCAGCGTCAGGGCTTTAACGGCTTTAGCTATCAGGATATTGCCGAGCGGGTCAAAATTCGTAAAGCAAGTATTCATTACCATTTCCCATCTAAGGGCGATCTGGTTGTCAGCCTTTGTGCTCGTTATGTTGACCAGTTTCTGGAGCGGCTGCATCAATTGGATCGCAAACATGATGCCTGTCTGACAAGGCTGCGGGAATTTACTCTGATTTATAGTCGTATTATCAAAGATAAAGAGAAACTGTGTCCGGTGACGATGTTGTCTGCGGAGGTAGAAGCTTTGCCGGTTCTTGCGAGAGAGCATCTGCAGCGTTTTATCCGTGAAACAGAGCGTTGGTTAGGGCAAACTCTGGAGCAGGGTAAGCGTGCCCATGAGCTTCAGTTTTCCGGTAGCTTTCAGTCGCAGTCGCGTATTATTCTGGCAACATTGCAGGGGGCTATGCTGGTGGCTCGGGCATCTGGTGATCGGGGGCATTTTCAGGGCGTTGCTGATGACCTGCTCAGACAGCTACAGTCTAACCCTGCCCGGCCGGCTTCAGGAAGCCGCTCGGGACAAACGTTAGCTCAGGCCTGATCTGCTTCAGTCGATAAGTGTGTTTCTGTCTGCGCTAACATTCATTTTTGAGTGATCGGCCCAGAAACTATTCCCGCCGCCGCCCTTTCGGTATGATGCTGAGCAACGCAGGTTCTGTAAGGAAGAGGTTTTCAATGAGTGAACAGCCAGAGTTGGCGGTAGACTGGCAAAGTCAGATACTAAGAGATGCAGCAATCGGTTTGTTTAAGACGGAGCGAATCCGGCGAGATGTTTATACTTCGCCTTTAATCCGTGAGCTGCTTGAACTGGAATGGCTGAGTCAGGTTGATGATGAAGATATTTATACACTGACGTCAAAAGGGCGACATCAGTATCCCAAGCTTCTGGATCAGAATTTACCTCAATGGCAGGAATTAGCTCTGTCCGGTATGAATATGCAGGATGAAGAGCGCGATGCTTTTATGCGTCGGCTTGAGTTTATTCGCGCTAATACCCGTTTTGATTTACCGGTATGGATTAATCAAAAAAGCTTCAACACCCTATATGGTGGCGATGAAAACGCACAGGTTTCTGATGATCTTCAGGCTTTGCTACCGAAATATCGCATCAGCGAAGATGCGGTGTTAAGAATTCGGGGTACAACAGATATGCATCTTATGCGCAAGATGCTAAAACCGATTCGTTTAGGGCCGATTCTTCAGCTGATGTCACATG
This sequence comes from Oceanospirillum sp., assembly GCA_048268485.1. Taxonomy (GTDB): domain Bacteria; phylum Pseudomonadota; class Gammaproteobacteria; order Pseudomonadales; family Halomonadaceae; genus Oceanospirillum. Next base: position 25,616 of record JBLWVL010000018.1, read on the forward strand.
CAGCCATTCCTGAGCGGGATGTGATGGAGTTGACGGAGGTTGATGGCGAACAGCCGTACATGGTTATGACTGTTGAGAATCTTTCTGTGTTTTCTGACATGGATATTCCTGACCATCTGATGCTGATTTGGGCACCGTTGAACTACCCTGATCTTGCAATTAAAGTGCTGAAAATGATTCCTCAATATGTCCCTCATATACATTTTGGTGATCTTGATCCGAGTGGACTGGCACTAGCAGAGCACATTGCAGAGGAATCCGGTCGGCCTGTGCGGCGTTTTCTTCCCGAGTTCTGGCAGGAGTATATGAATGAGTATGCTAAGCCCTGTGTTGATGGTTCCGTGAAAGGGAGTCGTTGGCAGCTGGCTATCAGCTCTAATGCTTTGATCCGGAAACTGATGTTGCGCAAAGAGTGGATGCCACAGAGTGCCATCCTGCTGGATCCTCGTCTAAGGCATGAGTTGCTATCTCTGATGAACTAGTTTTGCCACAGATTGTGGCTCCTGGTTCATCTTACCCTGGGCAGTTTCGGTTTTGGGCTGTTCAGGGCCTCTTCAGCAGTTGTTCCCCGTTATCCTCTTACTGCATGCTACTTTGACAGTGACTGCTTTTGTTCTGGTTTTATATGGCAATGGGCCAAGTGGTGTGATCGAAGAGATGCGGATTAGTCTTCTTGCATCATTCCGCCACTGCCTCAGGCTAAAGGCGGTTTTTTCGGTGCTCCTGTTCTTTTTGGTCGGCCAGTGTCCCCATGCCATGGCTGATCGCCTGTGCCAAGGCTCGAAAAGTCGCATAGTTGGGTTGCGTCAATGCCTTATTTGAATCTTTGTTATCAGCATACAGAATCCCGGAAACCTTACCTCTCAGCATAATCGAAGCCAGTACAAACTCTGCAGGCTCGTTAAGGTATGGCCAGAAACCTGCCGGTAATTCAGTGAGATAACGTGAACGGTTTTCAGGCTTGGCCCACAAAGCGGCCTGCTTTGTCAGTAACTTGCCAAAGAGATGGTGGCTGTCGGCATTAAGGGTCATTTTGGCAAAGGGGCTGTTATCGGTAAAGCCCTTGGCGTAAACACCCTTAACACTCCCGTGGCTACGAGACTTCATAAACAGAATGCAGCGGGTTAAACCCAGGTCAAAGTGGAGAACCTGGCTGGCACCGTCCATCATCTGATGGATAGAAAAAACCTGTTTTTGTCTGACTGTTTGCAGATAATAGATTTTGAACAGGGCTGTCTGTATCGCATGATCTTTATTAGGGGTTATGGTTGCTGCTTTTTTCTGAGGTTCTGTATTTTGAACACGGGGTGATCGTAATTCAGCTTTTCTGCGGGTATCACTAGACAGATCCTGGTAATGCTTTGCTTTTTTAGTCTGCGTTGATTTTTCTTTTATCGCTAATGAGCGTTTTTTTAGTGGTGGGTGCAGTAGCTTTATAGCGGGTAACCATACACCGCTAAGTTTATGGCTTGCCGAGCAGATAACGGCATTGCGGTGCAGGAAAGGTATAACGTCATCAAGATGCTGATGCAGGAACGCTGCGATCATACATTCAATTCGCTCCGTTTTTGGGCCAAACCAGGTAACCGCCGTATTAAGCGCTAACCAGTGGGCCAGAACAGCGGCTGACCACGGAGTTTGTAAGAAGTGCCCGACATTTTTCGGTATCTCGGGTGCCATATCATCTTTCCATGCACACTGGGCAATATCTGCCAGCATCCTGGCTTTTGAATCAAGTAGCTTATACAGATTGTCCTGGGTGAACTGACTCAGGTGCCAGTCAGCGAGCATTGCCTGAGTGAGCTGTTGGGTCGTACACCCCATTAAAGCCATTTCAACACGGTGACGACTTTCACCAGTTTGAACCCGTTGTTCAATGGCATGATAGATTTTGGGGGCCGCTAAAGCCAGTTGCCAGAACACAGAGCTCAGGCGTAGTGATATCCAGTAATTGCGCTCTCCTGTGCCAGGGTTTTTCCTCTCCGCAATCATATAAGCTTGGGTCGCTGCATGCAGACTGGTATTTAATGCCTGCAGGAAGGCTCTGTGGGCTGTTTTAGCCGGATCAAAACGTATGTACTTCACTTTTCTGAGCATTGGCTGCAGCTTGTCCATTCCCAGTAGAGCGAGGGAGTGGGGCAGCGAGAGCATGTCGTTTTCAGGTTTGTTTCGCTGTTTGCTGGCATGAGCGATAATCTGAAAAGAGAGAACAGGGTCCTCTGAAATAATGAGTTCAAGATCCCTCAGGCATACATCCGGTTTTTTCAATGATTTCAATAAGCGGGCACCAGTATCCGATAACGCAGGCAGGGATACTTTTAACAGCTCTTTGCGCCACTGGGTCAGTCCTTTGGCAACAGAAGTATTTGTTGATGTGGCTTTTGATGACATGATTTTATTCCGAATTCCGGTACACAATCAGGCTTGAGATCCACGGGAATACAAGCAGTTATCAGCATTGTAACTCAGATATCTTCGGGTTTGTTTATATGTCAGCCCTTTTTAATTGAGCAGCGACGAGCTCTTGTCTGAAAACAACAAAGGGCCCAGAAGGGCCCTTTGCTGAAGGATCATAGATTGTTTAAACGGGGCAGATTAACGATTAGCCACCTGATCAAACTCATCCTGGATTTCCTGAGAAGGTTCAGGGGTTGCCAGGCTTACAACATAGACCGCAATCCAGGCCAGAATAAAGCCGGGAACGATCTCGTAGATATCGAACAGTCCGCCGGATAGCTGCTTCCAGATCACCACGGTGACGCCGCCAACAATGATACCTGCAAGGGCTCCCATCGTGTTCATACGCTTCCAGAACAGAGCCAGGATCAGGGTTGGGCCAAATGCTGCGCCGAAACCTGCCCAAGCATAAGATACCAGACCCAGTACTGATGAATCCGGGTCACGTGCCAGCAGTAGAGCGATAATTGCAATGCCCACAACTGCGAAACGACCAACCATTACCAGTTCTTTCTGAGAAGCATCTTTGCGGAACAGGGACTTGTAGAAATCTTCGGTTAATGCAGAAGAGGATACCAGTAGCTGAGAATCCGCAGTAGACATTACTGCCGCCAGAATCGCTGCCAGCAGGATACCAGCAATAACCGGGTGGAACAGTGCGTTTACCAGTACCATGAATACGGTTTCACCATCGGCAAGCCCTGCATCAAGATAGCTGACAGCACCAAAACCAACAAAGCAGGCACCCAGCAGACTGATGGCTGTCCAGCTTGTTGCAATGCGGCGTGCAGTTGGAATGTCACTTTCGCTACGGATTGCTGCGAAACGAGCCAGAATATGAGGCTGACCAAAATAACCCAGGCCCCAGGCTACCAGAGAAATAATCGCGATAATGCCCAGAGGCTCACCATCCATACCGCTAAATAGTGTCAGGAACTCAGGGTTTTTTGCTTCCATCGCGGCAAACGTACCGGATATGCCACCGGTTTCGCCCAGTAGGATTACAGGAACGATTATCAGAGCTGCTGCCATCATCAGCCCCTGCACCAGATCGGTCCAGGAAACCGCCAGGAAACCACCAAAGAAGGTGTAGGTAATAACAGCTAGGGTGCCAACCAGTACAGCAGTGAAGTAGTCCATGCCGAATACTGTAGCAAATAGCTTACCACCCGCTACCAGGCCAGAACTGGTATAGAACAGGAAGAAGAGCAGAATGAAAAAGGCGGAGATGACGCGCAGTAGATGAGAGTTATCACGGAAGCGTTTTTCAAAGAACTCTGGCAGAGTCAGAGAATCACTGGCCACCTGACTGTAAACGCGCAGACGACCGGCAACGATCAGCCAGTTTAGCCAGGTTCCGACCAGCAAACCACCCGCAAGCCAGAAGGCTTCGAAGCCTGCTGCCAGAGCATAGCCAGGAAGGCCCAGCAGTAGCCAGCCACTCATATCGGATGCACCAGCGGACAAGGCTGAAGGCCAGGGGCCTAAGCTACGGCCACCCAGAATGTAATCGGAAAGATCTTGTGTTTTACGGTAGGCGTAAATACCGATCCCTAGCATCAGGGCGATATAGACCACAAAGGTCCAGCCAACAATCGCGTTTGTTTCTACCATGGTAGTTACCTTTATGTGCAGACTCTTTAGTTATTTTTATGGGCACACCGGATGGTGTTTAGACTGCCCCTCTTAAGGAGGCTATACCCAGCGGGCCACATCGCATGGAATGAGATTTCAGCTGTGAAGCGAACCGAATTCAATACGACATAGCAGAACATTTGCTAAGCAATATCTACAGAGCGTAGATGATCACTTCTGTTCCTGCCTCAATTGAGGCAAATATTTACTGTGGGCTGAGCTTTCTCTGCGTGCAAACTGAGAAGTCAGACATTTCGCGAGGGTACAAAAAACCACGCTAAGGGCACTGTATTGAGATAAGTCAGGTGCTTCTTGCAAAAAACTGTGTTTTTTTTGTAAAAAACTCTGATGTTCCCCTGAAAAGCTTGTTAGTGCTGCTGACGAAATTGGCCCGGTGTTAGTTGAAAATATCGTTTAAATGCATTCCCAAGGGCGCTTTGACTGGTAAAGCCGGTTTGTTCAGCAATATCATTTAGAGGGGACTGGGAGTGCCGTAAAAGTCTTGCTGCTTCTTTCAGTCTCGCCTGAATCAGGTATTGGTGTGGTGTAATGCCAACAACATTGCGGAACATGATATGGAAGTGGCTCTCGCTCATGCAGGCAACATCAGCTAATTGGGCAACTGATATTTTTTCCGCCAGGTGTTCCGCTATATAGCGATCAATCAAATCCAGTTTTAGTGTGACCCGGTCGATCTGTTTAAGTGGGGCTTCCTGTTGAAATATACGCTGGTGCAGGCGATGAAGAAATGCAAAGGCGAGGAAGTCAGCAGTACCTGGGTCATCGCCAAAGGATTTAATCTCTTTCAGCATAAATGAGAGAAAGAGTTTCAGATTACTGTCGATGGTGAAGTATCCGGGAGTATCGAATAAACGGCTGAGGTCAATCACACTGCTCTGCAGTAATGGATGACGGTGGGGCAGATCGATAATCAGGTGGGTATTACTTCCGATACCTTCGTAGTAATGCGTATGCTCGGAAGGTACAAGGCACCCTTGCCAGGGGGTAACAATGCCTTGGCTGCCTTCTATCTCAAACTCAGCCTTACCGGACAAAGCAACGACCAGTTGATGGTATTCATGATCATGGCTCAGGCAGCTGTTAGGGAGTCGGTTTACGCGGATCGCCGTATTCATGGGTCGCCTCTTGGACCGATTTCAGATAACACATCCAGTGATGTCGGGTACCGAGCAACACTATTTCTGACACTCTACTTCAATACATTACTTTCTGAACAGCCATTGTACGACTTTGGTTTAGCGGGTAAAGGCCTTTTTTGTGATTGATTCGCATTTGCCTTTTATGGTTGCCGTGTTTTGATCTTGGTTTAGATATAAAAGATTCAGACCTTTTTATTATATGTCGCTGAATGACGAGGCTTTTAGTGTTGAGGCAGAATCAGGGTTTCAGAACCCAGGACTGACACCAACCTGTTGGTGCGACACTGTTAGAGGGGAATAATTGGCAGCCGCTGTCCAGAAATTTAAAAAACTGACAATTAGAGCAGGTTTGACCTTTTTTGTATTTTGGGTGCTTAACCCGTCTTACATTGCTTTTGTAGTGCCGGGCTTTGGCTGGCGCTGAGCGTTCAGGCAGTGGCGGAAATGCGGCCAGAGTTTGATGGCTGATAAAAGGTGCCACCGGTATCGTGCAGGCCATTATCAGAAATGTGCGACGACTAATATTCATCTCTGAGTCCTCCTGTATCAAAAGGGTCGGGTGTAACCAACCCTTTTTACAGATCGATTAGAGCTTAGAGCGAGCTGAAATGCGCTGCCAGATCTGCAATGTCCTGATCGCTCAGATTTGCTGCCTGAGGGTTCATGAGTGCAGCTGTAGGCCCGCCACGCTGACCTGCTTTATAGGCTTTCAGGGCATTTTCCAGATATTGAGCTTTCTGGCCTGCCAGGTTCGGATACATAGGTATCATGCTGACACCGTTGGCGCCATGGCATGCTGCACATACTGCTGCTTTTGTTTTTCCTGCTGCCGCGTCACCTGCAGCCATAGCGGAACCAGAAGCAGAGATTGCAAGGATGCCTGCAATAGCTAATAGTTTTTTCATAGGACTCACCTTAGGTTTTATCATCAAGCTATTTTTAAAATAATTACTGACCATTCTTTTTTCTTACGGGAAAAAACGCTCAGTGGTTGTAACTGGGCATGAGATCAAAACAGATGGTTTGGTTTCATGCATTGGCTCAAATCATATTTGCCCTAAGAATACTCTCTTTCAGGCATAAAAAAAGGCGGCTATACGTCGCACGTCGCCTCTCTTTTTTTACGTTAATAAATTACTGATGCCAGTCGAGGTGTCTGGCTGGTGCTATGTTTCACATGATTGTTTTTTTAAGGATTTTGAGATGGTGCGAATAGTCGGGGTTTTTGCATATGGCGGCGTGAGATCCAGCTCCCGGCTCGTGCTTCACCGGTTTCACCCAGGTGATAGCTTTGTAGCCCATCCGGTTGAATGTAGTAGCGAATAGTTCCAGTGTCATCCAGGTAATATTGCTCGATAAAGTAAACCGGCTCAACGTTTATTGCTTCGTACATCTCAAATCGATAATGGTTCAGGATATCACCATCACTGGTTACCATCAGTTCACCGGTTGTGCTGTCCTTGTACTCTTTCTTAAGTTGAATAATTGCTTGCTTGCCTTGTGCGTTTTGCTGGTCGAAAAGGTAGCGAATGCCTAAGGCTGCTGAAGGCTGATCAATAAAAAGTGTCTGGAAATTTTGAGTCAGAAACGGAGCCGCTTCATGGCGGGCAGAGATGTGGCTGGCATCGCTCATATCCGGAGTGACGCTATAACGGAAGTTACCGAAGAAGAGCTCATAGTGATCTTTGTTTGCTTCAAAGTTAACTAGCACTTCTTTCAGTTCGGTGCCTGGTAATGTGCGCAGAATAAAACTGTCAGGGTGAGATGATATCAGGCTGCCATCTTCAGACTCTGAGAAAAGCGGTCGGTATACCAACTCCTGTGGACCTGAAACATAGGCTCGAATCAGCAACGACTGCCCCTCTCCAATGGGGTTGAAAACACGCTCAATAGTTGCTCGGTCAGGGTTTAATTGCTCACTCAGTAATAGCCGAAAATGCTGAAGTGCATCATCTGACCTCTCCGGGTTTTCCGCGGCAAGTCCATACGGTTGCCAGAGTGACAACGTAAGGAGCAGTGAGATATTGAAGACGTATTTAATAAGTGACATTTTGGGCTGCAAACGGTTGCCAGTTGCTGATTAATTATATTGACTGTACCCCTTATAAACGCGGTAATCTAGCGGTAATTGGTGCTTTTTGATGTTAAACAGTTGCTAACTGTCAATTATGTTTAGTTATGTCAAAACGCTCATCAGAAGTCATTTTATATCTGGCTTTTAAGGTTGGCCGGCAGTTCGTTTTTTAGCTTAGTGCAGCTTAGCTGGGTACAAGGAGTTGTTATGCATATTGAGTTTCATGGCGCAGCACAAGAAGTGACAGGCTCCTGCCACCTGATTCAGGTTGGGCATTATCGGGTGCTTTTGGATTGTGGTTTGATACAGGGTGGAAAGTACGGTGAGCAGCGTAATGCGGAACCTTTTTCTTTCGACCCTAAGCAGATTGATGCTGTGGTGCTCAGCCACTCACACCTTGATCATTGTGGTCGTATTCCTTTGCTTGTTAAACGAGGCTTTAAGGGCCCGGTATATACGCAAAAAGTATGTCGTGAGATGTGTGGCATTATGTTTCGGGATGCAGCCAATATTTATGATCATGATACTAAAACCCTGAACCGGAAGCGGGTCCGAAAACACCTTCCTCCTGTTGAACCTTTATATACCGCTGACGATGCAGAGAAGGCATTAAAGCATTTTCAGCCGATGGGCTATGACGTCGAAGATGAAATTTTGCCAGGCATTCGTATCCGCTTTAAAGATGCGGGTCATATTATTGGTTCTTCAATTGTTGAGCTTTGGCTGGAGGATGGCAAACACCGCCGAAAGGTCGTATTCACGGGGGATTTGGGGCATAGTGATGCGCCAATACTCAGGGATCCGACACCGATTCATCAGGCTGATGTTGTTCTGATGGAAAGCACTTATGGTGGCCGCTGCCATCGCCCCTGGCAGGAGAGCATGGATGAGATGGGGGAGATTTTAAATGATGCAGCGAACTCCAAAGGCAATATCCTGATCCCCTCTTTTGCTGTTGGTCGCACTCAGGAGCTACTGTATCTGTTTAGTGAAAATTTTGATGCATGGAATATGGGGCGTTGGCAGATCTTTTTGGATAGTCCTATGGCTATTGAGGCAACAGAGGTCTATCTGAATCACTGTGAGTTATATAATAAAGAGGCAAAGCAGAGGGTTTTAAATCATCAGTCATTGGATAGTCTTCCTAACCTTCGGTTAACAAAGACGTCTGAAGAATCCATGGCGCTGAACCGTATCGCCTCTGGTGCTATCATTATTGCCGGTAGCGGAATGTGTGAAGGCGGTCGAATCCGGCATCACTTTAAATGTCAGCTTTGGAAGCGTAATACCAAGGTGCTCATGGTTGGGTTTCAGGCAAAAGGCACACTGGGTCGTCAATTAGTGGAAGGAGCTGAAACCGTCAAGCTATGGGGTGAGACTATTTCTGTTGGAGCCAGTGTTTATACGGTAGGAGGGTTCTCAGCACATGCTGACCAGGATGGTCTTATCAACTGGCTGAAACATTTTAAAAAGCAACCGAAGGTTGTTCTTGTTCATGGTGAGCCTGGGGCTCAGGATGCGTTGCAGCATGAAGTTGGCAGCCGTCTGGGGTACTTCCCGGATATTGCTAAGCCGGGGCAGAAGCTGGACTTGATTCGTATGAGCTACGATAACGCTGAAAATCAGGCGTCCTGAACGTTAAGATCTTTCTGTTTGTAGCCTTACCCAAAAAATTGTTTTTAAACTGACGCCAAACTTAGATTTTCAATAATCAGGTTTGGCGTTTCTGGTTCAATCGGTATTTGAAAAAAGGAATAAGTGTGCGCTCTATACCTGTCGTTTTTGCATTGGTGTTAGCTCTTCTGGGGAGTACTGCCTGGTATTTCCTGGAACAAAACAGTCGTAATAGCTTTATTTATGGGGGGATGCCGGAGCGAATGGAGTCCGGTTGGCGTCATTGGTATCGGGTTTTAAGAAATGACGGCTTTATGGTGGGTTACTCGGACCTTCGCATGAATCCTCTCTGGGCAACCTATTGGCTGCAGGAGCTTACGGCGGAGCAAAAGCGTCAGAGCTATAAACGACCAGGACAGTTTAGTGAGGACTGGCGTACGATCTGGCGGGTCAGTCATCAGGATTATACGCGCTCGGGGTATGATAGGGGGCACTTGGCTCCGAACTATGCGATCTCGCGCCTGTATGGTAAGCGGGCCCAGACAGAAACGTTTCTGATGACTAATATTGTACCTCAGAAGCCGAATCTTAACCGTAAAGTCTGGCAGCGTCTTGAAGAGGCTGCTGTTGATCATTTCACAGGGCGATTTGCACGGATTGCTGTCATAACGGGGCCTGTCTTTGATGAGGAAACAGAGCGCCTGGATAGTTGGGTTGAAGTGCCTGATTCATTCTATAAGATTTTTGTCGGCCTGAATCGCAAGGGTGAGCCGGAAAGTATGCTGGCTTTCCTGATGCCTCAGGATGTGCGTGGCAGTGAACCGCTGACTAAGTTTGTGGTGAGTGTTGATCAGGTTGAAGAGGTGACCGGGCTGAACTTCTTTAGCCGGCTGCCGGAGGAGCTTGAAGTTCGCCTTGAAGCGATGAAAGATGGCCGGCCCTGGAGGCTTAGCCAGGTAGCCCGTATACCTTCACGCTATTAGGCCTTCTCAGATGAGCAGAGGTTAGTGTTGTTTTAAAGTTGGTGTTGTTTTAAAAAGGCTGGATGGTTTTGCCGGAAGGTCTTTTTTCTAAAGTGAGGCAAACGGAGGCGGTGCAAGAAATACGAGCCCCGGAAACGAAAAAAATCCCATCGCGGGATTTATTTTCTTTTAGGCTTGTCTTTGTTTTGCTTGCATTGGGAATGGTGCCCAGAAGAGGACTTGAACCTCCACGGCCATACGGCCACTAGCACCTGAAGCTAGCGTGTCTACCAATTCCACCACCTGGGCGCAATGCACAGGCAAAACAAAAAGTTGTTTGTACAACCTAGTTGTCACATCAACGGCTTAATCTGCCTAAGATTAAGAGTTGGTGCCCAGAAGAGGACTTGAACCTCCACGGCCATACGGCCACTAGCACCTGAAGCTAGCGTGTCTACCAATTCCACCACCTGGGCTGGACAACTGGGGGCGTATTATAAGGAGGATTTTTCCTCTTGCAATACTTTTTTGCAGAAAAAACAGTATAAAAAGCAAATTTCTTCGCCAAGTCTTATAATCAGTGGTACTTTGGTGGGGTAATTAAAAACAAATGATAAATTAAAGAAGATATAGATTGATAAAAAAGGCAAATGATATGACACGCTGGTCAGTGAAGCAGGATCCTCAGGCCGATCGTGAAGCTAATAAGTATGATAACCCGGTTCCGAGCCGTGAGTTTATTATGCAATGGCTTGAAAACTACGGGCGCCCCCTAACCCATATGCAGCTTTGTGAGCGCATGGGGCTGACCAGTGAAAATGATATTGAAGCATTGCGTCGCCGGCTAAAGGCGATGGAGCGTGATGGTCAGCTATTAAGCAACCGTAAAGGGGCTTATGGACTGATCTCAAAAATGCAGTTAGTTAAAGGGCGCATTGAAGCCCATGCTGATGGTTTCGGTTTTTTGATTCCGGATGATGGCGGTGAAGATCTTTTCCTGTCCAACTATCAGATGAAAACGGTTTATCACGGTGATCTTGTGTTGGCGCGGGTGGTTGGCGTAGATCGTCGCAACCGCAAAGAAGGCGCAGTTGTTGAAGTTCTGCAGCATAATACACAGGAAATTGTTGGTCGCTACATTATTGAGCATAACGGTATTGGTTATGTCCGACCTGATAATCCCAAATTACATCACGATGTACTGATTCCTCCGGGACAGGAGTCCGGGGCTGAAGATGGCCAGGTGGTGTGTGTCGAAGTGACCCAGCAGCCAGCCCGTCGTGCCCATGTTCAGGGGCGGATTAAGGAAGTACTGGGTGATGAGATGGCTCCGGGTATGGAAATTGATATTGCCATCCGTAAACATAATCTGCCGAATGAATTTCCGGAAGAAGTTCTGGATCAGATCCGCAATATGTCTGATCAGGTTCAGGAGGCTGATAAACGTGATCGTGTAGATCTTCGTCATCTGCCGTTTGTCACCATTGATGGTGAAGATGCGAAAGACTTTGATGATGCGGTTTATTGCGAGAAAAAGCGCAGCGGCAACTGGAAACTCTTTGTTGCTATCGCTGATGTTTCACATTACGTCGGTGTTAATACTCCATTGGATCAGGAGGCACACCGCCGAGGAAACTCCGTTTACTTCCCGGGGCAAGTGATTCCTATGCTGCCGGAGTTGCTCTCCAATGGTCTTTGCTCTTTGAACCCTCATGTCGATCGCCTTGTGATGGTTTGCGAGATGAGTATCAGTGCCAAGGGGGAGATCAGTCGCTACCGCTTCTGTGAGGCTATTATTAAATCTCAGGCGCGCCTGACGTATACCCAGGTGGGTGCACTTCTGGACGATCCTGAGCTGCCGGATGCCGCTATTTTTAAAGAAAAATATACTGATCTGGTTCACCCGATTGAAACGCTGTACGGGCTGTACAAACAGCTTCGTATTGCCCGTAGTGAGCGTGGTGCGATTGACTTTGAAACAGTGGAAACCCGTATCGTTTTTGATGATAACCGCAAAATCGAGCGTATTGTTCCCGTGGTGCGTAACGAAGCCCATAAACTGATCGAAGAGTGCATGCTCTGTGCAAACGTCGCTTCTGCCCGTTTGCTGGAGAAGTACAAAGTACCCGGGCTGTTCCGTGTCCACAAAGGCCCGAAAGAGCAGCGGCTTGAAAAGCTGAAATCTTTCCTGGGTGAACTGGGCTTTGAACTGGGTGGTGGCTTAAAGCCAACGCCGGAAGATTATCAGGAAGTACTTCAGGCGATCGGTGACCGCCCTGATGCCGGTAATATTCAGACGATGTTGTTGCAATCGTTGTCGCAGGCGGTTTACACGCCGGAGAATGAAGGGCATTTCGGCCTGAACTACAAGGCTTATACGCATTTTACTTCACCGATTCGCCGTTACCCGGATCTGCTGCTGCATCGCGCGATTCGCGCCCTGATTCGCAGCGATCTGACCGGTAGTCATCTGCAGCGTTGTGAAACAACACCAACAGAGCCTCGGGATAAATGGCTGCCGTACAATGAAGCTCAGATGGCCGAGCTGGGTGAGCACTGCTCTATGACAGAGCGGCGTGCGGATGATGCCACCTATGATGTTCTTGCGTGGTTGAAGTGCGAATACACAGCGAGTCACGTAGGGGAAAGCTTCACTGGTAAGGTAACAGGTGTTACCGGCTTTGGGCTCTTTGTACGTTTGGATGAGATCTATGTTGAAGGCTTGGTGCATATCACTGGCTTGCCATCGGATTACTACCAGTTTGATCCTCTGACACAGCGTTTGCGGGGTGAGCGTAGCGGCCGCGTTTACGGTATGAATGATGAGCTGACCGTCATTGTGGCGCGGGTAGATCTTGATGAACGCAAGATCGACTTTGAGCTGGATACCAGCCAGCCTGATAATGCCGTGGGACGTAAGCGTAAACCACGTAAGCGCAATATGTCGGATGCTGAAGACAAGCTTTCAAAGGTTGTCGCCTCTAATGATGCAGCGGACCCGAACCGGAAAAGCGATCGTGGTGACACCTCTGGCAAACCGAAGCATAAAGGTGGAAGAAAGAAAAAGCTGAAGCCAGCTGAAAAGGGGCGCTCGGGCCTGAATGATGATCTCAGGAAAAAGCGACCTAAGAAGAAAAAAGTAAAAAAAGATTAAGATTAAGCAGTTGCGTAGCTACGGAGATACCCGGTTTCCTGTTGCTGCCTGTCTGCCTTAATATTTCCCGACAGGGCTCTGATTCAGAGCCCTGTTTCCGTATCAGGCCGCAAGGCGGCAGAAATCGATAGTGCAGCACCGGGCTGCCAGAAACTGTAATCAGGTACGTTAGTGAAACAACACAGAAATGAACGCCCCCAAAACAGAAGTGAGCGTCCTCAGCATGGCGGTGGCAAAAAACAGCAGAGCAGACGTAAAGCCCCTAAGAAACCGTCGGTTGAAGCGGTGTTTGGCATCCATGCGGTCACCAGTCTTCTGGAGCGTCAGCCTGAACAGGTGATCAGTCTTCATCTTATGAAAGGGCGTGACGATGAGAAGCTGGATAAGATTGCTCGTTTGGCCTTACAGATCGGTTTGCAGCAGGAGCAGGCGGAGCGTGATGTGCTGGACGAAATGACCGGCGGGTTAGTCCATCAGGGGGTTGTTGCCGTCTGTAAGCCGTTGAAAACCTATAGTGAGCAATGGCTGTTTGAGCGGCTTTCAGAGAAATCATCACCCTTATTATTGGTGTTGGATGGTGTAACTGATCCGCACAACCTTGGAGCGGTACTACGAACGGCTGATGCTGCAGGTGCTGATGCGGTCATTGTTCCCAAAGATAAGTCAGCTACCCTGAATGCCACAGTACGTAAGGTCGCTTGTGGTGCTGCTGAAGTGATGCCGGTTGTTAGTGTTACAAACCTTTCCCGTTGTCTGGGTGAGTTAAAACAGCATGGTGTCTGGGTTATGGGTACAGCAGGTGAGGCCGGTCAGGGGTTATATGAAACCGACCTAACCGGCCCGACTGCTCTGGTGATGGGGGCGGAAGGCAAGGGGATGCGTCGCCTGACCCGTGAACACTGCGACCTGCTGGTTAATCTGCCGATGGCCGGTGAAGTCAGTAGTTTGAATGTTTCTGTTGCCACTGGCGTATGTCTCTACGAGGCGGTTCGTCAGCGTCAGCAAAAAGGCTGAAGATTGTGATGTCCATAGTTTTTCATGGGACTGAAGCTAATTCTGGCGAATTGTCTTGCGTCTTTCTGGCAGGGTCTGTAAGATCTCGCGGTTGTTTTTAAACAACGTTTCTTTCCACTCCTTGCTTTTCTGGGGAACAAACCCTTTGAGAAGCTGTAAAACCGTAAGGAGCTATAATGCGTCATTACGAAGTTGTGTTCATGGTTCATCCGGACCAGAGCGAACAGGTTCCAGCAATGATCGAGCGTTACACCAGTCTGGTACAGGACAATGGTGGTTCGGTTCATCGTATGGAAGATTGGGGTCGTCGTCATCTGGCATACCCAATTAACAAGATTCACAAAGCTCACTACGTTCTGATGAACGTTGAGACAACCAGTGAGGTTGTTGACGAGCTGACTGAGATCTTCCGTTACAACGATGCGATCATCCGTAATCTGGTTGTTCGTACTAAAAATGCTGTAACAGAAGCATCTCCGGTAAAAGCAGAAGCCTCTCGTGAAGATCGTCGTGACGATCGTAAACCAGAGCGTGCTCCGGAAGCCCAGGCTGAATCTAAAGAAGAAGTAGCTCCAGCTGCTGACTCTGAAGAGTAATTTTTAACAGACTTATTGGGAGTATATTCCATGGCACGTTTTTTCCGTCGTCGTAAGTTCTGCCGTTTCACCGCTGAAGGTGTAGATCAGATCGATTATAAAGACATCGAAACTCTGAAAAGCTACATCACTGAAACTGGCAAGATCGTTCCAAGCCGTATCACTGGTACTAAAGCACGTTATCAGCGTCAGCTGGCTACCGCTATTAAGCGCGCCCGCTACCTGGCTCTGCTGCCGTACACAGACGGCCACCAGTAAGATTTAAAACGATATAAGGCAGGTGCATGCGTTCTATCGCACAATATGCACTAAAATCGCGGACTAACGCGATTATAGCAACAGCGTTAAGTGCAGCTATTCCATTTTTATTCTGGATTGCTGCCGCTGTTGTCAGTGTGGTCACCCTGAGAAAGGGTGGTAAAGATGGCAGTCAGGTGATGCTTTGGGGCTCGCTGCCTGCTCTCTTCTGGTTTGCTCAGGGCGACCTAACCCCAGCGTTTGTAATAATCGGTGCCTATATTATGGCGCTGGTGCTGAGACAAAGTGTCAGCTGGTCACAAACACTGTTGGTGGGCGCTGGTATCGGAACTGTTACCGCAAGTACAGTTCAGTGGTTACCGCCGGAATTAATGCTTGATCTTGCCCAGGCAAGTCGGGAAATGATTCTGAGTGAAGCTGAACTGGCGGAGAATCCAGGTATTGAGCTTGACCAGTTTTTGGTTGGGCTTTTCTCTGGTGTAATCTCTGCGGTGCATGCACTGATGATGACGGGGAGTCTTATGCTGGCCCGTTTCTGGCAAGCTGCTCTGTATAATCCGGGTGGTTTCCAGAAAGAATTTCATCAGCTGCGTCTTCCGGTCTGGGCAGGTCTGGTTTTAGGTGGCATGGTTGTTTTCGGTGCGGGTATTACCCCCGAAGCAATCAAGTGGATTCCTTCGCTGACACTGCCGCTGGTTTTTGCCTGTATCGCTTTAGTACATGCTGTTGTAACGATCAAACAACTGAGTTCGTTTTGGCTGACAGCCTTCTATTTTGTGCTGTTTTTTGCCGGACACTCACTGTACGTATTGATGATTTTTGTGGCGCTGCTTGATAGTAGTCTGAATTTTCGAAAGAGGCTGATGAAGCCTTCAGATAATGACGCGCCATAAAATAGAAAGAGGTTAACGAGATGGAAGTTATTCTGCTCGAGAAAGTAGGCAAACTGGGTGGCTTAGGCGACAAAGTAACCGTTAAGCCTGGTTATGGCCGCAACTTCCTGTTGCCATACGGCAAAGCTGTAGTAGCAACAGAAGCAAACATTGCTGAGTTCGAAACCCGCCGTGCTGAGCTTGAAGCTCAGGCTGCAGAGATCAAAGCTGAAGCAGAAGCTCGTGCTGCTGCTCTGGGTGAGATTGAACTGTCTATCGGTGCTAAAGCTGGTGACGAAGGTAAGCTGTTCGGCTCTATCGGTACACGTGACCTGGCAGAAGCAATCAGCTCTGCTGGCATCGATGTAGCGAAAAGCGAAGTTCGTCTGCCGGAAGGCCCGATTCGCACCGTTGGTGAATTCGACGTTGCAATCCAGCTGCACAGCGATGTTATGACTTCAGTTCGCGTTATCGTGACATCTGAAGAATAAGATCTGCTGGTCAGCTCTGAAAGGCACTTTGGGTTATCCCAGGTGCCTTTTTTTATTCCTTTTTTTTAGTATATCGTTAGGCACCTGAAATATTGACATAAGCTTTTCCCGGTGTTGCCTCTTCTTCTTTTGTCATCTTTACCGGCACTAATTTTCAGATACACTTAATTTTCACTTCATCTTTACGCAGGAGAATCTCAGGTTTATGGCCGAACGAACTGATACCGATAAGCAAACCGAAGCTCTCAAAATCCCTCCCTACTCACTGGAGGCGGAACGATCGGTGTTGGGTGGTCTGCTGCTGGATAATGAAGCCTGGGATGCCGTAGCTGAACGTATCAGTGCCCATGACTTTTACCGTCGTGACCATAAGCTGATCTTTAACGCGATGATGGAGCTGGCTGAACGTGCCCAGCCGTTTGATGTGATTACCATCTCTGAGCTGCTTGAAGACCGTAAAGAGCTGGATCAGGTCGGTGGTCTGGCATATCTGGCTGAGGTGGCCCGTAATACGCCATCTGCCAGTAATATTGTGGCTTACGCTTCAATTGTGCAGGAGCGTTCAACGCTGCGCCAGATGATTCATGCCGCCAATAAGATTGCTGAAAGCGCCTATGATACTGAAGGGCGAACCTCTGATGAACTGCTGAATGAGGCTGAACAACTGGTATTCGCCATTGCTGAAAACCGGCCCAAGGTGGGTGGGCCAGAAGGTGTGGTTTCCATTCTGCAAAAAACGGTTGACCGCATTGATGAGCTTTATCGTCTGGATTCTTCTATGACAGGTATTGCTACAGGTTTTACTGATCTGGACGGTATGACATCTGGTCTGCAGCCCTCTGATCTGGTTATTGTTGCCGGGCGTCCATCGATGGGTAAAACCACCTTTGCCATGAATATTGTTGAGAACGTTGCCCTGACCCAGGATAAACCTGTGGTGGTGTTCAGTATGGAGATGCCCAGTGATTCCCTGATGCTGCGTATGCTCTCTTCCCTGGGACGTATCGATCAGACTAAGGTGCGTACCGGTAAGCTGGATGATGACGATTGGCCACGGCTTATGTCGGCAGTCAACTTGCTGGAAAAGAAAAAACTCTTTATTGACGATACAGCGGGTCTAAGCCCCAGTGAGATGCGCTCCCGAGTGCGCCGTCTGCACCGTGAGAATGGCGATATAGGTCTGGTGATGATCGATTATCTTCAGCTGATGCGTGTTCCGGGGTTGGCAGATAACCGTACTGGTGAGATTTCAGAGATCTCCCGCTCCCTTAAGGCGTTGGCCAAAGAGTTTAATTGCCCTGTGATTGCGCTGTCACAGCTGAACCGTAGTCTGGAGCAGCGCCCGAATAAACGACCTGTTATGTCAGATCTGCGTGAGTCCGGTGCTATCGAGCAGGATGCGGATGTTATCGCCTTTATCTATCGTGATGAGGTGTATAACAAAGAGGATGAAGCAAACAAAGGGATTGCAGAGGTTATTATTGGCAAGCAGCGTAATGGCCCTATTGGCAGTGTTAAGCTCGCTTTCCGGGGGCAGTTTACCCGCTTTGAAGACCTGGCCCCGGAGCATTACGCGCAGTACGTTGAAGCCATGGGCGGTGAAGAATAGACTGGCAAACCCCTTAACACAGCATGCACTGCTGACGGCGGCGGTCATAATGCTCAGTCAGGGTGCGAGTGGCTTCAGCGGCATCAAATACCCCCAGTAACTCTGAGCGGTAATCAGCCGTATAGAAGAGCATCAGCTTGTCTGATGCTTTTTCGCTATCAGGCTTTAGCAGGTAGCCGCTGAAAGCTGTGCCAAATACTCCATAGAAGCGCGGGAGTTCAGGAGGCGTATCCTGCTCTCTGAGCTGCCGGGCTTCAATCTGGCTCATAGGGATAGCAGGGGTGGTCAAAGGCTTCAGTATAAAACGCTCAGCATGCTCTTTTAATGCTGCTTCCGACGTAAAATAACCCAACATCAAACTGTTTTCAGGCTGGTCAGAAAGCCAGAAAAGTGCAAAATTTTGCTTTTTCTGATCAGTGAAGGCAGCCAGCTCACCGGGTTCTTGCTGAATGCCTGCTGCTGAGTAGCTTTTACGGAAAATACAGAAATGTCCATCAATATCATGTGTTGGCATGGCGGGTTCTCCTGTGGCGCATTATTCACATACTCGGTTTTCGGGTCTGCGTGCCTGACGTGGAAAATCATGAATTCCGGGCTATAGAGCGCTCCTTGAATCAGATCTGACGGCGTCTTTCTGCCAGTAAACCTACCAATAGGAAGAGGAGCATAATGGCGGGTGCAAGGTAGAGACCTGGGATGCGGTTGATAATGTCTTCCAGTACCGGAGTGGCATACACGGTGAGAGCACCATAGCCAAAAGCACAGAGCACAACAAAGCCGATCAGCCGGACAATGTATGGATAAGGACGCAGCTGCTGCTTAACAATACGGTTTATCTCATCGCCATAAATAACCAGCAGGGTGGCTATAAGAGCAAGTGCGATATTATCGCTGTGCGGGCGAATCCAGTCTGCCATAGTAAGAAGCAGTTCATGAAGCATTGCCATAGGGTAAGATTCCTTGCTTGAGTAAAATAGTTAGTTTACTGATTGCTTTTTGAACCACCAGCTAAAAAAGTAAGAACCTTTAACGGATTGTATTTCGACTTACGACATTTTGTTGTTTTCTAACTTGTCTCTTGCGGAATAAGCCCTATAATCCTTCGCCTTTCGTGTAAGTGAACGGATTAGGTTTCACATTTCTCCGCTCAGGCAACTTTGTTTAAAACACTTGGCTCAACATAAAAGGAGCATTCATGGCTGGTAACTTCCGTCCCGGAGCACGCCGACAACGCGCACCTAAACTTCAAGGTAAGGGGAAACTGGAATCTGTTGTTACGGAAGGACCGTTTCAGGAATGGCTGGGAATGCCTGAGTTGTACCGCCATGCCTTGATTGTGGATGGCGTTACATACTCCTACCAGACTGAAGATCCGGAGCTCTCTGTGAGTGAAGGTGATATTGTGGTGTTCCGCTACAAAGAGAACAAACAAGGCAACTGGATTGACCGTAACTCTCTGGGAGTCTGGATCGATCCGGCGACATATAACCAGTAATTGTTTCTGTTGATTATTCTGGCGGGAGCATTGCTCCCGCTGTTTTATTAATTTGTCATGCTTGTTTTCTGTTCCGAATTCGTTTGCCTGTGCTATGAGATAGCCCCTCTGGATTGCCGCCATGGGCTGGGAATATAGGTACCCAGAATACGGATATCCTCCGCAAAAAAAGATAGTTCCTCAAGGGCATTGATCATCCCCTGGTCGCATTGGTGTGCCTCAACATCCATATAGAAAGACGTTGCCTGGAAGCTGCCCGTGTCCATATAGCTTTCAAGCTTCACCATATTGATACCATTGGTGGCAAAGCCCCCCATCGCTTTATAAAGAGCTGCAGGCAGGTTACGCACCCGGAACATCAGTGAGGTCAGATATTTCTGACCAGAACGGTATTCTGGAATTTCTGCTTCCCGCGACAGGATAATAAAGCGGGTTGTGTTGCCATCATGATCCTGAAAGTTTTCTCTCAGAATATCCATGCCATATAGCTCTGCTGCCAGCGAAGATGCGATAGCGGCACGGCTATGGTCCTGTAGCTGCATAATTTCATGGGCTGCACCTGCCGTATCAGACTTAACATCCGTTTCCAGGCCAAGTTTCATAATATTGTTATCACACTGTGCTAAAGCTTGTGGGTGAGAGCAGACCGTTTTGATCTGTTCCAGACTGCTGCCTTTAAGTGCGATAAGGCAGTGGCTGATGCTTTCAAAGTGCTCACCAATAATCGAAAGCTGTGTTTTCGGCAGTTGGCGATAGATCTCCTCAACACGCCCGGCTGTTGAGTTTTCAATCGGAATCATCGCCAGAGCAGCATCCCCTTTTTCTACGGTCTGCATCGCTTCTGTAAAAGTCGCGCAAGGTACAGGCGATAGTTTAGGGCGTGCATTGCGGCAAGCCAAATGTGAGTAGGCACCAAGATGGCCCTGGAACGCAATAACCTGATCATACTTGGATGGCGATGTTTTGATTTCAGACACTGACATTTTCCTGTGAAAGCCGTAGGTTAGATGATGTACAAACGGAGCAAGTCATGGCATGTTGTGTTAGCACTGAACAGCCATAAAAGAATTAACAAAAAGTATATGGTTGGTTACTTCTATAGCTTAACTTTACCGTTAAAGTTAAGCCAAGCATGATAATCATAAAACGAGCCAGAATTAAAAAATAACGCTGGAAAGGCGGAGAGTATAATGAGTCAGACTTCCCCAGGAACCTCCATTCAAACCAAAATCACTGTAGCCTTGCTTTTGGTTTTTGTCTTGGTACTTGCTGTGTCCATGGTTTTCAGCGTTCGCAACGAGCGAGAGATGGTTGAAGAGGTTATTTGGCAGCATACTCAGGATACGGCTGATTCCTATTTTGATGCTGTTAACATCATGATGATCACCGGTACTCTGGAAAACCGGGATATCTTACGCAAAAAAGTGATGAGCCAGCCGGATGTAGTTGATGCCCGCATTATTCGTGGCCCGGATATTAATAAATTTTTTGGCCCCGGGCGTCCTGAGGAAAAAGCATCTGATGACCTGGATCGCCGCGCGCTTTCCGGTGAAAAAATAACACATATCAGTGAAAGTGAGACTGGAAGAGTTCTAACGGTTCTGAATCCTGTTCGGGCCAGTAAAGACTACCGGGGTACGAACTGCCTCACCTGTCACATTGTTGAAGAAGGGACTGTTCTGGGCGCTGTGCGCGTCAGCTACTCGCTGGCGACCCTGGATAGCCATATCAGCGCTAATTTGTGGCGTCTTGGACTTACACAAGTTGGCCTGTTCTTTGTCGGCTTTCTGGTGATTATCTATCTGTTACGCCGCCTTATCGTAACGCCTCTGAACCGGGTGCGGAGTGTAATGCAGCAGGTAGAACGACAGTCCGACCTGGCAGTAGAAGTCAGCAATGTCGAGAGTAATGATGAGATAGGGGCTCTGGCTACCGCTTTTAACAATATGCTGACCCGGTTCCGGGGTAGTATGCAGCAGGTCTCGGGAACAACTCATCAGCTGAAAGAGGCCGCAGAGCGTATTTCAAAGGTCTCTGAGAGTACCGTCTCTGCAGTACAGGATCAGCAGGCTGGTACAGAAACCGTTGTTTCAGCCATGCAGCAGGTTGAGAATAATGCTCATGAGGTAAAGTCGTATGCAGAAAGCGCCTCCGATGCGTCCTCCAGTGCTGACGCGCAGGCCAGATTGGGAGCTTCTCTTACGGGAACTGCGATTTCTGCAATTAGCCGCCTGACCGGCGAAATAGAGCAGGCTGCAGGCGTTATCAGTAAAGTGGGTAATTACAGCAATGAAGTGGGGACTGTTCTGGATGTTATCACCTCAATTGCAGAGCAGACCAACTTATTGGCTTTGAACGCGGCTATTGAGGCTGCACGGGCAGGTGAAGCCGGACGAGGTTTTGCTGTTGTGGCTGATGAAGTGCGCTCACTGGCAACCCGGACTCATGAGTCAACTCAGGAAGTTCATCAGACGATTGAGCAGCTGCAGAAAGAAGTGACAGAAGCTATTGAGGTGATGCAGAGTGCTCAGGAAAGTACTCATGAGAGCGTTAGCGAGGTTGAAAAAGTGGCGTCATCTCTGCAGGAAATTGCCGAAGCGGTTACTGGCATTAATGCTCTGAATAGCCAAATGACGCTTTCAGCGCAGCAACAGGAAGTTGCTTCTGCTGAGGTTAACCGCAATGTTAAAGAGATTAGCGCTATTGCTGAACAGACCTCTGCAGAGGCTAATGAGGGTGTTGCTGTCAGTGATAGCTTGCTGAAGTTGGCCGTTGACCTTGAGAAGATGGTTGATCAGTTTAAGTTACGCTAGTGATCTGCTTTACTGGGAATCCGACATAGGCGAAAGCTTCTCTTTATAGGTTTTCCCAGTGTTACCATTCTTATGAAAAAGGGCTGATCTGATCAGCCCTTTTTTTTGTCGTGTACAGGTTTTGCAGGAGTAAATAGGCAGGTGATCTTAATCAGGTTCTTTGGCCATCTGCTCCGGTTTTTTGCGGCTGGGTTTGATGCTTCTGGCTTTGATAATACCAGGGCCGCCCCCTATTTGTTTTGTCCGTACAATTACACGTTTTCCTGACTGCCCGCTGCTTGAGCTTGCTCCGGATGCGGACTGATCTGGCTGGGCTACAGGGTAGCTCTCCCTGTCAATCTCTTTACCAATAAGATAGTCTGCGCAGGCAAACATATCTGAAGAGAAAAAGCGAAAAACATCCATACCACCAAACTGTTGATAGACTCGCTTTTTATAAGAATTAAAGTGCCGGGTGATCGTTTGTGTCAGTTGTTCAGAGAACAGAATAGCAGACGAGTTGATGCCGTTACCCTGCAACCCGCTCTTGGGAGCCTGAATAAACATCAACTCAATGGGCATACCGTCAAAGGTTTTCTGAACACCATTATGTTTACTCATAATGGTTTCAACACTCTTTACCAAATCATCCCGAACAGCCTTGCTCGCATGCTTGTAGAGGTCAATAGGATTTTCCATCGGAATATCCCGGCCTTTAACACTACGTGACCACTCACCCCGGTAATTCACTTCAATTTTACCATAGAGGGTACGGCTGCTGATCAATGTCATGCCGTATGTATGAAGCACGACATGGTCGATGGTAATCTGCCGATCGTATACTTTAATCTGAAGATCGTTAATCACAATCATATCAGTACTTTCAGCAAAGGCAGTTTTTAGCTTATTAGCGACATCAGCACAGTTTTCTTCTGCTCGTGAGTCACTTTCAGGACGAAATTTATATTCGGTCAGAATCATTTTTAACGGGCTCTGGTAGCATATTACGCTTAAAAAAGTGAAGTCTTATCTTGCTGATTGTAGTCAAAAACCGCGTAGCTTTAATAGGTCTAATCTATCGGCTGTTTTACGTAAATCTTAACCACCACCGGGCAGGAAAACCACTTAATTGCAAAATCCGAATACCGGTGACGATGAGTCCTGTAAAAATAACCAGATGTTAGATAGACTTGGCTAAAATTTTCCGTGTGAACAATCAGTGGATTACCAAATCGGATGAGTGCACCAATTAACCCAGCAGATACCGGCTTCGATGGTGTTGAGCAGATCTCGCTCAAGCAGTATACCGAAAAAGCTTACCTTGATTACTCCATGTACGTCATTCTTGATCGTGCACTTCCTCATCTTGGTGATGGGCTTAAACCTGTTCAGCGCCGAATTATCTATGCGATGTCTGAACTGGGTCTTAAAGCCAGTGCCAAACATAAAAAGTCTGCCCGCACAGTCGGTGATGTCCTGGGTAAATTCCATCCCCATGGTGACAGCGCCTGCTATGAGGCAATGGTACTGATGGCCCAGCCTTTTTCTTACCGGTACCCACTGGTGGATGGGCAGGGCAACTGGGGCTCACCGGATGACCCCAAGTCTTTTGCTGCGATGCGCTACACCGAAGCTAAACTGGCTAAATTTTCTGAACTGTTACTATCTGAGTTAGGTCACGGCACCGCCGATTGGCTGCCTAACTTCGACGGTACATTAAATGAGCCTGCTGTGCTGCCAAGTCGCGTTCCTCATGTACTTTTGAACGGTTCCACAGGTATTGCCGTAGGGATGGCGACGGATATACCGCCTCATAACTTAAACGAAGTAGTTCAGGCGACGGTTCATTTACTGAACAACCCTGCCTCGGGGATATCCGATCTGATGCGCTTTATTAAGGCACCGGACTATCCGACCGATGCTGAAATCATCACACCTGAGGCGGATATTCGCAAGCTGTACGAGTCGGGCAAAGGCAGCCTGAAAATGAGGGCCGTTTACCAGATTGAAGATGGCGATATTGTTGTGACAGCGTTGCCGCATCAGGTTTCGGGGGCTAAGGTTCTGGAGCAAATCGCGGCCCAGATGCAGGCGAAAAAACTGCCTATGGTCGTGGATTTGCGTGATGAGTCTGATCACGAAAACCCTACCCGCCTGATAATCGTTCCCCGCTCAAACCGGGTTGATACTGAAGCTATGATGGCCCATTTGTTTGCCACCACGGATCTGGAAAAAAGTTACCGTGTTAATCTGAATATGATCGGCACCGATGGACGACCGCAGGTAAAAAGCTTATTACAAATTCTGGGCGAGTGGATTAATTTCCGGCGGGCAACGGTCAGGCGCAGGCTTGAGCATCGGTTAGAAAAAGTGAATGATCGTCTGCATTTACTGGAAGGGCTTCTGATCGCTTATCTGAATATTGATGAAGTGATCGATATTATCCGTACAGAAGACCAGCCAAAACAGGAGCTGATCAGCCGCTTTGGCCTCAGTGAACGTCAGGCGGAGGCAATTCTTGAGTTGCGTTTACGCCAGTTAGCAAAACTGGAAGAGATTAAAATCCGGGGTGAGCAGGATGAGCTTCAGGATGAACGGGAGAGCCTGGAGCATCTGCTGGGCTCTGATAGCGCCCTGAATCAACTTATCGAGGATGAGCTAACCACAGATGCAGATCAATTTGGTGATCTGCGTCGTTCACCACTGGTGTGTCGTGATGAAGCTAAAGCGCTGGATGAAACGGCTTTAGTGAGTGCAGACCCTGTGACCATTGTTTTGTCAAAACAGGGGTGGGTGCGGGCAGCCAAAGGACATGATATTGACCCGGAAGGCCTGAGCTATAAATCCGGTGACAGCTTCCATCTGGCTTGTAAAGGTAAGTCTAACCAGCAAGCCGTTTTTGTTGATAGCAGTGGCCGTAGTTACTCTTTACCGGTGCACACACTACCCTCAGCCAGGGGCCAGGGTGAGCCCTTGACCGGGCGTATTAACCCGCCATCTGGTGCTACTTTTCAGGGACTGGTGATAGCCGAGGATAACCGTCATTTTCTGATGGCCAGTGATGCGGGGTATGGTTTTGTTGTGGCGTCTTCAGATATGCTGGCCAGTAAGAAGGCGGGGAAAGCATTGCTGACGGTGCCGAAAGGATGTGAGGTTCTGCCACCTAAGCTGATCCCGGAAGGCACTGAAAGCCGTGTTGCTGTCGTGACCACTGAAGGGCGTCTTTTGGTTTTCCGCCTTGATCAGCTTCCGGTGCTGGGTAAAGGTAAAGGGAATAAAATGATCGATATTCCATCGGCTAAATCTGCAGGACGGGAGGAGTTTGTTCGGGATCTGATCGTGATGCAGGCCGAAGAACCCTTAACCATTTTTGCGGGCAAGCGTCACCTTAAGCTGAAGCCCTCTGACCTTGAGCATTACCTGGGTGAACGTGGGCGCCGCGGGAATAAGCTGCCCCGTGGTTTCCAAAAGGTTGACCGGCTCGATGTAAACGATGTGGAATAACCTCTTTCTCACGGTTGTACGGCTGTGATTGCCGGAGATTAAAGCAAGCCAGTGCCCTTGGGTGCTGGCTATTTTATTTTAGCACTCCTGCTCTTTGGGTTTATCTCCTCTCAGGCTGTAAGATATTTCCTACAAAGCGTTAAGATATTGGCACTGCAGAGCAGGATAAAAGTCTATTAATCGATAAGATATTTATTTAAATGCCTGAGAATCAATCAGTTATAGCTTTTCTGGGCCTCAGTGAGGCAATTAACCGCATATTTTGTGTGTTTTTTAGTGGCAAATATTTGTTAGTATGAACTTGCAGTCAGGGAGAGGCAGCAAGCCGGAATGGAGACCGGCACAAGGATTAAGGGAGAAGGAATGGAAATAGGTGGCGAACAGGGATACAGGATGTTCAGGTTCAGGGGCCACATGGAAGACTCAGGGAGAGTCGGCTGTCAGGATGATAGCGCTGTCAAGGAGTTGATAGCATAGGGATATAGGGCGGCAGGGCCGCCCTTCTCTTTCTTATGAAAAAATCACACCGCTCCGACCGATCCCAAGCCGCTATAAACCGTCCGGTAAGCCTTCCAGTTTATCCAGTTTGTTTTCAACACCGTCCCAGTTTTCAGCATCCGGTAACGGGTCTTTACGTTCTGCCAGATTTGGCCAGTGTTCTGCCAGCATCTCATTCAGTTCAAAAAAGTGCTGCATATTATCCGGTAGCTCATCTTCTGAATAGATTGCTTTTGCCGGGCATTCCGGTTCGCATAACGCACAGTCAATACACTCATCCGGGTGGATGACAAGAAAATTTGGTCCTTCATAGAAGCAATCTACAGGACAGACTTCTACGCAGTCGGTGTATTTGCACTGAATGCAGTTATCAGTTACGACAAACGCCATTGTTGCTTTATCCTTTTGCCAACGCTTTCAGTTCATAGAGTAGCTCAAGGGCCTGACGGGGTGTCAGATCATCCGGGGTGATGCTGCTTAGTTTTTCCAGAGCAGGATTCGGTTCTGTCACGGCAAACAGGTCATCCTGTACTGGAGTGTAAACCGTCTGCACCTGAGGGCCTTTCTGACTGTCCAGTTGTTCCAGTTGAACCAGCTTTTCTCTGGCCTGGCTGACTACGTTGTGAGGAATACCCGCCAGTTTTGCCACCTGTAAACCATAACTCTGACTGGCAGGGCCTTCCTGTACCTTATGCATAAAGATAATGTTGTCGTTATGTTCGGTGGCGTTCAGGTGCAGGTTCATCACGCCGTCAAACTGTTCCGGCAGGGCGGTCAGTTCGAAATAGTGGGTGGCAAACAGAGTGTAAGCTCGTAGTTTCTGTGCCAGATGTGCAGCGCAGGCCCAGGCCAGTGACAAGCCATCAAAGGTGCTGGTGCCGCGGCCAATTTCATCCATCAGTACCAGGGAGCAAGGTGTGGCATTGTTAAGGATATTAGCCGTTTCGGTCATCTCCACCATAAAGGTCGAGCGTCCGCTGGCCAGGTCATCAGATGAGCCGATACGGGTAAAGATTCGGTCGATAGGCCCGATCCGAGCGCTTTCCGCCGGAACATAACAGCCGGTGTGTGCCAGTAGCACGATCAGAGCGATCTGACGCATATAGGTCGATTTACCACCCATATTCGGGCCGGTAATCACCGCCATACGGTCATCGTTACTGAACGTCAGGTCATTTGGAACAAAGGGCTGATCGGAAACCTGTTCCACTACCGGGTGGCGGCCACCTTCGATCAGAATGCCGTTATCGCGCATTAGCGACGGGCGGGAGAAATTCAGCGTCTCCGCGCGCTCAGCAAAGTTATTCAGGGCATCCAGCTCTGACAGGGATACCGCCAGATTCTGCAGACCCATCAGGTTTTCGTTCAGCTGTTCGATCACCTGCTCGTACAGCGCTTTTTCCCTTGTTAGAGCGCGGGATTTACTGCTCAGTACCTTGTCTTCAAACTCTTTCAGTTCCGGGGTGATAAAGCGCTCGGCATTTTTCAGAGTCTGACGGCGGATATAGTGCGCCGGAGCCTGATCGGATTGCGCGCGGCTGATCTCGATGTAATAGCCGTGTACCCGGTTATAGCCCACTTTCAGTGTAGACAAGCCGGTGGTGGCTTTTTCCTGCTCCTCCAGGCGAATCAGGAAGTCACCAGCGTGTTCACTCAGCTGGCGCAGCTCATCCAGCTCGGCATCAAAACCATCGGCGATCACACCGCCATCACGGATTACCACTGGCGGATTATCGATAATCGCCCGGGCCAGCAGGTCAGCTTCTTTGGGGAAGTCGATAATTGTTTCCCGCAGATGATCCAGCGCGGATTCCTGAATACTGCTCAGCAGCGCGGTTAGCTCCGGCAGTTCACTCAGAGCATCCCGAAGACGGGCCAGATCCCGTGGGCGGGCACTGCGCAGGGCAACGCGGGCAAGAATACGTTCAATATCACCGATCGCTTTCAGGTGATCGTAAATACCTTGCCACTGAAAGCTATCCTGAATCGCCTGCACACAGGACTGACGCAGATGCAGCTGATCGTGACAGCGGATCGGACGGTTCAGCCAGCGGCGCAGCTGACGGCTGCCCATGGCGGTTGCGGTGTTATCCAGTACCGAGGCCAGGGTATTTTCGGTACCACCGCCCAGATTGGTGTCGATCTCCAGATTGCGGCGGCTGGCGGCATCGATCTGAATACACTCATCCCGGGATTCTTCCTGCAGGGCACGTACATGGGGCAGGCCGGTACGTTGAGTGTCCTTAACGTACTCCAGAAGAGCACCAGCAGCACCGATCGCCACCTCCAGTTGCTGACAACCAAAACCCGCCAGATCACGGGTTTCAAACTGACGGCACAGCTGAGTGGTGGCGCTTTCTGTGTCAAACTGCCAAGGTGGGATCTGCCGGGCTCCTTTACGCTGGCTTATCTGAGCTTCAAAAACCTCACCTTCATCCAGGAGTAGTTCCGCCGGGTCCAGGCGCTGAATCTCGGCTAATAAAGCGGATTCTTCATTTAGTTCCTGTACGGTAAAGCGGCCACTGGTGACATCCAGCGCCGACAGGCCAAACAGATCGCCACGACGGGTCAGGGATACCAGCAGATTGTCTTTGCGCTCGTCCAGAAGCGCTTCATCACTGACCGTGCCCGGTGTCAGCACCCGTACCACTTTACGTTCCACCGGGCCTTTGCTGGTGGCCGGATCACCGATCTGCTCCGCAATCGCCACCGACAGACCACCGCGCACCAGGCGTGCCAGATAGTTTTCTGCCGCATGGAAAGGAATACCCGCCATAGGAATCGGCTGACCACCGGATTTGCCCCGTGCCGTCAGGGTAATGTCCAGCAGACTGGCTGCTTTTTTGGCGTCATCAAAAAACAGTTCGTAAAAATCCCCCATACGATAAAAAACAAGCTCGTTCGGGTGATCTTTTTTGATGCTGAAGTACTGTTGCATCATTGGTGTATGTTGCTGCTGTTTTTCGATGTTTTTCACGGGCTTAGCCTGTATTACATATTGATTTTAAAGGGAAAAATATATTTCCGTTGTCTCTGTTAGTCCCACTAAGATTCATAAAATTTCATGAAATCCCATCTTTTGGTGTAGCAAGTGGTGTAGCAAAAGCTGTTTTTTCGATCTTTTAGATGAGCAGAGGTCAGAATTTGCTACACTAAGGTTTTAACTTCAGCCAATAACTTCCAAGTGTGAAAACTGGATAAACTGAGACGGTAGAATGAGCGCGAGGCAGAATAACAAACCTCTATCAACCAAGGCAATTGAGCACTTGAAACCAGATGGATCAACTCTCTCTGATACAGGTGAACACCAAGGCTTGAGAGTTCGATCTGGTAAGACTGGTAAAAAGACGTTCACCTATCGTTTCCGAAGTCCTCTGACCAATAAAATCACACAAATTAAGCTAGGCGTTTTCCCTTCGCTCACCCTTCAACAGGCCCGCTTGAAATTAGTAGAGCTCAAAAACCTCAGAAATCAGGGGATATGCCCAGCAGCAAAGTTAAAGGCAGATGAAGAAGAGGAAAAAAGAAAACGAGAGATCAATAACGTTACGGTTAAAGGGATTGTAGACCTGTACTTAGAAGAATATATCGAGGATAAAAGGCTTCCCAATGGCCGTATCCAAAAAGGTGCTCGGAAGCCAAAAGGGCAGGCAGATGTGAGGCGTACGCTCTATAACAACCCTGTCAAAGTTCTGGGGAAGCGGGTGGCTGCAAGTATCACAAGGAAGGATATTGTTGATCTGATAAATGACATTGCCAATGTCAGAGGAAGTAAAGTCCAGGCTGGCAATGTGATGAGAGAGCTTCTGGCCGCTTTTGAGTTTGCCATTGGTCGGGGGTTCTTGCCTGAAGACTTTATTAACCCTGTAGTGCTTGCTAAATCAAGCCTTCGTCAGATGCGCCTGAAACTTACGCCAACTAAGGGAAACCGGGTTTTGGATGATGAAGAGCTGTCCAAATTACTGGTTTGGCTACCGGGTTCGGCTTTCACGCCAAATGTGAAAAATATACTTCGGCTGGCGCTATGGACGGGATGTCGTACCGGCGAGATTTGCTCAAGCGCTTGGAAGGATTACGATCTTGATGCTGGAACGTTACACTTAAAGGACACCAAAAATGAAGCAGATCGCTACGTCCAGCTTCCAAGGCAAGCTGTGGATTTTCTACGGGGGTGGGGGCTGCAAACTGGAGATTACCCATTTGAGTCTGCGCGTCTTGGAAAACCTGTTCAGCAAAAGCAGCTAAGTATCAGCACGTATAACCTTCGTCAGACGAATCGAATGATCGACTTGCCTACTTGGACTCCTCACGATCTAAGAAGAACAGTTCGGACTGGGTTGTCACGGCTGGGATGTCCATCGGAGGTTGCAGAAGCGATCCTTGGTCATTCCAAAAAAGGAATCGAGGGAACTTATAACCTACACCGCTATGAAAGTGAATGTAGGGAGTGGCTTCAAAGATGGGCCGATCACCTAGATGTGCTGGTTTCCCTAGACAGTCAGTGAGTCAGCCTATAGGGTGTTTGCGCGGTATTGCGCGGTATTGCGCGGTATTGCGCGGTATTGCGCGGTATTGCGCGGTATTGCGCGGTATTGCGCGGTATTGCGCGGTATTGCGCGGTATTGCGCGGTATTGCGCGGTAGGTAGTAGCTCTCAATCCTGCAGATTTGGAGATATGGGTTCAAACAGATTCTTAATCGTCGTCCAAAACTCCTCAAACCGGCCATTTGAATCTATCTGAAGGTAGTGTTCTACAAACTCATTAAGCTCTGATTCGTCTAGCTCTTCATCCAAAAATGGTTCAATCGCAGCGGCTCTTAAACTATTCAATTTGGGTAAGTCTAATCCAAGTTTTTTTATCGTGGTTTTTGCCTTCTGATTTCCATTTGAAGGATGAATTGTGCCGTCATGGTGGAATGTAAAACTCTGCTCGCACTCTTCCGACATAGGCGAAACCAGCAGGTTTTCGTCAAACCAGTCCTCTTTAAGGTTGCCACAATGACGAGGTTCGCCCTTTTTAAGCTGATTTTGACAAGAGCATAGCAAGTTCTGGTAATCGAGAGGATCAACAGCAGGATCACTTTGTGGCTTGAAGTGTTCGATATGTGAATCGCGCTCCGATAAGCGTCGCTCACAGTAACAACAGATATAGCCTTGCTCTTCCATCAGGGCTGTTTTGACTGCAGCTTTCTCCTTGCCGCTAAGTTCATCATAAGTCGGTATCCAGTCATTATTGGCCAGCGACTTCCAGCGGGTCAGCTCATCGGGTTCTGGCCTCTTTGAAATGTACTTCATTTACCAATGATCCCTTTCCGCTTGATTAGAACAGATGCTTTTACCAGCTCAGGATCAGAGCCAATTTGCTGCTGAAGAGACTCAATACCTTGTAAGGCCTGTTCTATGTTTCCTTCTTTAATTTGTTGATACAACTGCTTCAGATCGGCAAATACATCGTCAGGCCTTGTTGTCTCCAGTCCCATGATATCTTCTAAAATGCGATCAACATTTTTGCCGTAGGACTCATCTACTTCGATCTTCTCTAGCGTGCCATCTTCCATTCTCAGAAGGTGGAGGTGTTTTGGTTGAACATGAGTAATGACATGAGGCGAATGCGTTGAGACCAGGAATTGGCAGTTTGGAAAAACCTTGCGAAGGTTAGGGATCAGCATTCGTTGCCATTTGGGGTGCAAATGCAGATCGACCTCGTCGATCAGGACGATACCGTCACCCTCTAATGGGTTGTCTCGCAATGGGTTGGCAATCGCTAGTCGTCGGGCTAAGTCTCCAATCATCGCCATCAGGCACTTTTCGCCATCAGATAACTGATTAACAGTTAAGCGCTTGCCGTGTTTTTCAACCTCCATACGCAGAGGTTTGCGTCGAACGGTCAGGTTCTTAAACTCAGGCATGAAGGTGGAAAGAGCATGCCTTACGGCGCTTAGTTGAGGGTCTGGGAAGGCGTAACCCTCAGGTTTAACCAGGTCATCCTGATAGCGACGATATTCATTTTCCAGATCTTCTCGATCACGAAACCACTCGAAAAAGGTTCGAAAGTTAGCGCCGCTAGTCAGCGATTCATCATAAGCATCTAAAAGCTCGAACTGATGGGAGCTTCGGATTCGCAAGGGGATATCCAAAACGGCTCTATTAACAGGAAAGTATGCCATCAATGGCAAGTTCACTTGGCCGTTGCCTTGAGTGATAAGGGACTGGAATTTTTTTGCCTGTTCTGTCGCACTCACTAAGACAGATGCATGTTCTTTTTTACTATGGCCTGACCTGGCTTTTGCTAGGCTCCACGCGAACGGTTGTTTGTCTTCACAGACAATTTCAATATTTGAGATACTGGTGCCGTTACGGATATCTGCTTCGGTAATAGGTCTCCCGGAAGCAGTTGTACTGCGAATCCTATTGACCAGCCAAGAGAGCATGATTGCTCCCGCGTCCAGAACGCTGGATTTACCTGCGCCGTTCATCCCAACAAACACATTTAACTGCTTATCAAGTTTTAGGGGTAGCTTTTCGGCACCTCTAAAGTTGATTAGCGTAATCTCGGAAATGTGCATGTCAGGCTCCCATCTGGTGGTTAAAGTTATGAGTTTATCATGCAGTTGATTGCGTTCTGCATGATTTTAATACGTTAATGCTCGATGTTTCTAACACGATATTCTATATGGTGTCATCGACCTTGATCGATGGGTGGCTGAGAGTTAGTTGAAAATGTTGCTACACGTAAATAGTGAAATTTACCTTGGTGTGAATTATGAATGACGAAAAGTTTAGTGAACTGCTTGCCAGTGTTAAGCAGGCCGATTTGATTATCAAAGGTTCTGTTGAGCCTGACCGGCTTACTGAGTATCACACACCACAGGACAGAGATCTTTCTGAAGAGTGTTCGCAGGCAGAAGAAATAACTCCCAGCTCACGAAGTCAGAAGAGCTAGCCATTCATTTTTGCAGGCTTCCCTAAAGTTTCTGTTCATAACTCTTTTTTGCTAATTGAACATTGTTCGTATCTTATTTTTGTAAGTTGTGAACGCTTCGCTATAATGTGTTCAAAACTTATAAGATTTGTGCGCATGAAAAATAGGAGGCGAGCTGGATGAGTGACCTGATCGGTTGGGCAAGGGTTTCGTCGGTAGGGCAGGATCTGGCGGGACAGGTTGAAGAGTTAAAAGCGGCGGGTTGTAAGAAGATTTTTCAGGGTAAGCATTCCGGTAAGGCGGAAAGCAACCAAAGTGCTTTGGATGAGATGCTGGCCTACATCCGGGAGGGCGATACCTTGGTCATCACCAAACTCGACCGGTTAGGCCGATCTTTGAAGCAAGTATTGGAAGTGGTGGATCTGCTACGAGATAAAGGCGTGACCCTAAAAGCACTACATCAATCTATTGATACCAGCAAAAGCGATCCGATGAACACCGCCATGCTGCAGCTATTGGGGATGTTTGCCGAGATGGAGCGCAATTTTATTGTTGAGCGTACCTGGGCCGGTAAAGAAGGCTCTGGTAACTTTGGTGGCCGAAAGCCACGACTAACACCGCAGCAAAAAGGTGAAGTACGGCTGCTTTTCAGCCAAGGTGCGTCTAAAGCCAAACTGGCCAGACGGTTCAATGTCAGCCGGATGACTATTATGCGGACAGTTGAAACTGATTAAAAATATAATTCTATATGCCAGCTTCCCAACCAGACATCATTAACTCTGTAAAGTTTTGACGAGATAATACTTGTGTGCAATCCCGCCAGTCTTTCTCGGATGGAGACATGGTCTCGGTGTAGCGCAGATCAAATCCATTGGCATGTTTTTGGGCGTTGATGTACTCATCCATTTTTTCGCCCATGGTTTCGATATCCTCAATCCATTCATCTCGAATGGTATCGGGCAGTGAGCCAAACAGGTTGTAGCGGTCTTGCATCCGCTCAGATAGCTTCTCATAAACCTTTTCGTCGACGGTTTGTTCGTTGACGAGGTTCAGCATGTCGACCTTTTCGCGCACCTGGCCAAAGCGTTTGATGCGACCGATTCGTTGCTCTAAGCGAGTAGGGTTCCATGGCAGGTCGATATTAATCAACGTGCCCAGCGTTTGAAGGTTCAATCCTTCGCAGGCTGCATCGGTGGCGACCATGATTTCGAGCTGGTGCTCAGCCACCATGCGTTTCAGCGTTTCCCGTTCAATGTTGACGCTGTCACCCTTTTGATACAGGCGACTGCGGCCTGCACCGGCATAGAGGCCTACCGCCTGATCGGGGTAAAGCTCGGCGAGTGAATCTGCCACCCACTTCGCGGTGTCGTAGTACTGGCTGAAAATAATGACGCCAAACTTCAGCCACTTCTCTTTTTCGAGGTAATGAATCACGGCGTTAAGTTTAGGGTCTTCTTCAATGCGTTCAAGCCGGGCGATCATTCGCTCGAGAACGGCAATTTCATCCGAGCTTTCGGCTTTAACTTCGATGAGTTGCTCGTCACTTTCTTCACGAACAGTCCGTCCCTCCAGCAGCATTCGAGCTGTGTTTAATCCAGCTGCGATACTTGAGCAAATTCGTTGCTCCATCAGGTTTTTCATAAACCCGCTGCCTTTACCACTTTGGGCTAATGCTTTACCAAAGTGTCGAGCTTCCGCATAGGCTTGTCTGAAGTCCTCGCTTGTCCGCAGAGCTTTGCCTTCGAACAAACTATTAAATTGGTGAACTTCCTTAGAGAGTTCCCGGTCGGGATGTAAGTCGACGCCTATGCGAGGCAGAAGCCCTGCATCTTCAAGTGTTACACGTTTGCGTAAAACTACATGGCGGATAAAAGGATTTTCCCGTTGAAAAAAACTGGCACCCGATATATCTCGATCCAGTTCATCTTCAAGGTATTCCAGCGAGTCATCTGATAAATCAGACAGTGTGTTCTTAATGTCCCACTGGTCGTTCTGATTAATTAATCCAAGATCCTGACGAAGAGAGCTGAATAAGCGGCGTGCATACTGCTCGTTGGTTGAATCGACGACAGGTAGTGGTGAGCGAAGCAGTTCCCAGGCAAAGCTGGGTTCTGTAACGCGCTGCTCACCGGATAAAATAGGTAGCACCTCTGGTGGGCGGTGCCATTTGGCAAAATCATTGCCGAGCACAAAATTGCCGCTACCCTGGTGCAGAATGCCTATCAAGTCCCACAAATCTTCTGGGCGGGTTTGTATAGGTGTGGCCGTACCAAGAATGACGTGATCTGATCGCGCGGCAATCTTGCGCATAAAGGCGAGTAATTCATTGTGGGTGCCCGCATCTTTACCGAAGCCTTGCCTGCTTCGCGCCTTATGGGCTTCATCCAAGATAGCCACGCCAAAGCGTAACCCCAGCAGGTGCTGCTTCTCCAATGAGTCGCGCATCATTAGCCCGGTGGATACAATACCTACACGCAGCGGGCACTTGGCAATATGCTCTTGCCCTGAAGGAGAAATAATTCGCCCTTCAGGATCTAACCAGGCTTTCTTTTGGGTTTGCCAGCGGGCACAGGGAATGCCCAGCTTATCAATCATTTCTACTTGCCACTGTTCGCAGAGCGTGGCCGGGGCAAAAATGATGACGGGTTTACGCTTCTTATTCTCTCTGTCGCTCAGTAAACACAGCGAAAGCGCAGCCGTGGCCATGGATAGGGTTTTGCCAAGGCCAACCTCGTCGGCAATCAGTAAACGCACGATACCGTGGTTGTGATAATGGCGAACACACTCGCTGACAAACCCCTGTTGCCAAGGCTGTAAAGAAAAGCCCTGGCGATACAATGGGGACTCAATCAGCGCAGCGGGTGCAATGTCATCGTCTTCAACAATATCCTCAAACAGCACCTCTCTGCGATAGCCACGGCGTTTCACCTCGCGAATTACTGCTTCAGGTAATGGGCGCGCGGCATTCCAAAGATATTCAAACTCCTGCTCAATCCACTGCACACCTTCTGGTGATTCGTCTTCCCACAGGATTTCATAGTGACGTTGCCAGCCGCTGCTGGTTTCGTTCATGGAGCCGATGAAACCAATCTTTTTGCCGTCGGCCAGTTCAATTACGCCCGCTTTGCCATGCAGAAACCCGCAAATGCTGTCAGGCGCAACGCGGATGACCTGGCCATGTTTGGCAAGGAAGCTGTCCAGGCGGCGATAGCGGTCACGGTTCAGCAGGCTTTCAGCTTCAATATCTCGCTCATTCCAGCGCCCAATCATCTTAGATTCGCGCAGCTGAGCCACCTTCAGATCGTCGGGATGGATATCCACATTACAGACGATTTTCACATCGTGGATAGACTCAATCAGCTCGTTGGCTACTTCAAACAGCGAGCTGGTAAAGTAACCGGCAATACGCTTATAGCTGCGAGCACCTTTAAGGTGCTCTAGTAAAAAGCTACTGTCGAGCCTATGGGTACGTGATGAAAATCGACGAATGCTCATTGTTGCGGAATCTCCATCCCTATCTTCATAACCAGTTGTTATTCAACTAATCGATTCATTGGCTTCTGATTTTTGCTGTTGCAACTCTCATTGCTCTATCTATCACTGGCCCAAGGCACGCATATTCTTCAAGCGCGCGCCTAACACTTCAGCGGCATCGCGAGTGGTCGTTTCTGGGGCCTTTTTCTCAATAAAGGTCAACATGTCGATCAGTATTGGCCGGACCTCCATAAAGTCTGGCAAATCCGCTTGTAGCTGACTGATAATCGTCTGCGGCTCTTTTTCATTGAGTATTTGTTGCAACCCAATAACCAGGTGACCCAGCCAAGTTGAGCCGATTTCCGTACTATCTGTCAGGTCGCGAGAGGCAAAGTCAGGGATCCGCTTCAGCTGCGCCTTATTTGCGGTCATATTGCCCATCACCCGGCCGTAATCTTCAACGCGGAAGGCTTTGGCAAAGTTCTGGTAGTTGTCGAGTTTGGAGGCGCCAGTGGTTTCAATGTCCATCATGCGCAAATAGAAGCGCTGAATACCGTTGATCTTTTGCCAGGTATCGGCCGACAAGCCTTCTGGGACCAGCAAGCTGTTTGCGGCTTCCGCAGCTTGTTGCACGATCTCATCGACAACCGTCACCTCACCCTTGGTACGGGGCCGCAGGGCAAAGCTGGTGACATCTTCGCCGCCAATATGGGTATAAGAGGTCAGCACTTTGAGTGCGGCTGCATAACCCGCCATTTGCAGGTCAGAATCGTTAAAGACAGGCTCGCCCAGCTTGTCCTTGACCTCATCGTTCAGGTGCATCATGGTTTCTATCTGGCGCTTTACTTCCGCGCGCACGGCCGGGAGCAGTCGCTGTTTGAAGCCTGCATTCTCGCCGGCAGGACGCTTGCGCAGCATCAGTATCACCGTACCTTGTACATAACCGCCTTTTTTCAGCTCAGTACTGGTCTCCGTGGCGATATACCATGCACCAACAACCTGCAAACCGGAGGCCCAGAATATCCCAATCATGTCCGACCAAACGCCGGTATCCTGGTGGGTGAACATTACGCATTGCATGCCGTTGTCGGGCATATGGTCGGCCATGGATTTATAGGCATTAACCATGCCTTTGCGGAAGTCGTCACCAGAACCTTTGATGGCTAAAGCGCGACGAGAATCCCAGGCCCACTCATCAAATGGTTTGGGCGGATTCTTACGTAGCCATGCTATGAAGTACTCGGTGATTTCGTGATAGTTAACTGCGTCTGCATAAGGGGGGTCGGTAATATAGATATCGTTTTTAACCCTAATTTCATTGCTTGCTAAAGATCGCAATTCGACTTTCTGATGCAACGGAATAGAAGGGTAATTTTGAGCAAACTCGCAATCAAAAAATGACCTGTTGGCCCAGTTGTACATTGTATTAAGTGCTTGATTAGAAAATACGTTGGAAGTGAAGTCGCTACCGCCGCCAGAAGAATATCTGACTATCCAACGAGATAATTTCGAGCAAAAGTCTAGTGTCCCACAAAATTCTGGAATTAATTCCGGGGTATCTAATTCCAGCTTTAAAAGGGCCAGATTAAGCAGGTCTCTTGGGGTAAACAATTGATGCCAATAGCGCCATCCACGTGTTCTAATTAGCTCATCAGTCTTGTCGCCAGGCTCAATCTCCATGTCGGGGATAATTCCCTTCGACTGCCATTCCTGCATGTTTTCAACCAGAGTTTTTTCTATCAGTTTTTCTCTGGCAATATCTTCCCCTCGGACGCCCGTAAAAAACGTGGTTTTCCTAGGCTCGCTTATAGTCTCCCTAGAGATCCATTGAATTGCATATAACCGCTCTTGAAAAACATCTTCACGCCTTGGCTTAAAATCTTGCTTCTCCCATAACTTTAATTGATTCTTGGTTTTGCCGTCACTATCTCTGTAGTCACCTCGAAGCGTTTTTATTGGCGTGCGATAGATTTTGCCATCTAGCTCATAAACCATTTTTCCGTTTTGTACTGAGCCGATTTTTGCAGCCTCAACTTCTGCGTCAGAAACTCCTGACACAACGTTGATATGGAAAGATTTTGTATCTCTATCCGGCACAAGCTTTGCGACGGTATTCTGCCTTGGTGAGATAACCCAAGTAGAGGAGAGGGGTACCATCCAGCCTGTTTCGGGACAGCGGGCCTCAATGCAATATAAAAAGGCTTTTGCTCTGTTACCTTCTGAATCATGTTCGATTCCTAGTTCAGTGATTTTTTGTTCTACATTTTTTTTAACCTTAACCTGCTTTTCTATTATCGCTTTATGGGCATCAGGTTTAGCGCCAATAATGTTAAACGTGCCCCAGGTGAGCATGCAGGCGATGGGATTTAGGTCAGATGCGTATACGTCACAACCTAATCTGGCCGCTTCAAATGGAATTGAGCCCCCACCACTAAAGGTGTCGGCTACTTTGGGACGATGCCCATAACGAAGCTGGCCAAGCTGTTCTATCAGTTCTTGATGTGATTTGGCCTTAATGTTGAGGCTTTGATAATGCCGATTGACGCTGGACCAAATGTGTTCATAGAGCCACTCCTGATCTACTTCTTCCGGTCTTTTACAAAGACTTGCCTTTGCCTCGTAGCCTTCGATCGTTTCTAAATAGTCACGATAAATTGCAAGCTTTTCGCTCTCTTCAATGTCGCGGCGCCAGCGCAGCTTTAAACCGATTACGTCACTATTGATGGGGAATTGCAGAGTATCGATTTCATTGTAACTATCGTCGGTAACTTTGACGTTGTGACTAAAGAAATCCCAGGGGTTGTGCAGCTGAATTCGTGCAGCGAATTCTGCGGGTTTAATGTCATTTTGAATGAGCGCGCGCTTGGCCAGGCTTTCAATATCAAAGCCCATCAGCATTTCAAATATTTCCAGGTCTTTCTCGGTGTCTTCGGTTTGAGGTAAGAGGGTACCGAGCACCACAGAGCGAACAAGGATCAGTGGTTTTCTACCTTTCCAATAAGAACCAAGCGAGGTCAGCGTCTGACCTGGGCCGGCTTTGCGTTCTTTTTGCGCTTCGAATGATATTTTCTGCGCGGGATAGACCGCTTCAATAAGTGCAGGCGCATCTTTGAGTGCAAATGGTGTTAGTTCAGTCATTTAAACTTCGTCTCCAAACAGGTCCAGATAAGGAACATCAGGCTCCTGTATTTGATTGCGTACAATTTTGCGCTCGCGAGGTTTTAGTTGCTCACTCTGTGCAACATCACCTAGCGCATGTCGCAAGGCGAGGCGCCAGCCTTTTTCACCATCGTTAATGCCGCCGGTACTCATGGCGGTCATACCAAACAGCCACCAACGTTCCTCAGGCCGGAGGGCGAGCCAGTTGCGCACAGCCACCGGTATCTTTTCCATGTCTATACCTTCCACGGCCCAGGCTAATACACACAGTTCTTTACCGAGCAGCCGGTCCACCACGTTTTCACCCACTTTCCAGGAGGCGGTTTTGACATCGTGGTTTTTAAGTCGGGCATTAAAGGTGCGTTGCACTTCTGCGCGAATGGCGGTCCAGCGTGGGCGATCGAGTAATACGCGATCAATCACCGCGAACTCATCGCTTTGCGCCTGTAGGCCGAGGTACTCGCTGATTTGTACTTTGCCGGTGTTAGCCTTTGGAATAATCACTTTAAAATGGTGAGGGTCACTGGTGGCAGGCACACCAAAGCCCAGCGTTGCATGCTTCACCGCTGTTTTGGTTGTCTTTGATGGTGCCTTTGCCATATTTCTTGCCTCTTCTCTTTCTAAAATCGTGGTACTGGAAATCGACGATTACTCGTCTTGAGCGCCTATTCTTCCTGGAACAGATCGCCGGGTTTCAACTCAATACCAACTAACTTGGAGAACTCTTTGGCTTCAAAGCCATTTTCAAAATCGATACCGTCTCTAACTGCTATGGAGACATTGGCATCCGCTTCGTTTAACACATCGCGCAAGCTATAAACGGTAGACTCGATCATCGCAGCGGTGATCTGGCGTTCGCCAAAACGAATGCCCACCGTGTTTTCACCCTCGCCAATCTCAATACGTACCCCTTTAAAGCGGGTGTTGGCCTGTTCTTTAAAACGGTTTATGACGGTGAACACTTTGTCAGTCGTATCCAGCGGAACACGTTTGCCACTGTTCAGACGCGCGGG
The DNA here is from genome assembly GCA_048268485.1 of Oceanospirillum sp. Taxonomy (GTDB): domain Bacteria; phylum Pseudomonadota; class Gammaproteobacteria; order Pseudomonadales; family Halomonadaceae; genus Oceanospirillum. The sequence goes on from JBLWVL010000018.1 coordinate 66,369, forward strand.
CTTGGTGTCATCAATCTGCACAGTCTTATCACCGCTATGCGGGATCTGGAAGTCGGCCGTCTTAGTTGCTTCACCCGCCTTGGCATAAACCAGCAAACGGGCCGCTTCAGAGCCGACTTCAAACGGTGCGGTATAAGCTTGGCCGTCTTTGGGGTTTGAACCATCCAGCGTGTAGAACATGTCGGCTTTCGGCGTGCACTGCAGTGTGACCTTGCGCTTATCGGCGGAAGGTTCTATTTGGTGCCGTACTTTTAGGTCTGCCACCCAGCGGATGGCAGGGCCAGTTTCGTACTTGCCCGTCGGATCAGCAACCTTGAAATACAGGGTGCCTTCCGCAGTGCTGAAGTTTTCCAAATCATCAATTTTCGGGGCTGTCTCAAGCACTTCCGGTTTGGTGGAGTAATAGATCACCGGACTCTCACCCGCATTACGCGGTGTTAGGCTGATTAGCGACTCTCCTGTATCTGGGCTGGTACCCAACAGCGAGACGTTGACGCTGGTTTTCTCTTTCGGGAAAGGACCTTTTTCAATGTAGCCGTCTTCGCCCAAACGCCAGCGGCCTTGTTTTAGTGCTTCGGTTTTCAATGTATCCATGCCACCGCTGCCCGGCATCCAGGGCCAGCCCGGGTTGCACTTGGCGCGGTTGACGACATCTTTCCACGGAGTGCGACGATTACCGGCACCGGAAGGCCAAAGCTCAGATTCGGCCATGGCGAAGTACTGGCTGAAGTCATCTTTCAGATCGGCGGCCAGTTTGTAGTTGGCTCGTGGGTCGGCCATCAGGTTTTCAATTTGAGCCTCTGCGGACTGATCGCCTTCGCCCACTTTCAGACCGTTATCGATGGTGACTTTGAGCAGCCGCTCAGAGCCGTCAAGTTCGTCGATACCTGGGAAGAGGATGGTGTTGTAGGCAGCAGAGAGTGTTTTGGTAAAGCGGCCTTCTGCTTCTTCCAGTCGATCGCGAGCCTCTTCAAATAAGGTATCGCCAGCCTTGAGACGTTTTTCAATTTGCTCGATGGCATAGAGCTCGCGCAAACGGTCTTCCACGGCATCGGCCATGATGCTGTCTTGCCCGGTAAGCACCAGTAGGTTGTTCTTTTCCTGTTGGAATTCGAAGAAGTTGGTGAGTTCGCTGGGTGGCACTTTACCATCGGGCTTAATCACGATCAGGACACGAGGACCGCTCAGCTTGAGTTCGTCCATACGCGGAAGAATCTGCACTTCCTGATAGACGTTGCGGCGATTAGGCTGAAGGATTCCTTTGAGTCGGTTAATCAAGGCTTGTTCAATTTTCGGCTGGGGAATTTCCTTATCGTGTCGCACAATCTGGCGTGACAGGTTTTCGGTTTCTTTGATAAAGAAACGTTGGTCTTCACGGTGTAGGTACCAAGCTTGTTCGCGCAGCTTCTGGAGGGCATCCAGGAATTCATCGGCCTTGCGGTTAGGCGCAGCCAGGAATTCAATCACTTCACTTTCTGATAGACCAATGCGCCCACCCACGGCACGCGACAGTGACGATGCTAGTAGCAGGGTCATTAATTGGCTGGCGGCATCGCTGCTTTGTTCGGTATCGATGCTTTCCGCAATGGAGTCACCTTTGTCCGCAATGTCCCGAGTGACGGCTGGAATCAGTTTTGGCGAGATTCGTTCAATCTCGTCCTTAACTTGTTCGTCGTTGAGGTCCAGATGCTGGGTGCCGACCAGGAACACATCATCTGTCTGGCGTTGCTCGACGCTTTTCAGCAGGCGAGCGGTAAACTGCATCAAGCCACGCGTTTGCCGGAAACCTTCGTTCTCTTTAAAGAGCGCTACCAAGTGCTTGAACGATGGGTGGAAGGGGTAGGTCTCTCTGACTTGCTCGGCAATTTGCTCGATGCTGGATGCAATGATGTATCCGCCGTCTTCCGCTTTCTTTACTTGTTGAGCGTACTCCTCAGCAACATCGTTGATGGTTTGCTCATCCGGCAGTTCGTCAATCAGGCGCTTCTTGAGGATTTCATAGATTTCATTACCTGATAGCTGTACCGGGGTAATGGTCATCGACTGCCTGCGGGTTTCTTGTTGCAAGTTCGAGATGGCTTCTTTTAGCGTCTTGGTTTGTGCGCCATAGCTACCAGATAGGTTAGCAATGATGATACAGCAGTTCGGTAATTCCAATGCCGCACTCATCAAAGTGCTCAGGCTGTATACGACCATATTAGCGAGTGTGCCGGAGCCGTAGACTTGAGTGCTAGCGTTATCCAAATAAGGAGGCAGCTCGTCGATCATGATCAGTGTGGGAGTATCACCAATGATCTCTTTCCATTTTTGCTGGTCAACGGATTTAGGGCCATTGATCCAGTGCGGTTTGATTTTTTCCTCTTCGCCAAGCTGGGTGGCAATTTCACCCCAGATGTAGTTGTCGGGGTTGTTACGACCGTTAAAGGCGGCAATACGTGCATTGCCGAAGTCGAGTCGCTCAGTTAAATCAGCAGGCAGAACCTCTGGGCGCAGATGGGCGTGTTTTGCCAGCAGACCCAGGGCAATCATCATGTGGGTTTTACCACCACCCATGGCCTGACTAAGTTCAAACACTGCTTGGTCTGATTTGCCGGAGAGGCGCAACATACCCTCGCGGAAGAGTTGCTCCATTCCGTGGGTAACATAGTTGCGAGAGAAGAACTCTTTACCGTCACCAGCGTCGTTAATAAGATCAGCCAGGTTTTCAATTCCCTGGCTCATGCGGTAATCCTGGATGACGGGATTAAAACGACACGCCTGTTTAACTGTCTTAAGCATCTTTAACGTCCCTTAGGGTAAATGTTAACTGGTCCGTGGTTACATTAGTGTCATTCAATTTGGCAATTACCTAGCAACATGAGGGATCGTCTGTCTTATGAGCGTAGTGCTCTTGGTTTGTTGCTGTGTAAAGCTTAGCGTTTGAGTCGACCGTACGACTGCAGAATGACTTGAAATCAAGGAGTTATTTTACATTTTTCACCAATGACCAACAATTTAAACTGACTTGTTTGTCTTTGATTTTTATGTGGCTGTTGCGCTCAGCTATTTAAGCAGATCGCTGCTCCATCCTCTCCATAATCCATTCATCAATTTCAGACTCGACCCACGCCACGGAACGTATGCTTTGTTTGATAGGCTTTGGAAATGCACCGGCTTGGATATTGCGGTAGATGGTTGATTTAGCCATGCCGGTCTTTTCGATAACGGTTTTCAGTTTGATTAGTCGCATTTTGTTATGCCTCGTAATTGCTCATAGCATGAGGCGAGGCCGTCATTTTTGAGTGGAGGCTAACCATGTCCTCGGGTGAATAGACCTTGTAACGGAAATAGAAAAGAGATCTGGGGTTCAGCCCCAGATCTCTTCAGATATATATCATTTCAAAAAAACCTTATTTTTGGCTGTAGCCGAAACTTTTCCCACCTCCTGCGTACTCCTTGGTTTTTGCCTTACAGAAGTAACTTACCCAGTATATGAGTTCTGGAATGTTCTCCTGAGACACACAGCCAGCCTTAGAGAAGTGAACGGAGTCTCTGACCTGATAGGGATAGAGCATTAGAGCAGTTGCCCAGGCTTTGATAATCCGAGCAGCCATGTTGCCGTCATCCGCCTGTTTGTTACCCAATGCCCGATAGGTATCAGCATTCAGAAACAGCAGTACATGGTAGTGGCTGTGCTGAGCTGTATCGCGTTCTTTAGTCCATAGATACCGAACACCGGTTTGATGCACCCTGTGATTCGTTCTGGCAGCTTTTAGACGGTCTGCAGTGATCTGTGCTTTGAGGGATTCGATAAAGCGGGAAATCGCATTGTCAGGCATTACAGAAAGCCCTGCTGGGGCTCTTAACGTAAAGCCGATCACAAAGGTTCTGGGGTGGTGGGCTAAGGTCGTCTGAATGACGTTTAGGCTACGTTGTAGGTAGTTCACGATCAATGGTCCGTGATTCAGGTTCACGGGGTAACTGTTGAAGATTGGATCTACATGCAGGGTTAAGTTTTTATTGGTTGGATGTCGTTGATTCATTGTCATTTCCTGTTGTTGGTTATGCTCCATACCAACAGGTGACAACTTCAAAATTAACGTACGTAATGATCTGACTATTGATGAATAGCCCATCTATGGATGGGGCATATTAGAGATATACAGTGGACTGCATAAACTAACCTATACCGACAAAATGGCTTTTCCCGACCTTCGAGAAATCCCTTCCGTTTTGATTCTGACCTTGTATCTCTCTTGGAGCTGAGGTTAGCTACCTCTGTTCCGATGAGTCTGGTGATGTTGATTCCGACCTTAGCACTTGATGCTGTCCTGTAGATGAACGCCCAGACTCTTTTATTCT
>JBLWVL010000019.1:0-64854 GCA_048268485.1 Oceanospirillum sp.
TAAGCGACTGCATCAATTGCTTTAGCTATTAAATCCTTAAGCATCGCCTCATCAGTTTCGCTCAAATCCTGTATCTGCTGTTTATAAGACTCATAGGATTCGCCAAAGCCTCTTTGTGAGCATATTCCTGCTGTAAACGCTGAGCTTCACTTCTTCTTTTTGATGCATACATAGCAATCCAAAGTACAGGAAGATATACAGGGAGTTTGGAGACCAGTCCCATAATTACGGCATTCCAATCATTAATGGGCTTAAAAGTAATCCAAGCTCCATTCCCTAATGACTCGATTGAAAAAACAAAAGACATTACAACCATAACGCCAATAGACACGTAAAAAAGAAAATTAAATCTATCAATTGGTTTATCAAACGATGCCCGCATATCGTGATAAGCGCTTGCTAAACCCGCACTTGTCGCTCCAGGGAGTAGCCCTTCAATCCTTTCCGATAGGGTTTTATGCCTTTTCTGCTGCTGACTTTCATAATCATTAATTTTGTTTATTTTATTCTGAATCTCACCATCGACGCCTTTATCGTCATCATTATCCGGATCACCAAAAACCCGAACATAAAAACCCTTTAATTCAGCAACCTGTTTTTTCGAGGATGCGAGAGTGCTAGAGATATTTGCTTTTATCTCTTCAATTTCTTCATTTGATGTGTTTATTTGCTGTTTAATTGCAGGCGTATTTTCATCACCAACCATAATTTCATTGAAACACTCCCTAATCTTCTCGGAATTACTCAGCGATAGCTCCATAGCTTCCCTAGCTGTATCCCTATACCCCCCGTTTCCTCTCAGCTCTTTGTCAATTCTAGTTGCCTCTTCCAACAAGACCTTTATTTTTTCCGATGCAGTCTCAACCTCGCTAAGAAAGTCCTTAGACTTAGAGCAGTCTGCTTCTATTTTGTCTTTAATTTTTTTAACTTCAGACTCAACCCTCCTCACAACCTTATAATAAAAGGAGCTAACATCATCAGACTCGCCATCATTGACAAAGCTTTTAAACAGATCATATACAATATCAACCTGATTATTAGCATTAGATAAATGACCAACAGCTCTATTACCTATAAAACTTGTAATCTGCTGTTCGATTTGGTTACATGCCTCATCAAAACGGGGCCACCTAGAAATACCAAAAACCTCATAATCAACATTATTAATAAATGATAAAATTGCAGAATAAACCCTATCAAACCTTTCTATTTCAAGAATTGCATCTTCTGGCAAATCGCCAAGGTTAAAAACCTCTTCAACCCTTCCCCCTAAACCTTCCAGTCGAGTAACTCTTTTTTTATATTCAGCTTCCCATTTATTCATAACCAGTCCCTTAGAAAATAAAATATAAAACCCGCTGCGATCACTCACAGCGGGCTTTTAGTTTCTGCATCTTAGCTAGGTGATTAGTCCAACTGAGACAGATCCCGTACAGCACCTTTGTCGGCGGAGGTTGCCAACAGAGCGTAGGCTTTAAGCGCGGCAGACACCTTACGCGGACGCTCTTCAGCCGGTTTCCAGCCCAACTTGTCCTGTTCGGCACGGCGTTTTGCCAGCTCTTCATCGGATACCAGCACGTCGATGGTGCGGTTCGGAATGTCGATGCGGATCATATCGCCATTGCGTACCAGACCAATCGCCCCACCTGCGGCGGCTTCCGGTGAGCAGTGGCCGATGGACAGACCAGAGGTACCACCGGAGAAGCGGCCATCGGTCAGCAGGGCACAGGCTTTGCCCAGACCTTTCGATTTAATGTACGACGTTGGGTACAGCATCTCCTGCATACCCGGGCCGCCTTTCGGGCCTTCGTAACGGACGATAACCACTTCACCAGCGACAACTTTGTCATCCAGAATATTAGCAACGGCTTCGTCCTGAGACTCCGTTACGTGGGCCGGGCCTTCAAATACCAGAATAGATTCATCCACACCAGCGGATTTCACCACACAGCCATCCTGTGCGATGTTGCCATACAGTACCGCCAGGCCACCTTCCAGCGAGAAAGCGTTTTCAATCGAGCGGATACAACCGTTTTCACGGTCACCATCCAGTGTTGGCCAGCGGGTCGCCTGGCTGAAGGCGGTTTGGGTCGGGATACCGGCAGGGCCAGCTTTATAGAGCTCGACCACCTCTTCCGATGGGTTACGCATAATATCCCACTGATCCAACGCGTCTTTCATGGAGTCGCTATGAACTGTTGGTGTGTCGGTGTGCAGCTTACCGGCACGATCCAGCTCACCCAGAATACCCATGATGCCACCGGCGCGGTGAACGTCTTCGATATGGTATTTTTGGGTATTAGGCGCAACTTTACACAGCTGCGGGATCTCCCGGGATAAACGATCAATATCCTTCATGGTGAAGTCGATTTCCGCTTCCTGAGCGATGGCCAGCAGGTGCAGAATAGTGTTGGTGGAGCCGCCCATAGCGATGTCCAGCGCGATGGCATTTTCAAACGCTTTGAAACCTACGGAGCGCGGCAGAACACGCTCGTTGTCCTGCTCGTAGTATTCGCGGGCCATTTCAACGATGCGGTGACCCGCGCGCTGGAACAGCTTTTCACGGTCGGCATGGGTGGCCAGTACCGTTCCGTTACCCGGCAGCGCCAGACCCAGGGCTTCTGCAAGGCAGTTCATAGAGTTGGCGGTAAACATACCAGAGCAGGAGCCACAAGTCGGGCAGGCAGAACGCTCCACCGCGTCGACCATCTCATCAGTGGCGGTCGGATCAGCAGCCAGAACCATGGCATCAACCAGATCCAGCTTATGTTCAGCCAGCTTGGTTTTACCGGCTTCCATCGGGCCACCGGAAACAAAGATCACCGGAATATTCAGGCGCATAGCCGCCATCAGCATCCCCGGAGTGATCTTGTCACAGTTGGAGATACAGACCATGGCGTCTGCACAGTGGGCGTTAACCATGTACTCCACTGAGTCGGCAATGATGTCACGGGATGGCAGTGAGTAAAGCATGCCATCGTGACCCATGGCGATACCGTCATCAATGGCGATGGTATTGAACTCTTTAGCAACACCACCGGCGGATTCAATCTGGCGGGCAACCAGCTGGCCCATATCTTTCAGGTGTACGTGGCCCGGTACAAACTGGGTAAAGGAGTTCACAACCGCAATAATCGGCTTCTGAAAGTCATCATCTTTCATACCGGTTGCGCGCCACAGGGCACGGGCGCCAGCCATATTACGGCCTGCGGTGGAGGTCTTGGAACGATACACGGGCATGGGTAGTCCTCAGCAACTTGGTGCGGGTAAAAGCCTTGTCAGAACAGGGGGTTTACCCTTCTTTATAGGTTAACTTTTGCAAGCCACTTTTTTACCATTGTGACGCCGGTATGGCTAGGCATAGAAGATGGAAAAACAGTGTTAAAACAGAATTTTTCACTGCTAAGGCTGTTCTACACTGGCAATAACAGACTATTTATATTGGATTTTACTGGCAGAGCCTTGTTTTTCAGGGGCCAAAGCTGCATTTCGGTTCTTAACAGCACCTTTCTCCCCTTTTGGCACCAGGGAAACTGTCAGCCAACCTAAACCGAGACGACCAGGAGCACACTATGCTTATCGGCGTACCGAAAGAGATCAAGAATCAGGAATACCGTGTGGGGATGACACCGGCAGGGGTCAGCGAACTGGCCCGCGCAGGTCATCAGGTGATGGTTGAGCACAATGCAGGTGAAGCGATCGGCCTCCCCGATAGCGACTATCAGGCAGCGGGCGCCAGCATCGTGGCCGATGTGGCCACCCTGTTTGATAAAGCCGAAATGATTGTTAAGGTAAAAGAGCCGCAACCGGTTGAATATGCCCGCCTTAAAGAAGGACAGCTGCTGTTTACCTATCTGCATCTGGCACCGGATCCCGAGCAAACTAAAGGACTAATCAGGTCTGGCTGCACCGCAATCGCTTATGAAACGGTCACCGATGCTCATGGTGGCTTGCCATTATTGGCTCCTATGAGTGAAGTTGCCGGGAAGCTTTCAGTGCAGGCCGGGGCCCATTGTCTGGAAAAATCAATAGGAGGTCGGGGTGTTCTGCTGGGGGGTGTCCCTGGTGTAGAGCCCGGCCACGTTACCGTGATCGGTGGCGGTGTAGTCGGTGAGAATGCGGCCCGTATGGCGATGGGCTTAGGTGCTGAGGTGACCATTCTGGATCGCTCTATTCCGCGCCTTCGGGAGCTGGAAGCGCGTTATGCCGGTCGCCTGAAAACGCTATATTCGACACAGGAAGAGCTACTCAACTGCATTCGTCGTAGTGATTTGGTGGTGGGCGCAGTACTGATTCCCGGTGCTGCGGCCCCTAAGCTGGTCACCCGTGAGATGCTGAAAGATATGCCTAAAGGCAGTGTACTGGTGGATGTGGCCATTGATCAGGGCGGTTGCTTTGAAACCAGCCGGGCAACAACTCACGACAACCCTGTGTTTATCGAAGAAGGTATTGTGCACTACTGTGTCGCTAATATGCCTGGGGCGGTTGCGCGAACCTCGACGCTGGCACTGACTAATGCCACTCTGCCTTTTGTTATGTCACTGGCCAACAAGGGTTGGCAAGATGCAATAAAAGACGATAAGAACTTGATGAATGGACTAAATATTCATGCCGGACAGGTCACAAATCAGGCTGTTGCCGAAGCTCTGGAGTCTACCTACGTAAACCCAAAAAATTTCATCGGGTGATACAGGTCTGTTACGGGATTGCTTTTTCAGCAAATAAAGCGGGAAGCTCTCAGGTTATTCGATGAGAGTCCCCGCCTTTGGTCAACTGACAGAACGATCCGCTAAAAATACTTACAGTGTTTTCACAAACACCTTGGAATTACGCTGCCAGTTGTACAGCTCCTGCCGGGCCCGAGGCAGGGCATCAACGTCAGAAGGCTCAAACCCCCGCTCCCGGAACCAGTGTGCGGTATGAGTGGTGAGCACAAACAGCCGTTCCAACCCGATGCGATGCGCGCGTTTCTCAATATGCTGCAGTATCAGATCCCCCCGATGTCCGCCCTGATACTGCCGGTGTACCGCAACACAAGCCAGTTCACCGATACCCTCCTCTCCGAAAGGGTACAAGGCAGCACAGCCGATCATCATGCCATCCAGCTCCACCACGGTGAACAGATCGATCTCATTTTCTAGGCGCTCCCGTGAACGCCTTACCAGTACCCCCTGCTCTTCCAGAGGCCGGATCAGCTCCAGAATACCACCGACATCTTCAATGGTGGCATCCCGCACCTGCTCATACAGCTCCTGAGTGATCATGGTGCCGCCGCCATTACGGGTGAACAGCTCCTCGATCAACGCACCATCCTGCTGATAGCTGATCAGGTGGGCCCGATTAACACCAAAACGGCTGGTCTGCCAGGCCGCATGCAGCGCGGCATACTCTGCAACGGTTTCATCAAGCATTTCCAGACGACGTCCGGCTTCGCGGGGCGGCATAACACGGATCACGTTTCCACTCTCATCCGGCAAGCCCTGAGCTTCACTGAAGACAATCAACTTATCGGCTTTAAGCTCAATAGCCGCACGGGTCGCCACCTCCTCCACACTCAGGGAAAACACTTCACCCGTGGGTGAAAAGCCAAGGGGAGGTAGTAGCACAATGGCTCCATCATCCAACTGACGGTTAATCGCACCACAGTCCACTTTGCGCACCTGTCCGGTATGGCCAAAATCTTTGCCATCGATCACACCAACGGGGCGCGCCGTTATCATATTGCCTGTCGCAACACGAAGCGAAGCGCCATGCATGGGAGAGTTTGGCAGCCCCATGGACAAACGGGACTGAATGTCGATACCGGCAGAGCCTGCTGCATCCTTAACCGCTTCCAGCACCTCATTCGTAATTACCGGCCTTGCACCCACGTACTCCAGAGGCAAACTTCGTCGCTCCAATCGTTCCATAATCTGGGGACGGGCACCATAAGCCAACACCAGACGCACACCCAAGCTGTTCAGCAGAGCAAGGTCATTGATGATATTGGCAAAATTAGAGTGCTGAATCCCATGACCATCCAAAAGAACCACAAAGGTTCTCCCCCGATGAGCATTGATATAGGGCGATGAGTTACGAAAGCTGCGTACATAGTCACTGGTGACCTGAAAACAGTCACTGGTAGATTGCCCGCAGTCGTTTGTCTTTAAGTTACTTGAGTTCAAGATGAATCCCAGCAGATCAGTAGGTAAATGGCTCTCCGGCCCAAACAGGGCTTTAAAGACAGAAAAACCCGCATAGCCTCAACCGAAAAAAGGGTAAGCATGCGAGTCTACAAATGAATGTTTCAAATTCAGCAGACTGAATCTCAGCCTGATTCCTGATTGTAGTCGCGCGACCGCCAGGAGAAAAGAGACAAGATGCAGTTAAAAGCACAGCGCCCAAAAACAACAATGGCCGCAAAAGCGGCCATCGTTGAGAACACAATCAGGTTGTTCCGGCTTAGCTAAAAATACCCTTCAGCACAAAGAAGAACAGAATCGACAATGCCGCGCCCGCAGGCAGCGTAATAATCCAGGACATAAAGATCGTTTTAACGATATTCATGTTCAGGGCCGCCATACCACGGGCCAGCCCCACACCTAAAACTGCACCAACCAGAGTATGGGTTGTGGAGATCGGTAGGCCTGTACCTGAGGCGATCACAACCGTCGCAGCCGCCGCCAAAGTTGCCGCAAAGCCACGACTTGGCGTCAGTTCCGTAATATTGGTACCTACCGTTGCAATAACCTTATGACCATACATGATCAGGCCAGCAACAATACCTCCGCCACCCAGCAGCAGAATCCACGCAGGCATAACCGACTTTCCGGCCACCACCCCACCACTCTCAACCACCGCAACAACCGCTGCCAACGGACCAACGGCATTTGCCACATCATTGGATCCGTGTGCAAACGCCATGGCGCAGGCGGTAAACATCATCAGAACGCCAAATACTTTTTCGACACTGGAGAAGTGAAACTCTTTATCTGCCTTCTCATCCCTATGGACAGATTTCAGCATCCAGACACCGATTAAAAGCACAAGGATCCCCACAGCAACCGACCAGAGCGTCGCTTCCGGAAAGCTCAGGTGCAGGCCCACATGCTTGAGTCCTTTCAGCAGCGTTACCATCGCAATGATAAAGCCCACCAAAAACATATAGAAGGGGACGTAACGCTTTGCATTTGCAAAAGGGTCACTTTTCTCAAGAATCAGCCCCTGAACACTACGGAACAGTGCAAAGGCGATCGTACCGGCCAATAGCGGAGAAACAACCCAACTGGCCGCGATCTTACCGACCTTACCCCAGCTAACAGCATCCATAGAGATACCTACCGCGGCAAAACCGACAATAGCCCCTACGATGGAGTGCGTGGTGGAAACCGGCCAACCAAAATGAGTGGCCACCAGTAACCAGATACCGGCCGCCAACAGAGAGGCCAACATACCGTACACCAGCAGTTCCGGTGTCCCGGAGAGCAAACCAGGATCGATAATGCCTTTACGGATCGTTGCTGTCACTTCACCTCCAGCAAGATAAGCACCGGCAAATTCGAACAAAATTGCAATCACAATAGCCTGCTTAATCGTAATCGCTTTAGAACCAACTGAAGTACCCATGGCATTCGCCACATCGTTGGCGCCTACGCCCCAAGCCATAAAAAAGCCAAAGACACAGGCCAGGATAATAAAGACATCAGTGTACTGAGCTAGAATCGACATAAAATAACCATTGGTTGTCTGATATTAGGTGGTTACAACAGGCATTATTTCGCCAGCAAAATCTGTAAGCGACTGCCCACACGCTCGGCGCGATCAGATACATCACCAATCCAGTCGATGATCTTATACATAAAGATCACATCAACCGGTGGTAACTCAGTTTCGAGACTGAACAGCTGAGCACGCAGCGTAACCTGCAGTTTGTCAGCTTCGTGTTCGCAGACATCAATCTTGTGGATCATCTTCTTCACCACTTCAGATTCATGACGACCAAAACCGGTTTCAATCAACTCATCGATTTCATGCAGCGCACGGCTGGCATACTCTGCAGCCTTAACCGCTTTTTCAACATAGGTCATCATGCTTTCAGCCAGAGAGGAAGGAATCAGCATGCGGCGCCCCAGCATGATGCCGGCAATATCTTTCGTCTTATTGGCGATTTTGTCCTGAACCGTCAGCAGTTCCAGCAGGTCTGAACGAGGCACAGGCATAAAAAGGCTCTCCGGCATATTCGTGCGGATCGCTGTTTTCATATCATCAGCTTCGTTCTCCAGGACAGCGATCCTTTGCTGTAGTGTTTCAGCGTGCTCCCAATCTTCTGCTAGTACCGCCTGAAAAAATGGAATCAACTGCTCAGCACAGTTGAAGGATTTGGACATATGATCCTGCATCGGACCAAAGGGGGAGCGCCCAAAGAGCTTGGAGAATGGATTACTCATGTGGGTTTCTGCCTTGGAGTATGAATTTGCGCGAAAGTATAAGAGCTGTTTTTCGCCGTGTCATAAAAAAATCACAGTTTTGTCATCTTTATTTGACCTAACTGTCATGACTTACCGGTAGAAGCAATTTATATGCTGGATATATTGCAAATTTATGACAGCTCATCAGGCATAAACTTTTTTATGCAAAACCGTAATGCTAAAAGCTCTCACAGGGCTGGTATACTCGGACAATGCTCCATACTCTTAACAGAAACCGGACATACCATCTCTCTGAATAAGAGAAGAGCCATCAAATATTCGTTATGAGGAAGCTATGGCCAAGGAAACTGAACTGAAACTGGCGATCCCTATACAAGCCGGGACCTTGCTTCGCGAGCACACCGCTCTTGGTCAGGCCGTGAGTTTTGACAGCAAAACTTTGCAGAACGTTTACTACGACACTAAAGATCTGCAGTTGAATCAGGCCCGGGTTGCATTACGTATTCGTAAAGCCGGTGATCGCTTTATCCAAACGTTAAAAACCAGCGGCAGCGGCAGCGGAGGACTTCACGAACGCGGGGAGTGGGAATGGGAGCTGAGCAAACCTGAGCTGGATCTGAGCCTGATCGACGATACGCTTCTGCCGGCCCCACTGAACCTGGCAGAACTGAAAACAACACTGCAACCCGCATTTGAAACGAACTTTACCCGGCAGCGCTGGCTACTGGATGCCCGGCATGACCACCTGAAGGCAGAGATAGAACTGGTACATGACCAGGGAGAAGTGGTTGCACAGGGTCAGAAAGACCCCATTAGCGAAATCGAGCTGGAGCTTAAATCCGGCGATACAGACCTGCTGTTTAAGGTTGCCCATGATCTTTCAGACACGGTTCCTCTTCTGATAAGTAATATCAGTAAGGGGCAACGGGGCTTCCGGCTTTTTGCCCCAAAAAAAGCCGGACTTATACCTGATCGCGTCCCGGCCTTTGATCACTTGCATGGTCTGATTCGTGCTGCCCAAGGCGAACTGGATCACTTTATTGCCGCCCGTGATCAACTGGCATTCAACCGCAGTTGGGCTCTGCTGGAAAAACTGTATAACAGCCTGCGCCAGCTACGCTGGTGTCTTCTGCACCTGAGTCGTCAGGCAGATACTCCTGAGGAACTGAACCTACCAACAGCCCTGCGTTATAAACTGCGCATGTTCAGCTATTCTTTAGAGCACCTGGTCACGCTATATCAACAAAAAGTAAGCTGGGAACGTTTGGAAAGTTGTCCCGCAGCATTGCGTAACTGTGCTGATTTCGCCCTACTGAACGAACAGTATCAACGCCTGATGACAGCCCCTTGGGTTGGCCAGACACTACTGGAGGTGATGCAATGGCTGTATCTGATGAACCGCGAAATGCCGGAACGCAAAATAATCGACGGTGAATCCGTATTTCAGTCATTATTAAGCCGAGTACACCTTCCCCGCTACCCCACCGACAAGGTACTCTGGTTGCGCCAGCTGGCCCCTCTTCTTCATTTGACCCGCTGGATTCACTATCAGTATCCTGACCCGGCACTGGGAATTCAGAAGCTGCAGCAGCAAGCCACAACGATACAGACCTGTATTTTACGGCTTAGCGGACTCATGTCGGAAGAGGTCGCTCTGATAGGATTGCAACAGCAAGAACAGCTCAAAGAGTATGAGGTTCTGCTGAAACGTAATCAGGATGATCAGTATGAACAGGTGCTGGAGCTGGGTCGTCATGAGCTCAGCTTCAATAGCTTGCAACAAAACTTAAAGTGCTAAACTTCAGCACAGAAAGGGACAGGCACTCAAAACATCCGATCGCAACGTCAGACAGGGGCTACCTCCTGCTGGCGTTCAATACTGATGATGCAGAAACCATTATAAATGAATACGGATAGTAACAACGCCCGCAATACAGGCAGTGGCGACAGCGACATGCCGGAAACCCTGAGGCAGAAGATCTATCACGTCATCTTCGAAGCCAATACACCGATGGCCAAGGGGTTTGACCTGTGTCTTATTGTACTGATTCTGCTTAGTGTGGCGCTGGTGATGCTGGACAGTGTGCAGGCGATACATGAGCAGTGGCATCGTGAACTCTATATTATCGAGTGGTGCCTCACCATTATCTTTACCGTTGAATACCTGCTACGGCTGTACAGTATTGGCAAACCGCTGAAATATGCTACCAGTTTCTTTGGGTTAGTGGATCTGCTTTGCATTATTCCCACTTACCTCAGCCTATTTATCGTCGGTGCTGAGGTGTTTCTGGTAGTGCGCCTGCTGCGGGTCTTGCGGGTATTTCGCATATTGCGCCTACTGCATTACGTAGGAGAGGCCACAGCATTGGCAAAAGCGATGCAGGCCAGCCGCCGTAAAATTACCGTATTTATCCTCACTGTGCTGACGATGGTTACCGTTTTTGGCTCACTGATGTACCTGGTGGAAGGGCCGGAAGGGGGCTATACCAGTATCCCCCGAAGCATCTACTGGGCCATCGTCACCCTTACCACCGTGGGCTATGGTGACATTACACCACAAACAAACTTTGGCCAGTTTCTCTCATCCATCGTGATGATCATGGGTTATGCCGTAATCGCAGTACCCACAGGTATCGTTACCGTGGAGCTGTCCAATACCATGAGGCGCCACATGCACCTGGTGTGTCATGGCTGTGGCGAAGAGGGGCATGATGCCGATGCGGATTACTGCAAACTCTGCGGAACAGAGCTTAGTCGTAGGGATGGCCGTAGTCGTCACCTGAAACCTATGCCGCTACCGGACCGGCAGAATTCGTCGCCGGATGAGACAAGCAGTGAAAACAATCCAGACGATGCCCCCAAAGATGAGCCGCCCACCACTCAGAAGCCCGTTTGAACAAAACGCAAAAAGGCCAGCACAAGCTGACCTTTTTGAGTTTACGGCCCCCCGGATAAAACCCTACACAGATCCGGCTCCAGTAAAAATACCGCTTTAACCCGCAAACCGTTTGGCGACAGCTTCGATAAATTCCGGCTGAAGATCTATTAACACTTCTTCTTTAAGAGACTCAGACAAACCTTCAATAAAAACATCCCGCTCTTTAACCAACTCAGAGTGACCGTATTCATTGCTTTCCAGGTAATAGACCTGCATCAGACCCTCATAGTAAAAGCGTAAAATGCGCTGTGCATCCTCATCACCCGCTGCAACACCCTTTTTCAGCTTATGCATCCGGTTAGTTGTTCGCGCCAGCATACGCTTCAGACGGAAAACATAGAGCAGATCCGTCAATCGGGGATCATTTTTATAAAAAGAAAGCACAAGACTCGTGACCAGCACACCCACAAGAACGCCTGCCAGATTAAGATAGAAGTTTCCGCCCTCGGGATTTCCCCAGTTATGTACCAGAAACTGACCACTGGCCATAGCTGTTAGGGCAAAACAAACAATCAGTACCAGACTGACTTTTCGGCTCAGCTTTAAATAGTTTTGCTTATCAATCTCTTGTATCTGCATGATTCCCTCTTTTTGGGTGAAATAGCCACCTCTTGATCCGCCGTGCTATTTTAGCCCTAATTTGATAGCGGCACCCAGTAAAGGTTTCTCAATCGAATAAAAACCAAAGCTTAAGGCGGTATGACTGATGACCCCGAAAAACCTGATGCACCTGCTTTCCAATAATCACGCATCCCATATTCTGCTGGAACAGCTGGCCCACGCATGTCAGGGCTCACTGGTGATCGACCGCCAATGCCGTATCGTCTGGATCAGCGACGCCTATCGTAAATTGCTCGAATTGCCAGACTCACTGGACCCGACCGGAACACCGGTGGAACAGCTATTACCGACCTCTCAGATGCCAAGGGTCGTACAAACCGGTAAGCCGATGTTTGTTGATCTTATGGAGATCAACGGCCACTGGTGCGTAGTCAATCGCTTGCCGCTGCGCAGCGAATCCGGTGATATTGTCGGAGCACTGGGGTTGATCTTCCACAATGATCTGGATGAACTTCAGCCACTTTTTGATAAATTTGCCCGTCTGCGTCGCCGCTTTGAAAAAGAAAACCTGCTACGCACCAGCCGCTACCAACTGAATGATATCATCGGCCAGTCTCCTCAGATCACCCAGATGAAACGTCAGGCGCAACGGGCCGCTCAGCTGGATACCACCTTGCTGCTATTAGGCGAAACCGGAACCGGTAAAGAGTTATTGGCACAGGGAATTCATCAGGCATCACCCAGGCGCAACGCCCCTTTTGTCGGTATTAATATGGCAGCCCTGCCGGAGCCACTGGCAGAAGCAGAACTCTTTGGTACGGCAGCCGGTGCCTATACCGGCGCAGACCGCAAAGGCCGGATTGGTAAGGTTCAGCTGGCAGATGGAGGCACCCTGTTCCTGGATGAGATCGCCGAAATGCCACTGGCGATGCAGGCCAAACTACTCCGGGTTTTACAGGAGCGGGAGGTTGAAGCCCTCGGCTCCAACCGGCTGATCAGCGTGGATGTCCGTATTATCGCAGCAACCTCAAAGAACCTTGCTGAACTGGTGGAGCAAGGGTTGTTCCGCGCTGATCTCTACTATCGGCTTCACGTTCTGCCGATTCATCTGCCGCCACTACGCCAGCGTCAGGGAGATATTGCCCTGCTAGCCCACTACCTGCTGCAGGATATTCAGCGCCAGACGCAGCTGCCCGAGCTTCAACTATCTGACGCTGCACTGCATTGGCTTAACGATTATCACTGGCCGGGCAATGTCAGAGAACTGCGCAATCGTTTAGAACGGGCCTGTGTAATGGCTGAGGGCGAACAGATCAATCCACAGGATCTGGGCTCTGATGACCCGATTTCTGCCCTCGATACCATTTCCACCCATCACCCCGGCACTACGTTGCCAGTCATACCAGAGACAGGTACTGCTGCATCTGCAGCGTTATCGAATCAGCAAAGTGATTCCTCTTCTGCTAAGCCCGCGCCAACGGACCTTAAAAGCCTTCAGCAACAGTATGAATGCCAACTGTTGCAGGAAACCCTTGATCGTCATCAGGGCAATCGCACCTTAGCAGCAGAAAGCCTGGGCATCTCCCGGGCAACCTTATACAACCGCCTGAAGCGCTGTCAGCAACACCAGAAAAGCGTCTAAGAAAAACAAAAACAGTCTAAAAAGTTAGACAATAGTAAAACATATGATACAACCGCCTCACCCACCCATGTTTAAAACTACGATAACTCTTTGTTTTAACTAGATTTAAGTAAACTGGCCTGAACCTTGTACTAACTGACTCCAGATACGGCTCTGACAGAGCCTGCGTTTACACTTTTCAAGATTCAAAAACAAAAATAATCTGAGAGTTCTGACAATGGATAAGTTAATCAGCGCCGAACAGGCCGCTCAGCTCATCGACGACAGCGTAACCATCTCAACCGGCGGTTTTATTGGTATCGGTTTTGCCGAAACTCTGGCTAAAGCAATCGAAAAACGCTTTCTTGAAACCGGTCACCCTAACAACCTCTCTCTCGTTTATGCCGCGGGTCAGGGGGATGCTCAAACCCGCGGCCTGAACCACTTTGCTCACAAGGGCCTGGTAAAAAAAGTTTTGGGCGGACACTGGGGGCTCGCTCCGGAACTTGGTCGTATGGCAATGAATAACGAAATTGCGGCCTACAACCTGCCTCAGGGAGTAATCTGCCATCTGTATCGCGATATTGCAGCAGGAAAGCCCGGCACCCTGACCCGCGTTGGTTTGCACACGTTTGTCGACCCACGCCAGGAGGGCGGCAAAGTAAATCAGGTCAGCGAAGAAGATCATGTACAGCTGATGCCGATTAATGGCGAGGATTACCTGTTATACAAAAGCTTTCCGCTGGATGTGGCTCTGCTTCGCGGCACCACAGCCGATGCTGAAGGTAATATCTCCATGGAGCGCGAAGCCCTGCCCCTTGATGGCCTTGCTATCGCCCAAGCGGTTCATAACTGCGGCGGCAAAGTCTTTGTTCAGGTCGAGCGCCTTACCGAACAACATCAGCTGACGCCGGACCGGGTTCG
The DNA here is from genome assembly GCA_048268485.1 of Oceanospirillum sp. Taxonomy (GTDB): domain Bacteria; phylum Pseudomonadota; class Gammaproteobacteria; order Pseudomonadales; family Halomonadaceae; genus Oceanospirillum. The sequence goes on from JBLWVL010000019.1 coordinate 14,453, forward strand.
TATTCCGGCAAGCCTGGTGGATTACGTTATTATCGCCCCCGCCGAAGATCATCCGCAAACCTTTGCCGAAAGCTACAACCCAGCCTACGCAGGAGAGACTCGCGTTCCCCAGACCCAGGTCAATCCCGTCGAACTGGATGCCCGCAAGGTGATAGCCCGCCGTGCATTGCTTGAGCTGAAAAAAGGTGGTGTCATCAATCTGGGCATCGGCATGCCGGAAGTGGTGTCACAGGTTGCGGCAGAGGAAGGCCTTCTGAACAGTTTCACTCTCAGCGTTGAACCCGGAGGTATCGGCGGACAACCCGCCAGCGGCCTCAGTTTTGGCGCAGTGACCAACGCCACTTCAGTTATCGACCAACCAGCCCAGTTTGATTTCTATGATGGCGGCGGCCTGGATCAGGCCTTTTTAGGACTTGCGGAAACCTGCCCGCAAGGGCATGTTAATGTGAGCCGGTTTGGCTCGAAACTAGCGGGAGCTGGTGGTTTTATCAACATTACTCAAAATACCCGGGAAGTCTTTTTCCTCGGCACCTTTACCTCCGGCAAACAGGAGCTGGCCTTTGAAGAAGAGTCTCTGCAGGTGCTCAGCAACGGCAAACAGAAGAAGTTCTGTCAATCGGTGCAACAGATCACCTTTAATGGAAAATACGCCGGCCAGAAGAGACAGAAAGTAACCTTTATCACTGAACGGGCCGTATTTCGCCTGACTGAAAACGGCTTACAATTGACAGAGGTCGCACCAGGTGTTGATCTGGAAAACGATATTCTGGCACAGATGGATTTCAGACCGGAAATTGCTGAAGACCTGATTGAGATGGATCATCGCCTGTTTCGTAAAAGCCCGATGAATATACGCTATCCGGGAAGCACACCGGTAAAGCAGCTTCGCTCCATGCTTAAGAAGGCTTCCCATCAGGCCGCCTTTCCTAAGCCCGAAGCATCAGCCCTGGCTATTTAGACTGCTTTTAACCAGATCACAAAAAAAGCAGATAGCAAATCACTCAGGGTTCGCTGTCTGCTTTGTTAATACTTAAGGTCAGAATCAGTGATGGGTATCGCCGGCTACGGGCTGGCCGGTCATCAGTTTGGTGACGTACTCTGCACGGCTGCTGCTATTAACCGTACGCTCCTTCTCATTGCACCATGCAATCAACTCTTCCACATCCACCGGAACCTTCACAACATCAATTCCCTTGGCTGAAAACGTTTCTATCATCTCCTCGGTCTTTCTCACCCAATCATGCCAGTCACTTTCCAGCATATCGGCATCCTCGGTAACCTCCAGAAAACGCTGCCACTGATCTTCTTTAATCCAACAAATACCCGCCTGATGCTGTATCGCCATAATCCTGTCCTGTTATGCGCAAGGTAACTGAAACGCGCCCTGCAGCACGATATTGCTGCAGCTCATAAACGCAAAATGAATACCAGACCCTAACACAGTTTAATCCGTGATTTCAGTGACCCTGTCCAGTCTTTCTGCACAGAGTATTAATCAGAGCAATATTCAACGCCACAACCGGGCATCTTACTTTAATCGCTGTTTTGGCATTATCACTTTTTGAGGCACAATAGCAGCACATGATAAGAGAGCCATTATGAAATCAGAGACTCTGGAACCAACCCATCTGAAAAAATTGCTCACTCGCTGTCAGCAGCAAGACCCCAAGGCACTGAAGTCGCTATATAAAGCTACGTCTTCGCATCTGTTTGCGGTTTTGCTGCGTATCTTACGTAATGAGAGCCATGCGGAAGATTGCCTGCAGCAAGTGTTTATGAAAATCTGGAATAGCGCGGGCCAGTATAACTCTGACATTGCTCGCCCAATGACCTGGATGAATACGATCGCCCGTAATCAGGCTCTGGACTGGCTGCGCCGTTATAAAAATGATCAGCTGAACGACAGCGATGATGTATTGCTGCAGCAGGAAGATCCGACCAGGCAAACAGACTCACTGGCTCAGCAATGGCAAAACTCCGACAAGGTACATCATTGCCTTCAGGAACTGAAAGATGCCCAGCGGCAATGTATCGAGCTGGCTTATTTTGAAGGCCATAGTCATCAGGAGCTGTCTGAACGGCTGGACCAACCGCTTGGTACTGTAAAAACCTGGATCCGTCGCGGTCTTGAGAGGTTAAAATCATGTCTGACCCCCATCATATAACCGAGCCTTATGACCTGACTCTGCCAGAGCAACGTCATCTGGCTGCCGGAGAATATGTGCTCAATACCCTACCCCCAAAGGAAAAAGCTTCCTTTGAAGCTCTGATGGCCTTCAGTCCCGATCTGCAGGCTGATGTACAGCAGTGGCGGGAGCAACTACAGATTCTGGACGCCAGTTTAAAACCCGTTCAGCCGCCAGCACACCTGTGGAAAAAGATAGAGCAGCAAATCAAACCATCCAGGAGTGGCTTCAGCCTGAAATTCTGGCAATTGTCAGCCATGGTTTCCTTCTCATTTTCTCTGGCATTAGCAACGGTTCTTTTAATTAAGCCACCGATGATGAACACAGACACGGCTGATCACCTCTATGTCGTCAACTCCCCCGAACAAAAGCCGGCATGGCTGGTAAACACCAGCATGGACCGCAGTCATCTTATGGTGCAGACCGTCAAACCTGCTTCTTTACCGGACGGCAAAGTATGCAAGCTCTGGCTTAAAGTTGGAGATCAATACGCAATGGTTGGTATTCTGCCTCACTCGGGCCTGAGCAAGCTGAATGTCCCCCAGTGGATGCAAAACCAGCTGGTCAACGCTCAGATTATTGTCAGCGTTGACCCAATGGATAGCGATAACAACCCGGATGAAATGGGGCCGGTTGTGGATAAAGGCGGCTTTATGCCCTTAGAAGGGTCTTTACGTAGGTTCTGACAATCTCAAAATAGACTCAACAATAAAACGTATAAAAAACGGTGCTGATCGCACCGTTTTTTTTGTTATTCAGAATCAGTTCTTCTATAGAGAAAAAAACTGTCTTAAGGCAATTTCCCAACACTATTCATACGCGTTGAAACATGCAATGTAACAGAAAGTTTAAAGATTCATTGCTAAAATGAGTTATTAAGACCTTAAGTCCGAATGCTTACATACAGCATATGGTCAACTGCAACTATATCCACCTAAGCTTAGCCCAAAAGGAGTGTTATGAACCTTCAGGAATTTACAGTAAAGGCCCGCCTTTACTTTCTTATCGGACTGGCAGTGATGGCGATGGCCATCCTTGAGTTTATGTCCCTGCATAACCAGCGTGATGCATTGTTTGATCATTCCAATCAAAAAATTAAAGCACTGGTGGAGTCAGCCCACACTTTGGTTGAGGGTTATGCCAATCTGGCAAGAACAGGTGTGATGACAAAAGCAGAAGCTCAATCAGCAGCTAAGCGCTCTGTGGAAAGCATGGAGTATGCTGACGGTGAGTATTTTTTTATTCTTGATTACAGCACAGTCGTTGTTGCCCACGGCGTGGATAGCGACATTATTGGCCGGAATCTTTCTAGTGTAAAAACAGAGGATGGCCAGTTTGTATTCAAGGATATCGCCAACTTAGGTCGACAGGGGAAAACTGACGGCTACTTCTCTTACCGTTGGCCCAAATCAGGTTTCGATGAACCTAAAATGAAAACGACCTACGTCAAAACACTGCCTGAATGGCAATGGGTTATTGCCAGCGGCGACTATACCTATCAAATCGAAGACGAGTTTGTAGAAGGTGTAATCCATGCAGTCATTCAGTTGGCTGTAATCCTTGCTGTTATGGTGGCTGTAGCAATCGCCATCAGCCGCTCTATCATTACCCCTCTGGATCAGGTTAGTAAGACGATGAACCAGGTCGCCAAGGGTGATCTAAGGGTACGGGTGAACATGAAAGGCAAAGATGAATTGAGCCGCATGTCTCGATCCGTTGATCATACTTTACAGACCTTTCAGGACCTGATTTTCCTCTTGACCAGCTCTGCAAATCAGCTACAAGGAGCAGCAGAAGAGCTGGCAGCCACCGCCGAGCAAACCAGCACAGGTATTCGCCGCCAGTCTGAAGAGGCAGATCTGCTCTCAACGGCCATGAATGAGATGTCAGCCACCGTTCAGGAGGTCGCGCAAAATGCCAGCGCCAGCGCTCAGGCAACGAATGCGGCGGATGAAGAAGCGGACGAAGGCAACCATGAGGTTGAAGATACAGTTAATAAAATCACCCACCTAAGCCATGAGGTTGAAGAAGCCTCCAGCGTAATCCGGGCTCTGGAAAGCGATACTGAAGAGATCGGTACTGTACTGGAAGTTATTCAGGGAATCTCAGAACAAACCAACTTACTGGCCCTTAATGCGGCCATTGAAGCTGCCCGTGCCGGTGAAACGGGCCGGGGCTTTGCCGTTGTTGCCGACGAAGTGCGCCAGCTTGCCCAGCGCACCCAGGACTCTACCAAAGAGATTCGGGATATGAATGACCGCTTGCGCAGCGGTGCCCGCAACGCTGTGGAAGTTATGGAGCGCAGCCGTAAATGGGCAGAAGAGTCAGTCACCGCAGCAACCCACGCCGGCGAAGAACTGAAGATGATTGTGCAGCAGATGGAAACGGTTCGGGATATGACCGCTCAGGTTGCTACCGCGACCGAAGAACAAAGCGCTGTAGCAGAAGAGATGAACCGTAACCTGGTGAATATTGTGAATGTCTCTGCTGAGGCTGCCACGGGCTCAGACATGGTTGCTGCCAGCAGTGAGGAGCTTTCACAGTTAGCAATTCAGCTACAGCAGAATATCGCCAAGTTCAAATGCTAACCTCTTGATAGGCCTTCCGGTAATCTGAAGACTCGTCAAAATAAGACAAGCCCCGCTTAATAGCATATCGCCAGTGCTATAAGTGGGGCTTTTGTCATTTGCGTCAAACCTTGCGAACCAGTAATCAGTCTTTACTCAATAGCTGAGAGTCCAGACCTTTTGGCTTTTCATTTGGCCAATGCTGATGCCGGTTAAAATAACGCTCCAGCAGGCGGAATATAAATATAATCAAAGCACTGATCATCAGGTACATAACACCAGCCGCCAGGAAGATCTCCAGGGGTGTATAGGTACGGGCAATGATAGTACGGGCCATACCCGTCAGATCCAATAAAGTAATCGTGGACGCAAGAGCGCTCCCTTTCAGCATCAGAATCACTTCGTTACCGTAAGACGGCATCATAATGCCAAAAGCCCGGGGCAGAGTGATACGGCGCAACATTTTTGGGTAGCTCATTCCCAACGCTTTAGCAGCCTCGATCTCCCCCCTTGGAATAGACTGAATAGCGCCGCGCAACAACTCCGCAATATATGCAGCAGTATGTAAGCCAAATGTGATAACAGCACACCAGTAGGGTTCACGCAGAATAGGCCACAGAGAGGATTCTTTAACCCATTCAAACTGAGACGCACCGTAATACACCAGAAAGATCTGAATCAGCAGCGGTGTTCCCCGAAAGAAAAAGATATAGGCGTATGGCAATGCACGCACCCAAATATTGCCGGATACACGCAGTAATGCCAGAGGAACAGCCAACAAAACACCAATTAAACCGGAGAAAAACACTAACTCCAGTGTTAACAGTGCACCATCCATCAGTTTTGGCAGATTCTGCCAGATAACCGTCCAATCCCAATTCATGAGCGGGCTCCCTGATAACCACGATTAGCGAAGCGTTCCAGATAATACAGACCCGCCATTGAGATAGACGTCAGTAAAAGATAAACGCAGGCTGCAGCCAGATAAAAGGTAAACGGCTCTTTGGTATAACCTACCGCCACAGCGGCCTGACGCATCAGCTCATTCAGGCCAATGACGGAGACCAGAGCAGTGTCTTTCAGCAATACCAAAAAGAGGTTTCCCAAGCCTGGCAAGGCGATTCGCCACACCTGAGGAAGAGTCACTCGCATAAAAGTCTGATACTGGGTCATGCCCAGAGCAACTGCAGCTTCTTTTTGCCCTTTAGGGATCTCCTGCAAGGCACTACGAAAAACTTCTGTGGCATAGGCTCCAAAAGCGATACTCAGCGCCGTTACCCCGGCAACAAAAGGGCTAAGTTCAATATACTCGTCATAACCAAATTGACTGGCAACAGCCATCAATACGACTGACGAACCAAAGAAGATGGTCAGAACCAGCAGTAACTCCGGCATACCCCGGACAAAAAGGGTGTAACTATTACCGATTGCTCTGAGTGTTTTAGAGGAGGACACCTTGGCGGATGCACCCAACAAACCAAAAACCAGGCCAACCGCCAGACTGCATAATGCCAGTTGTAGCGTAACCCAGGCACCGCTGATAAGCAGATGACCAAAACCTTGCAGATCCATAGGAGATACCGATGACGTAAGAGGTAGGTTGAAAAAATAATGGCCGCATGGCGGCCATTACAGATCAGACGAAATACCCGGACTTAGTAGATAGAGAACGGGAAATACTTCGCATTGATACGGTCATAAGTGCCGTTTTCTACAATCTCTTTCAGAGCTTTGTTCATTTTCTGACGCAGCTTGTCATTTTTACGAACAGCGATACCGATTTTGTCATCAATATCAATCTTCTCGCCTTTGAACTCAAATGCCTGACCTTCATCTGAGCGCAACCAGTCATAGGCTGGCAGCTGATCAGAAACAATAGCGTCCAGGCGACCAGATGACAGATCCAGATAAGCATTGTCCTGGGTGTCATACAGTTTAACGCTTACTTTGTCGCCCAGGTTATCTTCCAGGTACTGCCCTGCAATTGTAGCTCGCTGAGCACCAATAGCTTTTCCTGATACGTTCTCCGGAGAAAAGTTACCCTTCTTAGGAGCCACAAAAATCAGGCTATTGGAGTAGTAGGGGTCAGTAAAATCAACCACACGGCTACGCTCAGGAGTGATCGACATACTGGCAATAATTGCATCGTACTTACGTGCCATCAGGCCAGGGATAATACCGTCCCAATCCTGGGCAACAATAGTGCAATCTGCTTTCATCTGCTCACACAATGCATGAGCGATATCAACGTCAAAACCTTTCAGTTCACCGGACTCATCGATAAAGTTAAAAGGCGCATAAGCACCTTCAGTAGCAATACGAACTTTGTCCGCAGCCATAGAGAAGGGAGCAGCCAGAGTTGCCGCAACAAGGGCCACACCGGCCAGTGCATGTTTCAGATTCATTGTGGATTCCTCTTGGGATTTATTTTAATTATGACTGGATACCCGACCGGCTGTTAACCAAAGCGACAGGCACCCTTTTTAACGCCATGGTAAGGCACCATAAGCAGATAAAAACTTACAGATGGCTACTCAAAAACTCCCGACAACGGTCGGAGTCAGGGTTGCCAAACACTTTGTCCGGTGGCCCTATTTCTTCAACCTGTCCCTGATGCAGAAACACAATCTGGGAAGACACATCCCGGGCAAAACGCATCTCGTGGGTTACAATCAACATGGTTCGGCCTTCAGCAGCCAAATCACGCATCACGGCCAAAACTTCATTGACCAGTTCAGGGTCAAGTGCTGACGTTGGTTCATCAAACAACAGAACCTGCGGATCCATCGCCAATGCCCGGGCAATCGCGATACGCTGCTGCTGCCCACCGGAAAGCTGGCTAGGGTAGTTGTGACGTTTATCAAATAGCCCTACTTTTTTTAACAAACCTTCAGCACGGGCGATCGCTTCATCTTTGGTGCGCTTTAATACATGTATAGGCGCTTCGATAATATTTTCCAGTACAGTGCGATGGGGCCAGAGATTAAAATTCTGAAAGACAAAGCCAATCTCAGAGCGCATACGCTCCAGCTGCTTCTGATCTGCAGCTTCAAGCTCGCTGTCTTTGTTTTTCTTAAGTTTAAGAGATTCTCCGGCTACAGTGATTGTGCCGGATGACGGGGACTCCAACAGATTAATACAGCGCAGAAAAGTACTCTTTCCTGACCCACTGGAACCCAGAATAGAAATGACGTCACCGTCACGGGCTTGCAGGGAAATACCTTTTAAAACTTCTAAGGAGCCATAACTTTTATGGAGATCTCTGATTTCCAGAGCAACAGGCGCGTCGGACATGGGGTGCGCTTCCTGGTAACAAATGAATTGTGGATGTTTTTTTTAATTTTTGTTCGGCGTATTAGACCAAGGTGTCATTTTTAAAGCAATCGTATGAAATTTTCCAGTCAATTTTCCTGACAGGTCCGCTGAGTGAAAGCTAAATATCGTAACTTCCCGAAAAAAGACAGGATAACCTTACTAAATTAAAGCAATTGGTCACAAACTCGATAACCAACAATCATCTGTAAATCATATTTTACACGCTACCATAATCCTACCCAAAAGCAGAGGGCTGCCCAGTACTTTCCCATATAAATGGTTGAGCCACCAAAGATGCCTCTCTTACACCTACACTTTTCATGCCTGCTCAGCGGTTTATGGTGGGGATCATTTTGTTTTCTTTGCAGTCAAAGCTGTTAACAGATGTAAACCTATTGCTTCTTTGGCCGATAAGAAGAGTAAGCAAGTTAAGGGCGTTATATCAGAACAGGCCGCCAATATCAGCCTGAGATCAGGTTTAGGAGAGAGTTATGGTATTTGCAGTGTATGAACAAGGGATGCGTATCCACACTCCACGAAAAACACTTCTGGGTCGCAGGGGTATTGACGCACTCCAGGAAGCGCAAAATACCCGGCGGCTGGCGGATACTGACAGCGACTCAAGCCATCTGGAGCGAATGGCTGAGCGCTCTTTTGAACAGGTTCAAAATGCCGCAATAAAACGTCGTCTTGAGAATCTTCCTGAGCAGGAGCGTGAAGAGCAGAATTCAGAGCAGTCGCAACAGGAAAAATCTGATAGTCCGGTCGATATCTCGAAAAAAGCACTCAAAGCATACTCATCAACCGAGCAAAGCCATACCCACGGTGAGCGACCGGCAGTGAGTGCGGCTATGATTATGTCCACGCCTATTGTCTCTGCTGAGTTTGATCAGAACCTGCAACAGGGCTGGAACATGATGCAACAGCATAAAGTACAGCACCTTCTGCTGCTTAACCGGAAAGGCGCTTTAATGGGCCTGGTATCTGATAAGGACATTCTGAAGGTCACCTCCGGTGTCGGAGACATTGAGCTTAAGGGACGTACTGCATCCGAAGTCATGCTGGGCGATCTGATTAGCCGCAAGCTACTAACAGTAAACCCTGAAGCCAGCTTACTGGATATTGCTCATGCCATGCTGGAACAGCATATCTCAGCTATGCCAGTTGTCACAGATAATGATGAGCTTAAAGGTATCATCACCAGAACAGACCTGTTACAGGCGATGATCAATGGTCAGCTGGAAACATGGTACTAATCTATGCAGGTTACACTCTCAATTTGGGCAGCCTGTATAGTCAATTGTGAAAAAAATATTTCATAGGTCGCATTAGCGACAAAAAAAGCCCTCAATATCGAGTGTCAGATAATTGAGGGCGATGGTTTTGTCTGTCGTCGGTAAACGTTAACACAGATTATTTCTTAGTCAGAAGCTGAGACAGCTTACTGTTCAGTCGTTGCTTCTCTTCTTTTTCCCGAACCGCTTTCTCTTTCTGCAGACGCTGCTGGCGAATCCCTTCCAGCTGTTCTTTCGCATGACCCGCTTCCTCTTCTGTCACAAAGCCGGCATTGTTTCCTGTCAGATCCATCCGCACAGCTCCGGTTTTCAGTACTCGCAGATAGCGCGGACTTCTGACATATCCTGCCAATGCCCGGCGAATCCAATGATCAGGAAGTGGCTCATGTTCTGCCAGATCTTCATGGATACCAATTTTAAGCGGTTGAATAGTCACAGTAGAAAAGGCTTTCGGGTAGCGTTCACTCCAATCCGCTAAAATAGCCTTGGCGTCAAACTTTTCCATAACAGGCTTAGTTACCGCCTTAACCTGATCGACACACTTGTCCGATGGCCAATCCGTAGGATCAAGAGTCTCCCGAATTAATGCACGAATTGCATCAGAGCTTTCCAATAAAGACCCATCAAGCAGGTCTTTCAGGCGCTGCTGCAGAGCACCCAACTCCTGACTAAGAGAAAGATGATCAGCTCTCAGAGTACCAAGCTCCGATACCAGACGCTCATTATCCGCTTCCAGCTCAGAAATACGCTCTGTGCCGTCTTCCTCACGGTGCTCAGACAGAGCCGAGCTCACGGCTGCCGAAGCATCAGCCTGAAGAGCAGATTCCTGAGCAGCACCCAGCTCTGCTTTCGTATCTTCAAGAGTACACTCCAGATAGTCACACCGCTCCTGTAAGCTCTGGTTTTGAGCCTTAAGCTCTCTGCAGAGCTGATTTAGCTCTGTCATTTTCTGATGATGACTTCTCAAAGCCTGAAAACTATTATCCGCACGCTCATTCAGTTCATTGAACAGGTGATCTAATGTGTTGGCTGATGAATCACTTGGCATGGGAAATACCCTATCCTTTATTTCTTAGTCGGCCATGCAGGCCGTTACGCCATGTTACCCTGCTGGCTGATAAATATAAAAGCCATAATCATATTCGCCCGTGCCTTCCTTTTCGCACTCTTCGCGGGAGACTTCCTGCCACAGGCTTTCATCATAGTCCGGGAAGAAAGTATCGCCATCAACTGCGGCATGCACCTTAGTAATATAGAGTTTACTGGCATATGGCAGCGCCTGTTTATAGATCTCAGCGCCCCCCATAACAACAATCTCTTCGCCACCATCAATCAGGCACTGCTGATCTGCACGCTCCAGAGCTTCCTCCAGCGAATGAACCACCACACAACCGTCTGCAGTAAAGTCAGCATCACGGGTAACAATAATATTAGTACGTCCCGGCAGCGGCCGCCCTATCGATTCGTGGGTTTTACGTCCCATAATCACAGGCTTCGCCCAAGTACACTGCTTAAAGAATTGCAGATCCTTTGGCAAATACCAGGGCAGCTTATTATCAACACCGATGATACGGTTTTCAGCCATCGCCCAGATCAGGGCAACTGGGGCATCCAGTTCTAAAGACATATCTTGATCTCTCACACACACAGGCCGATCAGTACGCAGAGTCACTGACCGGTAAAGAATTACACCGAAAACGGATACTGAATCGCTTCATGATACTGATAGCCAACCACATCAAAATCATCCAGAGATACCCAGGCTTCCAGGTCTTCCAGGCTTTTAATCTCAGGGTTAATTTTTAATTGCGGCGACGGGAACGGCTCCCGCTTTAACTGAACATCCCGCATCAGCTCCAGCTGATCTTCATAAATATGGGCATTAACAATTTTATGGTATGCCTTGCCGGGCTTGTGGCCGGTAATCTGCGCCATTAGTGCTAGCAGGGTAAATACCTGCACCTGATTAAAGTTCAGACCTAAAGGAACATCACAGCTGCGCTGAGTACTATTCAGGTACAGCTTGCCACCCAGTAACGAGAAATGATGGCTGTACATACAAGGGCGTAAACACCCCATCTCGAACTCACCGGGATTATAAAAATTCAGAATCTCGCCCCGATCATCCAGCCCACGGCGCAGATCATCCACAATCTTTTTCAGCTGATCCAGATAAGTACCATCGGGTTTCGCCCAACTCCGGCCCTGAACGCCATACACGCGCCCCATATCGTCCTCCCCTTTACGGTGAGGGTTGTTCAGCCAGCTGGGGTTTTCATTGGCATTCGCATTCCAGGTGTTACAGCCGATAGCACGAAACTGTGCTGCGCTGTCATAGCCGCGCAGGTAACCCAAAAGCTCAGCAATAGCAGCCTTCCAAAAACTTTTTCGGGTAGTAATCAGCGGGAACTGATTATTTTCCACATCATATTCCAGGTCGGCATTGATAATGGTCAGGCAGCGTTTGCCGGTGCGTTCGTTATCAACCCAGATACCCTCTTCAACAATGCGACGACTGAGATCAAGATACTGCTGCATAACGGTTCCAAAAATTCAGAAATAAAAAGGCTGGCAGTTTACGCCACCAATACACCAATTGCAGCCAGAAGTGTCTAATAAATACAGCTCTGCTAAACCGCAGTATTAAAGTTTCCTATCAGTGTTTAACCTGATCAAAGCACGCCTGCTTTCTGCCCCAGGCCGCCAACGCAAAACCAACCAGAACCATAGGCAGCGACAGCAGCTGTCCCATCGTCAGCCAGTCAAAAGCCACAAAACCGAGATGAGCATCAGGCTGACGGACAAACTCCATCATAAAACGGAAAATACCGTAACACATCAGAAAGGCACCGGAGATAACACCTCTGGCAGGTCTTTTCCGATCCAGCAGATTCAGAATAACAAACAAAGCGATACCTTCCAGTGCAAATTGATACAGCTGGGATGGGTGGCGTGCAAGGTTATCCACATGGGGAAAGACCATACCCCAGGGCTGATCAGTTGGGCGGCCCCAAAGCTCACCACCGATAAAGTTCCCTACACGTCCAGCACCAAGTCCAATGGGCACCAGCGGGGCGATAAAGTCAGTAACTGTCAGCATATTGGCCTGCATGCGACGGGCAAAAATAATCATCGCAACAATCACACCCAAAAGACCGCCGTGGAAGGACATGCCACCCTCCCAGACCTGAAACAACCAGAGCGGATCGGCCAGAAAGCGGTCAAAATTGTAGAAGAAGACATAGCCAAACCGGCCGCCGAGCACCACTCCTACGGCACCGTAGAAGATCAGATCACCAACATCATCACGGCTCCAGCCCAGACGATGCGCACGCTGCTTAGCCAGCCACCAGGCTCCGGCAAAGCCGATCAGGTACATAAGGCCGTACCAGTGAATTTTCAGGGGGCCTATCGCCACCAGTACAGGGTCAATCTGTGGGTATTGCAGCATGAATAAACCTTAACGTCTGCTTTGAATAAGCTAGCTCAGTAAAAAGCGGATGCCGATCAGTAACAACAATATGGCAAAGATGCGCTTCAGAGTATCAGAAGGCAGACTATGAGCCAGTTTTGCGCCTACTTTAGCAAAAATAACACTGGTAGAGACGATCCCGATAAATGCTGGCCAGTACACATAACCCGTTGCATATTCAGGTAACAGAGGGTTTCCCCAACCTTCTTCGATATTTGCCAGAGCACCCACTACTGCAATGGGCAAACCCACCGCAGCAGAAGTCGCGACGGCAGTCTGCATCTTAACATTACACCAGCTCAAAAAAGGCACCGTCAAAGAGCCTCCACCAATACCAAAAATGGCGGAAGCCCAGCCGATAAAACCGCCAGTCCCTATAAGACCAGGTCGTCCGGGAATGGTTCGTCCCGGCTTAGGTTTCAGTCCAAACCCCATCTGAACAGCAATCAAAACCGCAAAAATACCAATGACGTTCTGCAGTAATTCACCACTCATCATACCCGCAGTTTTAACTCCCAGCACCGTACCAAAAACGATACCAATGGCAATCCCTGTGAACCAGTCCCAACGTACAGCCCCTTTCCCGTGATGCGCCTTAATAGAACTGACAGACGTCACGGCAATAGTTGCCAGAGATGTACCCACCGCGAGATGGGTCAGTACTTCAGAGGAGATCCCTTGGGCAGCAAAACTGAATACCAGCACCGGCACAATGACCAGACCACCACCTATGCCAAAAAGCCCTGCCAACGTTCCGGCAACCCCCCCTAAAACCACATACATTAAAAGCGTTACCATAAAGCCAGCTCACTCCATAAAAAAAGACAGCAGGTACCTGCCCGCTGCCAACATTATACATCTGTTATCCGACCAGCCTCTCAGGAGGGCACACGTCCTTCTTCATATTGCTGACGCCAATGATCCACCCGGGAACGAAGCTCGGAGGGGTGGTAAGGCTTAGCAAGATATTCATTCATGCCTGCTTCAAAGAAGCGTTGCCGTTCCGTTTCCAGAACATTTGCTGTAACCGCAATAATTGCTGCGGGCTGCAACTGCATCGCTTTCTCTCGTTCCCGCCAACGGATAGTAGTTTCGATACCATCCATATCTGGCATAAAAATATCCATCAGAACAACCTGATAATTTTTTTCAAGCATCTGTTCAAGTGCATCCTGCCCGCTGTTGACCACATCGACATCATAACCCACTTTTTGCAGGGCTGATTTTGCCAGCATGGTATTTACAGGGCCATCATCAACCACAAGAACCTGGGCCTGCGACTGACTTCCTCGCTTCGGCTTTTCATTGGTTTCTGCAGATCCGGTCAGCCAGTTATCCCGGGTAAGGTACATAAGCGCACCAACCTTTTCTTTCAACTGTAAACTCAAGCGCTCACGTTGCTCCGGTTGCGCCTGAATCTGCTCCGTAAGACTCAGAATACTCTGTAAGGGTTTTTCCAGCTCACGGCGCATCGCCTGGAGATACTCAGTCTGTAGCTTTGAAGCCTCAAGCGCCCGGTCACGGTCAAATTTCATCTGATCACGGATCTGATACTGCTCAGAAAGATCAAACAGCAGCCCCACTAAGGTACGGCCCCGGGCATCACGGCTGCGTGCCGAATCCGATGAACGGGACAGAACAACCGATACAGGATGGTTTTTATCATCCACACTGGCCAGTACCAGCTCTTTAACAAAAGTCCCTTCATCCATAGGTGTTACAGGGATAAACTCTGTCAGCAGGTGCCCCCGAAGCTCCTCCTCCGTTTTACCAAAGAAGCTTTCAAAGGCACGGTTACACCCTTGTATCCGAAACTCACCATCGGTATCAAAGACAGGAAGCGGGATGGTGTTGAGCAGATTACGAAAGTAGTCATTCAGCTTATGGCAGTTAGCCTGATATTGTGCCATTCCCTGCTTAAGATTATCGTTTTCAAGCACAAGGCGCTGTATCAGCCCTGCCAGGCTATGAATCTCTTCCACCGAACTGTTCAGATCTTTTTTCGATAATGCCTTTCCCTCCAGGGAGGCTTGGGCAACATCATCAAAGTACTCCAAAGGCCCCTGGATCTGACGATAAAGCTTATGACTCCGGGCTCTGTGAACGCCCAGGTGCAGAGCAAAAAGTATCAGAATCAACAAAAGCACAAGCAGACCAATATCCTGCAGATAATCTGCAAAATTATCAGCCCCCACATATAACGCCCGCTCCGGGGTTACCGCTAACAGTTTCCATCCGGTGAGAGGCACAGTATTCCAGGCCACAACACTCGGTTCACTCAGGTTAACCTGAGCCAATCCGGCCTGCTGGTGTGCCACCAGACGGGAAAGGTCTGCCATTCCGGGGCGCTTATAAAGATTGAACAACTCCGGCTTAAACTCATTGGTCGTCACATGACGGAAGCTGTACTGCCCATCAGTCAACTCTTTAAGACCAAAGTCCTCCTCCCCTTCCGGC
Organism: Oceanospirillum sp.; assembly: GCA_048268485.1. Classification (GTDB taxonomy): domain Bacteria; phylum Pseudomonadota; class Gammaproteobacteria; order Pseudomonadales; family Halomonadaceae; genus Oceanospirillum. The sequence continues at coordinate 29,745 of JBLWVL010000019.1, forward strand.
GGCAAGGCCAGAATATTGCCATCTTTACCAACCAGAATCGCGTAACCAGACCACGGCTGAGGCAAAGCAAACAGATGGCTGATCAGAGCTTCTACGGTCAGATCAAGCCCCACAACCGCTTCAAGGCTGTCACCATTATAGACAGGAGCGATATACGAGATAATCCAGCCTAAACCGGCAGGGTCCAGATAAGCATCCGTCCAGACAGGTTGACGCTGGGGATTATGAGTTTTATCAGCCAGATAGTAGAAGCTGAAAGATGTAAGATCCAGATCAGGGGCAAACTGTTCATGCACATCCCGGTAAGGATAGAGCAGGTTGAGCTGATCCGGCGTATTCAGATAAACCTGCTTAACCAAAGGGTTGGCCTGCTGAAGGTCGGCAAACAGGTAGCTCAGCGGCAATAACTGACGGGCCTTTGTCTCACGGGAAGAAAGATCACGGGATTTCGTGGAGTAGTAAACGGCAACACCACCGTCGTCCACTGGCTTCATCAGCACATTATCCTGGGTTAGCCCAAGAGGAGTACGCAGATCACCGGGCAGACCTGAGGTAAGAGTACGCGCTGTCTGGCGACGCAACACATGTAGCTGACTCTGCACAGAACTTAGTTGAGCATTGACCCAATCAGTCTTCGACTGCAGGGCTGCGATCAGCTGCTGCTCGTATTCCTTTTTTGCGGCATTTTGCTGATTGAGTCCCAACAAAAAAAACGCCCCGAGAAGCGCAAACAGAAAAGCCGCATTGACTAATATCAGCTGAATCATCCCCGCACGCATGTACGTTTTATAGATCCATGTTTTCAGCGATATACGCAATGGAAGTTCAGTTTCTGTCATGAGCGTCCCTGAATAAACTTGCTGGCAGAATTCATTTCTGGAGAGAAAGTATCATACACTGTCTGGCAAGGAGATTTCATCCCTGCATTTTAGTCTGAAAACCTTACGGGCTCGCACTCTGAGCTTTATAAAACGGAAATCCAGCATGTGTATTATTCTTTTTTCATGGCAAAAGAATCGACATTTTCCCTTAGTGGTTGCAGCCAACAGAGATGAGTTCTATCAACGACCAACATCAGAGCTGGCATATTGGGAAAAAAGCAACATTATCGCAGGCCGGGACCTTCAGGCTGGCGGAACATGGCTCGGTATTACACAATCCGGTCGTTTTGCTGCTGTCACCAATTTTCGTCAGGCTACAGATATGCATAACCGCTACCCTCTGAGCCGGGGCAAGCTTTGCCAGAATTTTCTTGAAGGGTCTATGTCACCCGAATGCTATCTCGAAGAGCTTGCCGATATAGCCATGGATACCGGCGGATTCAACCTACTGGTCAGTAATGGCAAAACGATGGGGTATGGCTGCAATCGATTTAGCACTGAAGAGGGCATTCCTTACTACGGTTTTGAACCTCATCTGCCGGCGGGTATTTATGGTTTAAGCAACCACCGCCTGGATACAGACTGGCCAAAGGTCCGACAAAGCAAACAGCTAATGACTGAGTTTATCGCCTCGCTAGCTGAGCGGGAAACCTCACCGAATAAAGGCCATGCGCCTCACATCCTCAACGAAGAGCATCTTTTGCCAATTATCACTCATAGTGAAGAAGCTGCAGATCACGAACTACCGGACACGGGCATAGGTTTAGATAAAGAACGCTTTCTATCTCCATCTTTTATAAATTCCAGTATGGACTATGGGACAAGGGCCAGTACAATACTGATCCGCAACAACTCCGGCCAACAAACAATAATGGAACAAATCTGGCACCCCTGCGGACAAACAGGGGTAAGAACTCTGGTCTGTCTGTGACTGAGCAGAGTATTAATCCAAAAACCGTGACCGTTTCAAAGGGCAGTCTCTTGACCAGATTTCACCTGTTCACCCCATCAGGCAACCGCCCCTTAAACCGCATCATACTGTTGCTTGTCGGTCTGTTATCACTGCTGTCAGCTCAGACCGTAAAGGCCAATCTGATAGCTCCGGAGCAACACCAGCCTGCTCCTGTCGAAAGCGCCTGGATTGGTGTCACCCTGCATAGCCGGTTTGATAATACCAAAGCGGACTTTGCACCTCAGATTGCACCAGCCTACCTGGATAATGATTTTAAGCATATTTGGCTGAACGCTTCCGGAGAGCCCGGGGCTGCAGCTAACGAGCTGACCCGACTGGTTAAAGTTTTTGCGGCCATGGATCTTCCGCGACAACCCCACCCCTGGCTGCAGCCCTATCAGAATTTTCTGGCCTTACAGCAACAACCTCTGGAGCTTCCCCTTCCCCGGTACCTGTTAGCAACAGACTTACTCTATAGCGAGATGTATGCCCGGCTACGCCATGACATTGCCACACAACGCTTTATTCAGGCCGACGAAGATGATGATCATCAGGAGTACCGTTATGGTGGCGTTGCCCTGAATAGTTTTGAATCTAAAGCCAAGCCTTGGATGAACGATCTTCAGCTGGAGCTGAAAACCGCATCAGCGCTGCCGGGCGATCAGCGGGAGAAGTATCTGCAACGCCAAATTAAAGCGCTCTACCCAAAGAACAGCCAAATACCAGTACTGCTGGAAGCACTGAATTACTGGCAACAGCAAAAGCTCACTCCCTGGCCACAGTTGCCGGTTGATAAGCATCTTGCGCCCGGAATGATTCGGGAAAGCTGGATGCCGGTATTAATTGAGCAACTGCAGCGCTTACAGGTTCTTCCAATGGATTACAGTCCTGTTATTCCCGGACGCTATGACGATAAGCTGGTCGGGGCCGTTAAAAAGGTTCAGGCCCAGCATGGACAGACGATAGACGGCATCATAGGTTTGCAAACCCGTCGGGTACTCAATCTGCCACCGGAAAACCGGGTACTCAGGCTTGCCCATAACTTTCGCAGACTCTATCACCTGCCCGAGCAGTTAGGTAATCGCTATATGATGATTAATATGGCGGACTATAAACTGGAGCTGATAGAGGAAAATAAACCAACAATGGAGATGCGGGTTATCGTAGGCTCGCCAGAGCATCGCACTCCCATTATGAAGCAGATGTTAACCTCAGTGATTCTCAGCCCCCGTTGGAATATCCCTCAAAGCATCGGTGTTAAAAGTATTCTGCCCCGAATCAAAAAAAACCCGAACTACCTGAAAAGCCGCGAAATGCAGATTGTCGATGGCTGGAGTTCCCCCGCCAAAGAAGTCCCTGTGGAACAGATTAACTTCAATGACTTTTCAGACAACCCTGACCAGTTTCCTTATCGGTTTGTACAGCTGCCGGGAGAGTATAATCAACTGGGCTATGTAAAGTTCCGGCTGTCCAATAACAAAGCGATTTACATGCATGATACTCCTGCAAAGCATCTTTTCAGTCGTCGTGAACGGGCGATGAGTAACGGTTGTGTCCGGCTTGAAGATGCTCTGTCACTGGTTGACCGTTTGCTGGCCCAGGAACCCTGGGGCTGGAACAGGAGGCGTGTGCAGGATGTTCTGCGTTCCAAAGAAGAGCGCTACCTGAAAATGAAGCCGTATCTTCCGGTTTACCTAATGTACTGGACCGCCTGGCAGGATAAAGAAGGCCATATCCAGTGGCGGGATGATATCTACAATAAAGACCGCCTACCGGGACCTGAGCAAGTCGAAAAGCTGTTAATCGCAGCAAAGAAAAAGAATCTCTGAATACCCGGACTCTCAGATTATCTTAAACCGCCTTTGAACCGGGCTCGCTCAATGCAAGTGTAGGTTGCAGCAAAGCACTAAGCCCCAGCTCACTCATGGTTTCAGCCATACTGGCAACAACTTCTTCTGAGGTATTCAATAGCAACACCTGATCCAGCAAGTTTTCAGCATCGGTTTTCCGCAGCTTGCGGATCGCTGACTTCACTCTGGGCAGGTTGACGGCATTCATCGATAACGCGTCGTATCCCATCGCCATTAACAGCACGGCCCCACGAGGGTCACCGGCTAACTCACCACAAAGACTCAAACTACAACGATTACCATGGCACGCACGGGCAATGGTATTCAGAGCATTGAGCACCGCGGGATGGAAACTACTGTACAGATCAGCAACCCGGGGATTATTACGGTCTACAGCTAACAAATACTGGGTCAGATCATTGCTGCCCACAGATAAAAAATCTACCAACCGGGCAATTTGAGGCACCTGGTAAATAGTACCCGGTACTTCGATCATAACGCCGATATTTGGCCGCTCCAGTTTCAGTCCTTCTTCACAAAGCTCTTTATACGCACGCTCGATCAGCGTAATGGACTCTGTAACCTCCCTCAGATTTGAAACCATAGGCAGCATGATATTCAGATTATTCAAGCCCTCACTGGCCCGCAGCATGGCCCGAACCTGAACAAGAAAAACTTCAGGGTGATCCAGGGTGACACGAACGCCGCGCCAGCCCAGAAAGGGATTCGCTTCATTGATCGGAAAGTAAGGCAGCGCCTTATCACCACCAATATCCAATGTGCGCATGGTAACCGGTTGTGGATAAAAGGCCTCCAGCTGTTCACGGTAAACAGCCTGTTGCTCACTTTCTGATGGAAAGCGCTCACTGACCATAAAGGGCACTTCAGTACGGAACAAGCCAACCCCTTCTGCACCATGATTCAGGGAGTGAGTGATATCCTGGGCAAGCCCGGTATTCACCATCAGAGGCATCTTGAAGCCATCCAGAGTTTCGCTGGGCAAACCCGCCAGATCTTCCAGGCCTTTCTGGAGCTTTTGCTCTGCCCGCATCAGGTTGCCATATTGAATCTGAAGCTCATCGCTCGGATTATTAAATACAACCCCCTGATAACCATCGACAATCAATAACTGCCCATTAAGCAAGCCCAGGGGCAGATCTACCGTTCCCATCACCGCGGGGATACCCATCGCCCGGGCGAGAATAGCTACATGCGAGTTACTGGAACCCTGAACAGAAACCAGGCCAGCCAACTTCTCTTTCGGAATCTCACCCAGCATGGCAGGAGTCACTTCCTCACTGACTAAAACCGCTTTCTGCGGGTACTCAACCTCATCCTGATCAACCTTCTGCAGGTATGCCAGAACACGCCGGCCCAAGTCGCGAATATCAGTAGCTCGCTCTTTCAGATAGTCATCCTGAGAGAGTTCAAAAAAACGGGCATGGCGGGTCACAACCTGACACAACGCCCCCTGCGCCCAGTTTCCCTCACCAATTTTATTGATCACCTCCTGGCCAAGAGCGCTGTCGTCCAGCATGCGCTGATACGCCTCAAACAGCGCCCGCTCTTCCTCACTCAGGCGCTGGGCCAGACGACGATTAACTTCATGAATATCATTACGTACCGCAGATAAAGCGCTACGGAACTGTTCAATCTCGAACTCCGGATCCTCTGGTACTCTATCAGGCACTGTATCCAGGTTCGCCACCGGCAGAATAACCACAGCAGAGCCAATAGCGATACCGGATGTACCGGCTACGCCCTTAAAACAGCTACCATGGATATTGTTCTGGGCAAGACCAGACAGACTGGAGGAGCCTGTCGCCAATGAATGTGCCAGCAGGCCTGCCAGCTGGGCAGAAACCGTCACCAGAAAAGCTTCTTCACCTTCATCAAAGCGGCGCTTTTCCTGTTGCTGAACAACGATAACCCCAAGAATGCGACGCTGGTGAATAATCGGCACACCAAGGAAACTATGGAATTTTTCCTCACCGGTTTCCGCAAGATACACATAGTTCGGATGCTGGGTCGCATCATCGAGATTAACGGGCTCCTCTCGCTCACCAACATAACCAACAAGCCCCTGTCCGGCGCTTAGAGAAACCTGTTTAATGGACTCTTTTTTGAGGCCCATACTGTCCATCAGAACATAACGCTGCTGGTTCTGGTCCAGCAGATACACCGAACAAACATCCGTTTTCATCGCCCGCCGAACCCTGCGCACAATAATGGAAAGCGTCTCATCCAGTGTTCTGGCTGAGTTCACTTCCTGAACAATGCGCTGCAAGGTTTTGAGCATAGTCTCCCCTTTCCTTAAATGGGCTTGTCAGACAGGTATTTGTCCTGACGAGTATCAACGGTTAATGGTGTAAACAGATTTCTGTTATAACGGTGTGACAGCTCCTTTAACGCTCGGCGATACACTTCCCGCTTAAAAGAAACTACCTGACCAAGTGGATACCAATAACTGACCCAACGCCAGCCGTCAAATTCCGGCGAGGGTGTATGATCAACACAGATGCTGTTTTCAGCACAGCGAAGCTGCAACAAAAACCACTTTTGTTTTTGACCAACGCATAAAGGCTTACTGTGGCGACGGATCATTTTGCGCGGCAACCGATAGCGCAACCACCCTCGGGTACAACCGAGCACATGAACATCATCAGCGTTTAAGCCAATCTCTTCTTTTAACTCTCGATATAGGGCCTGCTCAGGTGTCTCATGTTCTTTGATCCCACCTTGCGGAAACTGCCATGCGTCTTGACCCACACGGCGTGCCCACAGCAGCTGCCCATATTGGTTCGTCAAGATTATACCGACATTGGGCCGGTAACCATCAGCATCAATCACGCAGATCACCTTATATTTATATTGAGGCTATTGTTTCACAAAGCACCTGAGTTCTTCAATCAGACAACAGCCCCATTGCTTTAGCAAATCAATCCTGTCAGAACAATCCTTTACAAGCTTCCGGGCTCTGGGATAATTGGTACCTTCAAAGGCTTTACCTCATATTTTAACCTGACACCCGCCCTATGCTGACTGGAGAACAAAACGTGAATCTGGCTATTTTTGACCTGGACAACACCCTTATCGCCGGTGACAGTGATCATGCCTGGGGAGAGTTTCTGACAGAAAAAGGCATTGTTGATGCCAGGCTCTATAAAGAGGCCAACGACCGGTTCTACGAGCAATACCAGAACGGCACCATGGATATCATGGAATATCTTAATTTCTCACTGGCCCCCTTGGCAGAGCATAAGCCAGAACAACTGCATCAGTGGCATAACCAGTTTATGCAGGAGAAGATTGAGCCGATTCTGTTGGATAAAGCCTTCGCCAAACTGGACTGGCACCGTGAACAGGGTGACTACATTCTGATCATCACTGCCACCAACCGCTTTATCACTGAGCCCATTGCAGAGCGCTTGGGAGTACACGAACTGATTGCCATTGAGCCTGAACAGATCAATGGCCGTTACACCGGTAAAGTAGCCGGAGTTCCCAGCTTTAAAGAAGGTAAAGTCGTCCGCCTGAACAGCTGGCTGAAAGACAAAGACTTTGATCTGACCGAAACCTGGTTTTACAGCGACTCTCACAACGACTTACCGCTACTACGCTTAGTCGGTAAGCCGGTAGCAATTGACCCTGATGAGAGCCTGCTAGCAGAAGCCCGGCAAAACGGCTGGCCGGTTGAGTCTTTCCGCTAAGACATCACACTGCTTCCAGAAAAGGACGTACCGGCATCACAGGTACGTCCTATCATCTAACGCTTTTAAAGCCCTTCCCTTTAAAAATCAGAACGTTGGCAATGTTGCTACGATGGCCTATCAAGCCATTAGTCCGACTCCGAATAGGATCCTCCAAACGAAAAAAAACCTGCCGCAAAGGGCAGGTTAAAAGTACGGTTAGTCTAGCAAGCTAAGGGCGATGACGACGACCGAACACCGCCCGGATCTCTAACCGTAAGACACAGAGTGTGCTTCACACAGGAGTTGGGTGCGACTGAATTAGCCAAACGCCTGAATACCCGTCTGGGCGCGTCCCAGAATCAGGGCGTGAATATCGTGAGTCCCTTCGTAGGTGTTCACTGCTTCCAGGTTCATCGCGTGGCGGATCACGTGGAATTCATCAGAGATACCGTTACCACCGTGCATATCACGGGCAACACGAGCGATATCCAGAGACTTACCGCAGGAATTACGCTTAATCAGAGAGATCAGCTCAACCGGGCAGTTACCCTCATCCATCAGACGGCCCGCCTGCAGGCAGCCCTGCAGACCCAGGGTGATTTCAGTCTGCATATCCGCCAGCTTTTTCTGTACCAACTGAGTTGCCGCCAAGGGGCGATTAAACTGGATACGATCCAGCGAGTACTGACGTGCTGCATGCCAGCAGAATTCCGCCGCACCCAAAGCACCCCAGGCGATACCGTAACGGGCTTTGTTCAGACAACCGAACGGGCCTTTCAGACCTTTTACGTTTGGCAACAGGTTCTCTTCCGGTACAAAGACATTGTCCATAACGATTTCGCCGGTAATCGATGCGCGCAAGGAGAACTTACCCTCAATTTTAGGCGTGGTCAGGCCCTCCATACCACGCTCAAGGACAAAGCCGTGAATCTCACCATCCAGCTTCGCCCATACCACCATCACATCAGCGATTGGCGAGTTCGTGATCCACATTTTTGCGCCAGTCACACGGAAACCACCATCAACACGCTCGGCGCGGGTTTTCATTCCGCCCGGATCAGAACCCACATCCGGCTCGGTCAGACCAAAACAACCCACCCATTCACCAGTGGCCAGTTTTGGTAGATACTTCTCACGCTGCTCTTCAGAGCCATAAGCGTAAATCGGGTGCATCACCAGAGAAGACTGCACACTCATCGCAGAGCGGTAACCGCTGTCTACGCGCTCTACTTCACGCGCCGCAAGGCCGTAACAAACGTGATTGACTTCCGCACAACCATATTTTTCCGGCAGAGTGCTGCCCAGAAGACCCATTTCACCCATCTCGTTCATAATTTCACGATGGAAGATCTCATTACGGTTTGCTTCAAGCACCCGTGGCTGAAGCTTGTTCTGGCAGTATTCACGGGCCATATCACGCACCATGCGCTCTTCTTCCGTAAGTTGCTGATCCAGATTAAACGGGTCTTCCCAATTAAATGCGGCGCGTTGGCTCATGTTAGTAACCTCTGTCTTTCTTTGGCTTTTAGAATTATTCGTTTACGAGATTTGATAGAGAGATCTGATATGACGACGTTAGCGAGGGAAGGACGATAAGTACAATATATGAATTATATATTTTCTATAACGAAGGATTATCAGAGTGACGCACAGGTCACAGACAGTCCGCTTAAGAGTTCGCAGAGCTCTGACGTTTCGGCTGAGGTTGCCTGCACCAGGATTGATTCAGAAGCATTTTACGCAGAACGGGTTATTCAGACCGACAATCTGAAAAAGGTCAACAAAAGATAAACGTATACTCCCTTGTCAGCCCCTTAAGGAAACAGTCGTCTTGTCGGCTGCTCTGGTGTTAACTGAAACTTGTGACGCAGATTCTCAGCCTTATGTGAGGCTGTAATATTCAGCACCTGGCCAGTCTCTCCCTCACCGTAAATACCCACATGAAAGCTCAGTGGTGGATGAACCGCGCCCAGTGTAAAGCGTCCCATCACAATCACTTCGGAAATCTGATTATGGTGATGGCCGTTGTGATCATGGGCCTTCTCAGCTGAAAGTAAGACATCCTCAAGGAGAAGCGCTCGACTTTTATCCCGGAGCGATACATGTTGCTTAACGGTTTTGATGACAGCGGCCTGGTGGCGATTAAACTCTGTCAGATCAATTTCACCATCAGCATTATCATCGATACCTTCAAATGCCGACAGAGGTAATGACAACACCATAAATACGTTGTTATTTACGATATTCAAAGTACCGTGCCCCGCCACCATCAGGTGAGCTGCAGCAGGAGCAGAAAGAGCCAATACGACAACAATAGCGGAGACAAAAACTGACAGACCAGCCGTTAACTTTTTCATACTAAGCATTCCCAAAAGCATGCATTAGAAAGATGGAGGAGGTAATAATTCCCCTGAGACCGTTACCTCTCCTTTTACGCAGCGCTGGAAGTAAGGATAGGTATCAGTGGCATAGTAATGGTAGATACCATCCGGAAATTCAGGTGTAACGCCGACGCGACCATTGCACTCATCCAGATCACCGGAGCCTGCAACATATTCCCAATCCTGCTGAAAAGTACCAAGAGGATAAGTATCGGTTGACGGCCTTGAAGCACTGACAGGACTAACCAGTTGATAGCTACCCGTCACAACCTTCAATTCAGAGCTGGCATCATCAGCCACGCTATATCCGTACCTGGCATAGATGGGAAAGCCGTCAGCGGCCCAGCCGATAAGAGTCATAGTGGAGCTATTACCACCGCGCTTGGCAATAAAGCCTTCTGGCATACCATGGTAGTGGTAGGCACCATCCGGTTGAACATGAGCGTTATTCTCGTCGGTCCCAAAGTCGAAACTGGTCTGCCCCAGAGCTTCTATGTTCCAGTTACCGGAGTTATCAATCAGACTGCAGGAGGAACCGGAATCATCGCAACTACCTGCAGTGCTGGCATCAATTTTTACACCATTTAGCACATAGCCTGTTGCCCCACGAGGGCCACCCAGCTCTGTTGGTGTAGAGGTTTCTGACGGCTGGAGTGTATAGCTGGCTGAAACAACCTGCTCAGAAATAACATTGGGGTTATTCGGGTTTGGAAAAGTGCCCACTTCGTGGTCTGGTATGCCGTTAGCCGTCAACTCCCGTGTAGTATCGGTACAGGTCCAGGTGGAGGTACTGGTATACGTCAGCGAAGGTTGGCTGTTATAGGTAATATCACTGTAATCACACAGAACACCGGCTGTGGAGCCTGAGGGCGTACCGGTATCAACGTCACCGGTGGCAGGCTCATCGCCTGTGTCACTGTCATTGGAGCTACCGCCACCACATGCGGCCAGGAACAACAAAAGAATACAGACACCTGTTTTCTGGGATAACTTATTACCTAAAAATGATTGGATCATCATCTGGCCTGCCAGTTATTGTTGATTTTAAACGCAATTATCACCGGCCCAGTCGGTACAGCACTGTATCCATTTCAACTACTGGAACCTGACTCAATATGACCGTAATGCGGGGCTTACTATAGAATCTAGAATCACCGGAAACGGCATAATATTCTTAAGGTTATATCATTAACCCAGCAAGATCAGAAGCGGCTTAATCTATCTTTACAACCAGCCAGATATACTTGCAGCAAGGCATTCACCATAAATAAAAACCACCTACCCAAGTGCTTGTGAACTAAGATCTTCTGCCGTGACTTCTTATTATTAATGCCACAGCATGATCATTCCAAATGTAGCAACACCACATAAAACAGGTAGCCCCATGGATCGGGTGCGCGCCCAAACAGCAAAAGTAGCGAGAGTTCCAGCCGCCGTTGCCAACCAGGATACGGTATCAAGATGGGCAGGAGCTAAAGATGTACCAAACATTGCGGCGATCATCATTGGGCCCAGTATTGTGATCCAGGATGGCATAGCGTTAATACCTCCCTCCAACTGCTTCTTCATCAAAGCACCCTTCATCCAGAGATATGGCAAAAGGCGAAGCAGATAGGTACCCAGCGCCATACTGATAAGTGCCAACCACATAGAGGTTTCCATGCTTAATGCTCTCCCAAAAAGCGTTGGTTTTTCAGCGCGTAAAATAAAATCGCACCACTAATCGCAGCTAACGGAATAGCCATATTCGGATACCCTGTAATTTTCAAAACTAAAGCGGTAACCGCAGACAAGGTGATGGTGGCTGACCACAACAAGCTTGTGCAGCGGGGAACAATTAAAACCAGAAACAAAGCAGGAAGTGCAAAAGGCAATACCTCACTAATTAATGGCCAGCGCTGAGTCAACTCTCCACCGGCAATGGCACCGAGCGCAGTACCGCCAATCCAGCTGAACCAGGCCAGAGCTGCTGCTCCGGTATACCAGCCCAGCCGTTCCTTTTCCGCTAGCTGCGGCAAACGGGCATGAGCCAGAGCAAAAATCTGATCCGTCAAACCATGCATTAACGGAATCCACCTTTTGTCATCATTTAAGTAAGGCGCGAGATTCGGGCCATAGACAATATGGCGAGCGTTAATCAGTAATGTCATGATAACAACCAGCCACATGGGGGCTCCGGAAGCAGCCATGGCAACAAAGAGAAACTGAGATGCACCTGCATAGATAAAAGTGGAGATCAGGACCGTCTCCGGCACGCTAAAACCAGACTGAATCGAAATAAGACCAAACGAGATCGCCACAGGGATGTAACCACCCAGTAGCGGAATCGCGTCTTTTACGCCTTGCAGCCAAGGTGCCCCTGCTAATTGACGAGTCAGACTACTCATACGGGAACATCCTGTTTGGAATAGGTAATCACCATCATTAAGGTTGCCCAGGTATCGCCAGTTTGATAGTGGTGCGGGACGTCTGCAGGGAACGTATAAGCTTTGCCAATCTCCAGATCACGCAGATCATTGCTTTCACCCGCCAGCAGTTTGCCACTGACTAACGTCAGGGTTTCTGTTGTACCGGCAAGGTGTGGCTCAGATTGCTTAACCGTATTGGGCGCACAAGACATCCAATAGACATCAACACGCGGATTGTCGCCGCCTTGATCTATTAAGCGTACCTGTACACCGTTTTCTCCAAACAGAGGCTCCTCACTGGCTACCAAGTCACCAAAGGGCACGTCGAGCTGGATCGCCAGGCGCCAAATAGTTTCGAATGTTGGATTCCCATTACCTTGCTCTATTCGGGACAAGTTGGACTTCGCAAGTCCTGCATTTTGCGCAAGCTGAGACAGCGATAGCTCTTTGGCTAGACGCAGTTTCTGGATATTTCTCCCCAGCGAGCTAAGAACGGGTCTGTTCATAAACACCTCGATTTGTTCTTTATATAGAACGTTCTATATAAAGAACAGAATATTGTCAAACCATTAAATCCATTAACAGCAGGACTCACCAACAAAAAAGCCCCGCAACCGGTTGCCGGTTACGGGGCTCTTTCAACACTGAGAATCTGTGTACAGATCTGCAGTCTGAAATGCGCTTAAGCGAAGTTCGCTTCCGCTTCTTCCAGAATATGCTTACCGATGGGAATGGCGGAGGTTGCAGCTGGAGACGGTGCGTTGCAGACGTTGATGGTGCGCTTGGTTTTAACAAACAGAAAGTCGTCGACCAATTTGCCATCTTCCGATACTGCCTGGGCACGAACACCCGCGGGATAAGCACCCAGGTCGGACTTCCTGATGATCGGACAGTACTTGTTCACTTCTTTCAGATAGCCGCCTTTAAAGATGGAGTTTTTCATCTCGATCAGGCCCGGCTTAAGATTGTCTTTCAGTACTTTCAGGATGCCCGGATAGGTCAGCGCTTCGAGGCTGTCTTTCAGCGAGATATCGGTCTTCTTATAACCTTCACGCTTCCAGGCCATTACCGCATTGGGGCCAACGGTGACGGTACCGTCGATCATACGGGTCAGGTGCACGCCCAAAAACGGCATGCTTGGATCGGGAATCGGGTAGATCAGGTGATTGACCACCTGATTGTGCTCCGGTTTTAGCAGGTAGTATTCGCCACGGAACGGGCAGATTTTAAACTTAGGCCTGATACCCAGCATACGTACGATGCGGTCTGCCATCAGACCGGAACAGGAGATCATATACTTACTGGTGAAGGAACCACGGTTGGTGGTGACAACGACCTCAGAGTCGCTCTCTTTCAGTGCTTTTACTTCGCAGTTAAATTCGATATCACCACCGGCTTCACGGACTTTATCTGCCATCACTTCGGTGACACGGCGGTAGCTGACAATACCGCTGGAAGGCACAAAAATCCCACCGATACCTGTGATGTTCGGCTCACGCGCTTTCAGTTCATCAGCGTTCAGCCAGTAACGCTCGATGCCGTTGGCCTCGGTACGTTCCCATAACGCTTTCATGCGCTCCATCTCGATATTATTAGTGGCAACCAGCAGCTTGCCACACTCATCGTAAGGGATATTATTTTCGTCACAGAAGGCTTTAGTCGCTTTGTTACCTTCCAGACAAAATTTGGCCTTCAGGCTACCCGGCGTGTAGTAAACACCGGCGTGAATCACACCTGAGTTATGACCAGTCTGGTGATTCGCTACCTGAGCTTCTTTTTCCAGAACCAGCAGTTTGGCATCCGGCTTTTGTTGCAGTAGTTGCATGGCTGTAGACATACCGACGATGCCGCCGCCAATGATGATGTAATCGTACATTCTGTTCCTCGCTTGGCGCGAATAGCTTCTGTAAGGCGAAATCCGACGTTACAGAAATGCAGTGTCTATAAGGCAATTTACCCCGCCGGGAGCTAAGGGCTTCCAGGCAGGGTAAGAACCGAAGGATAACCCTCCGGTCTGCCGGAAACCATCATGTTTCCGGCTTTTACTTCCACGTTGTTTCACCGTTGACAGATCAATCGTTAACCGGATTACTGGCGTGGCTTACGCAGAGTTTTCTTATGCGTGAAATAACCACGCTGGCGCATCAGTTCACGACGCAGCTCAGGGTGTGGCGTGAATTTATCACGACCATGCAACCAGAAGTGGTTGTTGATCAGTAGAAAACTACCTACAGGTACACGAACGGACTGAGTACCTTTACTGGATTCGAAAGATTCACCCAGTTCAGACAACCACACACCCTCTTCCAGGTTAGCCGGTTGCGCAAACTGATCAATGTAAGATGTGATCGGTTTGCCGTCTACATCCAGATCAAATACCGGGTGATAGATATCTTTAGAAATATTCTTACTCGGCGGTACAGCCCAGCGAATCGGGCGATAAGCCAGAGGGTGAGTAGAGAAGGTTTCCAGGTCTTCCCAGTCGTCCAGGTGCAACAAAAGGGAGTTACCACCTTCCATATTTTGCTCATCAACTTTTAGCATCAGGTTGAAGTCAGTATCTTCTTCAACGTAAGTACCATCGTTGTGCAGCTCCATTACACGGTGAGGCTGGCGCAGATAGCTATCAGACTTATCGACATTAACAACGGCAAACCGGGCGTAGAACTGGCCACTCATCGCATCAAAGTTAGAACGCCCCATCAGATGCGCAACGGCAGTACAGAAACGCACCATGTCTTCAGCCTGAGATACATCATCCAGGCCTTCAGGTTTAATCAGTAATGCGCCGGTTTGACGGTCTGTCAACGTATCAACCAGAAACGCCTGCAGTTTATTACCGCAAAGATCGTCCAGCACTTTAGCCACACGAAAGCGCAGGAAGGACTTATATTCCAGCGCCTGAATCGGCCACTCTTCGATTGCTGCCAGGAATTTTTCAACAGTTTCTTTACTGAAGATCAGATCAAGGATACGTCCATTGCTCTGCTCAGAAACAGATACGGTGAAGCCTTTATATTCGGTGCCTGCGGTCAGGCCATGACGTTCAATAACAGTGCTCATTGGGTGGCTCCTGCAGTGTGTGATGCTATCAAATAGGGGTTTTCGTTTGGTTCAGCTCCATTCTCAGAAGCTTGGGGGCACTTAAAATGCCTCGATACAGGAATAATATATTCATTATATAAAAATATCTACATTTTTTACTAATAGAGATAAAATTGGGTTTCCAGGCAGGAAAGAAACAGAGGGTGAGTTGTAAGGCCTGAGACTCTGTTTATAATCATCAGCACGCATAACCCCACGCGTAACCTAGGGAACACAACCTGAGAGATGAAAACATCAGTGATAAACAGCACACAGACCAGTGGCCAAACTTACGGCGCTACCGATAAAGAGATGGAAAGCGGCAAGGCTAACCAGGCCACCATTGCGTACCGTTTGCTGAAGCAGGATATTATCAATGGTGCCTATCAGCCTGGGGATAAATTGCTGATGAGCCACCTGAAAAGCCATTACGAGATTGGTGCTGGGCCGATGCGTGAGGCGCTGTCACAACTGGTGGCAGATCGTCTGGTCACAGCGATCAGTCAGCGAGGCTTCCGTGTTGCAGAGATGTCTGAAGAGGAGCTGACGGATATCTACGATGCCCGTGCCCACCTGGAAGCCCTGATTACCGGCTTGGCGGTTGAGCGAGGTGACGACAACTGGGAAGCCGAGGTTCTGGGCGAGGCCCATAAACTGTCACGGGTAAATGAGGTCAATACCCCGGAAGAGATGCTGGAAGTATGGGATCGTCGACACAAGTCCTTTCATCAATCCATTGTGAATGGCTGTGGATCTTCCAAGCTTCTGGAACTACGTGCCTCGTTGCTGGATCAGGCGGAACGTTACCGTCAGCTCTGGCTGAAACAAACAGTATTCTCTCAAAACGCACTGGAAGAAAAGCGCCAGGAGCATGCAGAGCTGGTCGATGCTCTGCTCAACCGGGATAAAGCCAGAGCCGCTGAGCTAATGTACCACCATATCCTCAGCCCTATTGCGATTATCAAAGAAAGGCTTCCGTGCTAAGCCTCTGTTTTCTGTATTGAAGCCGGCGTTGAAGTGTTAGTGTTAAAGAGGCTTTAAGCCTACTTTTGTGATGATATCACCTTCGACCTCCACCACAATCCAGCGAATGCCGTGCCACTCAAACTGATCACCCACTACCGGGTGACCACCAAAGCGGGAACACATCAGCTCACCCAGCGTCATCTCATTCTGATCAGGGCTGATGGTCAGGCCATACAAGGCAGCAAGGTCTTTCAGGGGCGCGTCACCACTTAATGTGAAGTCTCCAAAGAAGCTACGAATTTTGTCTTTGCAAACTTTCGGTGCCTCATCGAACATCTTATTCAATGCAGGAAGATCTGCTTCACGGCTGATAATACACACCATATCCCCCTGCTGGAGTCGCGTGCTACCGGAAGGGTGCACCAGTTGTTTATTGCGGAAGAGCGCTGCTATCCGAGCCCCGGAAGGAAACCGTAGTCGTCGCAGCTCGACATTATTCAGTGCTTCAGAACTCAGACGATAGGTTAGCAGTTCATAATCCGTATCCGGATATACGCCTAGCCGGGTGCGCCGCTTCGGTTCAAAAACCGGCGGCAACTCCATCTTCAGCCAGCGCGCCGCCAAAGGCAGCGTACTGCCCTGAATCAATAGCGAGATCAGGACAACATAGAAAGCGATATTAAAATACAGATTAGACTGCTCTACCTGAGCAATCACAGGGAAAATAGCCAATACAATAGGTACAGCCCCCCGCAGCCCTACCCAGGAGATAAAACTTAGCTCTCTTATATTAAAACGGAAAAAAGGCTTCAGGCAGAGAAAAACCGCCAAAGGACGGGCAACCAGAATCATACCCAAGGCAAGCAGCGTTGCCGGTAGCGCAATTGCCCACATCTGATGAGGGCTCACCAAGAGGCCCAGAATCAGGAAAAGGCCAATCTGGCTTAACCAAGCCAGACCATCGTTAACCGGCAATATATACTGCAGGTGCGTCGAGCGACTGTTACCAATAATAAGGCCCGCTAGGTAGATCGCAATAAAACCACTGCCCCCCAGAAGATTAGTAGCGGCAAAAAGTCCAAGCCCTGCACCGGTAACCAGTAGCGGGTAAAGTCCCGGCGCCAGATTTAACCGCTTCAAAAGACGCGCGAACAACCAGCCGCCCACCAAGCCAAAGGGCAGGCCGATGCCAAACTGCTTCACAAAGATAAAGAGAACTGACCATGCATCAGGATCAGGCTCCGTCAACAGGGTAATCAGGGTAACCGTTAAAAAAATGGCCATCGGGTCATTGGTGCCGGACTCGATCTCCAGCGTAGCACTGACCCGTTCGTTGAGGCGCACTCCCTGACCACCCAGCATGGAGAAAACAGCAGCGGCATCAGTGGACCCGACAATGGCTCCCACCAGCAACCCCTCCAACAGGGAAAGATCAAATAGCCACATCGCCAGTACACCCGTTAAGCCACTGGTTACGATCACGCCTAATGTCGCCAACGATAACGCTGGCCTGAGGCCAACCCGAAAGGTTGTCATCCGGGTTCTCATTCCCCCATCGAGCAGAATAATCGCCAAAGCCAGATGCCCGATCACATAGGCTGACTCAAAATCTGAGAAGTTAATTCCGCCCAGGCCATCCTCACCTGCCAACATCCCGATACCGAGAAAAACAAATAACAGAGGCATTCCCATACTGGCCGAAACTCGGCTGGCAAGAATACTGAGGCACAGCAAAAGGGCTGCAATAAGAAAAATAAGATTAAGGTTATCCATCAAAGTCTCCCGGGAGTGAAGGGGAAGTCACATAGCTCTTATGCTACACACTTGATGGGAAAAGAAAAAATCTAATACACCCTGTATAAAAAAAGGCCGCATCAAAAGCGACCTTTTTTCAGTGCAGACTAAAAAAGCGGGTTACCACTTCTTCTCATCACGTACGACAAACACCGAGCAGTTAGCATGACGCACAATCTTCTCAGCATTAGAGCCAAGCAGGTAGCTGGAAAAACCCGGACGACCTGCTGCAACAATAATCACCTCAGGTTTAACCTTATCCGCCTCTTCCAGCACGGTGTCATACACTACGCCGGATTTCACCCGACATTTGCCACGCAGGTGCTCAGGCACATATTTTTTAAACAGTTTTTTCACCTGTTGCTTCATATCGCCCAGCGCCTGCTTCACCGTATCTTCCGACAGTGAGAAGTTACCGTGGTGAACAAGGTTCTGATCGACATAAACCGCGTGGATCTCACCCTTTTCATCACCAATCAGCTGCTGCGCCAGGGCAACCGCTTTAGGGAACATATCTTCGTGCTCCAGATCCATCGGGATCAATACCGTATTGTACATAATCTACCCCATTACCTTATTTGGCAGCCACATCACCAGATCCGGGTTCAGCATACAGATCACCAGCACCATTAGTTTCAGCAAAATGAAAGGCGTCACCGATTTGTAGATATCCAGCATGGTGACATCCGGAGGGGCAATCCCCTTCAGATAGAAGAGCGCAAAGCCATATGGCGGCGTCTGAACTGCAATCTCAATATTCAGAATCATCAGGATACCGAACCAGATCGGATCGAAGCCCAGGTCAACCACGATGGGGGTGAACAAGGGTGCACACATCAGCACGATAATAAATTCGTCGATGATAAAGCCCAGTCCGAGCATCACCAGTTGCATCAGGATAATCACACCCAGCGGTGGTAATCCCAAATCTTTGGTGAAACCTGCAATCATATCCTGAACGCCCATCAGCAGGTGGAAGTTGCTGAACAGGGTTGCACCCAGAATGATCCACATGGCCACAGAAACCAGCATTGCGGTTTCCATACCCGCCATTCTGAACATGCCTAAACGGAAGCGCTTAAAGAAAAAAGCAAGAATAATCGCCCCGACAACACCGATGGCACCGGACTCTGTTGGGGTCGCAATACCACTGATAATACTGCCCAGCACAGCAAAGATCAGCAAAACCGACATAAAGCCATCACGCAAGGTACGTGCTTTCTCCTTCGGCGTCATCTTGGCTTCCGCACCGGTTCCCAATGGGGCCCGATCCGGATTCATTTTGCAGCTGATCAGGATGTAAGCCACCATCACAATAATGGCAAGCAGCGCAGGAAAGAGCGCCGCGATAAACATCTTACCCACAGAGTTCTGGGTTGAAGCCGCAAACATAATCATAGGCACACTGGGTGGTATCAGAATCCCCAGACCACCACCTGCCATGATCACGCCCAGAGCCAGACGTTTGTCATAGCCACGATCCAACATCGGTTTCAGAGCGATACTGCCGGAGGTCATAATACCGGCCCCAATAATGCCTACCATGGCACCGATCATGGAGCAAACGCCAATCACACTAATCGCCAGTGAACCGCGTACTTTACCGATGACCAGCTGGCTGGCATTGAACATTGCATCGCCAATGCCTGACCGGGTCAGCAGCTGCCCCATATAGATATACAGAGGGATCGCCAGCAGAATAAAACTAAACAGGGTCGCCTCAAAGGTATTGGGCAAGATATTGAAAATACCTTCACCCCAGGTTGCATAGCCCACAGCCATTGCGATACCACCCAGCGCAAAACCAACCGGTGCACCCAGGGCAAAACTCACCAGAATACAGAGCAGCAGAACACCGCTGAGCAACTCAATTCCCATCTTCTGTGTCCTCTTCTTCCGGCTCAGAAATCAAAGCCTGGCCCGCAATAACGTAATAGATATCTTTCACCATATTGCTGCTGATCTGCAGTGTAATCAGCGCACCGGATATCACCAGCATCATCCAGAAATGATGAGTATGTGGGGCCCAGTTACTCATCTTGCGGTAGTTGAACTGCAAGGCTTCGCCAAATTTTTCATAGGCAATCATCATCAGAACGAACATGAAAAATGCGGCGAGAATACCCGTCAGGACATCAAAAATGCGCTTTGTTTTAGGTGATACAGCCAAATAAAGGATATCTACATTGATATGAGTCTTTTTCTGATAGGCGTAAGCACCACCCAGACCAACCAGATACGCAAAAAAGAATAATGCGAGATCCTGAGCCCAAATCGTAGGTTGATTGAAGAGGTATCGGGAGCCAACCTCATAGGCGATAACAATTGCCAACAGAGGCATTAGAACAGAAACACTTTTCCCTATAAAACGTACCAACCGATCAATCCCTGAGCAGTAAAATATAAATATCTTTTTGACCATAACGCTATGCCTGCAATAAAAAATAAAGGGCGGAGTACGCCCTTTATTTAACAACGGAACCTGACATTCCAATAAACTCAGAGCTTATTGCTGTTTTTTCAGGATCTCAATCAGCTCTGCGCTGAATTTGTCAGCTTTCGCATACTCGTCCCACAGAGACTCACCGGCTTTTTTCCAGGCTGCTTTATCAGCTTCGCTTGGTTGTGGGCTCCATTTCATGCCTTTTGCTTCCATATCAGCAATCGCTTCCGCTTCCCACAGACGGGATTTAGTCATCTGCTCACGGGCATGGATCGTCGTTGCCGCTTTAACAATCGCTTTCAGGTCATCCGGCAGTTTGTTCCAGGCCTTCTGATTAACCACAACAGGCAATACCTGAGCACCAGCTAAAGGTAAACGATACATATACTTAGCAACCTCTACGTGGTTACCATCGCGGTGGTCAATAAGGTTAGAACCGATAGAACCATCGATTACGCCAGTTGCCAGACCCGTATAGATCTCACTCCAGGTCATCGATACCGGTGATGCTCCCAGGTTACGAACAAACTTACCGTAGGCACCCGGAGCACGCAGTTTCAGGCCTTCAAAATCTGCAACTGAGTTAATAGGCTTTTTAGTCAGCAGGTAAACTGGTGGCTGGATGTAAGGGTCTAAGTAAACAAGTCCCTGCTCACCATAAGCGCGGGTCAGCACTTCGTTCCAACCATCTTCATGGAACAGAACACTCAGTTTAGCAACATCAGCAGTACCGCCAGGCAGTCCCACTTCAACAATACCCGCAGGCAGCTCACCAGCATTCATCGGCTGAAAATGTGCGCCCATCGTGATCAAGCCGGATTTAACCGCACCCAGAATACCCGTAGTGGAAACACCTTCACCGGCATACATCATTTTCACAGAGATACGGCCACCAGACATCTTTTCGATGTTCTCAGCCATATTGCCGTAAACTTCACCAAAAGCAGTACCGCGAGAATACAGGTTAGCAAAACGCCAGTTGTGCTCAGCAGCCTGTACAGTGGTAGAGGTAACAGCACCCAAGCCCATTACAGCAGCCAGGGAACCCGTCAGAATCTGTTTCTTGAGTTGACCGATTTTTTTCAGCATCTTTTTGCTCACTTTAATTGTTATTTCAGTTTAGGGGCATCATCTGCACCGGAGTAACCATCTGAAGCGGTCTTTAACCGGCAATAGGGTCGACGATAAGAGGTCATCATCGGGACTACAACGCGTACGAAACAAACAGAGGGCTTAACCTTTGAGGGAGCCACCTCCTTAACCACCAAAAATAGCAGGCTATAATTAGCGATATGTCAGCATCGCGTCGCAGACTAAAGGGGAAGGTATATAGACACGTTAAATAAGTAAAGAATATGACAATTATACTTATGATAATTTTTATTGATACATAAGCATCTGCTGTATTGATGAGCAGATCATCATAAACCTGCACCAGATTGGCTCAGAGAAAGGAAATAAGTGATTATTTTCAATAAGATAGCCTTTATTCTATTTTGAAAAATTGATCTGACTCAGGGTAGGGGCTAATAACCACACGCCTTCCAGGCCTTTCAGAGGAAAGGCAGCAGGGAAACAACAGCTTCTTTTTGGGGCATTTTTTTGTTTTATCGATACCTGAAAACAAAAAAGAGAGTGCCGTATAAGCACTCTCTTTAGATTCAACACTGGAATACCTGCAGGGCATAAAGCTCTATATCTCTACCTCGCTGAAACCACCCCTTTCTCCAGCAGTGTATCGATCTGAGTATCGGTCAGGCCGGTTTCTTCCAGAATTTTGCGTGTGTGTTCGCCCAGAAGAGGGGCCGGGTTGTCATAGGTGACCGGTGTACCGGACATCTTCAGCGGATTTGCCACCGATGGTGAGGTGCCTTCCTCAGAGGTCGGATGAGGAATCTCAATCTGCATCCCCCGCGCTTTGATCTGAGGATCATTAAACGCCTCTCCAATGCTGTTAATGGGCCCGCAAGGTACTGAAAGCGCCTCCAAAGCCGCAATCCAGTCCAGAGTTGACCGCCTCCGAATCAGAGGTTCTAGAATACCCAGCAGTGCCTCACGGTTAGCAACCCGCTGAGCATTAGTTATGAAACGCTTATCCTGTGCCAAGTCCGGCAGGCCCGCTTCCTGGCAAAATTTAGCAAACTGAGCATCGTTACCTACCGCAAGAACCATGTAACCGTCTGCAGTTTTGAAGCTCTGATAAGGGACAATATTAGGGTGAGCATTACCTAAGCGGGTCGGAGAGTTACCGGACACCAGATAGTTCATTGCCTGATTCGCCAGACAAGCCACCTGCACATCCATCAGGGCTACATCAATATATTGGCCTTCCCCTGTGCGCTCCCGGGCAGCAAGTGCCGCCAGGACACCGGTGGTGGCGTACATTCCCGTCAGCACATCGGTCAGGGCAACCCCTACTTTCTGCGGGCCAGCCCCAGGGCGGCCATCTTTCTCACCGGTAATGCTCATCAGGCCACTCATCGCCTGAATCAGAAAGTCATAACCCGCCCGCTTTGCATAAGGCCCATCCTGACCAAACCCTGTGATGGAGCAGTAGATCAGGCGTGGGTTGATTATTTTCAGACTGTCATAATCCAATCCGTACTTTTTCAGCCCGCCAACTTTGTAATTTTCCAGCAAAATATCACTTTCGGCCGCCAGATTTTTAATGATTTCCTGACCTTGGGGACTGGTGATGTCCAGTGCTAAGGAGCGTTTATTACGGTTTGCACACAAGTAATATGCAGCTTCTCCACGCGGATCATTGGTCGCCGGCATCCACGGTGGGCCCCAGCTACGAGTGTCATCACCGCGCAATGGCCGCTCGATTTTAATCACATCAGCACCCAAATCTGCCAACACCTGACCCGCCCAGGGGCCTGCCAGGATACGGCTCATATCCAGCACCCGAACATGAGATAGCGCGCCCATAAGAATCTCCCTAATTCGCACGCTGCTCCTGAATTGGAGTAGCTTTTCGCTTTATTATTTATCTTATCTTTAGCAAATTAACGAGACGGCAATGATAATTACAATATATAGTAGGTATAGTTTTGATAACTAATATGAATGGTGGGTCATGGATATTAAGCGCCTGAAGTATTTCTGCGCACTGGCACAGATAGGCAACTTTACTCACACAGCAACTTATCTTGGTATTGCTCAGCCCGCATTAAGCATGGCGATCAAAAAGCTGGAGGAAGAAGTTGACCTGAAACTGGTCAACCGGGCGGAGCGCAAGATGGCACTAACCTCTGACGGTAAGGTGTTACTGCGCCATGCACAAAAAATTCTTAATGCCGTGGGCGAGGCAGAACTGGAGCTACAGGAACTGAAAGGCTGTGAAACCGGCACCATTCAGTTTGGTGCATCCAGTATGCTCAGCTCCTACTATCTACCGGAAATACTGGCCCAATTTAAGCGTCAGTACCCAAGAGTCCGAATCAATCTGGTGGAAGCCGGTACCGCATCCCTGCAGCAGATGCTGCTGGAAGGTGAACTGGATATTGCTCTGGTACGGCTGGACCGGCCCCATGAGCAGATCCGTAGTGTAGAACTTTTCCATGAAGAGATCGTTGCTTGTATACCTGATGATCACCCATTGGCCAATCATGCCACGATTACGCTGGATACTTTCTGCCAGGAGCCTCTGATTCTGTTTCGGGAGGGCTACTTTCTTCGGGAGGCGGTCAGTAAATACTCCAAGCAACAGCATATCAAGCTGGATATTCGCTTTGAAACGAACCTGATTGAGCTACTGAAATCCATGGTAAGTAACGGAGTCGGTATCAGTACGGTACTGTCTGGTATTATCCGACCGGGGGACAACCTGAAAGCGATCCCATTTGATTCAAGAATCCCGCTGAATATCGGCCTTGGCTGGAAGCGGAATCACTATCTGTCAAAAGCAAGCCGTGCTTTTGTTGATTTTATGCAGGAGCACCTGACTGAAAATCTGATCAGCGAATCCAGTAATACGGCAACAGCTGTCAAGCCTGTTCCTCATATTTTGCCACTTGCCATCAAAGGTAACCCCTGACAGGCATTAACCAGTGTAGCGCAGACGACAATTCCGACCCTGCGCTTTACTGCGGTACATAGCCACATCCGCATTTTTGATTAGTTGCTTGGCATCAATGCCATCATCAGGATAAAGCGTCAGGCCAATGCTCGCAGAGATATTCAGAGTTACATCATCGATGACAACAGGCTCAATGACCGCCTGAAGCACTTTATCAGCCACCCTCTCCGCCGCTTCATAACCGGCAATATCCGGTAAAATAATATTAAATTCATCGCCACCGATGCGGGCAATCACATCGCTCTCACGAAGAGTTCTCTGCAAGCGAAGGGCAACTTCTTTCAGTAGCTCATCACCCACCTCATGGCCATATTCATCGTTCACCGACTTAAAATGATCCAGATCCAGATACATCAGAGCCAAAGACTGCTGCTGCCGTTGCGCCTGTTTCAGGGCAACATCCAGCCGATCCTTGAATAAACGGCGGTTAGCCAGCCCTGTCAGCACATCATAGAAAGCTAGCCGTTCCATACGCTCCTGCTCTTGCTTAAGAGCCGTAATATCTTCGCAAACATAGACCAGATGAGTAATATCATTGCTCTCATTACGAATCGGAGCCACAGAACTCATCACCCAAAATGCTTTCCCGTTGCAGCCTTTAATTCTGCGCTCGCCATGCCAAACATCACCCGCCTGAACAGTCTCAAGAATACTACCCTGTAACTCCGGCGCTTCATCATCAGATGACAGCAACCCCAAAGACCGACCTTTTAACTGATCCGAACTGTAGCCTGTGGCCGCAATAAAACTATGATTAACATAATCAATCTGCTGATCCCGGTCAGTAATCATGACAAAGCTGGCTGAATGCTCAACGGCCTGCGAAAGCTGAGACAATTGCTCATCCATTTTTGCAGCCTCAATCGCTATGGCTCCCAAATGGGCATTAACCATCATAAGTTCCATCTGATCACGAGTTGGCTCAGAAGGCGATGAGTAGTAGATAGCAAATGTGCCCAGCACCTTTCCTAAGCGGTTCTTAATCGGCATCGACCAACAGGCAGCAAGACCGGCCCGGGAAGCAAGATCAGCAAAACCAGCCCAGTAAGGATGTTTTCGAATATCTCTGACAATAACAGGCCGACCAGTGTATGCCGCCGTACCACAGGAACCAGTGCTTTCACCAATGGGCAGGCCATTTACCGCATCATTATAGAAACCCGGCAAACTGGGCGCAGCACCCAGTTTAAGCGTATTACTCAGCTCATCAACTAACAAAACAGAGCAGTAAATCCCCGGATATAGCGTTTCAGTAAAGGTGACCAACTCAGAAAAAATATTGAACAGTGGAGCCCCTTGGGCCAGTTTCTCCAACACCATATTACGATGCGTATCAATCTGCCGCATACGGTTATCTGACGTTGTATCTTCGCTGACGGTTAGTACCCCCCACATCCGGCCATGAAGATCCGCTAAAGGAAGCTTTAATGTCTCAATTAAGCGAGACTCTCTCCCCGCTCCAGATAACCAGCGGGACTGTGAGTGCAGCTTTCCGGACAGGCGTACCTGCTCATCCTGCAGTTCCATAGAAAGATAAGTCTCTTTATCGGCAAAAATATCCCGCGCACACTTGCCTATCACCTCATCCCGGGAAAGCCCCAGAAAGTCCAGATAGCTTTGATTACACTCCACGTAATATCCCTGCTGATCCTTGGCTGCAATAAAGGAAGGCAAGTGGTCGATCAATTGACGCAATATCTGATGGCTTTCAGACAGGCTCTGATATTCATATTCTTTCTGTCTGAGCAGAGCAAGGTATTGCTGCTTCGATTGCTGCAAACGCCATAACTGAGCGACCAAAATAACACAGAGAACACCGATCAATATCAGCCCACCAAGCAGAAGATAGCGGCCCTCAAACGTTCCGGATGAGGCAACAAAGTCTGATATATTCAATACACGTTATCTCTAAATTTAGGAGCCGGTGAATGACTCGTTAAAGATCTATAGAAAAATCGCCATGCCTCCTGCAGGTAAAAAGCAATTACCACGATTTATTCTTACTTATTATATATTAGTAATATTTTCCGGGTCTGTGATACCAATCTAAAAAAACGTACCAAGTAGCCCATAGCGGCACCTTCCATAGCAGCGAAAGCCACGACCGGTTCACGCTCAGATACAAGATAGCTCAGCACAACAGGAATAGATGGTCTACCCTTTCTATCAGATACGGTGATTTACAGCATCCGAAGGAGGTCTTTATGTTTCAACACCTATTTGGGGTGATCTATCACCCAAAAGCCCAGTGGGAGGAGATTCGTGAAGAGAAATACACATGGGTTGACTGTTATAAAAATGATTTGGTTTGGCTGGCAGCCATTCCTCCTTTGTGTATGTTCATTGGCACTACCCAGATGGGCTGGAGTGTCGGGGGCGGTGAATATATAAAAATGACGCTTGCCAGCGCATTACCCATATCCGTCGCCTTTTACTTTGCCCTGCTGGCCGGTGTTTATGTGATGGCTAAATCCGTGCACTGGATGGAGCAAACTTATGGTACCGATGCCGGTTTTGACCACTGCATGGTGCTGACTACTTATACCTCAACCCCCTTATTTATAGCCGGTTTTGCAGGGCTCTGGCCTGTTCTCTGGTTTGTGGTATTTGCAGGGCTTCTGGCCATGGTTTATACCATTTATTTACTCTATAACGGCGTCGAGACTGTAATGGATATCCCTGAAGAACAGGCGTTCATGTTCGGAACATCAATCCTGACCGTTGGCCTTGTGGTATTGGTGGGCATGATTGTGACCAGCACTGTACTCTGGGGTATGGGTATGATGCCTGTATTTACCCAGTAGCAGTAAATCCGCCCTCCCCTTTATTCCCTGAACACCCCCACACCCCGTCACACGGATGTGACCCCTGCTCCACGGGGGCTCAGCCCCGGGTTAACACTCCTATCGCGATGTCAGGTCTTAACCTATTGCCACTCTATGTACTGTCAGCCCCCTGATATTGGGCTCTGTGTTTTTGTGTTTCTTGTAGATCCTTTCATGACCTTTGCGGATGAATTACCTACAATTCAACCTGACCGCATCAATAGCCGCTGCCCATACCGGAATTCGCATGACCCGAAAGAAACAAAGTATGACCTCGAAGAATTCACCTCTGCCCTACCGGGATGGAGTACCACCAAGCTACCTGATTTTACCCTGTGATGAAGAGCACCCTAAAGGTCGCTGGCCAAATCTTCTGAGTTTTCTGCAACATCGCTTTCCCCATATAGATCCCGAACTGCTGCGCCAGCGCTTAGCAAAAGGCGACCTGATGGACAACAACGGGGAACCTCTGACGGAAGATGCAGCGTTTATCGCTGGTATGAAAATCTGGTACTACCGCGAAGTACCGGATGAACAGCCGGTGCCTTTTCAGGAAGATGTTATTTATGAAGATGACCTGATCGTCATTGCTGACAAGCCACACTGGCTATCAACTATCCCTTCGGGACGTCATCTGAAAGAAACTCTGCTGATTCGCCTGAGAAACAGACTGCAACTGCCCGACCTGGTTCCGGCCCATCGACTGGATCGTGAAACCGCAGGCCTGGTGCTTCTCTGTAAACAACCACAACACAGAGGGGCATATCAGACAATGTTCCAACAACGGCAAGTCAAGAAAACCTATCGCGCTGTTGCAGGCATCAACCCGGAACTGCAGCTGCCACGGATTCACCGAAGCCTGATGGTGAAAGGGGATCACTTTTTCACTATGAAAGAAGAAAAAGGCGAGCCTAACAGCGAAACGGCCATCACACTGCTTACGAGACAAGGTGATAGAGCGCTCTACGAAATGAAGCCGCATACCGGACGTCAACATCAGCTGAGGTTGCATCTTTCAGCAATGGGTATTGGCATTGAGAACGACCCCTGGTACCCCGACGTTCAGCCGGAAGCAGATCACGATGATTTCAACACTCCACTTCAGTTACTCGCTTATACGTTGGAATTTACCGACCCGGTTACCGGCGAGGATCGCTTCTTTAAAAGCAATCGCCAACTGACGATTCCACACCCGACAGCCTGATCACTTGTTTCCAACCGGTGGATAACCCATTCACTGCACGGCAAAAGTATCTGATTAAAACAAGGAGAGCCTTATGTACAAGCTTGCTTTTTTCGTTCCGGAATCTCATCTTGAACCGGTTAAGAATGCAGTTTTTGAGACCGGTGCCGGGCGTATTGGCCACTACGAGCATTGCTGCTGGCAAGTGAAGGGGCAAGGGCAGTTCCGACCTATGGCAGGCAGTCACCCCCATATAGGGACACATAATCAACTGGAAACGGTGGAGGAGTATCGGGTAGAGCTGGTGTGTGAGGACAAACTGATCAGGCAAGCAGTGGCTGCGATGAAGCTGGCGCACCCATACGAAGAGCCCGCCTATGACGTCATCCATCTTGAAGAGCTATAAGACAGCTCAGAGAACAAGTTCAACAAAGAAAAGCCAGTCATCAACTGGCTTTTTCGGCCTCTATCGCAGCATAAAAACGGTCTCGATCTTCCTGGCTGACATCGCATTGATGCATAGGAAACTGACCCTTTTTACGGTCTTCAAAATAGAGACGTAAGGTTTTTTCAATGGTCGGAAATGCCAGCTCCCCCCAAGGAATATCTTCCTCTGCAAACAGCTCAACCTCAAGACTTTCCGGCCCGGCACCGTACTCAGGTTTTGGCATATTCGCCAGAAACATCATATAAACCTGGCTAATCACGGTTGTGTCAATTAACACATAAAGATGGCTGATATCCACCTCGGCCTGAGCTTCTTCCCAAGTCTCACGGGCAGCCGCTTCAACCGTGGTTTCTTCGTTTTCCATAAAGCCTGCCGGAAGTGTCCAATAGCCTACACGCGGTTCAATGGCGCGTTTGCAGAGCAGAACCTTATCACCATAAACAGGAACAGTACCCGCTACTATCTTAGGGTTGTGATAATGAATCGTATTGCATGCATCGCAAATATGGCGGGGGCGGTTATCATCATCCGGTATGCCAACCCGAACTTTCTCACCGCATTCACTACAAAAATTCATCCTAAAAACGGTCCTTTATCCCGAGGCTCCCGCTCATTGTCGAGGCCTAAATTATCAGACTGATATCATCAGAGAGCACAGGCCTCTGGCAGACTAGTTCACAGAATACGGCAGAAATTACAAATTGACTAGCGTCAAACTTTTCCCTGCGACAGGTTTCTCCTTTACTATAAACAGTATCCCAGATAACAGAGATTAAGCGTTGTGACTGCTGAACGACCCGACCATCCGACTCACCATGAAAAAAGCACGCTTACCGGTCAAGGTACTGATTACCTGACACGTCTCCGCGAAAAGCTCACCCACTTTGTACCCTCCCGCATCAAAGGGTCTCATCCTGATGCTGCAGTACTTATCGCCCTGACCGATGACCCCTTTGACCCGGAAGTTATTCTCACCCGCCGGGCCTCTCATCTGTCCAGCCATTCAGGCCAGGTGGCGTTTCCAGGAGGGATGCGCGATAAAACGGATCGCAACCTGAAGTATACCGCTCTACGCGAAAGCGAAGAAGAAGTAGCCATGCCCCCTGAATGCGTGGAGATCATCGGCAAGTTAAATCAGGTGGTGTCACATATGGGAGTCCGCGTCACACCCTGGGTTGGTATTGTTCCTGCAGACATAGAGCTGACCCCAAATGAAGATGAGCTCGATGCCATTTTCCGTGTACCCCTAAGCTTCTTTCTAAGGGATGAGCGCCATCACACAGATGTAATTCCTCTGGAAAAGAGAGCTATTTATGTCCCTTGTTATCATTTTGACGAATTTGTTATCTGGGGGCTTTCTGCCATGATGCTGGTGGACCTTCTGGATACAGGCTTAGAAGCGAATATATCCCTGACTAAAGCGCCGGAGCCCGGCAGCCCGCTACGCCACCTTGAGCCCAGCAAGCATCGGCGGGTGAGCGAGTAAACTCGCCTGAAGAATCAAAACACACAAAAATAAAAAGGAGCCAACCGTGATTTACACCCTTGGAGATAAACGTACCGAGTTCGAATCTGCAGAGCATTTTATCGCCCCCAGTGCAGACCTGATCGGCGATGTTCGGATCGGCCATCAGGCTAGTGTCTGGTTTAACGTCACTATTCGGGCGGATAACGACAGAATTACGATCGGTGAACAATCTAATGTGCAGGACGGCTCCGTACTCCACGTTGATAACAATATGCCACTAACACTGGGCAAAGGGGTTACAATTGGTCATAAAGTGATGCTCCATGGTTGCGACATTGGTGATTACAGCCTGATCGGTATGAATGCCGTCGTTTTAAATGGTGCGAAAGTTGGTAAATACTGCATAATTGGTGCTGGGGCTGTCGTCAAAGAAGGCATGGAGATCCCGGATGGTTCTCTGGTGGTTGGTGCTCCGGCGGTGATTAAGCGCCAGATTACAGAATCACAGTACGCTATGCTGGAGGCCAGTGCTCAACACTATGTGGGTAATGCCGCCCGTTATCGGGAACAGCTTAAACCCTGTCCAGGCCATTAGGCTTGCAGATGGGGATAAGCCTAGGCTCATAAACAGCCCTAGAAGCGGTTTACTAAAATGGCACTTGCCAGAGGTCTCTTCAGCCTGGCAGGCAACAGATGATTTCTATTGGAGTTTTTTGTGAATCATAAAGAATCTCTGTCTCAGGCCACACAACCTAAGGCAAATAAAACCAGATCCACGCCATCACCCTGTGTCAGTCTCTGCGCGCTTAATGATGAAGGTTTTTGCATAGGTTGCTACAGGGACGGTAATGAAATCCGTCTTTGGAATACCTACAGTGATAACCAGAAACGTCAGGTATTAAATAGCTGCCAGCGTCGAGCCAGCCTCGACCAGGCATTTATTACCTTGTAAACAACACTCTGTTCTACCCGGCTGTGAAGTATCGTGCCTGCTCAACTAAAAACAATCATCTTCACACCCGGTTTTCGGCACGATCTGTCAGCCCCGATCTCCTATTTCATATTTTCTCTTTTGCTGCCACCGGGAACCTCTTCCGGCCTGGCAGAACCACCTAAAGGATCTGATTTATGACCCGTATCGGCACTTCGCCTTCTATTGGCCCCCCCCTCAGCCCTACTGCTACCCGTGTTCTGATGTGCGGCTCAGGTGAACTGGGCAAAGAGGTCGTCATTGAGCTTCAACGCCTTGGCTGCGAAGTGATCGCCGTTGATCGGTACAAGAATGCACCAGCCATGCAGGTTGCACACCGCAGCCATGTGATCTCCATGCTGGATGGCGACGCCCTCCGCCAAGTGATTGAGCAGGAGCAGCCTCATCTGATCGTGCCGGAAATTGAAGCCATCGCCACCGATACGCTGGCTGATCTGGAAAATGAAGGTTTCAATGTAGTACCCACCGCCCGCGCCACTCAGCTGACCATGAACCGTGAAGGCATCCGCCGTCTGGCGGCTGAAGAGCTTCAGCTTAGCACCTCTCCATACAAGTTTGCCGGCACCAAAGAAGAGTATCTGACGGCGATTAAAGAGGTCGGTATTCCCTGCGTTGTGAAACCCATCATGTCCAGCTCAGGTAAAGGCCAAAGCCTTGTGCGCTCTGAAACGGATGTAGATCACGCCTGGGATTACGCTCAGGAAGGTGGTCGCGCCGGTGCCGGTAAAGTGATCGTGGAAGGTTTTGTCGATTTTGATTACGAAATTACCCTATTAACCGTTCGTCACGAAGGCGGCACCTCCTTCTGTGCACCAATCGGTCATCGTCAGGAGAAAGGCGATTACCGTGAATCCTGGCAGCCACAGGCAATGTCTGAGGTTGCTCTGGCGGAATCCCAACGCATCGGTAAAGCGATCACAGATGCACTGGGTGGTCGTGGCCTGTTTGGTGTTGAGCTGTTTGTTAAAGGCGATAACGTCTATTTCAGCGAAGTGTCTCCTCGCCCCCACGATACCGGCATGGTCACCCTGATCTCCCAGGATCTTTCCGAGTTTGCCCTGCATGCCCGCGCCATTCTGGGTCTGCCGATTCCCTCAATCCGTCAGTTTGGCCCGGCCGCCTCTGCTGTGATTCTGGTGGAAGGTCACTCAGAGCAGACCAGCTTTAGCAACCTGGGTGCCGCATTAGCCGAGCCTGACACCCAGCTGCGCCTGTTCGGTAAACCAGAGGTGCAAGGCGAGCGCCGTATGGGCGTTGCTCTGGCACTGGAAAACAGCATCGACGCCGCCGTAGAAAAAGCCAAGCGTGCCGCTGCTGCAGTTACGGTTCAGCTATAGCAACCTGACACCAGGTCGTTGCCCAAAGGTTCATTCGGTGCAGCCCTTTTACCGCTTTAGGCCCATTCCGGGCTGGCACCGTTTAAACCCTGCCCCTGAACGATTAGAATAGCTCGCTATCATTCTGATGATTATGGTTTTAACCTTAATCATCAACCCTTACACTGAACCAGAAGACAGATCCGATATGGAAAAACGCAGAGTTTTAACCGGCATCACCACCACAGGTACCCCTCACCTGGGTAACTATGTAGGTGCGATCCGCCCCGCTATCGAAGCGAGCCGTGATCCGAATAATGAATCTTTCTACTTCCTGGCTGACCTGCACGCGTTGATCAAATGCCACGACCCGAAACGCGTACAGGAATCCCGTCGCGAGATCGCCGCTACCTGGCTGGCCTTAGGTCTGGATACCGATAACTCTGTCTTCTACCGGCAGTCTGACATCCCTGAAATCACCGAACTGACCTGGCTGCTGACTTGCGTATGTGCCAAGGGCCTGATGAACCGGGCCCATGCTTATAAAGCGGCAGTACAGGACAACGAAGCCGAGGGCGGTGCCGACCCGGATAAGGGCATCACCATGGGCCTGTTCAGTTACCCGGTACTGATGGCCGCAGATATCCTGATGTTTAACGCCACCGACGTACCCGTGGGCCGTGATCAGATTCAACATATCGAAATGGCCCGTGATGTTGCCGGCCGTTTCAACCACATCTATAAAGGTCAGTACTTCAAACTGCCGGAAGCCCGTATCGAAGAGAGCGTTGCGGTTCTGAACGGTCTTGATGGCCGAAAGATGAGCAAAAGCTACAACAATACAATTCCTCTGTTTGTACCTGAGAAAAAGCTGCTTAAGCTGATTCGTAAAATCAAAACCAACTCACTGGAGCCAGGTGAGCCAAAAAGTACCGAGGATTGCACTCTGTTTCAGATCTGGCAGGCGTTTGCCGATGAGAGCCAAATCGCCGATATGCGCCAGCAGTACGAAAACGGCATCGGCTGGGGTGATATGAAAAATGCCCTGTTCGAGCTGGTAAACGACCACCTGAAAGAGCCGCGCAGCAAGTACGAAGAGCTAATGAATGATATGGGTTATGTAGAAGAGGTGATGCAGAAAGGTGCTGAGAAAGCTCGCGCTGAAGCTGGCACCCGCATTGATCTACTGCGCCAAGCCGTCGGTTTTGGGTCTTTTGTATAAGTACCGTAGGCTTCGGCTCATTTGTTTAAGGCTTGCTCCTTAAGCCACATCATCTGAATGCTGAAACAAAAATCCCCGATCATGATCGGGGATTTTTTTGCACCAATTTCTACCGCCCAAGGCAGATAGATCAGGACAGCTCTTTGTCCTGACGCTCCGCAACAACAACCCGATTACGCCCTGCCAATTTTGCCCGGTATAAAGCGTTATCTGCACGCAAAATCAGGCCCGTCTGGGTTTCCGGTTGCGTATCACTTCGGGTCGCCACACCAAAACTTGCGGTTACCACAGGAGCCACGCTACTGCTTGGATGTTTTAGCTTCAGAGATTCAATCTCATTCCGGCAGCGCTCTGCCAGATGTTCGGCGACATCAGCAGCTTGTCCCGGAAGAATAATACAAAACTCCTCCCCACCGTATCGGGCTACCTGATAGCCATAGCTTTGCAACTGAGTTCTAAGATAATCTGACACAGCAACCAGACACTTATCCCCAGCCTGATGCCCGAGGTGATCGTTATATTGCTTGAAAAAGTCGATATCAAAGAACACCAGACTCAAGGGCGTTCCCTGAAGTTCCGAGCGGCGTAACTCCCGTTCCAGCATCATATTAAAGTGACGGCGGTTAGCAATACCGGTCAGCTCATCGGTCAGTGCCATCTGATTCAGTTTTTCAGCCTGTTTGTTCAGAAGAGCTTCTCGGCGCACCATAGAGCTGACGTCCTGCACCTCAATCAGACAGAAGCACTTGTCGTCTGACATCATAGGCTGCACACGAATAGACTGGGAAAAACGTTCACGGCGCGCACCCTGCCCCCGAAACAACGGCAAAGGTGACCGGTTAAGGCCAGGGGATAAAAGAGATGGCAGGCCAGACGTTAACGCCTGCATAGCGGCCTGATGAATACGTGAGCCCACAAGTTCAGGATAGTGGTCAAATAATGCCTTGTCCTGTAAGTCTTCAGAAGTATCAAAGGCCTTATTGAGCCAACGATTAATAAAATGAACCCGGTATTCTTCATCCAGAATCATGACGCCAGACTGAAGTACTGACAACGCCCGTTCAAAAAGCTGCATATGTATTTTAAAATCCTCAGAACGATCTACTGAACGATCTACTGAACGCC
>JBLWVL010000020.1:0-62723 GCA_048268485.1 Oceanospirillum sp.
AAAGGCGTTTTTTTGCTGAAGAATAGACTTGAACTTAGAAACTACAGGACGAGGTATTACGAATAAAACTACGTATTGGAGAATATAAATTAGCGGCTTTCTTTCTAGCTGGTACCCATGGTATAGAGATCTGAACCAGATAGCGAGCTTTATTTCAGTTATTCAGGAATAAACAGGTAATCGTGATTATCTGCAGGCAAAAAAAGGCCCCGTTCAAACCGGGGCAAGTAAAACGTGCTGATGCAAAAGCTCAGCAGGAAAGCCTGACGGTAGTCCCGTCAGAAACGGCTTTGACTCAAAGTCTGAGTCAAAGCCCGTCGGATTAAAGGCTTTTACGTCGATCAGTACCCGTTCAACTGATCAATATATTCCGGCAGGAACAGAGAGATCTGAGGTACATAAGTGATCAGAATCAGGAAGCCCAACAGCAGTGCCAGCCAAGGCAGCGCTGCCCTGATCACCCAAACCATACTCCGGCCAGTAATACCGGCCGTCACGAACAGGTTAAGACCTACCGGCGGTGTCAGCATACCAATCTCCATATTCACCACCATAATGATACCAAGGTGAATTGGGTCGATACCCAGCTGAGTAGCAATCGGGAACAGGATCGGTGCCATAATCAGCAAAATCGCAGATGGCTCCATAAAGTTACCCGCCGCTAAAAGCAGAATATTCACCACAATCAGGAAGCCCCAGGCAGGCAGGCCCCAGCCGATAATAGTTTCCGCAATGATATGCGGGATACGCTCAGTGGTCAGAACATGAGCGAACAACATAGCATTGGCAATGATAAACAGCAGCATCAGGGATACTTTCGCTGCATCCAATACCACACGCTTCACCTCAGCATCAAAGAACGACTGTGGCAGAGCAATGCCGATCTGGGCCAGGTTTCTCCCTACACAGGCACCTATCGACTCACCGTCATAGCGCCAAGGCTTATCTTTTAGTGGGCCCATATCCCGGTAACCAAACACAGCAACCAAAAAGGCATAAACGGCAGCAACTGCAGCAGCTTCCGTTGGGCTCGCCACACCACCATAAATAGAGCCCAAAACAATCACGATCAGCATCAGGCCGCCCATGGCGATCGCGCCTGAGCGAAACAGCGCACGGAACCCCGGGAATGGCTGAGCCGGGAAGTTTTTGATACGCGCCACAACATAGATGGCGATCATCAGAATACCACCCATCATCAGACCCGGAATCATACCAGCCATAAACATACGGGCTGCCGATACCTCAGTTGCTGCGGCATATACCAGCATCACGATAGAAGGCGGAATCAGAATCCCTAAAGTACCTGCATTCGCAATAACACCTGCGGCGAAACTTTCCGGATAACCCGCCCGAACCATGCCGGCAATCACAATAGTACCGATCGCGGCCACCGTTGCAGGTGAAGAACCGGAAACGGCTGCAAACAGCATACAGGCCATAACAGAAGCCATCGCCAGGCCACCTTTTACGTGGCCGATACTGTCGACTGCAAAGTTAATCAAACGCTTAGCCACACCACCAGTAGACAGGAAGGCTGACGACAGAATAAAGAAAGGAATCGCCAATAAGGTGTAATGATGCGATAAGGCTTCAAATAGCTTCAATGATATAGATGCCAGGGAATCACCCGAAAACATCAGAATAGTGCCCACACTGGACAAACCCAGTGCCACAGCAATTGGCATACCCAGGAAGATACAGCCAAACAAAATCAGGAAAAGTACAGCAATTGTCATTTGTCTGCTCCCGAAGTACCAGGTTTATTAACATCAGATCTGTCTTGGCTATCTGAGTCAGAATCAGATTGCTCAGAAATCACTTTTTCGGCTTTGGCACTATCGGCCGCATTCTGCAGTTCCTCGGCCAGGTGCATGCTCTCTTTACCTTCATCAGCCAGGTGGAAACCGTCTTTTTTGCCCGTGAGAATACCCCAGCCCAGCTCAGCAAAACGAACAACCAGAAGAACAAAGCCTACCGGCATGATCATCATCGCCATCCATTTAGGAATAGGAATATCTTCCATCTCAATATTGATCATGTGCATCAGCTGCAGATAGTCCCAGGAACCCAGCAGGAAAAGGGCACAGTAAACAAAGCATAGTGCAATCGCGATCAGGCCTGCCAGGCGTCGTAACGGCTCAGGCAGTAGCTTCACCGCAACATCAACCCCGATATGCGCACCAATACGCACGCCGTAAGAAGCGCCGAACAACACAAACCATGCTGCTGTGTAAAGGGTTGCTTCCTGAATCCAGGTCACACCGGTACTGAAGACAAAGCGCATAATCACTTCAGCAAATACCAGCAGGGTCATAGCGACCAGCAAGAGAGCAACAATGTTCTCTTCAAGTTTATGAATGAAACGTACAACCATGATTAAACTCTCATCGTTTCGTGAGCAGGCTCTGTTCGGGTACAAGCCAGATGATGGAAATCATCAGGCCATCAGGTAGTGGAATAGAAGCCAAAGGGGGTATGTGAGGGTTTAAAACACCACCACCAGCGCACTGGCAGCGGTGTTCTCTTCTCGACTACGCGCTCATTAAGTGCATCAAACCGCTCTTAAAGATAGATAGAGCGCTACAACACACCTGACTGCGATGGCAAAACCAGCTCAGTCAGGCCGGGTTGTTAGTTATTCGCCTGAACGGCAGCGTCAATAACGTCCTTACCAATCTGACGCTCAAACTGTTTCCAGACAGGTTTCATCGCTTCTACCCATTGCTGACGCTCAGCATCAGAGATTTGCAGAACAGTGGTACGGCCAGAATCGATAATACGCTGACGGTCTCCCATCGCTTTCTCTTTTGCTACATCATTACCATAAGCAATCGCTTCATCCATGGCCTTCTTCAGTTCAACACGAACATCATCGTCCAGACCTTTCCAGAAACGGGCAGAGGTTACAACCATATAGTCCAGAACACCGTGGTTGGTCTCAGTCACATAATCCTGAATCTCAAAGAATTTTTTCGAATACAGATTTGACCATGGGTTTTCAGCACCGTCGATCGCTTTAGTCTGCATCAGAGTGAAAACTTCAGAGAAAGGCTTTTTCAAAGGAATAGCATCAACCGCTTCAAACTGAGATACCAGAACGTCTGAAGTCATGATACGGAATTTCAGACCTTCAGCATCTGATGGAGTACGCAGAGGCTTGTTAGCTGACATCTGCTTCATACCATTGTGGATATAACCCAGACCCATCAGGCCGCGCTTCTCCAGAGAGGTCAGCAATTTCTGGCCAGTAGGGCCTTTCTGGAAACGGTCAACCGCATCCATGTCTTTGAACAGAAATGGCAGATCATAGACCTGAAGCTGTTTAGTGTATTTCTTAAATTTAGATAGGGAAGGCGCAGCAATCTGAACATCGCCCAGCAGCATCGCTTCCAGAACTTTGCCGTCACCGAACAGCTGAGAGTTTGGATAAACCTCAACATTAACCTTGCCTGGCAGGCGGGATTCAGCCAGCTCTTTAAATTTAAGAGCCATCTGACCTTTGGGGGTGTTTTCTGCTACAACGTGAGAAAACTTGATCGTTACAGGTGCTGCGAAAGCTGTGGCTGCACTGGCAAACATACATGCTGCAAGCGTAACCGCTTTGGTGAGTGAACGCATTGATCCGACTCCTAATGGAATTTGTTGTTATGTGATATCGCTCTTGGCTTTCGGTTATCTCCTCAGGAGCACCCGATATAAGCCAATAAGTATGCAAAAAGGGCCGGACAATGCCGGCCATAAACTTGCAAAGGCCAGCCCAAATGACTTTAAAGGCTGCGACCGCCCTTAAACAATCAAATATTATGCCAACTAGAATCCCCACCACCTTAAAGCCATAACAATATGATTTAAAACGATTTTTAAACAAGCCAACACATACAAAAGACTTCAATACCACCTAATAATATGCGGATTTCCGCACAAAGATGAAAAACATGGGCGGACAACCACCCATTAAAGACTTCACAACATTAGACCTAGGTCTAAAGCGGTTTCACCTGTAACAGAGTCACAGACCAGCTCAAGTGTTAAATGCAGCATAAATTTTCTACAATCAGGCATAAAACAATCAGCAGAAAGTAAAGTGTGTGGCATTTCGCACAAGACGCCACAGAACTGAGGGGCAGCGCCTTAAATAATGCTGGAGCGAGCATACGGCACTTGAATTTCATCGACACTCCCCCATTTGTTAACTCATAACTTTGTCCGGTGAGATATATCAATAAAACCAGGCAGACTGACCCAGCTCTTCCGTAAAGGTCACTTATGACGAACACTATTCGGCCCGCCACCTCCCCCGAGTGGCAGAAAATCAAAACAGTCCTGCTGGATATGGATGGCACTCTGCTGGATCTTCATTTCGACAGTCACTTCTGGTTAGAGCACCTCCCTAAACGCTATGCCGAACTGCACAAACTGGATCATGCCAGCGCTCAGGCGTATGTGATCGATGAAATCACCAAGGAACAGGGCACACTTAACTGGTATAGCCTCGATTATTGGGCCAATCACTTTAAGGTCGATATCGTTGCTCTTAAAAAAGAGGTTCAACATCTTATTGGCTTTCGCAGTGACGCCATAGAGCTACTGAAATTTCTCGAAACACACCAGGCACAGGTTAT
Organism: Oceanospirillum sp.; assembly: GCA_048268485.1. Lineage (GTDB taxonomy): Bacteria > Pseudomonadota > Gammaproteobacteria > Pseudomonadales > Halomonadaceae > Oceanospirillum. The sequence goes on from JBLWVL010000020.1 coordinate 4,626, forward strand.
TCTCGCAACCAATGCTGACCACCATAGTCTTGAGATCAAACTTCCGGTGACAGGCCTTGATCAGTACGTAGACCACATTGTCAGCTCCGCTGAGCTTAAAATAGCAAAAGAAGACCCTGCATTCTGGAGCGCCTTATCAGAAAAGATCCATTACGACCCAGCCAGCACTCTATTGATTGACGATAACGAAGCAGTACTCGACTCAGCCCGTTCGTTCGGCATTCAATACTTGTATACAATTATGCAGCCAGATATGCGCTCACCTGTTCGAACACTGACCCGCTATCCGGGTGTTAGTGAGTTCTCAACGATTATCAGCGGATAGCAGGATAATAAAGGTGCTGGCACGAATTGAATGAGCCCGCACAAAAATATGTAAAGGTAACGGCATGAGTACATCTCAAACCAAAGTTCGCCTAGACAAATGGCTCTGGGCTGCTCGTTTCTTTAAAACCCGGGCCTTAGCCAAAAAAGCAATTGAAGGTGGTAAAGTTCACTACAACGGTGAGCGCTGTAAAAGCAGTAAGATGGCGGAAGTCGGCGCCATGCTGACCCTGCCTCAAGGCTGGGATGAGAAGCGTATAGAAATTATAGCGCTTTCTGATCAACGACGAGGCGCCCCGGAAGCAGCTCTTCTCTATAAAGAAACGGCAGCCAGCATAAAAAAACGGGAAGAGGAGGCCGAAAAACGCAAGCTTCTGAAAACCGCAATGGGTGCCCCGGAAAACCGCCCGAATAAGAAAGACCGCCGCATGATCCACCGCTTCAAACGAATCGACACGGAGCCCTAACATATCGGAAGTCCGGGCAACTCTGAACTATAATAGGGCCGTAATGCTGTAGCTGAGTCAAAGCCCTCAGTGCTCCGAAAGCATATATTTCCCAGCAAGGCTGAACAGCTTGTCTGCATCGCCCTGTAAACAGCATCAACTACAAGATTCTGCCGGAATCATCAGAACTAAAAAATAGAAGAGATTTATGAGCCAATTCGATTTTATTCAGCGCTTTGTTATTGATAACTCGCCGGTTCGCGGTGAGATCGTCCGATTGAAAGACAGTTTTCAGCAAGTACTGGATAAGCACGACTATCCTCCTGCCATCGAGAAACAGCTGGGCGAAATGCTGGCCGCAGTTGCGTTACTGACGGCAATCGTCAAAGTTGATGGCATCCTCTCCCTTCAGGCTCGTGGTGCCGGCACCTGCAGCCTACTGATGGCTGAGTCCAACCCTGGAGGTGACTTGCGCGCAATCGCCCGCTGGGAAGGAGAGATCAACGAAGCAAACACACTTAAAGAGTTGATGGGTAACGGCCAACTGGTAATAACCATCGAACCGACCAACGGCAAACGGTATCAGGGTATTGTATCTCTGGAGCGCGAAACTCTGGCCCACTGCCTGGAACAGTACTTTGAACAATCCGAGCAACTGCCAAGTCGCCTCTGGCTGAATGTAACCGATAACATTGCTTCCGGCTTTATGCTGCAGGCTTTGCCATCAGAACGCACCGAAGCTGATATCAACGCCTGGGAGCACGCAGTTAGCCTGGCAGAAACCCTGAAAAATGAAGAGTTATCCTCCCTTCCGTTCGAAGAGCTGCTACATCGCCTCTATCATCAGGAAGAGGTGCGCATTTTTGAAGGTAACCCTTTGCGCTTCAACTGTACCTGCTCCGAAGAACGGGTTAAAAACGCCTTGGTCAGCGTAGGCAAAGAGGAGTTAAACGAGGTCATTAAAGAACGGGGAATCATCGAAAGTAAATGCCAGTTCTGCAACACCCTTTACAGTTTCAACGCTGCAGATATTGAAAACCTGTTCGACGACCCTGATGCGCCGTCTCCCGTGATTCACTGACCAGTTAACGTCCTTAAATAAAAACAGCCGCACCTTAAGTACCTTTAAGATAGCGAAAACACAGGAGCCCCGTCTCCTGTGTTTTTTTATCGCACTAATCTTTCGGTTTCTAACCTTTCACGTATGTAGTAAAACTACAAAACGACCTGCAACGCCATTAAAAAACACCGAACAAAGTGAACATACGGTCAAAAAAAAGTGCAGTGATCATTTTTTTAGCCTTCTTTTTGAATTTCTCTTCCTTGAGTTGCGCTTAGTAAGAACCTCTATCATTTAGAGTGTAAACCATCTTTAACACTGAAATTTCAGCGAAATACTCTAAAAACCTCTGCTTTTTTGTGTGCAACTGCATCAAGAATTTTGTTTTGTAGCTGTTTTTCAGGATTTTCTTCCAGTTAGGGCTTCGCACAGACCTGCTTTTTTTGACATAATACGCGCCTAAAAACCGCTTCTGAGGACAAGCTGTTTTGGGATTAATATCCGGAGACGACACCCTAAAGAATCGGTTTTTTTAGTACCCGCTTGGTAATTTGCCCGCTTTGGTAAGTTTACCTTCTTTGGTAAGTTTACCCGGTTTGATAGTAGTTGATCGGCTGGAGCCGAAGGACACAAGTAAATGACGACATCGATTGACGATAGCTCTGTAATGACGTTCACCAACCTCAGCACTGCTGAATTGGTTCAAATGGCTGTTCAACGTAAAGAAGGCGAACTGGCCAGCAACGGAGCTTTGGTAGTTTCTACTGGCCACCGCACCGGCCGCTCTCCAATGGACCGCTTCATTGTTGAAGAGCCCAGCACTGCAGATCTGATCGAATGGGGCGCAATCAACCGTCCGTTTGACGCTGCCAAGTTTGATGCTCTTTGGGATCGCGTTGAAGAGTATCTGACTCAGAAAGACACCTTCGTATCCGAACTGCACGTTGGTGCTGATCCGGAGCACTACCTGCCGATTCGTGTTACCACTGAAACAGCATGGCACAACCTGTTTGGCCGCACGCTGTTTGTTCGCCCCGACGAATTCAACCCGAAAAACAAGGGTGAGTGGCAGATCATTAACGCGCCTCAGTTTGTTTGCGAGCCGGAGCGTGACGGCACCAACTCTGACGGTACCGTAATTATCAACTTTGCTAAGCGCAAAGTACTTCTGGCTGGCATGCAGTATGCTGGCGAGATGAAAAAGGCGATGTTCTCTGTACAGAACTTCCTGTTGCCTGAAAAAGACGTTCTGCCGATGCACTGCTCTGCAAACGTTGGCGAAGATGGTGAAACAACACTATTCTTCGGTCTTTCCGGTACGGGTAAAACAACCTTGTCTGCAGACCCTGAGCGTTACCTGATCGGTGACGATGAGCACGGCTGGGGTAAAGGTGTTGTCTTCAATATCGAAGGTGGCTGCTATGCGAAGTGCATCGACCTGTCTCAGAAAAACGAACCGGTAATCTGGGATGCAATTAAGTTTGGTTCCGTACTGGAAAACGTTGTCCTGGACAGTGACCGCACTCCGGATTACACCGATGTAAGCTTGACTCAGAACACCCGTGCCGCCTACCCACTTGAGCACATTGAGAAACGTGTTCTGGAAAACCGCGCTGGTGAACCTAAGGCGATCGTATTCCTGACTTGCGATCTGACCGGCGTACTACCTCCTGTTTCGGTTCTATCCAAAGAAGCAGCGGCGTACCACTTTCTGTCCGGCTACACAGCTCTGGTAGGTTCTACTGAAATGGGTTCTGGCGGTGGTATCAAATCTACTTTCTCCACCTGCTTTGGCGCGCCTTTCTTCCCGCGCCCTGCCGCTGAGTACGCTGAACTGCTGATCAAGCGCATCGAAGAGTTCGGCTCCAAGGTGTACCTGGTTAACACTGGCTGGACCGGTGGTTCATATGGTGAAGGCCAGCGTTTCAGCATCCCAACAACCCGCGGTATCATTTCTGCAATTCAGAATGGCGCGCTGGAAGATGTTGAAACGGTACACCTGGAAGGCATTAATCTGGCTGTACCCGCTGAAGTACCCGGAGTTGAGAGCAATCTGCTACAACCTCGTGGCACTTGGGCTAATCCGGAAAGCTACGACGCAGCGGCGAAAGAGCTGGCAGTTAAATTCGTTGAAAACTTCAAGAAATTTAACGATGTGGATGAAGCGATTATCGCTGCAGGCCCTCAGCTTTAAGACGAATTGCTGAATCCGCCAGCGGATACTGAAAAAGGCGAACACCCGGTGTTCGCCTTTTTTGTTTCTTTCAGCTGTAGATTACCACCATTGCAGACCGTTACTTCGACTCTACATTTTTTTGCCATAAAAATTTTGCTCCAAACCCTACCTTACTGTATAAAATCACAGTTTAATTTTTTAGCGATATCAATTCGTTAGCGGATAAGCTTCAGCCCATTCATTCTTTCATTCGGGTTATCCAGCTCCGCCTGCGTGCCGATACCCCAATTCAAGACAGAAAAGAGAGTTGCCTCTATGGATCAGATCTCCCAACGTATTGCCGATGAACTCAGCGTCAAACAGACACAGGTAAACGCTGCCGTTGCCCTTTTGGACGAAGGCTCAACCGTTCCCTTTATCGCGCGATACCGTAAGGAGGTCACTGGCGGTCTGGACGATACTCAACTACGTAATCTGGAAGAACGCCTGCGCTATCTGCGGGAACTGGAAGACCGCCGCAGCACTGTTCTGAAAAGCATCGACGATCAGGGCAAACTGTCCGATGAGCTGAAAGCTGACATTCTGGGAGCTGATACAAAAACCCGGCTGGAAGATCTCTACCTGCCTTATAAGCCAAAGCGTCGCACCAAGGCACAGATCGCCCGGGAAGCAGGCCTGGAGCCACTGGCTGATCTGTTGTTCGACAACCCGGAAACCGACCCTCAGTCCGCTGCCGAAGGCTACATCAACGCCGATGCCGGAGTAGCCGATACAAAAGCAGCACTGGATGGCGCGAAGCAGATCCTGATGGAGCGCTTCAGCGAAGATGCCAGCCTGCTGGATCTTCTTCGCACCAAGCTTTGGCAGCAGGGTGAACTGCAATCCCGTGTTGTGCCCGGTCAGGAGCAATCCGGTGAAAAATTCAGTGACTACTTTGAACACAATGAAGCCGTCAGCAGAACCCCATCTCACCGCGCACTGGCAATGTTCCGTGGCCGCAATGAAGGAGCCTTACAACTGGCGATCATTCTGCCGGAAGCTGAAGAGCTGAAAATCCATCCCTGCGAGGAAATGATCGCCCGACATTTCAGTATCAGGGATGAAGGCCGTGCAGCCGATACCTGGCTGAAAGAGGTGGTACGCTGGACCTGGCGTGTGAAACTGCTGACCCATATCGAAACTGAGCTGATGACCCGCCTGCGGGAAGGGGCCGAGGCGGAAGCGATTAAGGTTTTTGCCGGTAACCTGAAAGACTTGCTGCTGGCAGCCCCTGCCGGTCCTCGCGCCACCTTAGGTCTCGATCCGGGCCTGCGTACCGGCGTAAAAGTTGCCGTGGTCGATCACACCGGTAAGCTGCTGGATTACGCGACCATCTATCCGCATGCACCTAAGAATCAGTGGCGTGAGTCTCTGGCGGTTCTGGCTGGGCTGGTCAGCAAACACAATGTCGACCTGATCAGTATCGGTAACGGCACCGCCTCCCGTGAAACCGACAAACTGGCAGCAGATCTGGTCAAGCTGATCAAGGATCGTAAAGTCAGCAAGATTATGGTCAGTGAAGCCGGTGCCTCGGTTTACTCTGCATCTGAGCTGGCCGCAAAAGAGTTCCCGGATCTGGATGTGAGCATCCGTGGTGCAGTATCTATCGCCCGCCGACTGCAGGACCCACTGGCTGAGCTGGTGAAAATCGATCCTAAATCGATCGGTGTAGGCCAGTACCAGCATGATGTCTCCCAGACGCAGCTGGCCCGTAGCCTTGAAGCCGTTGTCGAAGACTGTGTGAACGCCGTTGGTGTCGATGTAAATACTGCCTCCGTTGCCCTACTGAACAGAGTATCCGGCCTGAATGCAACTCTGGCCCAGAACATCATCAGCTACCGTGATGAGAACGGCACTTTCAACAGTCGTACCGATCTGAAAAAAGTGGCGCGCCTTGGGCCAAAAGCCTTTGAACAGTGCGCAGGGTTCCTGCGTATTATGAATGGCAAAAACCCACTGGATGCCTCTGCAGTTCACCCGGAAGCCTATCCTGTTGTGAAGAAAATTGCCGAAACCAACAACCGCAAAGTAGACAGCCTGGTCGGTGACTCCAGCTTCCTGAAAGGGATAAACCCGATGGAATATACCGATGAAAACTTCGGTCTGCCAACAGTTACTGATATTCTGAAAGAGCTGGATAAACCGGGTCGGGATCCACGCCCGGAGTTTAAAGCTGCAGAGTTTATGGAAGGCGTTGAAGAGATCAGTGACCTTAAACCCGGAATGATTCTGGAAGGCTCAGTCACCAATGTGACTAACTTTGGCGCTTTTGTCGATGTGGGTGTGCACCAGGACGGACTGGTTCATATCTCCGCGCTATCAAACAGCTTTGTCGAAGACCCTCGTACCGTGGTAAAAGCCGGTGATATTGTGCAGGTTAAAGTGATGGATGTAGACCAGCAGCGTCGCCGTATTGCACTTTCCATGCGCCTGAACGATGAACCCGAAGCGATGAACAGTAGCCCTGCAGGTAATGACAAAAGCCGCGGTAGAAACTACTCATCTGAAAGCCGAGACCATGCCAAAGACAAGAGTCGTCGCGGACGGCACAATGGAAACCATAAAAGCGGCCAGCCAGAAAATATGGGAACATTGGGAATGTTGCTTGCCCAGGCACAGAAAAAACAGGGAAAATAGTGACTTCACCATATACTGAACAAAGCGATCAGAATTATTATGGTTGAATAATTTAAGCAACCTAAATTTTGACAGCACAGCTTGAAGCCTGATTCTGCGCCCCCATATTGCCAGATCAGGCTTTTTTCGACTGGCGCAGGCCGGTTTTTTTGCAGATAAATCCGCTGTAATCGAACACTCCTACCCGAGTGATGCTCAGCGACTGAAACGCTATATGCGCCGGCAAAGCCGGTTGGTATTAGGGGAAGCACCTTGACCAAAACCATCAAAGATCGTATCGAGTTTTTACGCCCTGTCGCCCAACGCGGCCTGTTCAATCAGGTCAAGCGCGGACTCGAAAAAGAGGGTTTACGCACCACACACACAAGCAATCTGGCCCAAACCGATCATCCAAAGGCTCTAGGTTCAACGCTGACTCACCCTTATATCACTACTGACTATTCAGAAGCTCTGCTGGAATTTATCACTCCAGTATCCAGCAAGCTGACGGAAACACTGGGGTTTCTCAAAGACCTGCACGCTTTCAGTTATCGTCACTTGGGGGATGAGGTGATCTGGCCTGCCAGCATGCCCTGCAAACTTCAGGGTAATGAAAGCATCCCCATTGCTCAGTACGGCAGCTCAAACTCCGGCACCATGAAAACGGTTTATCGCCACGGCCTTTCCTGGCGTTATGGTCGTATCATGCAATCCATTGCGGGTCTGCACTATAATTTCTCACTGCCAGAACAACTATGGCCAGCACTGCTGCACCTGAAATACCCCGAACGTGATGCAAAAGATGCGCAGATTCTGCAGGACTTTATCTCCGAACAATACTTCGCACTGATCCGGAATTTCCGCCGCTATAGCTGGTTACTGCTTTATTTGTTTGGTGCCTCTCCGGCGGTGGATAAAAGTTTTGTCCAAGATAAGCCTCATCAACTGGATGAGCTGGATACCGATACCTTATTCCTGCCCTATGCCACCTCTCTGCGCATGAGCGACCTGGGCTATCAGAACAATGTGCAATCCAGCCTTAAGATCTGCTTTAACTCGCTGGAAAACTACGTCAATACTCTGAATCATGCTATCAGAACACCTTACGCACCCTATGAATCACTAGGGGTTAAAGTAGATGGCCAGTATCGCCAGTTGAACACTAATATTCTGCAGATTGAAAATGAATATTACAGCGATATTCGTCCGAAACGCGTGACAGAAAGTGGTGAGCGCCCCTCAGAAGCTCTGATCGAACGCGGTGTGGAATATATCGAAGTACGCTGCATCGACCTGAACCCCTTTGAGGCGATTGGCATCACTGAAACACAGGCACGCTTTGTCGACACCTTCCTTCTGTTTTGCCTGCTGGAGAACAGTACTCAGATTCCTGATGACGAGTGTAAAATGCTGGATGAGAATCACAGTGATATTGTTAATCGGGGTCGACTGCCCGGTCTGGTACTGCAAACACCAAAGGGTACAATCTCGAGGGAAGAATGGAGCCACCAACTGTTTGACCGTCTGCAACCGGTTGCTGAGCTACTGGATAGCGGTAATGACAGTGCCATCCATCAAGCGGCGCTGGATGCTTTCCGCCCCTTAATCGATCAGCCGGAGTTAACGCCTTCAGCGCAGGTTCTGAAGGCTATTCGCAAGGCGGGTAGTTTCACTGCATTTGCTCAGCAACAAGCCCACCAACAGGCCGACCTGCTACGTACTGCACCTATTAACAAAGCGCGGGAAGCTCTGTTTACTCAGCTATCTGAAAGCTCAATTCGCCAGCAAGCTGACCTGGAAGAAGCGGATCAGGTCGATTTTGATACGTTTCTGGCAAACTATATGGCTCGCCAGAGCGCCTGATTATATGCCGCAAACCTATTTGCCGACAGCAGACGGGTCTACAAACCGAAAAGCCCGTGGATGAAGCATCCACGGGCTTTTTGTTACAAACAAACTGTCATGCCGGTATGAGCGCTTATTTCTGGTAGATAAAGTTCAATACCAGAAGATCATCAATGACCGGGTGACCAACCTCTTTCTGCATCAGATCCTTCACCGATTGAGCTGCCTCCATGCGGATCTGCTCCTGGCCGACCGGTGTGGTTACAGCCTCATCTGTCTGACGGCTCAGCAGTGATACCAGCTCATTGCGGATCAGAGGCATATGGTGAGCAACGGTCTTTTCTGCCAGCGGGGAACTGGTAACCAGGGTAATATCCGCCTTCAGGTATTTCAGACGACCGGGACCACCATAGTTAAGCACAAAAGAAGGTTTCATCTCGGTATATACGATAGGTGAGCCACTTTCTTCTTCTGCAGCCCAGCTTTGTGCACCCGTCCCAAACATAATCAGTACAGCTAATAAGCTATGTTTCACTAATTTAATCACTCAGCACTCTCCAGTTTTATCATTGTCCGCTTTTATAGGGGCCTTCCGCAGTTATAGGGAACCTGCCGGAATGAAAACACTCTATGGCTGCAACCAGGTTACATTTTCAGTCACTCTGGCTATCACCTGAGTCAAAGATCTTTCTATTGTAGGGCTGCAACGGATTTTTTCCAATGAGCAAGCCGCATATAATAGAATCCTGGCGCGCATAAAAATGACACCTTGCCCTAACCAATTTATAAGGAACGAGAATGCCCCTTAATTACCGCACGATTAACCTGGCTGGTTTTATCGCCTGTTTTCTGCTGATTGCCGGCGCCCTGGTGATGCAGCATGTCTTTGAGCTGGAGCCCTGCCCACTTTGTATTTTTCAGCGGGTCAGCTTTATGGTCGCTGGTATTCTGTTTTTAGCAGGCGCTCTTTTAAACCCAACGACTCCAAGCTTAAGATTATCCATCAGCGCCCTGAACCTGATCGCCCTGGCGACTGGAGTCGGACTTGCTCTTCGTCATATTTGGCTGCAAAACCTACCGCCATCTGAAGTTCCTTCCTGCGGGCCAGGCCTCGATTACATGCTGGAAGTACTACCTTTCACATCCGTCATCAACCAGGTACTGAGTGGTAGCGGCGAGTGCGCCGAAGTTTCATGGCTGTTCCTTGGATTATCAATCCCATGGTGGACAATGTTCGCTTACCTCGGCCTTTCAGGTCTGATTTTTCTCGCTCATTATAAGATCAAAGACAGAACAGGCATCCAGTAAACACATTAATATATTTGCTGATCAACACAGGTGACATTGCCCAATCGCTACCGTATGCTTGGATATGACTGCATTCTTGATACGCGATTTTTGATGGCCTGTAGGCCCATACAAATGCTGGAGGTCTGCCATGCTTGAAGGTTGTAAAAATGCACGCGAACGCTGGAGCGGTGTTCACCAGATGATCGACAAATGGCTTCAGGAACGTCAGGAGCTGATTGTAAACTATACCGAGATTGCTCATCAGGTGAAGAATGGTACTCCGGTAACGCATAATCAGGTGCAGGTACTTTGTGACGTGATGGTTGACTACACCTCCGCAGGTCATTTTGAGATTTTTGAACAGTTGTGTCGTGAGGCGGAAGCATTTTCAGATCAGGATGCCATTAACCTGAGCCACAAAATCTTCCCCCTTATCCAGAAAAGCACGGATGTTATTCTGGACTTTAATGAAGCTTATGGCTCTGAAATATCAACGGCAGATACTACAAGCTCACTTCCTGACAGACTCTCTACCTTGGGAGAATATCTGGCAGATCGTTTCCAGCATGAAGATACTCTAATAGAAACATTACACACTGCACATCGGGAGCTTGTAGGTTCATGATCCATGCGGGCAAAGCAGTCACTGCTGCCATAGTGACGTCTTTTATGCTGGCTGTATCCGGCTGTTCAGATCTGACACCACCAGAGCAAACATGGTCACTGGCGACCAAAGGACATTATGATGCGGCCTTATCAGATAGCGGTAGTTTAGCTATTGTCGCGTCAATCCATCATGGTGGCAGCCTATGGCAACTACCTCAGCATGAACGCATCTTTAATTGGAACCATAAGGCAGACACTTTCTCGCCGTTAGACCATGTGGCAATTGCTGGCGATGGCCGCTTTGGTGCCACTGCAGAACAGGAGAAATTGACGCTTTGGGATACAACATCCGGTAAGGCTATCAATTTCTGGGCGCTACCGGCGGATATACGCAGCCTGGATATTTCTGCCAGCGGACAGTATTTGCTGGCTGGCCTGGCAAACAGTACCGCGATTTTAATCAGCACCTCTCAAGGCAAGGGTATTAGAACCTTTACTACCGATAATCAGGTGTCTACTGTTCGCCTGAGCGATGATGGCTCCCTGGCTATGGCTGGTACTCAGACTGGCACTGTTTATCTGTGGAATACAGAAAATGGTGAGATTCGGGGGCAATGGTCTCACGACAACCAAGTGCGTTCGATGGCAGTTTCACCAGATAATCGTTTTGCATTCAGTGGCGCACAGGCAGGCTCAGGACTTGTAGTCGACCTTTTCAGCGGTAAGATCGCTATGAATATTAATATTAACAGAGGTGGAGAAATAGCAGCCGCAACCTACACTGCTGCAACATTCAGTCCAGACCAGGCACTTCTGGCCACCGGCACCAGTACAGGTAAATTAAAACTCTGGGACCTGTCCAACCAGCATGCTGTTGCAGACTGGGAGGCAACCAAGCGCAACGCCTGGAAACCATCTGGGGTTGTCATTCAGGATATCGCGTTTGTCAGCAACAGCTCTCTCAGAGCTATTGCCAGCAATGGGCTGGCTTATGAGTTTACTCGCTAGCCCTGACTTCAGAAAGAAACCGGTAAGGAAATCGTTTTGCTTTCCGGTTTTCATATCCGATTAAACCTGACGGATAGAATCAGAATTCAGGCTCTGAAGAGTCCATAACACTACCGGCCTCTTTACCCACAAGCTTGCCAATCTCTTTATCAATAAAGAACAACCCCTTCCCATCTTCACCGATAATCTCAATTTTATCCAGAATTCCCTTGAACAGCTTCTCTTCTTCATGCTGTTCGGCAACATACCATTGCAAAAAACTAAATGTTGAATAATCCAGTTCAGTAAAAGCCGTATGAGCAAGTTCATTAATTTTCTGAGTGATCAGGCACTCATGCTCGAATACCTTCTCGAAAAGATCCTTGATGGAAGAGAATTCTGTTGGCGGTGCATCAATAGCCCCTAACTTTGCCATCGCACCTGTCTCATTAACATAAGTAAACAGGCGCTTCATGTGCTGCATCTCTTCATCGGCATGCTTTTGCAGGAACTCGGCACAGCCTTCAAAGCCTTTATCTTCAGCCCACGCACTCATCTGTAGGTAGAGGTTGGAGGAATAAAACTCCAGGTTGATCTGTTCATTCAAACGATCAATCATCGCTTTCTTTAACATGGAAACTCCTAAATGAGGCAGGTAATAGCAATAAATATCATACTGTCAGAATACATTGATACCGTATTCAGGTTCTGCAAATAAAAAAGCGCTACATCTCCAAAGGTCGACAAAGGCGTTTTTTATCTGATGCTGAGCGAGCGCATTTACCGCAGAGAAAATTACTGGTTCGTGTAACCTGGGTCAACTCACGAAAATGCTTACTGATGTCGTCTTTACCCAGCTTACATAAGCGACCGGGTTTCAAGGTCTTTGCCATGATCAGAACCTCATAACGGGATCTTAAAACAGATGTAGGAACAATGAACTCGTTATAGAAATAATAAAAACACCAGAAACAAAATGGTAACCATTATCATATAAGAGCTTTTCCTGAAAAGAAAGCCCTACCACCTCAGGAAAACCTCCATACAGAACTACAGGGTTACGTATCATCGCAAGGGAAACCTTAGCAATGCTCCAGTTCATGGTCAGATACCAGCTGATTCCGACCCCGGTCTTTTGCAGAGTAAACAGCAATATCTGCCCGATGCATGGTTTCTTCGATAGACTCTTTTGACCGGTACTGAGTAACGCCAATACTGGCGGTCACCCGGTGCCCCGGAGCCAAAATATCCAGTCGAGCCTGCTCCATAGATAACCGTAACCGTTCCGCCACCAAACATGCCCCCTCAAGAGGTGTCTGCACCAGTACTAAAACAAATTCCTCTCCTCCTAGCCTGGCAACAAAATCGACCTCTCGCACACAGTTACGGGCGATATCTGCGAAAGTCTGTAAGACCTCATCGCCAGCCTTGTGGCCATACCTGTCATTGACCTGTTTAAAGTGATCCAGATCGACAAAGCAGAGACTGAATGTGTACTCACCACGATAAGCAAGGGCCTGCTGGTGGCGTAAGATTGTCATTAAATGCCGCCGGTTATACAAACCTGTCAAATCATCTGTAATCGCCTGCTCTTTTGCTTGCTTCATTACCTTATTCATCTCGGCATTACGCCTCTTCAGAGCCCAGCGTAAGCTGCTGATTTCAGTACCAATAATACTGACACCTATCATCATAAAAATGAAAAAAAGATAACTCAGCCCTTGCTCTTTTATCCCCGCGCCAGCACCACTGAGCTGATGTATCAACATTACAGTGGTGTAGCAGAGCAAAATAAAGCCCCCCACAATAAAGAAGCCTCGCTTCTGCATTCTGAATGCACCAAAAAGCACGACAAGCAGGTAGTACATCAGGAATATATTTTGTAGCTCAGGGACAAGATAGATAGAAATGGTATTAGTAAAGGTGTGCCAGATCAGCTGAGGAATCGTAAGGCTGGGGTCTTTAAAAAGAAGATTAATATCGTAGCTAATCATTAAAGGGAAGCAGAGATTCCCCAACCAAATCATAGTATACAAAAGGAAAAAATACGGCATCGGCATCTGGACCAAATCCAGCACCATCGACAAAAGCACGACAGCCGTAAGCACCAGACCGGAGCCTGTTGCCATTAACGTTCGCCTCATTCTCAGGCGTTGGTGCTGATCCTTCGGGACAAGCTGAGGGGCCAGTTTGGCAATTATCTTGATCATATATCCCTCTGCTGCATTTTATTATTATTGGCCCTTATCCTTATGGGTTAAACGTTTGTACCAGAAAAAAACCGGACATTCCAATAAAGCGATCCGCTCAAACGCCACAATTAGCAGAAAATTGCACGATCTAGCACTAAACTTCACACAGAGCAGGTGCCGCAACAGTGAACCGCTGGCCATTACTACTCTGGTTGCATGCTACAATGAGAGCAAATAGATGAAGTAAAAATATTCATGAAATATTTTCAAAGAGAAAGCCATGATTGAGATCCGTCACCTCAAAACCCTGATGGCATTAAAAGAAACCGGCAGCCTGGTAGAGGCAGCAGATCGAATACACCTGACTCAGTCGGCGCTATCACACCAGATAAAAGATCTTGAAGAACGCTTGGGCTGTACCCTTTTTATACGCAAAAGTAAGCCGCTTCAATTCACTTCTGCCGGGATGCGTATTCTGCAGCTTGCCGATGACGTGATGCCTCTGCTTCGCTCTGCTCAACGGGATATCGATCGCATGGCGGGAGGAGAGGTAGGTCGCCTGCATATGGCGATTGAATGCCACAGCTGTTTTCAATGGCTGATGCCCACAATTGATCGCTTCCGTAACAATTGGCCGGAAGTAGAGATGGACTTTGCCTCCGGGTTTAATTTTGCGCCTTTACCTGCTCTTGCCAGAGGTGAGCTCGATCTCGTAATCACTTCGGACCCCCAACCTTTGTCCAGCGTAGAATACGTACCACTGTTTCGCTATGAAGGGCTTCTTGCAGTTGCCAAACAGCATCCTTTTGCAAAGAACAGCTTTGTTACCGAACAGGAACTGGCAAAAGAGACATTGATCATTTATCCGGTAGAGCGGGACAGACTGGATGTTTTCTCTAAATTTCTGACCCCTGCTGGGCTGGAGCCATCAGATACCAGATCTGCGGAGCTGACCATCATGATGATGCAACTGGTCGCCAGTGGCCGGGGTGTTTGCGCCCTACCTAACTGGGCTGTTGCTGAGTATCTGGAACGGGACTATGTCAAAGGTATTCGTTTGGGGGAAAAAGGGCTTTGGAGTACACTCTTTGCTGCAATTCGCAAGGACACTCTTGATAGTGCCTATATGAAAGATTTTCTGAGAACCGCCCAGGATGTTTCTTTCCGGACTCTTTCTGGTATTCAACCGGCTGACCGCAAAACAGACGAACGGCAAGGTTAGTCCACAGACGCCATTGACTGGGGCATATTCAGAAAAGCTGCAGGTGAAAAAAAGGGGCCCACTGCATGGCCCCTTCTCAAAAGGAGAGATAAAAAGGATAGAACTCAAGTCTCAGCTACAAATCAACCTGCGTTCCAACTTACTGCAGGAGAAATAGTACTGAATGAGGCCTTTTTATATCTTGATGCTCATCAACAAAGTTTTGTCAATCTTTTAACCTGGATCAAAAAGCATAACATTAGCTTTTTCTCTATCAAAACTGCTCTTTTATTTATTACAGGAAAGCTGCAACTCCACGGACTATACAATCGGCGTTTCTTCCACATCCACTCTGTAGCGTGGAAAAATCAGACTAAACCGGGCTCCGCCCAACCCGTCACTACGATCAACCAGAGCACTCCCCTGATGCCAATAGGTAATACGCCGTACAATGGAAAGACCTAACCCATAGCCACCCGATGCTCTCGTACGGCTGTCATCCAAACGGGAAAAAGGTGTAAACACACGCTCCCAGTCCTCCTCAGGAACACCCGGGCCATCATCTTCCACGTCAATACGAATACTGTCAGAGTCCACATAACAACTGATCTGAACCTGACTTTCCGCATAACGACAGGCATTACTTACCAGGTTTTGCACTGCACGCTGGAAATAGCGAGTCTCAATATCCGCATCGTCCCCAGCTCCCGGATTACAGTGGATTACATTCAACTCCAGCCCCGGCTTCAAAACTTTAAGCCCATTAACAACATCATGCAGAAGCGGGGTAACTTCCGCTCGTTCATAGTCTAAATGTAAGGTTTCCTGGCCTAAGCGAGCATAAGTTAAAATTTCATCTACCAGCTCGTCCAGCTCCTGGATATCACTATCGATCCCCTCCTGTTGCTTCCGGACAAAAGGGTCATCTACGATATCCTCAATCATCTGCATACCAAAACGAATACGGGCGACCGGCGTTCTCAATTCGTGCGAAACCGCATGAACCATCTCCTGCTGAGTATGTAACAACTCCTGAACCTGTTTAGCCATAACGTTAAAGGCACGGGCCAGACGGGCTACAAAATCATCACCCTCCACCCTAACCCGGGTACTCAGATGCCCTGCTGCAATGCGGCTGGCAGCCTGCTCAACCTTCTGTAAGCGCTGCTCCAGCATACGCACGGACAAATATATACCGCTACCCGATAAGAGTAACGCCACCAAAGCGATAGCGACCATCAGTAACAGAGGGTAAGGATCAAACATCCTCACAGGCCCGACCCTTAAGAGGCGATCGTCATCCAATTGCGCATAAGCGACAATTGAGCGCCCACTCTGCAGGAACGAGATTACTGACTCCCCCTGTAGCAGTTGCTGTAGTTCAATATGGTCAAGGGGGATGCCGGATAGAGGGATCAAAGAGATAGGGTATGCAAAATAAGGATTCGCTTCCGATAGAACCTTAGCAGCCGGATAATCATGATCCCGAATAACCTGACGCAACAGCTCTACCGACGCCCTGGCATGCTGCTCGGTAAGACGTGGAATATGGGCCTTCACCAACAAGCGACTATCCGGATCAAGGTAGCGATAAACAATCATTTCATGCTCAGAGCTACAGTTAAGCAACAAAATACGGTTTTCTGTCAGACGCCTCAGTTGCCAACGGTCCAGCGATTCATCATCAGCTCGGGTCACCATCAGCTTGATGTTTAACCGGGCTCCGATATCCATCAGCCAGCTGACACGATCAGCTTCTTTCTGCTGCTGCCATCCTTTACTTAACAGGTAAAAAGTACCGGAAGCCAGTTCTTCCCGGTACTGCTCAACTCTCACATGATTAATCAGCGATGTTGCGCCAACCGCCAGGGCAATCACCAAAAGCATCGCCAGCAACATATGCAAATAGACACGTATGAAGATACTGTTAACCCGAAGCATATTTAAAGGCATGGTCTGGTAACGTCCCGGTTCGTTTAAAAAAAATCAGACGAGGTGAAAGAGTCCTTGGTTTCAGGCAAACAGAGAGGAGCGGCAGCAGCATTCAACGGCTATTTAAACAGTCGGGCCAGAGCAGATCACTCCGGCCTCTGCAATTAAACCTCTTTTACAAAAAGATAGCCCTTACTTCTAACTGTTTTAATGCGTCGAGGGTGCATAGGGTCATCCCCAACTTTCGGACGAATGCGGGAAACCCGAACATCAATAGAGCGATCCTGTCCATCGTATTCAATTCCACGCAACGCCGTGAAAATCTCTTCTCGGGTCAAAACGCGCCCGGCATTAGACGCAAGCAGCCATAGCAGATCAAACTCTGCACTGGTCAGGTCGATACTATCACCAGCCAACCAGGCCTCGCGCATCGCATTATCCACAACCAGATTTCCAAACTGCAGACGGCTGTCATCGCCATCTTCCAATTCAACCGGCTCATCAGAGCCAGTAACACGACGTAGCAAAGCACGCACACGGGCCAGTAACACACGAGGTCGAACTGGCTTGGAGATATAGTCATCAGCTCCCATTTCCAGCCCGACCACCTGATCCATATCATCAGTACGTGCCGTCAGCATCAGAATAGGGCCACTGTATTCAGGACGAACCCGACGGCATACACCCAGGCCGTCTTCGCCGGGTAACATCACATCCAAAATCACCAGGTCAGGCTTTTCAGCAAGAATGCGGTCAACGGCTCTGTTGCCGTCACCCTCAACATCAACATCAAAACCATTACCCTCAAGATACTCTCGGGTGAGGGTGGCCAGTCGCTCGTCATCTTCAACGATCAGAATTCGGGAAGTTTCTTGTGTATCCACGTGATGCTCTCTACGTTATTGCGGAAGCCTGCGCAGGGCTACCGGCTTTTATTGTCACATTCTACGGGCCAATAAATAAATGAAGGCTCGTGTAAGTTTCAACGCTTTTATAGCGTTTTATAACGGGTATTTATTATGAATTTTCACAACAATACCCTTATTTTTTTATATATTTAAATCATAGCGTATCTATATACCGTGTTACTACGCCTATGTCGTCAGATAACTCAAATTACCACCGGATAAATGCCTTCCCCTGATTACCCGACACACTTAAAAAAATCTTATTTACCCCTTGAAATTTCTGTAAAGCCTCTGGGTAAAGACCTCTCACGTTAGTTGGTTTTCACCTCTAAAATAAACACAAGTTATCCACAAGATATCCACTTGCAGACTTAAGAAAACAACATTATCTTGTGCCCAGACTAAAAAGCACCCCCATATATAGGGTGCCGACACAGATTCAAACACAATTCAACCTAAGCCCTTGTTATTAACGATTTTTCCGGATTTGATCCGGTTTTTTTGTTTTTAATACGCCATTCCCTACAGGATAAAGGGTTAATAGTTTGCAATCGATATCAGTCACAAGATTCACTTTTTATGCCTCTGACGGCATGAAAGCCAACACAGAATATGATCTCCTGATTTATGGGATCAAAGATTAACTACAGGCAGGCATTATCAGCATGGCACAGGACACCACTCCAAACGCAGCTCTCAGTAATCTGCAGGTGATGAAACGTAATGGCGATCTGGTCGCATGCGACCCAAGTAAAATTTCTGTCGCAATGAGCAAAGCCTTTATCGCCGTTGAAGGCGATGGCGCACAAAACTCAAGCCGCATTCATGAGCTGGTTCAATCGTTTACTCAGAATATCATTGAAACCTTCCAGCGCCGTATGCCTGCAGGCGGCGTGATCCATATTGAAGATATTCAGGATCAGGTTGAACTGGTACTGATGCGATCCGGTGAGCAGAAAGTTGCCCGAGCCTATGTTCTTTACCGCGACAAGCACTCCCGTCGTCGTGCCGCACAGGAAAAAGGCATTGCCAATCCGCACCCGTCTATCAATGTGACACACCCTGATGGCAGCAAACTGCCCCTTGATCTGGGTCGTATCGACACTATCGTCAGTGAAGCCTGTGAAGGCCTGGAAGAAGTTGATAAAAAACTGATTATCGATGACACCCTGAAAAACCTGTACGACGGTGTGCCGGTTGATGGCGTATCAACCGCACTGATGATGGCTGCCCGAACACTGGTTGAGAAAGAGCCAAACTACACCTATGTTACCGCTCGCCTGCTGATGGATAACCTGCGCCGCGAAGCACTAAGTTTCCTGAACGTGGCACCTGAAGCAACTCACAAAGAGATGATGGCGCTTTACCCAAAAGCACTGATCGCTTATGTGAAAAAAGGCATTGAACTTGAGCAGTTAAACCCGGCATTAGCTGAATTTGATTTAGAAGCACTGGGCGCTGCTATTGAGCATGAGAACGACAAAAACTTCACCTACCTGGGCCTGCAAACCCTTTACGATCGCTATTTCCTGCATTGCGATGATGTTCGCTATGAACTGCCTCAGGTGATGTTTATGCGAGTTGCGATGGGACTGTCTCTTAACGAAGCAAAACCGACAGAGCGGGCCATCGAGTTCTACAAGCTTCTGTCCAGCTTTGACTACATGGCGTCCACACCAACACTGTTCAACTCAGGTACCCGCCGCCCACAGCTGTCATCCTGTTACCTGACTCATGTACCGGACGACCTGGAAGGCATCTACGGCGCTATCAAGGATAACGCTTTACTGTCTAAATGGGCCGGAGGTTTGGGTAATGACTGGACTCAGGTTCGCGCACTGGGTTCCTACATCAAAGGAACCAATGGTAAGTCACAGGGTGTAGTACCTTTCCTGAAAGTAGTTAACGATACTGCAGTAGCGGTTAACCAGGGCGGTAAACGTAAGGGCGCTGTTTGTGCTTACCTGGAAAGCTGGCACCTGGACGTAGAAGAGTTTCTGGATCTGCGTAAAAACACCGGTGATGATCGCCGCCGCACCCATGATATGAATACGGCAAACTGGGTGCCGGATCTGCTGATGAAACGTGTATTCGAAGATAAAGAGTGGACGCTTTTCTCCCCGTCCGATACTCCGGATCTGCATGACCTGTACGGCAAAGCTTTTGAAGCCCGTTATGAAGAGTATGAGCGTATGGCCGACGCCGGCGAAGTACGCTTATTCAAACGCATCAAAGCGAAAGACTTGTGGCGTAAGATGCTATCCATGTTATTTGAAACAGGCCACCCATGGATCACCTTTAAAGATCCGTGTAACCTGCGTTCACCACAACAACATGCTGGTGTCGTGCACTCCTCTAACCTGTGCACCGAAATCACGCTGAACACCAATGAAGACGAGATCGCGGTCTGTAATCTTGGCTCTGTTAATCTGGCGCAACATGTTACCGATAGTGGCGAACTGGATGTGGATAAAATCCGCAATACAGTAACCACCGCAGTGCGCATGCTGGATAATGTCATCGACATTAATTACTACGCAGTTCCTCAGGCGCGTAACTCTAACCTGAAGCACCGTCCCGTCGGCATGGGTATCATGGGCTTCCAGGACGCACTGTATAAAGCAAAAACAGCTTACGCTTCCAACGAAGCAGTCACCTTTGCTGATCGTTCCATGGAAGTGGTCAGCTACTACGCTATTCAGGCTTCCAGTGATCTGGCCGCCGAACGAGGCCGTTACGAAAGCTACGAGGGCTCTCTGTGGAGTCAGGGTGTTCTGCCAATTGATTCCCTGGACAACCTGATCGAAGCTCGTGGTGCGCAATTTATCGAAGTCGACACCAGTAGCACCCTGAACTGGGATGAGCTACGCACTCTGGTACGCAAGCAGGGTATGCGTAACTCCAATGTGATGGCGATCGCACCGACCGCCACCATCTCTAATATCTGCGGTGTCTCTCAGTCCATCGAGCCGACGTATCAGAACCTCTACGTGAAATCGAACCTCTCCGGCGAATTCACCGTAGTAAACCCTTATATGGTTCGTGATCTTAAGGAGCGCGGCCTATGGGATGAGGTGATGGTTAATGATCTGAAATACTACGACGGTTCTGTTCAGCCCATCGACCGTATTCCGGATGATCTGAAAGCACTGTACGCCAACGCCTTCGAAGTTGAGCCTAAATGGCTGGTAGACGCTGCAAGCCGTCGTCAGAAGTGGATCGATCAGGCACAGTCCCTGAACCTGTACATCTCTGGTGTGAACGGTAAGAAATTGGATATCACCTACCGTATGGCATGGTTCCGTGGTCTGAAAACCACCTATTACCTCCGTGCCATGGGTGCATCATCTGTTGAGAAATCAACCGTTGATCGCGGTACTCATAATGCAGTTTCCAGCGGCAGCGCACCAACAACTGTTGCTCCGGCACCTGCTGCTCCGGTTGCTCCTGCAGCGGTACCAACCCCTGCACCGGCAGCTGTAGCCAAGGACGAGTTCGAACTGTCCGGCTCAGCAGCTGAAGTACCTCAGGCCTGCTCTATCGACAACCCGGATTGCGAAGCCTGTCAGTAATTCTGAACAAGGGAATTCATTGAAAGGCACTGCAGCCTTTCACTAACCGCAAGGATGCGGTTGCCTTTCGGCCCTATGCCGAAAACCAAATGGCATCGACTTGCCACAGTGCTTTTATAAGGCTCCGAATCTAAAGCGAGCCGATAAAACGGATTTACTGCAAGCCCTGTGGCAAGTCAATGTTCAAACTTGACGATACTGTATAAATTATCAGCACGACTGATTAAGACATTTAAGAGGATTTCACCATGCTTAGCTGGGACGAATTTGAACAAGAGGAAACCGCAGTAGCCGAGAAATCTCAGGCCGCTTCACAGCCTGCTCCGGCCCAGCCTGCGCCTCAAGCGACACCAGCCCCCCAGGTAAAACCTGAGCCACAAACCGCAACGGCCTCCATCAGCGCCAGCCAACCGGCAGATATGAGCGCCCAGGAAAAAGCCCGCCAGGCGATTAATGACATCGATATCGCTCCGGGACTGGAAGATCTTGAAATGGGTGCAGCCCGCATTCAGGTTGACGATAAACGCATGATCAACTGCCGGGCAGACCTGAACCAGCTGGTCCCGTTTAAGTACGATTGGGCGTGGCAGAAGTACCTGGATGGCACCGCAAACCACTGGATGCCGCAGGAAGTGAACATGAATGCGGATATCGCTCTGTGGAAAAGCCAGGACGGCCTGACAGACGACGAGCGCATGATCGTTATGCGCTCCCTGGGGTATTTCTCCTCAGCAGACTCTCTGGTTGCCAACAATCTGGTACTGGCCGTTTATCGTCTGATCACCAACCCTGAATGCCGCCAGTACCTGCTGCGTCAGGCATTTGAGGAAGCGATTCACACCCACGCTTACCAGTATTGTGTCGAGTCTCTGGGTATGGATGAAGGTGAAGTATTCAATATGTACCGGGAGATTCCATCCATCGCTAAGAAAGCGAGCTGGAGTCTCAGCCACACCCACTCACTATCCAGTCCGAACTTCCAGACCGGCACACCGGAAACCGATCAGGAGCTGCTGCGTAACCTGGTTGCCTTCTACTGTGTTACCGAGGGAATCTTCTTCTACTGTGGGTTCAGCCAGATTCTGTCCATGGGCCGTCGTAACAAGATGACGGGCGTCGCGGAACAGTTCCAGTACATTCTGCGTGACGAATCCATGCACCTGAACTTTGGTGTCGATGTGATCAACCAGATCAAAATTGAAAACCCGCACCTGTGGACACCTGAGTTCCAGGAAGAAGTGGTTCAGATGATTCTGGAAGGTACCGAGCTTGAGATCGAATACGCACGGGACACCATGCCACGGGGTGTGCTGGGTATGAACGCCGGTATTATGGAAGAGTACCTGAAGTTCATCTGTAACCGTCGCCTGCAGCAACTGGGACTAAAAGAACAGTTCCCGGGCGCAACAAACCCCTTCCCGTGGATGTCGGAGATTATCGACCTGCGTAAAGAGAAAAACTTCTTTGAAACCCGCGTCACCGAGTATCAGGTTGGCGGTGCGCTAAGCTGGGATTAATCCCCGCTTCACTTGAGCATCAACCGCATAAAAAGGGAGGCTTAATCGCCTCCCTTTTCTGTTCCTTTCCAGGCCTGCACCACCTTTCCCCGCATCTGAGCAGCACTCTTCTCGATACAATTCCGGGCAAAATCCCGCCAATAATCCTGGATCACCGCCTCTTCAACCGCTACTGCGGAGGCCAGATTTTTCCAGGCAGGAGGCAAAGGCGAACGGAAAGCACTGTGCAGGTGAGAAGCAAAACCACCCTCACGATCAGCCACCAGATAGCGAACCCGACCAATGCCGGATAATAATATGCGCCCTGTACACATCAGGCAGGGTTCAAGGCTGACATATAGAATTAACTCCCGACGATTCAGGTGAGCAAACTCCGTTTCCAGACGATCCAACAACTGCATCTCTGCATGGCGCTGGCTCTGGTAGCCTGTTGCCGGTTCAATCCCGTCATCAATATCCCGAACAAAAACCTGATTCCGAGCGTCACACACTAACTCATTATCAGTATTAACCAACACAGCACCAACGCCATAATTGCCGGCAGAGTAAGCCAGAAAAGCCTGCTCACAACACAGGTGCGCCCACATATCATCCCGCAGGACATTGGCAGGCCGCAAACTCAGGGCTTGCTGCAACATATCAAACCGTTGTGACTCTTGGTTCTGATCCATGATAAAGCGCCCTGCTGATAACGTGTCAGCCCAGAGACTAGCAGCGAAGCCTTTAAATAAAGAGGCTACAGGCCATATCTTTAGTCTAATAACCGTTTATCTTTCAAGACAAGGAAAGAATAAATATGCATATAAAACAGTAGGTTATAAAAAACAACATTATAAAAAAGTCTTCTAATATTAAAAAACGCAGTACAGGATCAACGTTCTCAGTGCTTTCCTCCTATACAATGCAATCGTTACGGTTTAATCACATAAAAATAACAAAAAAGCACACAAAAACCCTACGTTGTAAAAACAGTATTCTCAAATGACTTGTTAAGGACGTGAAAGCTCATGGAAATTCGTCACTGGCCAGTGGCCCGTAAACTCGCACTGCTAATCGGGTTGCTCTTTGCCACACTCACTCTGGTAGAACTGAACTCTCTCTATCGTTTGTATGATGAACTCCTCACCGCCCGCAAGGTTCAGGTGCAGGAACAGGTGCAGTCCGCTGCCAGCCTGATAGAGCATTATCAGAAACAAAGTACCCAACTGGGCGAAGCAGAAGCCAGAAGGCAAGCATTAGCAGCTGTCGCATCCCTTCACTACGGTAAGAATGGGTATTTCTGGATTAACGACATGCAACATAAGCTTGTCATGCACCCCATTAAAGCGGATCTCATTGGCAAAGACATGACAGATGTTCGGGATCCTTCAGGCAAGCTCCACTGGCAGGAAATGATACGTGTCGCTAAAAACCAAGGGGAAGGCTTTGTCAATTACACCTATCTGGGGCCTCAGTTTGATGCGCCTGAAGATAAGGTTTCCTATGTAAAAGGTATACCGGATTGGGGCTGGGTAATCGGCAGCGGTGTTTACCTGAGCGATGTAGCAGAAATTTTTTGGGCTGCACTCACCGAAACGCTCCTCTTCCAGATCATTCTGTTTAGCCTGGCAATCTGGGGCAGCATCGTCATGGTTCGCAACATTACCCGACCACTGAATCGTATGTTGGAAATTGTCCGCTTTATCGCCGCCGGAGATATGACCCACACCATCGGCCTGAAGCGCAGGGATGAGATCGGACAACTCGCTGATGAGGTGGACGCAATGACTCACTCCCTGAGAACCGTACTGACGGATGTTGAGTTGGCAGCGGAGCAGCTTCGCTCCCATACTGGGGCAATGAGCCAAAACAGTGAAGAGACCCGCCATGGAATGGATCGCCAGTTCAGTGAAGTCGATAAGCTTGCTTCAGCGATGACAGAGATGTCATCGACCATTCAGGAAGTCGCCCGCAACGCAACCGATACAGCAGAATCGACCCGGGAAGCCAGCCAGCAAGCGGAAACGGGCCAGAATGAAGTTCGGGAGACGGTCAATGCCATTGAGCTTTTATCTCGACACGTTTCCGAAGCGGGAAATGTGATGGGCAAGTTAAGTGAGCAGACCGACAAAATTGGGGAGGTGATCAATGTTATCCGTGAGATTTCCGATCAGACTAATCTGTTGGCACTGAACGCAGCGATTGAAGCGGCCCGGGCGGGTGAAGCCGGCCGCGGCTTTGCTGTAGTGGCTGACGAGGTACGCAATCTGGCCAGCCGCACACAGGGTTCAACCGGCGAGATTCAACATATCATTGAGCAACTTCAGCTACAGGCCTCTAACGCCAACCGCACCATGGGACATAGCAGCCAAGAAGCTCAAAGTAGTGTCGAGCAGATGGTACGTGCCGGAGCAGATCTGGATGCGATTGTCGAACATATCCGCCATGTCAGCGATATGAGCACTCAGATCGCATCTGCAGCAGAACAGCAAAGTTCTGTTGCTGAAGAAATTAATCATAACTTATTCGATATTCGCACGATCTCTCAGGATGTACTGGATCGTGCGGCAACAATAGCCAGAAGCAGCCAGGATATTGCCGGCATGGCAGACAGCCTGAGACAGAGGCTAAGCCAATTCCGCCTGAATTAAGTATTTTTAATAATGCAACGGGCCTCATAAGAGGCTTACGCCTGAGGGAACCTGAAACGGTGACGCTTTGTCACCGTTTTTTCGTTAAAGCGCATCAGAAAGTCAGGTATTATATCGACTGGAGCTCCATCCAGAGGATGGCTGATTATTGATATCAAGTACCGAGTAACAGGGATATGCAGATCTATCGTGTTTATCAACACCCTCAGCGTGGTTATGCCGCCATCACGTCCGGATTTAACTGGACTGCAGCTCTATTCTCTCTGATCTGGACGCTGTCAAATAACCTGTGGGGCCCAAGCTTCCTGCTCTTCCTTGGGTGGAGTACATCAATTGCAGGGATATTTATCGCCGGCACAATGGGCCTGCCAATGGTTTCGATGACATTTGTCGGATTAGCTGTACTCATGCCTCTGTGGGCAGGTATGAATGCTATGAAGTGGCTGGACCAGGGGCTTCAGAAACAAGGCTACAACCTGGTGAATAAAGTCCGTGCGCAGACCTCCCAGGGTGCGATTATGACCACCCAGCGTAAGATAGATCCAACCGCAGGCCGGAAGCGCAGCGCCAGCCGGAGATAACTTTGCCCAGGCCGCAATTTAGAATCCCTATTAAAACCTTCTTATATTTTCTATTACGATCTTTACTGATAAGCCTGCTCTGCCTGCAGGCTCACGCCCAATGGGGGCTGATTGTGCCTGAAACAAACAGCCCCACCTCTGACAGGAATACATCTGAAAAACAAACAACACCGGATGAATTTGAACTGATCAGGAAAGGGGTAGCCCAAAGCCGTAACCTCTTAGGCCAAACCGCATCAACCATTGGCTTTGGTTTGGATTCTCTGTTCGGCTCCCCCAATAAAAATCAGCCTAACGAAAGTGCTATTACACTCCGCTCCGGACTTAAGGCTCAGGACTCAGGCCTACTGACCCAAATAAACACCCTAAGCTTCCAGGCTGACCTGCCAACAGCCAGTAGTAAATTACAACTTTTGGCCAGGCTTGGGGATGAACATGAGTTGGAGAACCGAGGCACTAACGTCCAAACAGAACAAACATCTGAACCCTTTGAATCCCGGATACTGAAAGCCGATAAAGCCGGAATTTTTCTCCGGTATATTTACCAGCATCCCGAATCACTCTGGCAGACCACATTTGATAACGGCTTTCAATTTACCCCTCATTCCTTAACTCTGGAGCCTGTCAGTTATTTACGTATCGGGCAAACATTTCTGTACGGCTCGTGGCAGATCAGGCCTGTGCCTGTAATCTATTGGGCTGAAAGTTCAGGCTTAGGGGCTGGTATTACCCTGCACACCCTGAAACCGATTGATGCGATTACCAGCCTGCAGCATACAACAGGGGTTAACCACCTGTTCGATGAGCAAATAACTTACTATCAACACGGGTGGCAATTGATTCAGGCCTTCACTGAGAATTTGCGGGCCACCAGCAATATCACCTTTTATTCAAATGGTAGTGCCGGGCATATGATTGATGAAGTCAAAATCAGTGCAACCCTAAGACGAAGAATTGACCGGAACTGGCTGTTTTTCAGCGTAACACCAGCCGATACACTATCGTCTGAAAATAACTACAGAAGTAACCTCAGTATTACATTCCAGCTGGAAGCCAAGTTTGGTACCCAATATTGAGCAGGCATCACGCCTGTATCTAATTTAACATCTGATCCAACCGTTCCAGAGCCCGGTCAAGCTGGGCAAGAGAGCAACCAAAGTTGAGTCGCGCAAACCCCGGCAAGCCAAAGTCGCACCCTTCTGACAGAGCAACCCCGGTTTCTTTCAGCAGCCATTGAGCAGGCTTCTCCTGCCCGGTTGCTCTGAGGTCCAGCCAGGCGAGATAGGTTGCCTCCGGAAACTTAAGGTCGACTTGCTGCTTGCCTTCGGCCCAGCGCATAAGATGGTTTCTGTTTTGCGCCAGATAACTTACCAACTGCTCTCGCCAAGCCCCTCCATTCCGATAAGCCGCCTCGGCCGCCACAAAGCCCAACAGATTCACATCCGGCATAAAGCCCTGAATTGAGCGCTTAAAATCACGGCGTAACTTATGATCCGGAATAACAGCAGCAGAGCAGGCTAACCCCGCGATATTAAACGTTTTACTGGGTGCCAGAAGTGTAATGGTACGAGCGGCAATCTCAGGGTTCAGGCTGGCAAGCGGAATATGCCGACGGCTCTTATCCAGCACCAGGTCGCAATGAATTTCATCAGAACAGACCACAAGGTCATTTTTAACAATAAAGCTCGATAACTGTTGTAGCTCTTCTTTGGAAAACACTCGTCCTGTTGGGTTATGGGGATTACAAAGCATAAACAATCGGGTATTAGATTTAAGCTGAGCCTGCATCGTCTCCAGATCCAGAGACCATCTAGGTCCTTCACGCATGGGTACAGCCTGAAGCTGTTTGTGATTGCGTTCTGCCACCTTCAGAAACGGCGGATAAACCGGTGTATGAGTCATCACCGCCGAACCCGCTTCACCAAAAGCCCGTGCCACCGCATGCAAGCCTCCCACCAGACCCGGTAACCAAACGATCCATTTCGGATCAATCTGCCAATTATGCTGAGTTGCATACCAATGACAGAAAGCGTCTGTCATGCCTTCAGAAACCTTACCGTAGCCAAAAACGCCATGGTGCACCCGCTCTTTCAGCGCATCCAGCACAGCAGGAGGTGAAACAAAATCCATATCAGCCACCCACATGGGAATAATATCCCGCCCCTGACGCTCCGCTTCCTGTTGGTAGCGCTGCCACTTATCACTATCTGTATTTTCGCGGGCCACAGGCTGATCGAAATTAAAGAGCGGCTCATGGGGTTCAGTCTGTTTTACGGTCATATCAGCTCCGAAATAGTAAATAGCAAGGCAGGTTTAGGGTCGATCAGATTGAACATAGGGCTTAGCAGCCTAGTTTTACAAGTAACAGTTGCTATACTCACCGTCCGTTACACGTTGAGACTGTAACAGGCTAACTCTGAGAGTATAAAAAGGTAAAGCCTGACATTCTGCAATCGAGACATGCCTGATCATAATGCCAGATAACTTGGACAAGAGTTCACTATGAGCACAGTAAAAACCACTTATCCGCAAATTGAAGATTTTTATGGTTTATCCACTTGGTTTGAGCTGGCCCAGGGCGATGAAGCTTTATTGGTAAGAATCTTAGCGGATACTGCAGGCCTGAAAGGCTGGCTCAGTCGCCCCCAGCATGACCAACTAAGTAGCGCGCTACTGGTCGATGTGGAGCATGCCGGTGAGTTACAGAGTTTTGATCGGGCTGCCGTTTATCTGCTCAGCCAGATGCCCCAGTTCATAGGTCCTAAAGATGAAGCAAGCTGGTGGCAATGGCTGAGACAGTGGCAGGTTGTTCATAAAGATAAAACCCCGGCTGAACAACTGGATGCACTGCCCGATCGGTTTGATCTGCATCGTGCTGAACCTGTGATGGCTCAGTTACTGGCAAACCAGAAAGAGAAGGTAATCCCCCTGACCATAAAAGACTGATCAGACTGTTTTAAGCTGAGAAAGCCCTTTGTTCAGTCCTTCGATCATACCGCCGCTGAGTTGAATATTAGTAGCGGAGCCGGCCACTGCAGCTTCGGCATCCGACGCCATCTGTTCCACCTGCTCAACAACGGAACGGGCCTGGTCAAGCTGAAGCTCTGCCCGCTGGGTCACGGAGTCCATCGCTGTTTTGATCTGTTCAATAGAGGCATTAACCTGTGTAATGCGCTCATCATTCCGCTGCGCCAGAAGCTCTTCCATCGATTCAGAAAAGTGTAGCACCTTAAGCGACAGACTTTGGCTCTCCTGACTCAACTGCGCCATCAGGCTGTTGATATCTCCGGCATACTCACCAGACTTATTCGCCAGTGATTTCACCTCATCCGCCACGACAGCAAAGCCGCGACCGGCTTCACCTGCGCGAGCCGCCTCAATAGAAGCATTCAGTGCCAAAAGGTTTGTCTGATCGGCGATACCGGTAATGGTAGAGGCGATATTCTCCACCTTATCGAACTGCTCTTTAAACTGCTGAGTGTCTGACAGTAACTCTTTTGCCCAGCGGGCAGCCTGCTCAAACTCATGGGTAAACGACTGGTTTTGCTGATCTAGTTCCGTCAACTGACCGTCCAGATGTTCCACCTGCTGATAAGCAGACATCACATCACCCAGCACCTCGCTGGAGCTGTCAGAGACCAAACGCACATGCTCCAGCGTCTGAGCCGCAAAAGCGACCCGTGCTTTAGAACGCTGATTCACATGCCTCGCATTATCAGAAACCTGATTAGTCGTTGAAAGAATCTCACCAAGAGTGCCCTCAAGGCTGCTCAACCAGGCCTGAGTACGGCTTTTTGAGGCACTCTGCTGCGCCCGAAAGCGCGTATAGGCCTGTTTCAGCCCGGAGTAAGCACTGAACAGAGATACGCAAAACGGAACCAGATAGGTCAGAACCAGTTTCAGCCACTCAACCGGAGCACCGCTCAATACAGCACTTTGATTAATCAGGTTGAGGAGTGTCCCGACAATCAGAGACACTTTCAGGGCTTTTACAACCGAAGTGGGTTCAAACAAAACGGGATCATGATCAAACTGCTCAGGCATATCCGGGTATCCTTTATGAAGTACGCTTTCTGAACCGTTTCAGAATTGTTGTCAGCTAAATTAAGATACGCAGAAAATATGACTTAAGATGCACCTGACATAAAAAATGACACCCCGATCTTACCGGCGGTATAAAAAAACCGCACTCATCTCTGAGTGCGGTGCTTTTGTAAAAACCAAATCAACGAGCTACAGACGGTGAGCGCTAACCCTTATCGATCAAAGCAGCTTTAACTGCTTGCCGCTTTTCACGGGCTTCATCACGGATCACTTTCACCGACTGATACCATTCAGAGGGGTTTTCGATATCGCCATCTTCAGCCAACCCAGGGTACTCAAGATTACGTTCTTTGCAAAACTGAGCAATTTTCGGCTGTGCCCACTCAAACAGCGTTGTCTCATATTCATCAGGTGGCATACGGGAGGAGTCATACAAGCCCGCTTGCTCACGCTGCCGCTGCGCTTCTGACAAGATAATGGCCGCAGCCACCGAGACATTATAAGACTCCACCATCCCCATCATAGGAATCATAATATGCTCATCCGCCAGTTCCGCAGCAGTATCACTGACGCCGTACTTCTCTGCGCCCATTAAGATGGCGCAAGGCTTGGTGTAATCCAACTGCCGGTAATCCACGACTCGATCAGTAAAGGTCGCCGCATAAACTTTAAAACCTTCAGACTGCAGCTTTTTTATCGGTTTATCCACGCCATCATAGAGGTGAACTTTGACCCAGCTGTGACTGCCCTTCGCAGTACCATGATAAGTACCATAACCGCCATCCGGGTCAGCAGAATGTACATGGTGAACGCCAACAGCATCACAGGTTCGCACAATGGCTGACAGATTACGGGGTTTATGTACGTTATCGGTAATCACAGTCAGATCCGGCTGGCGGCGATTCAGTACCGCTTTAATTTTGGCGAAACGCTCAGGACTCACGCATTTTTCCTCTATCAGGTCAGATCAATAGGAATAGATGATATTTTTACTCGAATCAGCAACGAAGAAACCAGCAAACATTAGGCGGATTGCAGACTCCCGGTCCACTCTACTCCTGTAATCAGGATCACAATCCCTAACACCATCTGCACCGTGAGTAACACCTGAATCTGGCTATTGCGTTTTTTGGCGCCAGCCCAGTTAACACTGCGGGTAGCTTGACGCAAATCCACCATACGCAACCAGAACAGTGGAACCTGAAGCAGACACAGCCCGGCCACCAGAAGCCAGTAAACAACTGTTGATTGCAGATCAAATGTCAGCCAAAAAGGGGCCAGCACAAAAATCAGCAACCCAGGCAACGACAAAGCCTGCTGAATTGTTAGTGCCGAAATTCGCTGACGATAGCCCGCCTCCGGATAACGGGCAGCAGGTGCCAGCAGCTCAGAAAAAAAAGCATAAATTGCAGGCAATAAAACGAAGGCCAACGCCAAAACAAACAGCGAAGTATTTAACATGAGTTCCAATGGATATCCTTAAGACAGATCTGGAAATAAAAGAGCTGGTAACATCAGCAAGCGGCCAACTGGAAGGTTGGCAATATTTGATTATAAATCAGAGCATTGAACAGATGGGGGTATTTTTTTAGAGTTCAATCACAGTTTATACCTTAACGTCGGGAAGATGGCTCCAGCCGTACTCTCACCCGTTTAGTATGTCCCTGCTGGTCCAGTACTACCAGCTCATAATCCCCCGTCTGGTCAAAGCTCAGCATAACAGGTACACCAGAATCAGTTCGCCCCTGATGACGCCCATTAAGAAACCAATCCCGTTCCCCCTGACCGCCAACAGAAAATACTTCCAGCTGCAGCTGTTCTTTTGTCTCATCTTTCGGCTGCAACAGGCGTTCACCACTTTTAAGACCGACGATATGCAAAGGTGCCGACATTAAGGCATCCGGTTTACAGCCCTTAGCCAGCGGTGGTAGCTGTCCACTCAATCGCCAGCGACGAGGAATCCAGGCTTCTGTCGGCTGAGGCCAAAGCGCCAGTTTCTGCGTTGAAACCTGACCTGTTTGCGGCAAACAGCCACTACTGAGTCTCTCTCCCTGAGCGTTAACCCGGATCGTCACCGGGTTAGGTTGCAGGCCGTCCGTTAACTCATCCCTCAAAGTTGGCGGTACCTGCTTACGGATCACCCAGGCCTGATGAGCCACATGGCAATGTTCCGGGGGCGTCTCTTCTGCTAACTGCCCCAAGGGCCAGCAGATATTCTGTAAGCGTACCCGATCCGGCATCTTCGGCCACTGGGGATAAGGATCAAGAAAATCCTGAATCCGAAACAGAATCGGCAGCGCCGTAATCGCACCGAAATAGCCCGGTGAAGGCGTGCCATCCGGACGCCCCACCCAAACGCCAATGGTCAGTTTGGGCGTCACGCCTATCGCCCAGGCGTCCCGGAAACCATAGCTGGTGCCGGTTTTCCAGGCGATACCAGGTGCATGATCGCGAATCGAGGGATTGCGGGTCTCATCCGGACGGGCATTGCGCAGCAGGCGGGCAACCACCCAGCTGGTCTCCTCCGACATCAGCCAGCGGCTGTCAGTACTTACCTGTTCCTGGCTTGGCTGAAGCAAGGCTGTAAGCGGTTTAACCTGCCCTTTGTTTGCCAGACCACCATAAAGCGTCACCAGATCCCAAAGATTAAAACCACCGCCCCCCAGAGCCATCGCCAGATTGGGCGCACTGCCTCCGGGCATACGATAGGGTGTGCGTACATTGGTCAAAGCGGCAGCAAAGCGCTCCGGAGTCAGCGCTTCCAGTACCTGTACCACCGGCAGGTTCAACGACTGCCTTAAGGCGGTATGGGTATCCACGGCCCCCGAGAATGCGCGGGCGAAATTTTCCGGCTGGTACTCTTTCTGATAGCGCGGTGTATCCCGTAGCAGGCTGGCGGAATGGATTAAACCTTCTTCCAGTGCCAAACCATAGATAAAGGGCTTAAGAGTGGAGCCCGGCGAGCGGATCGCCTGCACCATGTCCACATGGCCAAAGCGTTTCAGGTTCAGAAAGTCCGCAGATCCGACATAGGCGATCACTTCACCGGAAGCGTTATTCGCCACCAGAACCGCCGCCGAGTGACCGTTGGGATAGACCTGAATCTCCTCCTGCAACAGGGTTTGCAGCTCGGCCTGAATATCAGCATCCAATGTCGTTTGAATCACCGCCTGATTCGGATATTGCTGATGTAACTCCCGCGCCAGCAGTGGGGCCAATAAAGGCATATCCGGTTGCCAGGCGACCACAGCTTCAAGCTGTGCACGCTCAAAGGCCTTCTGATCAATCACACCAAAATCGTAAAGTCGCTGCAACACTTTGTCCCGGGCTGCTCTTGCCCGCTCCGGATAGCGATCCGGTCTCAGACGCGAGGGTGCCTGCGGCAATACTGCCAGCAAAGCACTCTGAGCGAGCGAAAGCTCAGAGGCTGACCGATCCAGATAGAGGCGGCTCGCCGCTTCAACCCCCTCAATGACACCGCCCATGGGGACATAATTGAGATAAAGCGTCAGGATCTCTTCTTTCGTCAGATACCACTCAAGCTGTATCGCCCGCAGAATTTGATGCAACTTACCGAAGATATTACGCTGATGGGGGTCCAGCCGGCGAGCCACCTGCATGGTGATGGTCGAACCACCGGACACAATACAGCCGCAGCGCCAGTTCTGCCACGCCGCCCGGGCAATCGCGAAGGGATTAAAGCCTGGATGTTGATAAAACCAACGGTCTTCGTAGTTGAGTACCGCTTTGAGATAATCCGGCGATATATCTTCCAGCCCGACCTGATAGCGCCAAAGGCCTCTATGGTCAGGGAAGATTCTCAGGGGCCTTTTATGACGGTCCACAACCGTTTGCGCAAAGCTAAGGCTCTGAGAGACATTACCAGCCTCCCCGCCAGACAATATCCCACTGCCGGACAACGCACCGCTACCGGGCAAGACCGCATCAAGGGGATAAACCCGATCCAATACGGCAAGGGCGAGTACAACCAAAAAACCAAAGAAAAGCAGCAGGCCTGAAAGGCCTGCTGTTATCGGGTATCGGCTTCTGAACTGATCAAGCTTATTCAAGGTTACTCATGACCTTTAAGCATCTGTATGACCGTTAATCGCCCTGAGAAGACGCACCGGGTTGCGATATCATCAGAAGACCCGGGGAATCGCTGATCGCACGCACTTCCGGATCATACATATCCTCCACCAGAGAGTTCGGAATCCGGTAAGTACCCGGTGTTACCGCCCGCGCCAGATAGAAGATACGGGTATCTTCATATTCACCCCAGCGAGAATCCTTACCCGCAACAAGGGCTGCCACAAAACGGTCATCGCGATACTCCTGATGACGGATATCGGCCCGTTTCATCCACAGATCCAGCGATTTGCCTTCCACATTGATCTCATTAAGCTTCAGGCTATCACCCAGGTTCTGGTTTTCCAGCTCAAGGCCGGCAGGTAGCAGATCAACCAGCAGCAGATCCGGGCGGAAGGTATCGCTGCGAACATGGAGGCTGACCAGAACCCGGTCACCGGTCTGCAGCTGAATCTTCCCATCACGAATAGTCAGAGGGTTTCCAGAGACATCCATAAAACGTCTGGTAAGGCTTACATCACCTTGGCTGAAAGCCTCAGGAGCTGTTTCTGGGGTATTTTGAACCGCAAAATCCACATACAGCGTCGACTGACTCAGGTTGGTGATTTTCGCCCCCTTCATCAGGTCTTCGCCCACAGCGCTCTGGTAAAAACCTTTATCGTAGGTGTAACGGGAACGCTTACTGCCCAAACGCACTTCTGCCTGCCATGGCTTACCGCCCACAGCGTTCAGCGCCTGCGATAACTGCAGTACAGAGATCTGTTCCTGAGTGCTCAGGTAGCGACGCTCTCTCAGTTTACCGCTCACCGAGCGGGTCAGGTTCTGAACCCGGCCGTCATCCATATCATGCTCAGCCAGCAGACGAGCTTGCTGCGCTTTATCGCGAATCAGAGAGCCGTAGTGCCCGATATAACGCCAGTCGCCATCTGATGTCATCAGGTCCTGGTCTGTGGTGCGGGCGATAAGTACGTTCGCCAGCTCCCGGTCGCCCTGAAGTTTTGCTGCTGCTGCCAACTGAATAATACTCAGAGATGGCGTCTCGCTATCGACATCCTTAGCCAGTTTTCGTATATCCGCCAGGGTTGCACGGTTATTCCGGGCCAATACATAGTGTGCATAAGCCTTATAGGAGAAACGATACTGATCCGGCTCCGGCGACCAACGCTCACGCATATTGCCACGCCCCCGGACGTAGTCCTGCAGGCGCTTCAGGGTACGCTCCATCATGGCGGGATCAACGCTAATACCGGCATTAACGGCATCGGTCATAAAGTGACCCGCATAAGCGGTCAGCCAGTGCTGCTCATACTCATCGGTGGCTGACCACATCCCAAAGCCACCGTTGCTCTTCTGCTTTTTAGCCAGACGTTCCAGCCCCGCTTCCAAAGCAGACTGCCGGTAGGCCGGAGAATACTGAACACCACCGATGGCCTCAAGCTCGCTATCCAGGCTGTACAACCACGGATAAGTACTACTCACCGTCTGTTCCAGACAGCCATAAGGATAATGCAGCAGACTATCCAGGTGAGTGTGCACATCCAAAGGAACCCTATTATCAACACCCGCCGCTATTTTTAGGGTTTCCGGGTTGATCGTGGATGGATCTGCAGCAAATTCATGGGGCTCCAGAACCATACTCTTCCCCGGAGCCAGAGAGCCACGCTTAGTATATGTTGTTACCGGATACGGTTGACGACTGATCAGCCCCCAGCGGCGATCCACCGGGTACTCGTCAATTCCGGTAACCTTCGCGTTGAACTCAATCCGGCCACTGCGACCACCTGCCGTGAAAGGATAGTTCAGGGTGCGCTTCTCCTTATCCGCCAGAGTCAGTGTTTGTATCAGCGCCGAAGGGTCAGCCAGTTTTGCCGGGCCCGTGGCCTGCATCTGCACCTGGATTTCCTGCGGCTCACCACTTAGGTTTGTGACATCCAGAGCCACCTGAGACTCATCACCGGCAGCAATAAATCTCGGCAGAGACAACTGGGTAACCAGAGGCGCTGCGACAATGATCTCCTCTTCCAGATGGCCGAAACGGCTATCATCAAAGGCAACCGCCATCAGACGCAGACGCCCGTTGAAGTCCGGCAGATCCAACGGAATGACGGCTTCACCATTCACCACATCGACCCGGCCGGAATAGAGGGAAACGATCTGTACTTCAGAGCGAGCCAGATCACCGCCTCGGGTCAGACCACCGTCACCACCAAAGGCGATACCTGCGTTCTTGTCATCGTTCAGCTCAATCAGGTCCGAATACATATCGTGATGTTTCACCTGATAACTACGCTTGGCAAAGAAAAAATCTGCCGGCTCCGGTGTCTCAAATCGGGTGATGGAGAGAATGCCCACATCCACGGCTGCCAGTGTTACCCAAGCCTTCTTGACCGGTTGCCCTGTGCTGTCAGAGATTTTCAGGCGAGCTTCCACTGTCTGATTCGGCAGCCATTTCTCCGGCAGTTCGGCGCTTACCTGCAATGTACGAGCCGTTCGATCCAGAGGCAGGTGGGCGAGACCGATTGCGCGGGTTGGTGTGATACGACCGTTTTTATCACTCGGCTGCAGATGCAGGGCGGTAATGTAGATATCGTGCCGGTTCCACTCAGGATCAATCGGAATCTCAACAACAGCACCTTCTTTTGGCGTTGTTATCCGTTTCGACCAAAGCAGACGATCACTTTCCACCAGAATCAGGGTTTCACCCGCTGAAGGCGGTGTCAGCGTCAGCTGAACCTTATCACCCGCGTTATAGGCCGGTTTATCCAGCATCAGAGCAACCTGATCCGGAAAGGAGGTATTTTGCGGCTGATCACCCCACCAGTAATCTGTCTCAAAGGGTAGTTTAGTTATCAGTCCCGTGCTGTTATCCGTCACTTCAAGGCGATATTGCCCCCAGTTCACCGGCACCTGAACCTTCGCCATCTCTCCGGCATCAATGGAAACCGGCAGGGTCAGCTCAGTGATATCCTGATCGGTATGGGTCGCATACCAGCCCCGGCTATCACTAAAGCGCCAGTAAGTTTTTCGGGTCTGATTGACCACTTTTACCGTCAGGTCCTTTTTGGCGAGCAGCTCACCGTCAATATTGGTATAGATCAGCTCAAATTCCGCCAGACTGTTACTGGGCACCTTGTCATCAAACAGTGGCCGGATACCCACAAGCTGGTCTGCGGGTAACAGGTGCTGGGTATAACGACGCACAACGGGACGACCACCGCTCTCAAACAGACTGCCGGTGACCTGTGCCTGCAGCGGAATTTTGGTTTCCTTCCAAGTCGGTTGCTCATTCAGCACCAGCACACCCTCAGCATTCAGCTGCTGATTAGTACGGGAGAAAGCCTGATTCCAGTCACGGTTTTTTGGCTGGCCAAAGAAAAAATCCGGGAAGGCGGCAATCGGATGTACCGATGGCGCGATCTTAAACTCAGCATCAAAACGGTTATTCGCGGCCGGAGCACCATACAGATACTCCCCCAACACCTTAATGTTCAGAGGCTGTGTCGCCATCTGAGCCAGTGGTTGATTATCCGGGTTCCAGCTAATTTTCAGCCGCTCCGGCATAAAGTCCTCAACCTTAAAGCTGTAGCGCCAAACCTGATTTTCCGGGCCTTTTACCTGCACCTGCCAATTACCGGTTTTAGCATCAGCCGCCAGCGGGTAGTCAAAGGTGTAGAAGCCGTTGCCCGTGCTCTCCCAGCTCAGGTTTTTCACTTTCTGGCCGTCCGGGCGTACCAATGTCAGCATAAGCTTTGTATCCGGCAGGCGCTGACCATCCTCATCGCGCAGCAGAGCGTTAAGGATCACCGTATCACCACCGCGATACAGGTCACGGGGGGAATAGATAAAGAGTTCACGCGGCAGGAACTGACGGGAACCGGCTCCCATACGGGACAGGTCCAGCGGGGGGTGGTTCAGCGGCATCAGAGTAATAGAGTCACCTTCCGTCACCATCAACGCTTTCTGACGGTAAGGCTCAACCTGGTACGGGATATGGGTCTTACCCATTCCCGTTGTGGTGTACCAGCGGTTGTTCTCACCCTTGTAGGTCAGTAATTCAACTTTGGCACCCACCACGGGTTTAGCATCGGACAGGCGATGCACATAGACATCCATTGCATCCCGGTAGCGACGAACATGCACACCCAGATCGGTCACACTAAACCAGTTCACAGAAAGCGTGTTTTCAAATCGGGTCGGATCCCGCATCACCGCCAGATAAACACCCGGCTCTTTTAATGCCGGAATATTCTGCACCGGCAGATTTACAGTTTTCAGCTTATTAGCTTCAGCATTCAACTCAAAGCGGGCTTCATAGACCAGATCCAGAAGTTCTTCGACATCACTCAGGCGGTAATAGCCTTCACTGCTACTGCTCCGCTTCCAACTCAAAAGAGTTCGCAGCGCTTCCTCATCATTCTGTAACCGAAAGAAGCTGACATTGGCCTGAGGCACATTCTGACTTTGCACCGGCAGACCACCGGAGCCATTCAAGGGAAGGTAATGCCCATCACTTAAGAAACGCACAATCTTAGGTGCCGGACTCAGGGTCACGGTTTCAGAGCTTGGTTTTGTCAGTGTTTCGCCATTCGCCGCCTGCAGACCTTCAGAAACCTGGACCTCATATTTACTCTCAGGCTCCGGATTCAGCAAATAGAGAAAGAGTCCGTCGTCCGAAAGCACCCAGTTGGAATGACGACTAGCGACCTGAACATAGGACTGAAACGGCTTACTGCCATCCAACGGCACTGAAAAGCGTATACCGACCGTATTACCATCGTCATAACTGACTTCACCGATATGAGTCACCTCCAGTGGCAAGCCAGCATATATATCTTCTGAAGTATTCGCATAAGTGCCCGAAGCCAAAGTAACAAGCAGCACCATACCGAGTATTTGCAATCGCAACACCCTAGCTGAAATAGAGAATAAAAACGAAAAGCCGATTTGAGAGCAACGGCCGGAGATAACGGTCTGGGTCATACAAGTATTCCCTGTGGAAAAGCCACTTTCAGTGTAATGAGACAGACTCCAGAAACGAGGAGCAAACCAGCAACAACATAAATAAAGTTGCACAGCAGTAGCAGAAGAATTTATTTATAAAATGCTGCAGAGTATAACCTATTCCTCTTACCATCATAGGTTCGGAATACGGGGAAACCAATACCAACCAAAACTCTTTACTGGTTGCGTTTTCCGCTAAAAAAACGCCACTTTCCCTGATTTAACACACTAAAGGCACTATAAATTACAATTTGTTACAGTTTCAGAAAAGTTTATAGGTACTATTGTTTACCTTCTTTTCTACGACCTTCGTCAACCCTAGAATATCCCAGACGGCATGCCTTTTATGCAGACGTTAAGATTTAATCAATTGTCGATTACCAGTCGCGTATTGATATCCCCGATTACTATTTTATTCCTGCTCGTTACAATCAGCGCTATTGCTCTGCTTTCTCTGAAACAGATCGACCGGGACGTAGCCGCAGCCACGACTCAGATCGCGCCGATGACAGAGCAGGCACAAGCCATTAGCGAATACCTGTCTCAACAGAGGATTCTGGTGCTTAACTACCAGCAAAATCCTCAGCCGCTGATGCTGGACGAGTTTGCAACCCGCGAAGAAGCCTTCAGCGCTAATCTGGAAAAACTACGCCCTTACATGACCTCATCAGGTCAACAGGAACGACTGAATCAGGTACAGCAGTTGAACAAACAGTATTCTGATCTGTTCCGGGATCAACTGGTGGGCTTTATGGGGCAGCAGCAAAGCCTGCGGGAAAACCTGGAATCAGCCTCCCGAGGTACAGACCGCGCTATCAAAAAGCTAGTAATTCTGGCTAATGACAACAATCAGGGAGAGCTAACAGTTCTGGTCAGCGAGCTACAGGCAAACTTCCAGCAAGCCCGTATCTTCCTGCACCAATATTTGACTCAACGGGATGATAGCCTTCTGGCAGAGGCTGAGTATTATCTGGAGGAAGCTCATGCTTTTCAGCAAAAGCTGGATAGCCCAGAGCTGAGTGACAAGATGCACTATCGCATCGCACAGCTGGCTAAATCTCTGGACGGTGTCGCCCTAATCATCAGTGAAGGCCGCCAGCTCACCCATCAGCGCCAGCAGGTTCAGGTGGATCTGGACAAGACCAGTGAGGCAATCTCTGTCGCCGCATCAGATCTGAACCAAAGTATTCTGACCCTGCTGAGTGACACCAGCGAAACAGTAAAAACGCTAACCCAAAAGACGCGCTCAGGTCTGATTGGAGCCAGCGCTGCTGCAGCCATTATTGGGTTACTGCTGGCAGTTATTATCAGCCGGAATGTACGCCGCATTCTGCTACAGCTCAACCAACGCCTGACCGATATTGCCTCAGGAGATGGTGACCTGACAGCCCGTCTGCCAGAGCAGGGGGGGCAGGAGCTGAGTCTGATCGCCCGCAGCTTTAATCAGTTTATAATCAAACTGCAGACACTGATTCAACAGCTGGTACGCAGTACTGACAGCCTGGCCTCTGCCAGCAGTCAGCTGGCCACCAACAGCCAGCAGAGCCTGATCAATGCTCAGCAGCAACAGGTCAGTGTTCATTCTATTAATAGTGCGGTCAATGAACTGGTCGACCAGATTGCTGCTATTGATCATAACGCACAGCAAGCCAACCAGGTCAGCCAGGACACAGAAGACTCGGCCTTAGCCGGTCAGGATGATATTGAACAAACACACTCGGCCCTGGAAAGCCTGTCGGCTCAGCTCAACAGCTGCTCCCAGCGTGTGATGGGATTAAGTGAACGCACCGATAATATTTCTGAAATCACTGATGATATTCAGGGGATTGCCGACCAGACTAGCTTACTGGCACTAAACGCGGCCATTGAAGCGGCCCGCGCTGGCGAACATGGCCGAGGATTTGCCGTCGTCGCAGATGAGGTGCGTCACCTGGCCAGCCGGACTCACCAGATGACAGAGCAGATCGTATCTATCATTCGGGATATCAGCGATGAAGTTCAGCAGGCCTGCTCTGATATGAAGCTCCTGCAGCATCAGTCTGATGAAACACTGCAGCTGGCAGGTAAGACTCATCATGCGTTACAGAATATAAGCCATTGCGCCCTGAAAACCCGTGAACAGATCGCCTCAATCGCC
Organism: Oceanospirillum sp.; assembly: GCA_048268485.1. Classification (GTDB taxonomy): domain Bacteria; phylum Pseudomonadota; class Gammaproteobacteria; order Pseudomonadales; family Halomonadaceae; genus Oceanospirillum. The sequence goes on from JBLWVL010000020.1 coordinate 45,819, forward strand.
GAATCATCAGAACAGCAAACAAGTCAGGTTCGGGCTCTGCAGGAGCAAAGCGGAGCACTACAGCAGACCTTAGATGAAGCAACTCAAGCCAGTGAAGAGCGGGCGGAGGCCAGCCAGATTTTGGACACTTTAAGTCAGGATCTGCAACATATGGCACGCCAATTCCGCACGGAATAACCGGATAGCAGCAAGTGCTTTTGACTCCCGTTTATGCAACTAAAAAGTATTTTCCAGTATCTGATCATTAATTTCATGATCAGATACTGGTGCTTTGCTTTTCTCAGATGTACCTTAGCCCCTATCTGAACAAGCACCTTCAACAATAATAAAAACTGCCCCCTAAGGCAGGCCTCTTGCAAAGCCAAAACTCAATTCGGCTGCCCCAGTAAGAATCATATACTCAGGTATACTCCCTCAACCCTGATCACTGTACGGGATGGAAGCTATCTGAAGTTGTTTGTCTATACCATATATTTTGCTCCGGCCTTTATGATAAAAATCAGTTAGTGCCGGTGGAGTTATCTATGTCTCAAGCCGCTGATACCGCTATTCAACGCCATCAAGCTGACTTCTGGAAAGCCAGCCTTGCACTCTTTTCCGGTGCCTTTGTCACCTTTGCTAACCTGTACAGCACCCAGCCGCTGCTCCCTCTGCTCGCCCGTGAGTTTAATATTTCTCCGACGGCTGCCAGTCTAAGCCTTTCTGTCGCAACAGCTTCCTTGGCGGTGGCCCTGCTGTTTACGCCAGGGCTTTCCGACAGGGTCGGGAGAAAAAGCGTAATGGTGACGGCTTTGCTGCTGGCTTCAGTGCTGGGCTTTGTGGTTACCTTTGTTCAGCACTACAGTTTGCTGCTGATTATTCGAGGTCTGCAGGGCTTTGCACTAGCGGGTTTGGCATCCATTGCGATGACCTATGTAAATGAAGAGTTCAGCCAAGAGTGTCGAGGGCTCGCCATGGGGCTCTACGTCAGCGGAACAACCGTCGGCGGCATGTCTGGTCGTATCATCACCGGATCACTGACAGAGCTCTATGACTGGCATTTAGCACTACAGGTGCTGGCCGGTATCAGTCTTGTCTGCAGCCTTATCTTTGCCTTTGCTCTACCTGCATCGAAGCACTTCTCCCCGCAAAGTCTCTCGTTAAAAGTAATGGCAAAAGGCTTTGCGCATCACCTCCGGCACTGGCCGCAGCTGGGGCGCTTTCTGCATGGTTTCCTGCTGATGGGCGGCCTGGTAACCCTCTATAATTACGTCAGTTTCCGCCTGCAGGAAGAACCGTATCTGTTGACTGAAGCGGCCATTGGCTGGTTGTTTGTTATCTACCTACTGGGTACTTTCAGTTCCACCTGGATGGGAGCTAAAGCGGATAGGTTTGGCCCTCGTCCGATTCTGCTGACCTGTATGCTACTGATGTTGGTGGGACTCTTGCTCACGATACTGGATGGGCTCTGGGTTATCATTGCCTCGATGGGTATCTTCACTTTTGGTTTCTTTGGTGCTCACTCTATTGTCAGTAGCTGGGTTGGGCAGGCCAGCCATAAGTACAAGGCTCAGGCATCTGCACTGTATCTGCTGTTTTACTATGCCGGTTCCAGCCTGATCGGCTCAATAGGAGGCTACTTCTGGAGTCACTGGCAGTGGCCAGGCATTACCGGACTGGTGTTGGCTCTGGTCTGTATCAGCGGCCTGATCGCTCTGACTTCAAAAGACTAAAAGTGGCATTCAATCTGGCAACAGTTACAACGAAAAGGCCGCTGAGGAATAACCTCAGCGGCCTTTTTTACAGCTTATTTTCACTACCTATAACTTAGTGGACCATTATCAGACCTTGAACTGACGCACCAGGTTATGCAGGGTATCAGCCTGGCCGGCAAGTTCATCACTGGCTACATTCACCTGATCTGTAGATTCGGAAGTAGTTTGAGACAGATCGACGATATTAACCACATTCCGGTTAATCTCTTCAGCTACCAGTGACTGTTCTTCTGCAGCGCTGGCAATCATATCGTTCATATCACGGATAGACTCAACCGCTGACAGGATCGTATCCAGTGAGCCACCCGCTTCAGTTGCCGTAGCCTCTGTTGCTTCAGTATATTTCAGGCTCTCATCAATAACAGTAACCGCTTTCATTGCTGCACTTTGCAGCTGTTCGATCATACCCTGAATCTCATCTGTACTTTGCTGAGTTCGCTGAGCCAATGTCCGTACTTCATCAGCCACAACAGCAAACCCCCGACCATGCTCACCGGCACGAGCCGCTTCAATTGCAGCATTTAATGCCAGAAGATTCGTCTGCTCTGCCACGTTGCGGATAACATCCAGTACGCCACCAATATTTTCACTATCGGAGCGCAGCGTCTGAATCACATCTGCTGAGTTTTTCACCTGCCCATTCAGATCATGAATTGCCCGGATCGCATCTTCCACCTGAGCCTTACCCTGTCGGGCTTGCTCATCCGCACGATTTGCAGCCGCCGCCGCTTCACCGGCATTCTGTGCAACCTCATGCACTGTCGTGGACATTTCGTGAATTGCTGTCGCAACCTGATCGGTTTCTTTGGCCTGCTGCGTAATGGTACGGCTGCTTTCCCGGGTGATCGACGACAACTCTTCTGCGGCAGCCGATACCGCCTCTGAAGACTGACTCGCCTGAATAATCACCTGATGAATCCGTTCCACAAAGGTATTGAAATGGAACGTCAGCTGAGTAATCTCATCATTGCCCCGTACACGCAAACGAGAAGTCAGATCACCTTCTCCCTGACCGATATCCTGCATCGCCGCCACCGTCATTTTTAATGGACGGGTAATACTCCGGGCGATCAAGCCAGCAACGACTGCCATAATACCAATAATCACAACAGCAGCGGACAACACCGAAACCATCTGGCGATTAAACTGTGCATCAATATCATCAATATATGCGCCGGTACCAATAGCCCAACCCCAGGGTTTATAAGCCAGAACGTAGGAAATTTTAGGTACAGGTTTATCTGAATCAGCACGGTTCCAACTGTACTCTGTGATAAAATCACCGGAATCTGCCAAGGCACGATCCATACCACTAAAGAAATACTTACCATGTACATCTTTAATGGTTTTAAGATCTTTGCCGATCAGCTTGTCGCTGACATGCATCAGCGTGATGCCCTGCAAATCCTGAATCCAGAAATAATCATTCTGACCAAAGCGTATTGGCCCAATTAATTTCATGGCCTGACTTTGCGCTTCATCCAGGCTTAATGCCCCGGACTGAACCTGTGAGTTTAATCCATCTAGCATACTGATAACGGATTCACTCAGGTGACGAAGCTCACCAGTCTTCTGCTCGGTATAACCCTCACGGGAATATTGAAGAGAGACGAACAAAAGGATACTGATAGAGGCAAAAGCCAAAATCAGCAGCAGCCAAATGCGCAGCTGTATCGGGATACGACGTAGGATTGTTTCCATTAGAAATTCCTTAACTCTTGCATAGAAGCGAAGCGGCTGTGTATACCCTGTTATTGCTTTTTTAGTTGCAGGATACCAACCTAACGTACGCTTGATTTTTTGTTATGCCCTCATACGACGACATAAACTTTCTCAAATCAAGTTATTAGCGTTACTCAATATTTCAGTATGTAACAAATGTTAGGCAAAAAAAAGCGGAGCAGCTAATTAGCTGCTCCGCTTTCAGAGTATTTCTTGCGCTCAGTCAGACTCGGAACTGTCGCACCAGACTGTGCAAGCTGTCCGCCTGCTTTGCCAGCTATCTCTGACTGCCTTATGACATAGATTCATAAATCTGATCATTTTGTTTTATTGAAAGCATTCGGCATAAAAGCCAGAATGAACCCGCGTTGAAAGACGACTTTCTGCAACATAAAAATAATCACCTCGAGGCCTAACTATGCAAGCGATGGTAATCCGTCAGTACGGAAACTCTAATGTATTTGAATCCACCGAAATGCCTGCACCTGCCATTGAACCGGGGCATGTCATCATTAAGGTCGCAGCTTCCAGTGTGAACCCTCTGGATACCAAGATACGAGCTGGAGCAGTTCCGGCAAACCCAGAGTTCCCTGCGATTCTGCATGGCGATGTTTCCGGTATTGTCACCGAAGTGGGTGAAGGTGTAGACCGCTTTGAAGTAGGTGATGAAGTCTTTGGTTTTGCTGGTGGCATCAAGCGTTACCAGGGAGCTCTGGCGGACTATATGCTGGCAGATGCCAGATTAATTGCGAAGAAGCCTGAGAATATCGCTTTTGCAGAGGCGGCAGCCCTACCGGTAGTTTTCATCACTGCCTGGAAAGCCCTGGTGGAACGCGCTCAGATTCAGCCACGGGATAAGGTGCTGATTCACGCAGGCACAGGTGGCGTAGGCCATGTTGCAATTCAGATTGCAAAGTGGGCCGGTGCGAAAGTTTATGCCACCGTATCAACGCCGGAAAAAGCAGAGATCGCCCGTAATCTGGGTGCCGATGAAGTGATCTCCTACCGCGATGAATCCGTGGAAGAGTATGTCGCCCGCTGCACTGATGGCAAAGGCTTTGACGTGGTGTTTGATACCGTAGGTACTGACAACATGGATCGCTCCTTCCAAGCGGCAAAAGTCAGTGGCACGGTAGTCACGATTGCTGCTCGTTCAACCCATGACCTGTCCCCCCTGCACGGTAAGAACCTGACGCTGCATGTTGTCTTTATCGCGACACCTCTGGTTCATGGCGTAGACTTTGATGCTCAGGCAGAAGTAGTGGACGCTATGAGCAGCCTGGTCGGAGATGGCTATATTAAGCCCCTGCTGGATGAAGATATGTTCAGCTTTGAAGAAGTTGCCAAAGCCCATGACAAGGTTGAGGCGGGAACTGCCATCGGTAAAGTGGTGTTGCTGCGCTAATGACGACCTTGCTTCTGATTAAAATAGCGGTTTCCATCGCCACCGTTATTGGTCTGTCGCTGATTGCAGAGCATGTGAACCCGCGTATTGCGGGTTTACTTTCCGGTTATCCGCTGGGTACTGCCATTGCGCTTTTCTTTATCGGTTACGAGATCAGCCCTGAGTTTGCGGCTGAAGGGGCGGTGTACACTCTGGCGGGTTTTGCCAGCACCCTGATGTTAACCACCGGCTACCTTTTCGGCCTGAACCGCCTGACAACGGCCCGGGAACAACAGCAACAGGAAACCGGGAGCTGGATAGCTATCGCTCTGGCGGGTACATCCGGTATTGCGCTCTTTCTGATTTCAGGTCTGGCTATAGATCAACTGCAACTGAATCTGATCACCGCCGCCTGTCTGCCAACACTGGCGATTCTTGCTTGCCTTTGGTTCTACCGGAATATCCCGGAAACCCAGGTCACAAAGCGGGTTACAATGTCAGTCTCAGTACTGCTGTTCCGAGCTGTTACAGCTGCGCTGATCGTGGTGCTAATTACCGGAGCAGCGCATATGCTACCTTCTTCCACAGCCGGTATTTTGGCCGCATTCCCAATCTCCATGTTTCCGTTTTTGATCCTGATGCACCGGACCTACGGCCCCGGCAAGGCACTGACAGTGATCAAACACTACCCAACAGGATTAGGCTCCCTGATGGTTTATGCCACAGGAGTCGCTTGGTTTTACCCATCCCTTGGCCTTCTGTGGGGTACATTACTCTCATTGGGACTGGCAACTGTTTATCTGGCTATAGCTCCACCCTACATGGATAGACTAAGACAGTTCCTGATCAGCAAGGCTCCCATTGAGTCGTAATGTCTCAGACGCGTTATGAGCCTGATGACCGATCAACGATAATGAAAACAAAAAATAAGGATACCCATGTACACGCAAGTCATTAAACCTGCATTTTGTGATACCGATGCCCTTGGTCATATTAATAACACCAAGCTTCCGGTCTGGTTTGAACAGGCGCGCAACGACCTGTTTCATATCTTTACTCCGGATCTGGATCCGCAAAAGTGGCAGCTGATTCTGGCTAAAATCGAAGTGGAATACACCGGAGAGCTTTTCTATGGCCGGGACGTCACCATTAAGACCTATGTTGGTCATATTGGTAACTCCTCATTTCAGGTCTGTCAGGAAGCCTGGCAGGATGGAAAAATGGGCGCAAAAGGTATCGCAACCATGGTGCATTACAGCTTTGCTGATAAAAAAAGCCAGCCTTTGACGGATCATCACCGCAAAGAGCTGGAACAGCTGCAGCAAGATTAATTAACTCTGGACCAAAGAGATTATCAGGAACTCAGTTATGACCCCGGGAATTCGTCAGGCGAAAAAAGCCGGTATTCAGTATGAGATAAAAGAATACGCTCACGATACAGGTGCTGAATCATACGGCGGCGAAGCCGCCGCTGCACTGGGTTTATCAGAAGATCTTGTTTTCAAAACCCTGATGGCAAAAAGTAATGATGGCAAGCTGGTCGTTGCCGTAGTGCCTGTATCCGGCATTCTGGACCTTAAAGCCCTGGCGAAAGCCTTTGGATGCAAAAAGATGGAGATGGCGGAGCCGGCACTGGCGGAGAAAACCTCCGGCTATGTAGTGGGAGGTATCAGCCCGTTAGGGCAGAAGAAGCGCCTGCCGACCTTTATCGACGCCAGTGCTCAAGCACTTGAGGTCATACATGTCAGTGCCGGTAAGCGCGGCCTTGAGATCGCACTCAAACCAGGTGACCTTCTGACTCTGACAGGCGGCAAATGGGCCAGCATAGGCAAAACAGATTAAATTCAGCCTGTTCTGGACAGTAATAAAAAATCCCCGTCGAGCTTTTTAAATAAAGTGTCCAATTTTCTGGGACACTTCAAAATGAAATATCCAACGGGGCTTTCATATCTGATCAGAAGGCGTACATCACGCGAAGGCGAGGTACAAACCAGGGTTCTTCTTTATTTGTCGATGGGTTCCGTGGGCCATACAGCATCTGTACATCGCCAGAAACAACCCAGTTTTTGGATGGTGTAAACTCATAACCCATAGCACCTTCGATATAGAGGCGGGTACTGTGATCAATATCCAGCAGCGCCCCAATCTGCATAAAGGAGCCGTAATAATAACGCTGGTTATAGACTTTATAATCCACACCTACCAGATAACGATCATCTTTCTGAGCAAGATCCACAAACAAGGCATCCTCACGGCCCAGAGCTTTCTGGAATGTCAGACTGGCCATGCCTCCATCCTGCACCGGATCAAACCAGCGAATCAGATCAGTTCCTATGGCATAATCCGTTGCGGCGGCGGTGGCTGTACCGGAAGTAATAAACGCAGCGACCAATGTACAGACACGCAACAAGTTCTTCATTATTCGCTTTCCTATATTTTCTGAGTCAAAATAAATCATCTCTGGGTCATAACCAGATAACTTTGAGTCAAGAGAGTGCTTTTTGGTTCAAATTTGCCAGCCATTATACTGGAAAGCGGCCCTCAAACGCAGTAAAGACTGAGTGGATAAACAGATAGATGTACCAAAAAACAGATATAGCACCAACCCCAGAATTAATTGATAAAATTGAACGGCAGATAGGTCGTGCGCCCAGGGGTATTCAGGCAATAAGTGCTACCGACAGTCTGGGCACGCCTCTGGTTGTGCGCATGCACTCTATAGTCGATAAGAAACCTTTCCCAACGCTTTACTGGATGACCTCAGAACTGCTGAAAAAAGAGATCAGCCATATTGAGGCCCGAGGTGAGATCAAAGCACTGGAGGAGCGCCTAATCGAAGACCCTGAGTTTCTGGCCCAGTATCATGCCAGCCACCAGGACTATATTGACCAGCGCTGGCATCACATGTCACCTGAAGAGCAAGTATTTGCTGAACAGGCAGGCTTCGTTAAACTGCTAAAAGAAAAAGGGGTCGGTGGTATCGCCAACTGGGATACCGTTCGCTGCCTTCACACTCAGTACGCCCATCACCTCTGCGGCCACAATGTTGTTGGTCAATGGATGGATGAGACCTTTGGTATAGCGGACCTGATCCCCTAAACGGGTGCTCAGCAAACGAAAAAGGCAGCCAGAGCTGCCTTGCTATACATTACCGGGCACCAATCAAGCTTTCACGCGCTCTGATATAATCGTCAATAAAGGCCTGATCTGCCTCACTGACCTTCTCAATCTTCACATCCAGCCCATAAGAGTAGCCGCTTGAAAGCAAAATCGAGCTGCGTACCGAGCCAACAACGACTAAAACTTTTTTCACACCCTCATGCAAAGCCAACACTTCAGCTTTTACTTTCTCACCTGCCTTCAGATTATATTCACTCTCGATATGCAGGTGCTTAGCAGAAATACTTAGCGTCCGCGCCAGAAATTGTTTATGGCCTTTCCGTGTGAGGCGCACCTTCCAGTGAACACTGAAAGGTTTCTTCGGTTGTTTTTTCTGCATGTCGCCTACCAGTAACTAAAAAACTAACCGCTATTATGCTCAAGCAGGATGAAAACTCAAAACAGAAATCATGCATTAAGCCTTATTCTAAATAATTCTAAGTAATCCTCTGCTAAAAGATGCTTTCTGGTAACAAAAATATTAAATTGCCCGTCTGAAATTAAAACGATAACGAGGTTCTACTATGTATTTTGACGCTGCAGTATTCGCTGGCCTGGCCGTTGTTGGTGGCTGCCTGGTAATTTCATATTTTGGTATTCGCTTTATCCGCAGCAATATCCTGAAAGATGCCGAATAAGCAATAATATCTAAGGGCTTGATTTATCAGGCCCTTTCTTTTTAACACTACAAAGCACGGCCCAACAAACTGCATTTACAGGATTCTGCCGCAGAAAAATGACAGAATAAAGAACAGAATTAAAAAAGGCCTGAAGTTTCAGGCCGTTGCAGTCAATTCAAAAGTGCGTTGCAGCATTCGGGCATCAGGCCCAGCTCTATGGCGATCAATGTTCAAATCCAGTGCAACCTGCTGCTTAACCTGCCCCCAAATAGTGGTTTGCTTTTCGGTTAAAAGCTTGCTCAGTGTTTCCAACCGAAACAACTGTGACAAACCAGCATGGTAAAAAAGTAACGACAACCAGGTGCTGTCAAAACCCCAGCTGTCAGTATAAACCACCTCACCGCGTAATTCATCGTTGAGTTTCTCGGCAACTTCACGTGCCGACTGCCCGTCTTCCAACAGTTTAGCTCTAGGAATGCCATGAACCAGCTCGGCACTGTCATCCCAATGCTCCCATTCAGGCTCAGGGCGGATCAGGCAAGAGAATACGCTGCCATCAGGGCGAGCAAAACCCACTTCAATCGGGTAACTTCCCCGACCAAACCCTGAAGCTTCAACGTCAATAATATATGGCATCTGATTCTGCTTATCGTTTGTTGTCAAAATTCACTCGTCCCAGTTTGCAGACCCAACCACTTGGACAACCAGTACACGTCCGCTGTGCACTTCGCACACGGCATCTGAATTACATATAGATAGCAAGCCGTGTGCCAATAGGCAGATTATAGATTCAAAGAGAGGTTCATGCCATTTGCCTTTTCCAGACTATGCCGGGTCTTTCTCTCCCAGTATTCAGACTGGTCCGGGTTAATAGCTAAGCCTAGCTCACCTTCAGTGCAAGCCTTTGCCATACGACGACAAGCCAAGGGATGACCCTGTTCTGCAGCACGGACAAACCAACGCACGGCCTGCTCAGAGTTTCTTTGCAGATGGCCGTAGCCTTTCTCATAAATACAGCCCATCTGATATTGGGCCTTCACGTCTCCCTGGCGGGCAGCGTCCAGCAGATAATTAATACCCTGCCCTTTATCTAACGGAGAGATACCGCGAAAATAGAGAAGGTGACCATAAACAGAGAGAGCCTTAAGGTGACCCTCGTTGGCCGATGCTTTAAACAGTCGCATCACCCATTGGTGTCTCAGTCTTGAGTGACGCAGCACTGAAGAGTGAAACAGTTTCTCAGCCAGCAAAAACTTCAGCCGGGTCATAACGCCAATTTGTTCAGACATAAGCAACCACAAAATACTTTGGTTTATTTTCAACTGAGCAGTCAATTTTCGAGCCGGCATTCTAACACTGTGCGCTTAAGTAACAAGGCTACAAAATACGTTTATCAATACAAAACGAGTAAAATACTCACACTATGGCAAAAAAGCGTTACACCTCTTTGTTTTCGTGCATATCATAAATAGAAATGATTACCTCTCAGAGCAGCATGTCTGCATACTCACTGACGAGGGTCGTGGTTTATACGCCGGGGATAGTACAGCAGGCATTCAGAGATTTTTATTGATAGCATTGCCTTGGACAAAACTGATAACCCTTAGCAGCTGCAGCCAAACTGCCCACTCCCATCTACCTCAATATATACAGGAGGTCTTTTGCTTACTTTTTGGATCGCTCTGGCATTAATCGCTGGTGCCTTTATGCCTGTTCAATCAGGTGTAAACAGTACTCTGGCACTTCATGGGTCAGGAGCTATATGGGCATCACTAATCTCGTTTGTTGTTGGTACTGCAGCGCTTTTCGCCGTTGTTATCGTTGCACGCCAACAGTGGCCTGAAGTATCAAGTCTGAAAGAAGCTCCCTGGTGGGCCTGGACCGGAGGTTTAATGGGGGCTCTTTTTGTTGCCACTTCAGCGTTCCTTGCTCCACGGCTTGGGGCAGCCACAATGATTGCCTTGTTTGTTGCGGGACAGCTCATTATGTCTTTGATTCTGGATCACCTTGGCTGGGCAACCTTTCCGGAGCACAGTATCAATCTTTGGCGCGTATTGGGCATACTGATGTTATTTGGTGGCGTGATTCTGATCCGTTTCAGTTAGCCTACGGCGAAGTAAAAAATCGTTATAACATACAAAAAAGGGAGCTATTTAAGTCCCTTTTTTGTATCCGGAATATTTTTCGTTATCAGGCTCTTGCACGGGCAATCACAGTTGCCAGCCAAATCCCCCCCAGAATCAGCAGAAAACCACTAACGTGAAACCCCTGCAAAGGCTCCCCCAGAAACAGAAGCGCCATGATGATGCCAAACGCAGGCACCAGATGAATAAACTGTCCGGCTCGTGCCGGGCCCAGTTCCGCAATCGCTTTATTCCAGAACAGATAAGCCAGAATTGATGGAAAGATACTGAGGTATAACACACTGCTCACCGAGATCAGACTAAAAGGCATCCCTCTTCCGGAAAGCGTTTCATACAGATAAAACGGGAGTAATACCACAACCCCTACCATGACGGTCAACGCAAAAAAACCAAAAGGGCTTAAGCCGTCCGGACGAAGACGCAGCAAACTGGAGTAAATAGCCCAACAAAGCACCCCCAGGAGAATCCAGGCCGTACCCGCATTCAGAAAGCTCATATCCATAATTGAGGACGGACTACCTTCGGTGACAACAACCACGACCCCAAAGAGAGAAATCAACATCCCTACACCTTGCAGCAAGGTAACTTTCTCGCGAAAGAAGAGCCAGGAAATGATCAGAATCAGAATCGGGCAGGCAGACTGCAGCAGAATACTGTTACTGGCAGGGGCAGTCTGCAGCCCAAGGTAAATCATGGTGTTAAAACAGCCAACACTGAAGACCGATAGCACCAAAAGGATAAACCAGTTTTCCCGGATCACCTGCCGTGAGGCTTTCCAGTGCGGTATCGCAAAGGGCAGAATAATGACTAAAGCTGTCAACCAGCGCCAGAAACTCAGGCCTAATGGCGGCACATCAAGGTGGACGGCACGCCCCAGTACAAAGTTCCCGGCCCAGAATAGTGTCGTCAGAACCAACAGCCCATAGGGAGAAATATTTAATACACGCTGAAACATTGTTAATCCCTTATATCAAACCAGTTCTCGATGGTAACTGATCATAAGGAATACGCCTATGCAGCGAATTAATCAGGATTCCGCAGCGTCTGGCAATCAGAGCTTCAGATGCGGAACCCTACGACGGGGTAACAAAAAAGTTAGTGAACCACAGAAGAGTCGCGAACAGAGTATTCGGATACTGAAGACTGCAGACGGGAGGCCAACTGCTCTATATTGTGACCCAGCCCATTGAGCGTGTGCGCTTCACTGGCGGTCTGACGCACTACATCATCAATACGACGAATATTTGCATCTACCTCAAGAGCAATCTGTGATTGCTGCTCCGCCACCGTTGCTATCTCAACACTACTGCTATTGATCGCATGTACCATATCATTGATAGCCTCAAACGCATCACCTGAACGAGTTACTATCCCGACGCTATTATCAGCTAACTCATGACCGCCGCGGACTAGTATGACCGCATTCTGAACTCGGTTCTGCAGCTCAGTAATGGTCTCCTGAATATTACGTGTGTATCCCTGCGTCTGCTGAGATAAAGCACGCACTTCATCAGCAACTACCGCGAAACCACGACCTGCTTCCCCCGCCCGTGCTGCTTCAATAGCTGCATTAAGAGCCAGAAGATTGGTTTGTTCGGCAACCCCTTCAATCGTTTCAAGAATCTGAGTGATGGCTCCAGCCTGAGACTGAACCTGTTCTGTAACGTCATAGACCGATGCAATTCGCTCTGCCAATGCATGTATATCCCTGACGCTTTCCTTCACCAGGTCATGGCCATTGCTGGAGTGAATCGTTGCTTCTTCAGTTTGTTGTGACGTTTCCTTAACACTGGCCGCCAACTGTTTGACAGCAGCAGATAACTGGGTAATTGCAGTGGTAATTTGCAGGCTCTGTTCCTGTTGATGCGTTACCCCAGCTTCCAACTCATCACTGGCCTTTGTCATCTCATGGGCATAGTCATTGAGCTGCCCTGAAGCGGATTTAATATCGCTAATGGCACGCTCATAACTATCCAAAAAGAGGTTAAAAATAATGCCTAAACGTTCAAATTCACTGCCCTGTTCAACCGTAACACGGCGGGTCAGATCTCCATCTTTAATAATGAACTGCATCGCATCCTGCATATCCAATAGAGCAGAACTGGCACCATGCTCACTGACGTTCAAGCCACGCTCTTCATCTTCAGGCGGAACCCGTAAAGCACCAAAGGCCTTAAGCAATGCAAAAACCAGATAACCAAGACCAAACCCCCACACAAATACAGCAAAGACACCTGTCAGCTGAACCATTAACTGCTCGATGACACTGCCATTGACCAAGGCTGTTTCATCCGCAAAAAACACCAACATGATCGTACCCAAAGCACCACAAATACCATGTGCAGCAACCACATTAACCGGGTCATCAACCCGCATGGTGTTCAGAATAACCCACTCAGCACAATAAAGTACTGCACCAGCAGTAAAGCCGATGGCAACAGCCCCTGCCGGTTCAACAACAGCACAACCGGCAGTAATCGCCACCAGTCCCCCCACAACACCATTCAGCAACTTCTCTACATTAATTTCGCGACGCTCGTGCATCACCATAGAAATAAAGAAACAACTTAAACCTGCAGCACCAGCGGATAACATGGTATTAGCAATAATCTTAGCAATACTAGCGTCACCGGTCAGAGTGCTGCCACCATTAAAGCCAAACCACCCAAACCAAAGAATCAGAACCCCAACTACAGCAAGGACCAGGCTATGCCCCTGAATTTTTGTGATCTTTTTATCCTTGCCAAATACGCCCAAACGAGGGCCGACGACAACTGCACCTGCCAGCCCTACCCAAGCGCCCAGCGAGTGCACCACAGTTGACCCTGCAAAATCGATCATGCCTTGCTGCGCCAACCAGCCATCAGCATTCCAGATCCAGTGCCCGGAAATCGGATAAATCACACAGGTTGTGAACACTGCAACCAGAACATAAGCAAGGAACTTAGTACGTTCCGCAACCGCACCGGAGACAATGGTTGCAGCAGTACCGGCGAAAGTTGCCTGAAATGCAAAAGAGGCAAAATCACTGGCCTCTGTCATACCTGATAGAGTAAAACCGGATGTACCAAGCAATCCCCCGGAACTTACACCAAACATAATGGCGTAGCCCACAGCCCAGAAAGCCAGTACCGAGATAATAAAATCCGTTATATTTTTGATCGCAACATTGATGCTGTTTTTAGCCTGAGTCAGTCCCGACTCCAGTGCGGTAAAGCCCGCCTGCATAAACATCACCAATGCAGCGCAAACCATGACCCAGACCATATCCAGGTTACTTTGCACACTCGCAGCATCCATAAAACACACCCCAAACGAAACATTTCACTATTTTTTTATGCATTTACCACAGCAAGACCTATGCCTAGAGACAAAACAGAACTATTCACTATAGCGAAGCAATCAAACTAAATATTGAAACCAAACAAACTTAAAGATCCAGATGAAACAACTTTGGCGAATGCACCAAATAAGGTCTTCGGCAAAACGTATGCACCATTTCAGTTCAAAGTACCACCGAAACATGCTCTGGTTTTTTAATCGCCCATCCGCTAGTGTAACCGCTGACCTCCCTATGATTCCGGCTTCAGGTAGAACCTATGAAACTCGTTATATCACCTGCTAAAACACTGGACTTTGAATCTGCTTCAGTTACTGATATTCACTCCCAGCCAGAATATCTCGAGCAAAGCCAACAGCTTATTGATCAACTAAAAGTGCTCTCTCAGGCAGAAGTAGCCAGCCTGATGAAACTGAGTGACAAATTGGCCGCACTAAATGTAGCCCGCTTTGGCAGCTGGGAGACTCCATTTACAGCAGACAATGCAAAGCAAGCTATCCTGGCTTTTAAAGGGGATGTTTATACAGGATTAAATGCAGAGAGCTTTTCAGAAAAAGACTTTAAGTTTGCACAGAACCATCTCAGAATCTTGTCCGGCCTCTATGGGCTATTGAAGCCGCTGGATCTTATTCAGCCATATCGCCTGGAGATGGGCACCAGGTTTGCCAACAGCAAGGGTAAAAATCTTTATGAGTTTTGGGATATACAGTTGACCAATGCTCTAAATAAAGAACTCTCAGAGGAAAAAGAGCCCATACTGATAAACTTAGCCTCCAACGAATACTTTAAAGCCATCAAAATGAAAAACCTGCAGGCTGAGGTCATTACCCCTGTCTTTAAAGATTGGAAAAATGGTCAATACAAGATGATCAGCTTCTACGCGAAGAAAGCACGGGGGTTAATGGCTGCCCATGTCATCAAGAAGCAACTGACAGAACCTGAGCAAATCAAAACATTTAATGTGGATGGTTATTACTTCAGCGAAGAACAAAGCAAGGGTAGCGAGTGGGTATTCCTAAGAGACCATGACGAATAAATAAACAAAAGAAAGGCCGCTTTGAGCGGCCTTCCCGACTGATGCGCAAAAAAGAAACTATCAGTTTTGCTGAATGCCTTGCAGATACCAATTAGCATTTTCCTGACGCATATCACGCACCAGATGCCAGGTCTCACTGAACTCAGTTGGCACAGAGCTGTTCTCACGGATTTGGCCAGAAAACACAACACTTGCTTCCGCCAAAGACCCCTGCTGGCTTACACCACCCAAGCGAGCTTCAAGGTTAACCACCTCAGTATTCGGAGTTTCAGCTTGTGCTTTACGCTCCTCTGAGAGCAGGTTATACAGCTCAGGGGTTACGAAATCCTGAATCTCTGCCAAATCATTACTGTCCCAAGCCTGTTGCAGATGAACAAAGTGCCCTTTAGCCCGCTCCACAAAGCCCTCAGCATTAAACCAGTCCGGAACCTGAGGTTCAACTTGGGAACCGCCCCCCATAAGGTTTGTATCAAAAGTACGCTCCTGCTGTTTAAAGGCCTCTTTCTGATAGCCTGCAGAAGATGCACCAGCCGGGGACGCTTGTCGCTTCCGGGCCATTAACTTGAAGATGATAAACACTACCAGAGCAATCAGAATAAAGTCGAACATCTGAAAGCCTTCAAATCCGTCACCAAAGAACATGGAAGCTAACAATCCACCCGCCGCCAAACCTGCTAGAGGCCCCAAAAAGCCCATTTTGCTGCTACGGGCTCCTGTAGAGGTAGCTGCATTTGTCTTGGATGGCTGAGTGTAGCTATTACTGCCTGTCGATTTTGTTGTACTCTTCGAGAAAGAACCAAACGTCTTACCGCCACCCAAACGTTTTGCCTCAGCATGATCCAAGCCTGTACCCAGAACCATAAAGAAAGCAAAAAACCATACTGCTATACGCTGCATAAAGTTACCTGTTAGTTTACTTATTATCCGTTATGCTTGAGTAATGGGGGCG
The DNA here is from genome assembly GCA_048268485.1 of Oceanospirillum sp. Lineage (GTDB taxonomy): Bacteria > Pseudomonadota > Gammaproteobacteria > Pseudomonadales > Halomonadaceae > Oceanospirillum. The sequence continues at coordinate 61,927 of JBLWVL010000020.1, forward strand.
CAGGAAGCGCATTCCAACCATAACAACAAACTCTTTACGGAGCTTTATATGTTAATCAGCCCTACCAACTCAACACTATTAGTCATCGACATTCAGGAAAAGTTGCTTCCTGCACTGCATAATGCCGAACAATTGATGCTAAACAGCCAATGGCTGATTGAAGTTGCTGATAATTTAGCCATCCCCACCATTGTAACGGAGCAATATCCGCAAGGTCTGGGACATACCAGCGACCAGCTTATACCTTACCTGTCATCCGCTGTGTTTCTGGAAAAAGAACATTTCTCTGCTGCGGAAGAACTCCATATTGTGGAGTCTGTTAATAAACTGAACAAAGAGCAGTTAGTTCTTATAGGAGCTGAAAGTCATGTTTGCCTCCTGCAGACCGCCCTTGGCTTTTCAGAGCTAGGGTACGACATTTATGTTGTTACCGATGCCATAGCATCCCGTAAAGCGTCTGATTACAACACCGCTCTGATCCGTATGCAACAAAATGGTATTCAGCTGGTCACCAAAGAGATGGTTGCTTTTGAATGGCTGCATAAATGTAACACTGACTCCTTCCGAAAAATTAGCAAAAACTATCTTCGCTGACAGTCTTTGTAGAGCTTGCTTTTACAGACTGTCTGGCAGTGTATTACTCTCACTCCAACTTTTCCCTCAACCATAAATTCCAGGCATAAAAAAACCCCGCTTCATGGAAGCGGGGTTCTTTTGGGTGGCCTGCTCACGCAGTCAGCCAAATAAGGCGCTTGACGATGTCCTACTCTCACATGGGGAGACCCCACACTACCATC
>JBLWVL010000021.1:0-59924 GCA_048268485.1 Oceanospirillum sp.
CAATCCTCGCTGTCAACACTTTGTTTGAAGTTTCTTGCTTTCTTTTTAAAGCCGGCTAACAAAGCCAACCAGAAAAAGAGCAATTAAAACAAGGAGTTAACCGCTGCCTGAAGACTTGCTCCGTGACAACGAGGGCGAATTATACGCACAAAACCGGGGAGTACAACCCCCTGAATGAAAAAAGATTGAGAAAAGTTAAAATAGAGCCACTGTTTCAAAGACCGCCATACACACTGGACAGCAGCAACAAAGCTACAGGCCTATAAACAGCGGGGCTCAGCAAGATTAAGTCTGATTCGATGACAGGACAGACAAAGTCACTGGAAAAAAGAACAGTCTCAAAAAAGCCAGCTTCAAAAGGAAGCTGGCTTATATTTGGGTGCACTCTGTTACCAGCTGGCTTTAACTACGCTGAGCATAAGCATCAATCAGCGTTTCCTGCGCACTGATCTCTTCTGCACTTTCCTCTCGGTTAGCTGCCGCCGACAAATAAGATCCGTCTGTTTGCAGCATCCAGCTCTGGCAGTTATCCAGCAGATATGTTTCAAGATCGTTGATAACCCTTTGAGCTAACTTTTTGGCTGTAATCGGAAAACAGGTTTCAACCCTGTTGTAGAGATTACGCTCCATTAAGTCGGCACTCGCACAATAAACTTCTTCGTCACCACCATTTTCAAAATAGTAGACACGCGTATGCTCCAGGAAGCGTCCAACAATAGACCGGACAGTTATATTCTCTGAAACACCATTAATACCTGGCCGCAAGCAGCACATGCCCCGAATAATCAGGTCACACTGAACTCCAGCCTGTGATGCTTTATAGAGAGCCTTGATCATTTTAGGATCGGTCAAAGAGTTACACTTAAAGACCAGCCGCCCCCCTTTGCCTTTCTGAGCCAGTGCAGCTTCCCGCTCAATTTTCTCCACCAGCGTCTTCTGCAAAGTAAAAGGCGCATGCAGCAGCTTTTTCATATTCAGGGTTTTACCCATGCCCGAAAGCTGAAGAAAAACCTTATGCACATCATCACAAAGCGCTGGATCACTGGTTAGCATACTGTAATCAGTATAGAGCTTAGCGGTTTTTGCATGGTAATTACCGGTCCCAAGATGGGCATAATGACGAATCTTATTTCCTTCACGGCGAACGATATGCATCATTTTGGCATGGGTCTTATAAGCGACGACGCCATAGATCACTACGGCACCAGCCTCCTGTAGCCGACTCGCCAGCTGCAGGTTATCAGCCTCATCAAAGCGCGCCCTCAACTCAATAACAACTGTTACCTCTTTGTTATTGCGAGCCGCATCAACTAGTGCATCGACAATCTGAGAGTCTGCACCAGTACGATAGAGTGTCTGCTTAATCGCCAGAACATCTGGGTCCCGGGCAGCTTCACGCAAAAGATCAATAATAGGTGTAAACGATTCAAAAGGATGCTGCAGCAAAATATCATTTTGCTGCATCGCTTCGAGAATGCTGTTCCCACGACGCAAGGGCTTAGCTGTACCCGGTGTAAAAAGAGGGTACATAAGATTTGGCCGGTCCAGCTCCCCCATAACCGCCATTAGCCGGGTCAGGTTTACAGGACCATTAACCTTATACAGCTCCTGCTCTGTCAACCCAAATTGCAGCAACAGGACATCGATCAACTCCTGAGGACAGTTATCCACCACCTCAAGACGCACCGCATCACCGTATCGGCGAGAGAGCAGCTCTCCTCTCAGTGCGCTGGCCAGATCACTAACTTCCTCAGGATCCACAATAAGATCAGCATTCCGGGTCAGGCGGAACTGGAAGCAACCTTTAACCTTCATTCCAGGAAACAGTTCTTCAGCATGAGCATGAATCATCGAAGAAAGGAAAACAAAGTTATCACCATCATCACCAATCTCATCCGGAACGCGGATAAGGCGTGGCAACGAACGAGGCGCAGGGATAATAGCCAAACCACCTTCACGTCCGAAGGCATCTTTACCTTCCAGTGAAACAATAAAGTTAAGGCTTTTATTCACCAAGCGAGGGAACGGGTGAGAAGGATCAAGGCCGATCGGACTGATAACCGGCTGAATCTGGTCCCGGAAAAAGTCCTTAACCCAGGCGGATTGCTTTTTGCTCCAGTCTGCCCGTCGAAGAAAGTGGATACCCTCTTTCTCCATCTCCGGGATCAGATTATCATTCAAAATACTGTACTGACGCTCAATCTGCTCATGGCAGATTTCATTGATCTGACGAATGACATCCTGAGGCATCAAACCATCTGCGTCGCTTTTTTCCCGACTAAAAGCAACCTGGCGCTTAAGCCCTGCAACGCGGATCTCAAAGAACTCATCCAGGTTGCTGCTAAAAATCAACAGAAACATCAGACGGTTCAATAAGGGGTGTGAAGTATCCAGTGCCTGCTCCAGCACCCGAATATTAAACTGAAGATGGCTAAGCTCCCGATTGATATAAAGCTCGGGACTATCAAGGCTGATGACGCTATCAGTTTCTCCCGCAGTTTTCCCGCGAGTACCACTCTCTGAGCGATTTATTCTCAAAATAGGTCTTCCTGTGCCATCCAGGGCAAAATGATCCTCTGTCGAGGGTGGTACAGTTTCTTGTGATTGATCCATGGAACACTCTCCTTAGTTTTCACTGGCCCACCCTCGCTTCAGTTAACTTTGCAGAAGAATTGCTGCACGCTTAGCAAAATAGGTCAGAATCCCATCCGCACCGGCACGCTTCATACACGTAAGCGACTCCAGGGTTACGGCTTCCTCTGAAAGCCAGCCATTCTGGAATGCCGCCATGTGCATCGCATATTCACCGCTAACCTGATAAACAAAGGTCGGCACTTTTAATTCAGTTTTCACACGATGAACAATATCCAGGTAAGGCATACCTGGTTTAATCATCACCATATCCGCACCTTCAGCCAGATCCAGAGCAACTTCATGCAAGGCTTCATCAGAGTTAGCCGGATCCATCTGATAGCTGAATTTATTACCTCCGCCTAAATTACCTGCTGAACCAACCGCATCACGGAAAGGCCCATAATAGGCGGACGCATACTTGGCGGAGTATGCAAGAATTCGGGTATTCACCAGATTTTCCTGCTCGAGCACGCTACGGATGGAACCAATACGGCCATCCATCATATCCGAAGGTGCAACAATATCTGCCCCGGCTTCCGCATGAGACAGAGCCTGCTTTACTAAAGTTTCGACCGTTCTGTCATTCAGAACGTAGCCATTCTCATCCAGAATACCGTCCTGGCCATGAGTTGTGTATGGATCTAACGCAACATCTGTAATGATACCCAGTTCAGGGTACTGATCTTTCAAAGCTTTAACCGTACGCTGAACCAGGCCGCCGGCATTAAAGGCCTCTTCTGCAAATTCGCTCTTAGCATCTTGGGTAAGTACTGGGAAAAGTGCGATTGCAGGAATCCCCAAAGCAACCAGTTCTTTTGCCTCTTTCAGCAACAGATCCAGGCTCAGGCGCTCAACCCCTGGCATGGAGGCAACAGCTTCCCGGCGATTTTCGCCATCTAAAACAAAGACAGGGTAGATAAGGTCGTCAACACTCAAACGGCTTTCCCGCATCAATCGTCGGGAGAAGTCATCAGCCCGCATACGACGCATTCGGGTTGCCGGAAACAAACGTTGGCTGGGATTAAACACTGTGTTTTACACTCCGCTAAAAAGGAGAATCACCTGCCTCTTTAAAGTATCCATTATCAATATGACAAAAATATTTCAAAAAAGCAGAGTCCGTCATTAACTTATCAGGTTAATGGTCACGCTCTGCCGTTATAAAATCAAGTGGGCAAACTAAAAGTAGATCATGGGAACCCTTTTTTAAGATCCAGATCATACATCAGAGCCTACTGAACCAGATCAACTAACCAAATATTACTGGCATCTGTTATATGCCTCAAGGTTGCCCGATGGAAGAGTCCACCATTCGTCTTACTGTGTTTTTAAGTCTGATAGTTATCCTGGGGGGTGCCCAGAGGTTATTTCCCCGGCGCAAACCATCCCAGCCACAACTCAAGCGCTGGCTAACAAATTTTAGCCTTGTCATTTTGGATAGCCTGATTGTCAGGCTAACGCTCGGATTGATACTGCCGGTTACCGTCTCAAACTGGGCTCAGGAGCAAAATATAGGTTTGTTCAATATAACAAATATGTCCTATGCGTTAGCTGTTGTTATATCTGTCATTTTTTTAGATGCTCTAATTTACTGGCAGCACCGGATATTTCATAAAATACCTATACTGTGGCGATTACACCGGGTTCATCATTACGATGCCGACTACGACTTATCCACAGCATTAAGGTTTCACCCTGTTGAAATAATACTCTCTGTACTGGTCAAAAATACGGCCATCATTCTATTGGGTGCACCGGCAGCAGCCGTTATTTTATTTGAAGTTATCCTCAATGGAATGGCGCTGTTTAATCATGCCAATCTGGCCCTGCCGAACAAAGCCGACCGCTTCCTGCGCCGCTTTATTGTCACTCCCGACATGCATCGGGTACACCATTCAATCTACAGTAATGAGATGCACAGTAATTTTGGGTTCAACCTCAGCATCTGGGATCGCCTGTTTTCAAGCTATGTTCCGCAACCTAAAGATGGCCACACAAAAATGATCATAGGTCAGCCAGATACTGGGAAATTACCAACGAACAGCCTAGTCTGGTTGTTAAGCTCTGCACTGAAACAGCCTCTAAAAAAGTAAAGGAACAGCCTCCTTATCGGCTTAACTCACAGAGTATTAACTTTACAGCCTTGTTTTATAAAACCAATAACATGGATCGGAAAACTGATCTGAAGGAGTCCGCGATGAACAAAAAGAAAATTGCCGTTATTCTATCCGGTTCTGGCGTATTTGACGGTGCTGAGATTTTCGAGGCCACCCTAACATTACTGCATCTTGATCGTCATAATGCAGATATAGTCTGCTTTGCTCCGGATATAGATCAACATCACGTGATCAACCATCGAACCGGAGAGGAGATGGTTGAAACACGCAATGTTCTGACAGAGGCCAGCCGTATCAATCGCGGTGCAGTCTCGCCTTTACAGGATGCTGATCCCAATGAATTCGATGCCGTAGTTGTTCCAGGTGGATTTGGCGTGGCTAAAAACCTATCCGACTTCGCCTTTAAAGGCGGGGAATGTGATGTCTATGAGCCTTTTGCAGAGTTGATCCGAAGCTTTCATGCACAGAAAAAACCTGTCGGAATGATCTGCATTGCCCCCGTGCTAATTCCAAAAATCCTGGGCAAAGGTATCAGTTGCACCATAGGTCGCGATGCAGCTGCTTCAGGCGAGATTGACAGCATGGGTGGTATCCACATCAGCTGTAATGTAGACGGAATCGTGGTGGACCATGAGCACAAAATCATCACAACCCCTGCCTATATGGAAGCAAAACGTATTTCTGAAGCAGAAAAAGGAGTCGCAGCCTTGGTTGAAAAGGTGATCAGCATGTGCTGATCACACAATACGAGGCTTTTTTACCTGGATCGCCTGAATACCCCATAAGGTTGCCGGATTAACGGCAACCTGATCTTTCTGAGTACAGGTTGCCCGGATGGTAAACTCCCGAATACCCGTATTACGGCGACGAGGGTTCAGGAAAACATTGCCGTCAGCCTTACGTACACTAGCCACTAAAGGCTCTTTTGGACTTTTTGTACGACCTACCACTACGGCCAATTCACCATTCTGCAACTTCACATAGACACCTGGCGGGTATAACCCCAGCTCATGAACAAAAATGGTTGTCAGGCGTTCATCAACACTCTGCCCTCGCTGGACAAACAGCTCCCTGAGAGTTGCTTTATAAGAAACAGGCTCCCGATATGGTCGCGGTGTTACCATAGCGCAATAAACATCCGATAATGCAATGATCTTAGCTTCAATCGGTAGTACATCAGCTTTCAGTCCCCGGGGATAACCACTTCCATCCGGGCGCTCATGATGAGATTTCACCAGTTTAAGCCAGTAGTCGTCCCGTACTCCAGCAGACTCCAGCATGGCCGCACTGACCTCCGGATGCTTCTCGATAACGCCCCGTTGCTGCTCCGTAAGGGGTTTACGCTGCTGGTGCAATCTCACTTGGTAAGCGTTCATTGCAATATTACTGGTAAGCGCCGCCGCCAACATTGAAAGCTTCTTCTCCTGCTCTATCTCTAAACGAAGCGCAATAACCTCGCAAAGAATAGCGCTCTGGACAGGGTGCAGAATATGGTAAGGAAAACTGTCCATCAGATGCACAGCTCCAATCATTGCATCTGCATCATAAGCCACCAGGCCCTGAAGATAGGTCACAATCCCCATCGTACGCTTATAAACAGCGTCCTCAGGCGGGTGCTCCTTCTTCTCGATATACTGAAACAACTCCGACAAGCGCAAACAAAGGTCATCGAACTCCGCAAAAGGATTAACCTGTCGATTGAAAGCCACTGGTTTAAGGCCTTCATCCTTCTCGTCATCATCATCGATTTCACGGGCATATAGACCTACCCGCATCAGGATATCGCGCTGCCGCTCAGTTCGAATTACAGAACCTTTGGCCATCAGCAGCTTGCCAAACTCGTCATAAACAGGCCAAGGAACAGGCTGGTTGATTACAAGTTCATCTGCTGAGATTGAGCTAAGCTCAAAATCCTTCATGATCATAGACTTACTTCCTAACGGGCCCATAGGCCACTAAAAGCGTTCATCCTTGTAGATCTGCTCAATGTAATCACCACCACAGCGCAAATCACCGAACCAATCAAGAAAGCGTTCAATTTGTTCTTCCGGGAAAATAGAGCCATGCTGAGGAACAATCATTTTGATATCCATCTGCCTTATCTGTTCAACCCAGCGGGCACACACTTTATTACTGTGCATATAGCGCTTATGGAAACCTTCCATATAGGGCAGGTGCGCATCGAAATCGTCAACAAACATCGTACGCTTACCCGGAGGAAAAATAGCGGCACCAATATCACCCGAGAAGAGGATTTTGGATCGGCTGTCGTAAATACTGAAATTACCTTCGCTGTGTAAAAAATGAGCCGGGATCATGGCAATATAATCCCCTGTATCCAGGCTGATGCGGCCACCGCCATCTGGCACAGCAACAACACGCTCAACATCTTCCATCCCAAAGTGAGACACAAAGTGCAGCCACAACCGGGAGATCAGCAGGTCTGCATCGGTTGTTTTCATCCAATAGGGAATTGATGAGCACACATCCGGATCCTGATGTGTCGCAAAAAGATAGCGAATCTGGCGCGGGTTAATAACCCGCATAATATTCTCCAGCACATGGTGGAAAACATAGGTGCCACCAGGGTCAAAGAAATACCCTTTGTCGTTGTTTACCACCAGACATTGGTTAGTCTGAACAAAAGAATCAGCTCCCTCCTGTTCTTCCCAACCAAACCAAACCACCTGATGTTCATCATCCTCAAACAGGATTTTGCTCTCATCTAACCGGGTAATCTGCTCAGACATCGCACACCTCTTTCTTATTGTTTTACACAGGAATGTCTATCACGACAGTGCATTATCATAGATCTGATCGATCAGGTCGGTGCCGCACTTAAGTTGCTCCAACCAGTCAAAAAACTGCGTAACATGTTCTTTAGGAATAATCGCACCGTGCTGGGGGACAATCCGGTCAATATCCAGGTCACGAACGCTGGCTACCCAACGGCGGGTCGCAGCATTATTTCCCATATAGCGCTTATGAAAACCTTCCATATATTTCAGATGAGTATCCCAGTCCTCAACTTCCAGGTAGCGCTCCCCTGTAGGGAAAACGGCAGCGCCAATATCACCAGAGAAAAGGGTCTTTGAGCGCGTATCGTAGAAACAAAAATTCCCTTCACTGTGTAAAAAATGAGCAGGCAGAAGCTTTATATATTCATCGTCCAGCAGGCGGATCTGTTTGCCGCTATCTTCAATAGCCACGAGACGCGAGTTATCGCTAAAGCCAAAATGAGATACAAAGCGAATCCAAAGACGGGAAACCAGGAGTCTGGCATTAGTCGCTTTCAGCCAGAGGGTAATTGATGACAGGACATCAGGGTCCTGGTGAGTTGCCAGAATATAGCGAATTTGACTCAGAGGGACGTATTTATTCACCTCTGCAGCAACATCAGAAAAAATAAAAGCGCCACCGGGGTCAAACAGGTAGGCGTTATCAGAATTTATGACCAGTAACTGATTGGATTGTACGAGAGATTCATGTTCATGATCTTCCCAGCCAAACCAAATCACCTGATGGTCATCATCTTCGTAGAGGATTTTACTCTGATCAACCATGATCAAAATATCCTTATTATCAAATGGAGAGGACCGGCACGTTACCAAGCGGTTTACCGGCTTAAAGCTGTGATGCTGCCAATAGTTATAAAGCGCAGCTATGCAAAAGAGAGTCACTCAAAAACAGGTAACTGCCGCAGGGGTCTATTTAAGACCAGATAGGGAGAGATTTACTTGATCTGAAACAAGAGAGGAAAGCTATAAGAAATATCTTACAGCAACAAGTCTTTAATCTTACATTTTGAAGGGTTATTGCCCCGAACAAAAAACCGCTTACTCCGGTTTTTTGCCCGAAGCCTCATCGGTGGCTGCTTCCGCTTTTTCAGCAGAGCGCCTTACCAACCGGGACATCATGATACCCAGCTCAAACAGCAGCCACATAGGTAAAGCTAATAGTGTCTGAGAGATAACGTCAGGCGGCGTCAGCAACATGCCGATGACAAAGCAGAAGATCACGACATACGGGCGCTTTTGTGCGAGAGACTCAACCGTTGTAATGCCCGTCCAGACTAAGATAAAAGTGGCCACCGGAATCTCAAACGCCACACCGAAAGCGAAAAATAGCTTCAAAACAAAATTCAGATAAGAATTAATGTCTGTCATTACCGCAATATCAGTGGGGCCGGCAGATGTGAAAAAGGCAAAGATTAGCGGGAAAACCACATAGTAAGCAAAAACAGCACCGGAATAGAAAAGCACAACACTGGATGCGAGAAGTGGCAGCGCAATTTTTTTCTCATGCTTATAAAGGCCTGGAGCGATAAAACTCCAAACCTGATAAAGCACATAGGGGATCGCAGCAAAGAGCGCTGTCACCAGTGTCAGTTTAAAAGGTGCCAGAAATGGAGATGCCACTTCTGTTGCAATCATCTGAGTTCCCGGCGGTAACAGCGCACGCAGAGGCTCAGAAACGATCAGGTAAAGTTCATTAGAAAATGGGTACAAGGCTAAAAACGCTACCAGAATCACAACCACCGAGCGCAAAAGCTTCCCTCTAAGCTCGATCAGATGTTCAATTAAAGGAGCGTGCTTACCTTCTTCTGGAATGACCGGCGGAAGCTGCGGTGATTCGTTTTGAGTCATAACTAGCCTTTTTGATTGGAAGCAGCAGATTTATCAGAAGGCTCTGCAGAAGGTTCAGGTGAAACCGGCGTTGATCCAAACGGGCCTTCATCCTCAGGACGAACCTGAACCGTCGATGTTTCTGTGTCGGCAGCAGACCGGACGGAGTCAACAGGCTCACCGGATGAAGCCGATTGCGGACCGGTACTATCGGTGATGGTCTGCTCCTGTTTACGCAGTGTTTCTTCCAGCTTGCGGCGATTCTCTTCCAGCTGTTTCTGCATCTCTTCCATGTGCAGCTGCTGATTCACCTCCTGCTGAATTGAGCTAAGCCCCTGCTTGATACGGCCAATCCACATACCCGCTGTGCGGGCAGCCTTTGGCAAACGCTCCGGGCCCAGCACTAACAGTGCCAGAATACCGATGACGATAAGTTCAAAAAAACCAATATCAAACATGTGCGGGGCTCACCCAGTTACTTTTTCTGTTCTGTTTTTTCAGCAGTGCTGTCGATCACCTGATCGGCTTCTTTCTTCTCGATTGAAGCCTGATCATCTTTGTTCTCAGCGTCTTTATCAGGGTTGTTAACTGCTTCTTTGAACCCCTTAACGGCCCCGCCCAGATCACTACCGACATTACGTAACTTCTTGGTTCCAAAAATCAGAATAATGATGCCCAAAACAATCAGTAACTGCCAAATGCTGATACCACCTAACATAGTGTTTACTCCCATAAGTTCAAAACTAACACTCGGAATGTTAGCCACTGAAATCAGTGTTTATTCTTGTTTCTTTCCTGCTGTATCCCGCATTCTTTTATTTCAGATGCAGAAACATCAGGAGCAGACTACGACTTCTGGCGGGATGCTTTCTCTTCAATACCCGACATACCAAACCGGCGGGCCAGCTCATCAACAACAGCTTGTGGCGACTGCCCCAGGTGAGATAATGCAACCAGGCTGTGAAACCATAAATCCGCTGTTTCATAAATCACATCGCTTGCATCACCTGAATGCTCAGCATCTTTTGCAGCGATAATGGCTTCAGTCGCTTCTTCGCCTACTTTCTCCAAAATCTTGTTCAGGCCTTTATGGTGGAGCTGTGCAACATAAGAGGTACTCGGATCAGCATCACGACGCTCCGCTAGAATATCACCCAACTGTTGCAGTACATCACTCATCAAATTCAGCCTTATTCTGTAATTTCTTTGTTAAACGCAGTCTGAAATGCTGCACTAAAATTAATTATAGCGCCCTAAATATCTGTTTTCTAAACAGTTGTTATCGGCCATCCAATTAATCTTGGCGAAGTCCAAGCATAATAGAATTTTTCACCATGCACCATGCCTAAAAAAACAGTGCATTCGCCTGTCCTGTCTGCGTTTATCGGCGTACCAGAAAGAAAACACCCAACACCATTAATACCTGAGCACCCAACGGAAGCTGTTGCAACCAGGGCAAGCCATCGCTGGCAACAAAAACACCAGAAATCAGTAACAACCAGCCCAGTGACGATGACTTCTTTCTGCTTCGGGTTTTAGAGCTGTCAACCAGTTCCTGAAGCAAGGCTTCCTGCCTGAGCTGACGCTCCTCAGTTTTACGCACCTGATCCAGCGCACCATAGATCATATTGGGTAACTCAGGTGCCTGCTCCATCCAATCAGGAAACTGTGTACGGATATTTTTCCAGACACCTTTCGGCCCCATCCGTTCTTTCATCCAGTTTTCCAGATAGGGCTTCGCTGTACTCCAAAGATCCAGATCAGGATAAAGCTGACGCCCGAGCCCTTCAATATTGAGTAATGTTTTCTGCAACAGCACCAGCTGAGGCTGCACTTCCATATTGAAGCGGCGAGCTGTCTGAAATAAACCCAGCAATACCTGACCAAAAGAGATCTCTTTCAGAGGTTTCTCAAAGATGGGTTCGCACACCGCACGAATTGCCGTGGCAAACTCATTGACCCGGGTTCCTTCTCCCACCCAGCCGGACTCGATATGCAGGCGTGCTACTTCGTAATAATCCTGTCGGAAAAAAGCCAGAAGATTACGGGCCAGATAGTGCTGATCTTCTTCAGAAAGACTACCAACAATACCGCAGTCAATGCCGATATATTGCGGATCATGGGGATGCTTATCAGAGATAAAAATATTGCCGGGATGCATATCGGCATGAAAGAAGTTATCCCGAAATACCTGGGTAAAGAAAACCTCAACCCCACGCTCCGCCAACTTTTTCATATCAGTACCATTGGCAACCAACGTATCAACCTCGGCCACCGGAATGCCGTAAATTCTCTCCTGAACCATCACATTCTTACGGGTCAGTTCCCAATATACCTGCGGCACATAAAGCGCAGGAGAACCTTCAAAATTCCGACGCAACTGAGAGGTGTTTGCAGCTTCTTTCTGCAGGTCCAGCTCATCAAACAGTGTGGACTCATAATCTTTAACAATGGCCACAGGGTGTAGCCGGCGTGCTTCCGGCACCCAATAGTTCAGGCTATAGGCCAGAGTATAAAGCAGCTTGATGTCTTTCTTCAGAATACGGCGAATGCCAGGGCGAATCACTTTCACTACGACCTGTTCGCCGGTGTTCATCTGAGCAGCATGCACCTGGGCCATAGAAGCAGAAGCCATCGGCTCGCGCTCGAATGTTTTAAAAAGCTCATCAACCGACTGCCCAAGAGAGGCCTCAATCTCCTTGACAGCCACACTGCTGGCAAAAGGAGGAACCTGATCCTGTAGCTTTTTCAGTTCATCCGCCACATCATCCGGCAGCAGATCCCGCCGGGTAGAGAGCATCTGGCCAAACTTGATAAAAATAGGCCCCAGCTCCTCCAGGGCTAAGCGCAAACGTTCACCACGGCTTTTCTTACCCACCGGCAAGAGTCGCATCGGGTTAAGGCGCAGCAGGAGGACTAAGAACCAGGGCAAGCGCTCTTCCGGAATCAGGCTGTCTAGACGGTAACGACTGAAGACAAAAATAATTTTAAACAGACGAAGCAGACGGGACACAGTGACTCCGGTTTATGTATGAGATTCTGACGGGAGGTGAGGCTTGAGCTGATCACCGGACAAAGCCTGAATCTGTTGCTTCAGGCGCTCAACACGGGCATTAAGACGATCCATGCTACGGCGCGCATTCAGCACACCGTCACTGTAGCCTTTCAGTTCAGCTTCTGCAGGTAATAGCGCCAGCTCATACTGCAGGTATTCCTGCCAGTCCTGCATCGCAGTTCTACCCAAAGCAGGACGCCAGCGGGCAAAGCCAGTGAAAGGTGCAGACAATACAGCCGCCGGTACCACACCAGTCAGCTTTTCACTAAATGATGCCAGATCCAGATCAAGGGTTGAGACTACCTGTTGTAGCTTGCGCACCAACCCGGTATCACCACGCAGCGTTAATGCGCCTTCAAACAATAACGTTTCCCGACGATCACCCGCCAACATAAAGCGGACAAAGTCGCTCAGGCGACCTTCCACCTCAGCATCAACCTCCAAGCCTGTATCAGGAAGTTCAGCACCAGCAGAGCTATCCAGCTCAAAGTGCACCCCCTGTTCTGACGGCCAGATCAGAGTAGCAATCTCAGGTTGAATACAGTGTAGCCGAATCACTTTTCCAGCCATCGTACCCAACTGAGAAAGAGCAGCTGTATCACGTCTCAGCAGAGGATTAATTAACTGCTCGGTACTTTCCAATGCACCGTGCAGCATCATTCCGGTCGGCAGGCTGACAGCCATATCAGAGCTTGATACCACGGTGCAGTGCCACAACACCGCTGGTCATATTATGGTATTCCACTCGCGAGAGTCCCGCATTTTCCATCATGCCTTTCAGGGTCTCCTGATCAGGATGCATACGGATCGACTCCGCCAGATACCGGTAGCTTTCTGAATCGTTTGTGACCAGCTTGCCCATAAATGGCAGAGCAGTAAATGAGTAGGTGTCGTAGAGCTTACTCATAACAGGGTTGGTCGGCTTCGAAAACTCCAGCACAAGCAAACGACCACCGGGCTTCAGAATACGTGTCATCGAACGCAACGCTTTATCCTTATCGGTCACATTACGCAGGCCAAAGGCGATGGTAATGCAGTCAAAGGTATTGTCCGGGAACGGCAGACACTCAGCATTCGCCTGAACGAATTCAACATTACCGCTGCAACCTTTGTCCAATAATTTGTCACGCCCCACCTTCAGCATAGAGTCATTAATGTCAGCCAGAACCACGCGGCCATCTTTGCCGACAAGGCGGGAAAATTTCAGCGTCAGATCTCCGGTGCCTCCGGCAATGTCCAGAACCGCGTTCCCACGACGCACACCACTCATTTCAATGGTCATGCGTTTCCAGAGGCGATGGATCCCCATAGACATTAAGTCATTCATCAGGTCATATTTAGCAGCAACTGAGTGAAACACCTCTGCAACCTTGCCTGCTTTCTCTTCAACACCCACTTGCTGATAACCGAAGTGAGTAGTTTGATTTTCCTTTTCTGACTCGGACATGACAAAACCTTTGCTTTCAAAATTGGCGACATTGTAAACCGGTCTGACAGGTTTGTCTTTGTCTGACAGACCGATCCCGTACGCTAACAACCAAACCTTATAATTGCCTGATAGAGATCAGTGCAGGCTCCCGACTGGCTCCAGCTTCTTCGATACGGCGCAGATAGTCCTTCCAAAACGCATCTTTATGCAGCCCTAACTCGTAGAGGTACTCCCAAGCATACAGACCAGAATCATGGCCATCATCAAAACAGATCTTGATGGCGTAACTACCGGATGGCTGAATATCCAGAATACGCACATCTTTCTTACCAGTCTGCAGTGTTTCCTGGCCTGCTCCATGCCCCCGAACTTCAGCTGATGGAGAGTAAACCCGCAAAAGCTCAGCCTCCAGCTCGAGTTTTGTACCATCGGCATAACTGAGTTCAAGAACGTTTGTCGATTTTCGATAGTTAATATTGCCAGGTACCGGCGTCGCTTTACTGCTCATCGTTATTTCCTCAATCGGTTAGCCTATGGCTTTATCCGGTCAAAACGAAAAACCTCAGACTACAAACAAAAAAGCCGGCTGAAAACAACCGGCTTAACCATCAGAATTCGTGGCTTACAGAATAAAGCGACTCAAGTCTTCATCCGTGGCCAGGTCGTTCAGCTGTTTATTCACATAATCCTTATCGATAACAACTTTTTCCTGAATATCAGCAGCCTCATAAGAGATACTTTCCAGCAAACGCTCCATCACAGTGTGTAAGCGGCGGGCACCAATATTCTCCGTACCCTCATTCACCTGATAAGCGATCTCAGCGATACGACTAATACCCTCTTCAGTAAACTCAATCTCAAGACCTTCAGTTTTCATCAGCTCCTGATACTGAACAGTCAGTGCCGCGCTTGGTTCGGTCAGAATGCGTTTAAAGTCATCCGGAGTCAGAGCACTTAACTCAACCCGGATCGGCAAACGCCCCTGCAATTCCGGGATCAGATCAGAAGGCTTACTCAGATGGAACGCGCCGGATGCGATAAACAGGATATGATCTGTCTTCACCATACCGTGTTTAGTAGAAACTGTACTGCCTTCAATCATCGGCAGCAGGTCACGTTGCACACCTTCCCGGGATACATCAGCACCTCCTGACTCGCCACGCTTGGCAACTTTATCAATCTCATCAATAAAAACGATACCGTTCTGCTCTACAGCATCAATAACCTGAGTCTTCAGCTCATCTTCATTGACCAGCTTGGCAGCTTCCTCATCTGTTGCCTGCCGCAAGGCATCTTTCACCTTCAGCTTGCGGGTTTTTGTCCGTTCATTAGACAGATTAGAGAACATGCTCTGAAGCTGACTGGTCATCTCCTCCATGCCCGGAGGTGCCATGATCTCAACACCCACCTGAGGGGCTGCAACATCGATCTCGATCTCTTTGTCGTCCAGATCACCTTCGCGTAGTTTCTTGCGGAACACCTGACGAGTCGAACTATCCCGCGCAGGCTCCTCTTCACCAAACCCAGCACGTGCGGGTGGCAGCAGGGCATCAAGAATACGCTCTTCGGCGGCCTCTTCGGCACGGAAACGAACGCGCTTAACCTCTTGCTCCCGCAGCATCTTCATCGCCATATCCGTCAGATCACGGATAATGGTTTCCACATCACGCCCGACATAGCCGACTTCCGTAAACTTGGTCGCCTCAACTTTAATAAAGGGTGCATTTGCCAGCTTAGCCAAACGGCGGGCAATCTCTGTTTTACCAACACCAGTAGGGCCAATCATCAGAATATTTTTTGGCGTCACTTCACTGCGCAGCTCAGGGTCCAGCTGCATACGGCGCCAGCGATTACGCAGGGCGATCGCCACAGCACGCTTAGCATCAGCCTGACCAACGATAAAACGGTCAAGCTCGGAAACAATTTCACGAGGTGTCATCTGAGACATAACAGCTACTCTTTTAAATTTTAAAATTCAGTTTCTGACGCCCTGTTGCCGATATCACTGGCTATCTCAGGGCGAGTTCATCGCAATACTCTGCCAAAAATTTACCAGGACAGCTCTTCGATCGTGGGTGAGTGATTGGTAAAGACACAGATATCACCCGCCATTTGCAGGCTTTTCTCAACAATCTCCTGAGCACTCAGCTCAGTATTTTCGTGTAACGCGCGGCCTGCGGCCAATGCAAAATTCCCACCAGAACCAATAGAAACTACACCATGCTCAGGTTCGACCACATCACCAGTGCCGGAAATAATCAGTGTCGCTGTATGATCAGCCACAATCAACATCGCCTCCAGCCGTCGCAAAGCACGGTCGGTGCGCCAGTCTTTCGCCATCTCAACCGCAGCACGGGTCAATTGTCCGGAATGTTTCTCCAGCTGTGCTTCAAAGCGTTCGAAAAGAGTGAACGCATCCGCTGTGCCTCCAGCAAAACCCGCCAGCACCTGGTTACGGTACAGACGACGTACTTTGCGTGCATTACCTTTCATTACGGTATTGCCCAGAGAAACCTGGCCGTCACCACCCAGAACTACCTGATTGTCACGGCGTACAGCTACAATCGTTGTCATCTGCTACTCCAAATAGATTTGAAAGGGCATCAGTCTTAAAAGGCTCACCTTCATAAAGACCCCATACCTTACTCAGAAACACGCACCAGCTTCCCGCTGCACTAAAAACCAACATCACATACCCGAACGGGAAACCAGCCTGAAAACTGTTGAAAAGGCGTTCTACCTTAAGAACGATTTTAGATGGAGGTAGGCAGCAAAAATTTCAAGCTTTTAAGTCACCGAAACGTAAAAAGCCGTTAACAACTCCATACAGAGCAAGTAACGGCTTTTTAGAACTCGTGATATATCCGCACCTTCCGATGGAGGGCAAAACATCACTGCTGTGGCGGCAACCGAATCAGTAATGACTGAATATTCTGACGCGCCATCGCATCCTGCGCCATATTGAGTTTGCGCCGGTCTTTGAAAGGTCCAATCCGAACCCGGTGCCAGGTACCACTATCGGTGGTAATACTGGATATCATCGCCTGATAACCATCCGATTTCAGCTTTGTACTCAGTCGCTCAGCATCCGATATTGCGCGGAACGAACCAACCTGCAAAATGTATTCAGGCAGGTTTTCAGCATCCCGCGGTGTTGATTTATACTCTTCTACGGTATCGGTGACGACTTCTTGCTGAGGTAGCAGATTGTAAAAATCAAAGCGCTTCCGTTCTTCACTCTGGGGCGCTTCCTCTTCGGTGGTATTTCCCGCAGGGGCCGCCGGAACAGCCGCCATACGGGGTGCAGGAGCGACCGGATCTTCATCCAGCCATTCTGATAATCCAAATCCCAGCACCACGCCAAAAATCAACCAGCTCCATGGCGGTAACTCACGGCGAGCCGGGGCAGCCTCCTCTTCCTGTCGAGGAGAAGCACCACCCCGTCTTGACGTTTTTTGAGCAAAATCCCGGCTCATAATACTTACATCTCCTCAGGTGCACTCACACCCAACAGACCCAACCCATTCGCAAGCACCTGACCAACCGCTTCACTGAGCGCCAGGCGGGCGTTGCGGATTTCAGCATCGTCTTCCAGTACTTTCAGGGCGTTGTACCAGGTATGAAAGTCAGACGCCAAATCCTTCAGGAACTGAGCCATAACATGAGGCTCATAATTTAACGCACAGTTTTCCAGAACCTCCGGATAACGGGCCAGTGCAACCATAAGATCTTTCTCATAATCACTGTCCAGTTTTTCCAGAGCCGCAAGCCCTGCAGACGGATCAAAGCTCCAACCATGCTCCGCCAGCTTACGCATTACGCTACAAACCCTGGCGTGAGCGTACTGAATGTAATAAACCGGATTGTCTTTGGACTGAGATTTCGCCAGATCCAGATCGAAATCCATATGCTGATCGGATTTACGGCTTACATAGAAGAAGCGTGCTGCATCATTACCCACTTCACCACGCAGCTCTCGCAGGGTGACAAAAGAACCTGAACGCGTCGACATCTGGACCCGCTCAGAACCCCGGTAAAGAATAGCAAACTGCACCAGGCGGAAGTCCAGCTTCTCCAGAGGATAACCCAGCGCCTGACATACCGCCTTCAGGCGTGGCAGATAACCATGGTGATCAGCACCAAAGACATACAGCAGTTTGTCAAAGCCACGCTCAAACTTATTGTGCATGTAGGCGATATCTGAGGCGAAATAAGTAGTCATACCGTTATCACGCACAACACAGCGGTCTTTATCATCTCCAAATGCAGTAGAGCGGAACCACTGAGCCCCCTTCTCTTCATAGATATGGCCTGCGTCGGTCAACTTTTTCAGTGCGGTTTCAACATCGCCACCACGAGTCAGAGAGCGCTCAGAGAACCATTCCTGATAGTGAACGCCAAATTCCCCCAGATCCTGTTCGATATCACCACGAATATCTTCCAGTGCAATATCGAACACCTGCTCATAGGTTTCTGTTCCCAGCAACACTTTTGCCTGAGCGATCAGGCCATCAATATGGGCTTCTTTATCACCACCCTGAGGTTCATCAGCAGGCACACCGTCAAACACATCCGCTGCGCTACGAACCAGGCTATCAGCAAACTGATCCTGTACCTTTTTAGCGATATCCAGAATATAGCTGCCTTTATAGCCATTGCTTGGGAAATCAAAAGCAGCGCTGTCAGCGTCCCCATTCTCCAGTTCTAAGTAACGAAGCCATACACTCGTTGCCAGAATATCCATCTGACGGCCGGCATCATTGACATAGTATTCACGATGAACATCAAATCCCGCCGCGGCCAGAAAGTCAGACACCGTTGCGCCATATGCAGCACCACGACCATGGCCCACATGCAGCGGGCCAGTCGGGTTCGCCGAAACAAACTCCACCTGAATCTTCTGATGGCCACCCGCATTGCTCAAACCAAAGCTTTCTTTCTGGGAAAGAACATCAGCAACAACCGCTGTGATCGTCGCAGTACTGGCAAAAAAGTTAATAAAACCAGGGCCTGCAATATCAACCTGAGTCACACTGCTGCTTTCCGGCAACGCATCAACCAGCTTCTGAGCCAGTTCACGGGGTGCGCAACCCGCCGGTTTTGCCAGCATCAGTGCGATATTCGTCGCAAAATCACCATGGGCCTTATCTTTAGTGTTTTCCACCATGATTCGGGGTGACAGATCCGCAGGCAGGATCTCCTGCTGCTTCAGAGAGTCGATGGCACCAGCAATTAATTCAGCAATATGTTCTTTCATTTCAATCCGGATCTGCTAAGCAAGAAGTTTACCGCCCGAAGCCAACTTAAAGACTTCGACCCACTCATAATCAATAACCCGACATTATCATCTTTATTCCCGCGTCTGTTAACCATAAAACGACGCTTTTCGGTAATAAGTGCCGGCTATTTTTTCACAATCACCCTCAGGTTGCTAAATCAGCTCCTGGGGGTCTACATCCAATGACCAGCGTACCTTGCGCTGCAGCGGGTGACGATTTATCAGCTCCAGCAGACATGAGATCCCCTGGTGTAAAGGTCCACGCCGATCACAAATCAGCCAGATCTGCATATGATAGCGTCCAAAACGCCGCTCCATCGGGGATGGTACAGGCCCTGTTACTTCCAGCCCTTCAATCTGAGACGTTACCGGCCCGGCGGCCTGTACAACATCGGTCAGAAAAGCAGACACCAGATCACTCTGATTAGCCTCCGCCCGAATAATCGCCATAAAAGAATAGGGCGGCAGCAAAGTTTCTTTTCGCTCCTCAAGCAAACAGCGGGAAAACTCACTATAGTCATGCTGGGCCAGCAGTTTTAACAAAGGGTCATCCGGGCGATGGGTTTGCACAACAACCTTACCCTTGCGTCTTTCACGGCCTGCACGACCTGCAACCTGTGTCAGCAACTGCCCCATGCGCTCCAGCCCCCGGAAATCAGAGCTGTAAAACCCTCCATCCGCATCCAACACCACCACCAGTGAAACCGCGGGAAAATGATGCCCCTTCGCCAGCATTTGAGTCCCCACCAACACACAAGGCTCCTCTGTATTTACCTTGGCCAGTAGTTTCTCCATCATACCTTTTTTACTGACTGTATCCCGGTCCACACGAAATACCGGCCAGTCCTTAAATGCCTGCTCAAGGGTTTCCTCCATACGTTCAGTACCTGCCCCCACAGGTTTTAGTTCAGCGTTAAAACACTTGGGGCACTGATGAGGAATAGCACTGACACTATCACAATGGTGGCAATGCAGACGTGGCGGCTCCCGGTGCAAAGTCATGCGGGCATCACAGAAAGGGCAGTCAGACACCCAGCCACAATCGTGACACATCAACGCAGGAGCAAATCCCCGGCGATTGATAAAAGCCAGCACCTGCCCTCCCTGCTCGAGATGAGTGCGCATCACCTGTAATAAGCCACCATCAATGCCGTTCGTCAGCTTCTTATGTTGAATGTCATGCAGATAAATATCCGGCAGCTGCACACTACTCCCCGCCCTCTGAGTCAGCTTCAACCATTGGAAGCGCTTTTCTGTCGCATTGTGCAACGTTTCCAGAGAAGGCGTCGCTGAGCCAAGAACAACCGGGCAATTTAACATTTTGCCCCGAACAATCGCCAGATCCCGGGCAGAGTAGCGAATACCATCGCCTTGCTTATAGGAGGCATCATGCTCCTCATCCACGACAATTAACCCGAGGTCCTTAAAAGGAGTAACCGCCGCTGATCGGGTACCGATCAGTACGCCAGCCCGCCCATCCCTCGCCAGCAGCCAGGCATCCAGACGTTCTTTATCATTCAGACCGGAGTGAAGCGTCATCACAGGGACAGAGAAACGCTTTTTAAACCGATTAACGGTTTGGGGAGCAAGACCGATTTCAGGTACCAAAACCAGCACCTGACGCCCTTGCTTTAGTACGGCTTCGATTACCTGCAGATAAACTTCTGTTTTACCACTGCCGGTCACCCCTTCCAGAAGGAAAACCTCCGGCCGACCAAGCTGCCCTGTAACCTCACTAACCACATGCCTCTGATCATCATTTAACTGAAGCGGTATTTCAGCCAACACTGAACGCGCCTCTTGATCACGCCCTTCCAAATGGCGGGACTGCAGATAGCGCTCAGCCAGGCCTTTATCTTCCAGAGCCGCCATCTGGGTAGATGTAAAGCCGAGAGACCGTAACATCGTGGCAGCCACCGGCTGCTGATGCTTTTGCAGCGCCTGCAATAGCTCTGCCTGCTTTGGAGCCCGGCGCATCTTTTCCGGCTCCAGAGCCCGACCACTCTGGGTTGCCATCCAGTAGGTTTCTTCCTGAATATGAGCCGCCGCCCCCTGTCTTAAAGGTGCCGGCAGCATCATACTGATCACCTCGCCTACCGGCCCATGACAATATCGTGCCAGCCACTTGGCTAAAGCTAACTGGTGATCATCCAGTAACGAAGCATCATCTATTAGCTCCGTCAGGGGCTTGAGTTTTTCCAAGGGAACATCAGGGCTAACCTGGCGGGCCATTACCACACCTACCAAGGTTTTATTGCGATAGGGCACTCGCACCCGTGCACCCAGAGGCAGATAAGCATTCTGTAAATTCGGCGGTAAAATATAGTCAAAACAGCGCGTTAACGGCACAGGTAACGCAACACGAATAACCGGTGGCTCATCATCAAATAATGAGTGCATGCTTACCTCTTGCCTCAGAAAAAAACTCTGCTATTATGCCTCACCTTCTTATAAGGCTCATCCTATTAAGATGTTTCTGTCGCAGACAGTCGCATCGCTATGGTCGTGGATATCACGGTATAGCAGAAATGCCTGCAAAGAATAACCGGTTAACAGCCCCTGAACGGTGCCTGGCAAGACCAGGTGGCGGTTCAAACTTATTGAGGTTTTCGAAAATGAAACAAGGTATTCACCCAGAGTACAACGAAGTAACTGCAACCTGCAGCTGTGGTCACACTTTCCAACTGCGTTCTACGCTGGCTAAGCCACTGCACCTGGACGTTTGCTCTCAGTGCCACCCTTTCTACACCGGCAAGCAGAAGCAAGCTTCTACTGGTGGTCGTGTAGATCGCTTCAAGCAGCGTTTCTCAAGCCGTATCAAGAAGAGCTAAGCCTTCTTATCCGGACCAAAAAGCAGCTACGGCTGCTTTTTTTGTGCCCGCTAAGAACCCGAAGCACACACCAAAACCACTAATCTCATCCTACTTCCTCAGAAAAAACACCCCTTTATCCTACCTGCAAGTTGGCAATTAGAAATAACAGTAGTCAAATTACAACATTATGATTTCGATAGTGTTTTTCCTCATAAAACTGCATTCTTTTTGTAAAAAAAGTTCTTTGACTTTTGTTTAATATCTGCCTTGTTCGGCTGGTTTTTTTTCTATATGCTCTGAAAGTGCTAAACCCTAACAACCGGAACTTTTCTAATGTCAGACGAAATGAAAAAAGCAGCGCTGGATTACCATGCTAACCCTACTCCAGGCAAATTAAGTGTGGAAATCAGCAAGCCTGCTGAGACCGCACGTCACCTATCTCTTGCTTATAGCCCTGGTGTTGCAGAGCCTGTACGCGAGATCGCAAAAGACCCGGAAAACGCATACCGTTACACGGGCAAAGGCAACCTGGTTGCTGTAATTTCTGATGGTTCTGCGATTCTGGGCCTGGGTAACCTTGGCCCTCTGGCCAGTAAGCCTGTTATGGAAGGCAAAAGCCTTCTGTTCAAACGTTTTGCAAACATCAACTCCGTTGATATCGAAATCAACGCCGAAAGCCCACAAGCGTTCATTGATACCGTTGCCCGTATTGCTGACACCTGGGGTGGCATCAACCTGGAAGATATCAAAGCGCCGGAATGCTTTGAGATTGAACGCACTCTGATCGAACAGTGTGATATTCCAGTTTTCCACGATGATCAGCACGGAACAGCCATTGTAACAGCAGCGGGTATGCTGAACGCTCTGGAAGTTCAGGGCAAATCCATTGAAGAAGCTAAGGTAGTTTGCCTGGGTGCCGGCGCGGCAGCCGTTGCCTGCATGAAGCTTCTGATCAGCTGTGGCGCTAAAATCGAGAACATCTATATGCTGGATCGCAAAGGTGTTATCCACACCGGCCGTGATGATCTGAACCAGTACAAAGCGATGTTCGCTAACGATACAGACAAGCGTACGCTGGATGATGCCATTGACGGAGCAGACGTATTTGTCGGCTTATCAGGCCCTAACCTGCTGGCCGCTGAGCAACTGGCGAAAATGGCTCCCAAGCCAATCGTATTTGCCTGCTCTAACCCTGATCCGGAAATCAGCCCTGAGCTGGCCAATGCAACCCGTGATGACCTGATCATGGCCACTGGCCGTTCTGATTACCCGAACCAGGTGAATAACGTATTGGGTTTCCCATTCATTTTCCGTGGTGCCCTGGACGTTCGCGCCAGCCGTATCAACGAAGAGATGAAAGTTGCTGCAGTTCATGCCCTTAAAGATCTGGCAAAACAGCCTGTGACTCAGGAAGTGATCGATGCTTACGACGGCATCAAGCTGGAATTTGGCCCTGCTTACATCATTCCAAAGCCAACAGACTCCCGCCTGTTGGGTGCAGTATCATCTGCAGTAGCCAAAGCAGCTGTAGACTCTGGTGTTGCACGCCTGCCTTACCCAGAGCACTACCCTCTGTAAGACAGCTTATAAAAAAAGCACCTGATATTCAGGTGCTTTTAAGCTTGAAAATGTCCTATCGACATTTGTTCCGGCACAAAAAAACGGCACCTCACAAGGGTGCCGTTTTTCGTTGCAGCTAATATTTAGCCAACCTTCTTTAGAAAAGAGCCTCCGGCGCCGGTGCACCGTCTGCAGAAGGGGTCGATTCATCACCGCTCTGAATAATCTCCACAGGTGTTTCCGGAATACTCGTCCCTTCCTCTTCCGGTACATTCTCAACCCTGAACACTTCGAAAATAGCATTCTTCTGCCCCGGACGAGCACGCTTGCCGGTTTCAGAGTCGATACGAACAGTCACCAAGCCCGGAGGTTGCGCCATACTACGCTCAGGTTTACCGGTCAGGTATTCCTGCATAAAGCTGACCCAAATCGGCAGTGCGGCTTTACTACCATACTCACCGATATTAGAAGGCTGATCAAAACCTACCCAGGTAGCGGCTACAACATCCTGGTTAAAGCCTGCAAACCAGGCGTCTTTGAGCTCGTTGGTGGTTCCGGTTTTACCCGCAATATCTGAACGACCCAACGCACGCGCTCTTCGGCCCGTTCCCTGCTGAATAACATCTTTCAGCATGGTTTGCATAATGTAAACACTGCGTTTATCCGCGATGGAGGGCGCTACTGAGTAAACCTGGTCACCGACCTGAACCTTATCAGCACCCGGGGGACAGTCACGGCAAACCCTGACAGGCTCGGCCTGATACAACACCTCGCCATCACTGTTTTCGATGCGCTCAATAAAATAAGGGTTTACCTTATATCCACCATTGGCGACGGTCGCATAGACCATTGCCATTTCATAAGGGGATAAGGTGGCACTACCCAGTGCCAATGATAAATCACGGGGCAGCTGATCCGGGTTCAAACCGAAACGTGTCGCAAACCGAATAGCCGTATTGATACCAATCGAGCGCAAAATACGAATCGATACCAGATTCCGGGATTTATAAAGAGCATGCCGCAGGCGGGTAGGCCCGTAGAACTTACCGCTGGAATTACTCGGCCGCCATGTGGACTCCAGCTCTTTATCGTTAAAAACAACAGGGGCATCGTTAATAATACTGGCAGCAGTCATACCATTTTCCAAAGCAGCCATATAGATGATCGGCTTAAAAATAGACCCTGCCTGACGCGCCCCCTGATAGGCACGGTTAAATTTGTTCTGATAGAAATTAAAGCCACCAACCAATGCCAGTAAACTACCATCTTCCGGTGACATCGAAACAAAAGCACCCTGTACATTGGGAACCTGAGACAACTGCCAGCGACGCTGAATCGCCCCCTCGGCATCGGGCTCCCCATCTTCAGGCTCAATATAGATCAGGTCACCCCGCCGCAGGATATCGCTACTTGCCTTAAGATCCGGGCCTTTCCAATAGGGGTTATGATGGGGCTTTGCCCAGGTAATAAGCTCCCAGGGCACATCGATATAGGAACCGTCTTCTGTAACCACCTGCAGAGTCTTTTCTTCTGCAGAAGAAACAATCACAGGCTTCAGGTCTCCATAGGTCGGAGTTGAACGCAGTACTTTTTGCCAGTTGGTGGTATCTTCACCAATAGCCAGCTCACCCCCCCCTTCATTCTCTTGTGGCTCAATACCCAGATCCAACTCTCCTTCCAGGGAGAGTTCATCTGTTTCAGTATCCAGGGCAGCAGGTATGTCCCGCTGTACAACACCTCGCCAGCCATGGCGTTTATCATAATCCAGCAATCCCTGGACCAGAGCATCATTCGCCGCGGACTGAGCCTGAGAGTCAAGTGTTGTGTAAACCTTGTAGCCCGCCGTGTAGATATCATCACCCAGTTGCTCCGCAACCTCAGCACGCACCATCTCCGCCACATAAGGGGCCTGCACTTCAGGCTTAAGGCCATGGTATCGGGCTGAAATAGGCTCCCGAATAGCAGCCTCATAGGTCTGTTCATCAATCATGCCGAGAGAGTGCATACGATGGACAATCCAGTTACGGCGCAACAGTGCCCGGCGGGGGTTAACAATCGGGTTATAACGTGAGGGTGCTTTTGGTAATCCGGCAATCATCGCTAACTGAGCCAAGCTTAATTCATGCAGCTCTTTGCCATAATAAACCTCTGCCGCTGCATCAATACCATATGCACGATTCCCAAGGTAAATTTTATTAACGTAGAGCTCCATGATCTCCTCTTTGGAGAGAATCTTCTCCATCTGCAGAGAAATCATGATCTCTTTAAACTTTCGGGTAAATGTCTGATCCAGAGTCAACAAATAGTTTCGGGCCACCTGCATCGTAATTGTACTACCCCCGGACTGAATACTTCCAGACTGCGCCAATTGCAGAACAGCCCGGCCAAGACCTTTGATGTCAATACCGGAATGGTTATAAAAATTGGTATCTTCAGCCGCCAGAATCGCTTGAATAAAGTATCGGGGAATTTGCTCATACTGAACTGGGGTACGACGTTTTTCCCCAAACTCAGCCACCAGCTTTTCGTCACGAGTGTAGATACGCAACGGTGTTTGCAGCTGGATATTTCTCAGCTGTTCAATATCCGGTAGCTGAGGGCCAAGATAAAGCGCGACACTGAATGCAACTGCCGTGCCGAACGCGAACAAGCCAAACAGCAGATAGATCAACCACTTAAAAAATACTTTTGTTGCATTCATGGGTAAATCGTTTCCCCTTATCAAGGTTTACATATTAGCCAGGCTGCGCTTTTTACAGCAAAACCGCCATTATAGGCTGGTAAAGTCATTGGATGCCAATGACACTACAGGTTTAAGATAGATTTACCCATTTATTGATTTAGCGACTATAGTTATAACCATGGTTTTATATCTTTTTTGGGACAACACGTTAATGTAAAAGATTCTTGCCCCTTCATATTAATGCCCACATTATTAAGAAGGCTGGTAAAACCAAAAGCGACAAGGATGGCGCCTTTGCTCAGTTTTTTACGCAACAAAAAGCACAATACACTAGGACTCGATTTCAGCGACTCTTCTGTCAAGTTACTGGAACTCAGTTACCACAACGGCCAGCTTCAGGTTGAGAGCTACGCAATAGCGCCCCTGCCTCACCGGGCCGTTGTTGAACGTAAAATCCAGAACCCTGAACAGGTCAGCCAGACTCTTTTAAAGGTGATCCAAAGCACCTGTTTTCGTGCCCGCCAAACAGTCGCAGCAGTATCTGACGCCGATGTTATAACCCGAACCATCTCCATCGATGCGAGCCTTTCTGCTGATGAACTGGAAAGTGAAGTCATACTCGAAGCCGATCAGTTTCTTCCTTTCCCGATTGATGAGATTGCCATCGATTTCGAAGTTATCGGCCCAACAAAAAATCATCCTGAAAAACAGGATATATTACTGGTCGCCTGCAGAATTGAAACCGTGGATGTCCTGCAAAAAACGCTGAAGCTGAGCGGACTGATCCCCAAAGTAGTCGATGTTGAAAGCTACGCCATTGAGCGCGTTGTATCCCTGCTGCTCCCACAACTGAACATCAAAACAACAAACCCTCTGATTGCCGTTGTGGATATCGGTGCAACCATGATGAATTTAACCATACTGAATCAGAAAAAAACCCTCTATAGCAGGGACCAACTTTTTGGTGGGCAAAAGCTGACAGACGAAATTATACAGCGCTTTCAGATGAGCGCCGACAAGGCAGAGCTTGCCAAGAAAAATGGCAAGTTACCTGATGACTACCACCAGAATACTCTCCCTGCTTTTTTGCACACAGCAGTGCAACAAATCGGTCGTGCATTACAACTCTTTTACTCATCCAGCAGTTATAACCATGTCGACTATATTCTGCTGGCGGGAGGTTGCGCCACCACTGAAGGCCTTTCAGCTAAGGTTGAGGCATCCCTGACAATCCCTACCTCCATTGCCAACCCCCTGGCACTGGCAACAACCAATAGTTCAATCGACCAGAAAGCCCTGAACAAGGATGCCCCTGCACTTCTGATCGCTTTCGGTCTGGCTATGAGGCACTTGGAAAATGCCACAGATTAATCTTTTACCATGGCGGGAAACCTTGCGCCAGAATCGCCAAAGGCAATTCATCCAACAAACCTTTCTGATCATCTTTCTCACACTGCTGGCAATCATGGCTTATGGTCAAGTTATCGAATACAGAATCGATCGTCAGAATAAGAAAAATCACCTTATTCAGACAGAGACCCATAAACTGGACCTCCGGGTTCAGGAAGTAACCCAGCTGCGACAAAGGCGCAACCAACTGTCCAAAAAAATCAGAGTTATGCAGAACTTACAACGACACCGAAGTAACCTTGTTCTGACGCTTAACAGCATTGCGCACGCCACAGAGCGACAGTTTTATCTGACCCTTCTCAAGCAGGAAGGAGATACTTTAACACTGGAAGGCGAAGCCGAAGATAACCATCAGATCTCTTATCTGGTACGCCACCTTGCCCAATCGGAGGTATTAGAAAAACCAGCTCTTAAAAATGTCGGCAACAGCAATCTGAACAAAGGCACCCATCGCTTCACGATACAGGTTCGGCAAAAAAAGCCGACCCCTGCTACTCAACATGAGAAGCGGAGGCATCTAAAATGACCGACAGCATATCTGAGAAAAAATACCCGCTCAAAACATTACTGGAAAATCTCTCACAAACAGACCTGTCTGAGATTGACTTCAGAAACGCCGGC
Organism: Oceanospirillum sp.; assembly: GCA_048268485.1. Lineage (GTDB taxonomy): Bacteria > Pseudomonadota > Gammaproteobacteria > Pseudomonadales > Halomonadaceae > Oceanospirillum. Next base: position 28,226 of record JBLWVL010000021.1, read on the forward strand.
TCCTGGCCAAAAGCCGGGAAAGTGCTCACCTGGGTTCTGACAGCAATCATCACAGCACTTCCAGGATACCTGCTTTACCTTTCACCAAAATTTGAGCGACTCGATCAGGCAGGGAAGCAAGAAGAACAGCTGCTGAGCCACTATAAAGACCTGGCATCTCAGGCAGCATATATCCCTGTTTATCAGCGTCAGCTACAGAGTCTTCAGCAACGGGCCAGCACTCTGGCCTCCCAAGTGCCGGCGGAAAAATCGATCCCTCAGTTTATGGAGCAGATCAGCCGGCAAGCTCAATTGCATCATGTGGGCCTTCATGCATTTAAGCTCGGAGAAGCAGAGGAACATGAAATATACCATGAGCAACTCATCACCCTGACCGTAAAGGGAAGCTACCATAATCTGGCTTATTTTCTGGCCGCAATAACCCAACTGGATCGCCTGGTCACACTGCACGATTTCAGGCTCCAGCCAAACGATAGCCAACTCAGTCTTAACATAGACATTAAGGTTTACCACCGGACACAGGCTAATCAACAGCAAGGAGAAGCAGTATGACTGGCAGACTGGTATTTTTTCTGCTTTCCGGAATGACCTTACTGACACTTCTGGCTGGCTGCAGGGATAATGGTGATCACTCAGCACTACTCACTTTACTGCAAGACCTTCGAAACCAATCGCCAAGCGATATTGAGCCTCTGCCGGAAACACTCCCCCTCCCTCTCGTGCGCTATACAGGGGGGCACGAGCGCAGTCCTTTCAGGCTACATAAAGAGCCCCAGGCACCTGCAACACATTTCAGGCCAGATTCCGTCCCCTCTGATAGCACAAGGCCCAGGGGAGTACTGGAGCAGCACCCTCTGGAAAAGCTGTCTTTTGTCGGCACACTTCAGCTTTCAGATGACCACACTCCCAAGGCTTTCATTGATGACGGACACGGAAAAGTACATAGAGTCATAGCAGGCCAGTTTATAGGTCAGAATTTCGGTCGGGTGGTAAAAATTTCAGAAGATACCGTCTATATTGAAGAAACCGTTCAGGATGAACAGGGCATCTGGATGATACGCCCCAGAGAGCTTAAATTGGTAATGGAAACAGATGAATAATTTGCCTCAGCATATATATAACCTTTCCGGCGCACTGCGAATCATAGTCCAAGGGGTTGTTTGTCTGCTTATTCTGAAGACAACCTACGTACTTGCGGCCCCTTCCGCGCTGAAATCATTGGATCTGCATATGACCGAGAGCCAACAGACAGAACTTCGTCTGGGGCTGAGTCAACCCTTAACGCAGATTGAGAGTTACCAGATCAGCACCCCTCCCCGTCTCATCATCGACCTGTTTGATACAGAAAACCATCTGCCACAAAAGAAACTACATTTTAACAGGGCTTTGGTGCAGAGCGTGACAGGAGTACAAGCCGGCACCCGTACCCGACTGATCATAAATCTAAGCCAGACCTCTTTTTTCCAGACCCGAACGGAGGGTAACCGGGTCAGCCTCCTTATCGGCCAGCCAGCAACAGCTGAACATGGCAAAAAAAGACAAGCAGGCTCGGACAAGACACTATCGCTAAACTTTCAGAACATCAATATACGCTCCGCCCTACAGATTATTGCCGAGGAAACCGGCCTGAACCTGGTCGCCAGTGACAAGGTTCAGGGCAACATCACTCTACGCCTGAAACAGGTTCCCTGGGATCAGGCGCTAAAGCTCATCATGACAAGCAAAGGACTGGCCAGCCGTAAAGAGGGCAACGTACTGATAATTGCCCCTGCTGAGGAGTTAGCAGAGCGTGAACGAAACGAGCTGACCTTTCTTCAGGAACACCGTGATCTGAAAAGCCTCAGCTCTGAGCTTATTCAGATCAACTATGCTAAATCCTCAGATATCGCAGCCATACTGAATGGTCATGAAGGCAAACCCGGCCTCCTTTCAGAACGCGGAAAAGCGACAGCGGATGAGCGTACCAATACCCTATTGCTTCAGGAGATACCAGACTCGATCAAAGCCATCAAAAAAGTCATCAGCACACTGGACATTCCAGTTCGGCAGGTTTTGATCGAAGCCCGTATTGTCGTTGCCCGCAGCAACCTCAGCAGCGACCTTGGGATACGCTGGTCCGGAGTCAGTAGTCAGGGGCAGGGGAGCATCGACTCCGGAGATCTGGCGGTGGATCTGACAGCACGCTCAGGGGGATATACCAGTATCAATCCCGGAACTGGCACTTTTGCTCTTGGCTATGCCGATTCCAGTATTTTGGTAGATATGGAGCTGGCTGCCTTGGCCAGCGAAGGGAAAGGCGAAATTATCTCACAACCGAAAGTGATTACAGCCAACAAGCGCAAAGCCCTGATTAAATCCGGTAAGCAAATCCCCTACCGTGAAGAGTCTTCCTCAGGCGGCACCAAGGTCTCCTTTAAAGATGCTGTATTAGCTCTGGAGGTAACACCACAAATTACGCCGGATGAACATATCATCATGGATCTGCAGATCACTCAGGACGCTTTGGGTAATCAGGAGTATGATGGCGCACCGGCAATCGATACTAACGCCATTGAAACACAGGTATTGGTTAATAATGGTGAAACTATTGTCTTAGGTGGCATTTACACCTCGGAAAGCTTCGACCAGAATTTCAAAGTTCCGCTATTGGGTGATATTCCACTGCTCGGCGCACTATTCCGGCGTTCCGAAAAGTCCCAGGAAAAAGTAGAATTACTGATATTTATTACGCCCAGGTTGATTGAAGACCGCCTCAGCCTGAACTGAACCGATTCATTCAGCAATTAACGCGATGCACTATAACCATAATATTGTTCTCGTTGGCCCTATGGGGGCTGGCAAAAGTACGATTGGTCGATTACTGGCCACCGAACTGGGTTTACCTTTTTTTGACTCTGACCGGGAAATAGAAACCCGTAGCGGAGCCAACATTCCCTGGATCTTCGATGTTGAAGGTGAAGAAGGGTTTCGCCGTCGCGAAACTCAAACCATCATAGAACTACTGCAGGAAGAAGGCCCAATAGTTTTGGCCACTGGCGGCGGGGCCATTATGCGCCCGGAAAACCGTGCCGCTATAAGCCAAAGCAGTACCGTTATCTATCTCCACACCACCATTGAGCAGCAACTGCAACGTACTGCAAAAGACAAAAATCGCCCGTTACTGCAAAATGACAATCCCAGAATGGTGCTGGAAAACCTGTTTGCGATTCGCGATCCACTCTACCGGGAAACGGCAGACCTGATCATTAAAACCGATCGTCAGGCACCCAAAAGCGTTGTTCGCCTGATAACCAAAAAACTGAAGAAATTGTGAGCCAACACATCATGCAAACCCTGAATGTTGATCTCGGTGCCCGTAGTTACCCAATCCATATAGGCAGTGGTCTGATATCAGATATATCTCTGATGGCACCCCACATAAAAGGCCGCCAGGTCATGATTGTCAGCAACACCACTGTTGCACCTCTATACCTGGATCAGCTAAAAGCGACACTGGGGGAACAGTACCAGATTGCAGAGGTTATTCTGCCCGACGGGGAGGTCTACAAGACTCTGGATAGCGTCAATCTGATTTTTAATGCCTTACTGGAAAACCGCTTTAACCGCACCTGCACACTCATTGCTTTAGGGGGTGGTGTTGTCGGTGATATGACAGGCTTTGCAGCTGCCAGCTATCAACGCGGTGTCAACTTTATTCAAATACCGACCACTTTACTATCCCAGGTTGATTCCTCTGTTGGCGGTAAAACCGGCGTCAACCACCCTCTGGGTAAAAATATGATCGGAGCCTTCTGGCAACCCCAGCTTGTTCTGGCAGATACCGGCACGCTGCAAACCCTACCGGACAGGGAACTGGCAGCAGGTATCGCTGAAGTGATCAAGTATGGCCTGATACGTGATGCCGATTTTTTCAGTTGGTTGGAAAGCAATGTACAACCTCTGAAACAGAAAAATAACACTGCACTTTCAGAGGCCATCTATCGCTCCTGCCAAAACAAAGCTGACGTTGTTGCACTGGATGAACTGGAAAGCGGTATAAGAGCCACCCTGAACCTGGGGCATACCTTCGGCCATGCAATTGAAACAGAACAGGGTTATGGTCGATGGCTTCATGGTGAGGCTGTTGCCACCGGGATGTTTATGGCTGCCGACTTATCCTGTCGCGAGGGCTGGTTAAATCCGGGCGATGTAGCTCGTATTAAAGCCCTGCTGGAGAAATTCGATCTGCCGGTTACGCCGCCGGACTCAATGACAGCTGAGACTTTTATTAAGCATATGCGGGTAGATAAAAAAGTATTAGACGGGAATCTTAGGCTCGTATTAATGGCCGCACTCGGCAAATCAGTTATCACAGAGCAGTTCTCTGAGGCTAATTTACAGCAAACACTTGTTGCCGGAAAAAAACTCGGTTTTTTTTAATATTTTAGTCTTCCCGTAGCTTTTATAACCGCCTATTATCAAGGGTTCGGGGTTGCTCCTATAAAGTGAATTTGATGCTTATTAGCCGAACCTTTGCACAGGAAAAGTGGGATTAAAAACCTATGTTTGGAAAAAACAGTAACAATAAGGATTCCGATATGCCTGGGGATAATTTCTCCTTTACGAACATCACCGCTTCACTCACCGATGGCGTCGTTGAAGAATCTTTGTTTTTTCCCTCCCAGCAACATTCGCAGGTCATCGAACTGATAGGCCACCTAAGTCGCTACAGCAGTTTGCTGCTGACGATTACGGGTCCGCAGGGAGCGGGTAAGAGCCTGATTAAACGTAAAGTTATCGAAGGTATGGACTCCGGTGTTCAGATTTGCGATTTCGATCATGCTCAGATAAACCAGCCACAAACGTTCATGCAGGCCCTCAATTCCAGCCTGCAGCTGGGACTGGAAGATAGCAGCGACCTGAACCAATACCTGACACGCCTGAAGCAACATTTCAGCTTACTCCATAAAGAAGGCAACAGCTGCCTGATTGTCGTCGATGACGCAGACCAACTCAGCCCGGAAACCTTAGAGCTTATGGTCATCCTGCTCTCTGACGATGATGACCAGAAGCGTCCACATATTCTTCTTCTCGGAGAAGATCCCCTGATTGAGGTTTTACAGGGCTCCCGCCTGAAGGAACGCTTCAATGCCATTGGTCATCACCTGGCACTGCAACCGTTCAGCAATGAAGAGGCCTGGGGTTATCTCGATTACCGTATGAGCGCTGCTGGCCTGACCGGACAGATTAGTGAAACGGCTAAAGCTGATATTATTCGGGCAGGCGGTGGTGTACCCGGTCAGATCAACAATATGGCAAACCTGGCCCTCAGCGACCCGGATGCCTTGAGAAAAATAGCCAGCATTGCCCCTCGGGTAAAACCCAAAGCAGAAAAAAAACCTGCCGCAGTAAAAGCGGAGAAAAAAGAACAACCACCGAAACCCGCATCAGCCAAACGTGCAGCCGTACCGATTTGGCATGTCGCAGCCCTGGCTATTGTTGCTGGCCTACTGGGGGCTGCCTATATCTATCAGGATGAGCTGATGGGGATCGAACAAGAGCCCGTCGCTGCTGAAGGTACACCGCTGACGGACCTTAATCGCCTGTCACGTCCAGCTGAAGAGACCTTGGCTGAAGCAGAAGAAGCCGCGGCTAAAATCGAACAGGAAGAAGCGATAACCATTATTAAACCGGTTTATCCTGAGGATGAGGAAGACAGCAGTGATGAGCAGAGCAAACGCGATGCGGATGCCGAGCTACTGGGTATTGAAACAACCCCTTCCGAAGAACCTGTAAAACAACAGCCAGTACCAGAAACAACAATCGTTGCACAGGCTCCTGAACCTGAAAAAACACCAGATCCGGTTGAAAAAACACCAGAATCAGTTGCAAAAGAAGCGCCTGAACCAGAAAAAGCACCTGAAGCAAAACCTGTAAAAAGTAACGCAAAAAGCCCTTACAAGCAGGAAAAAGAGCTTATGGCGCTTAAGCAAAGCCAGTATACGCTCCAGCTTCTGGGTAGCCACATTGAGGCCAATGCTATTCGTTTTATTGACGGACTGAAGAACAAATCCAAGGTTCGCTACTTCGAAACCATCTACCAGGGCAAGCCTTGGTTTGTAGTAATCTATGGTGAGTTCGATAACCGGGATACTGCCATTGCCAGTATCCCCAAGCTACCCGATGAGTTCCAGAAACGTAAGCCTTGGGCAAGAAGTATAGCCAGCGTGCAGTCCGATATTCTAAAGAAATAATCCATTAAAACACCTTGTTTTCAATCCAACGACGCCGCCTGGGGAAATTACCAGGCGGCACCAGTTACAGTCATTAACACTTCATTTTTTCGAACTTAGCCACATTTAACCATCATATTTCCGTAGTTAGCCGCTATATCACACCCTTAAATCAAACTTAAATTTGAGATTCTGCCTTCAGCTGTGTAGAATCTCTCTCCCTTTGCCTCAAAGAAACCTGTCTAACGGAAGACGCATATCGATTAATAATTAAAGACAACACAAGAAGTTTCTGGGGCAGACAACTACGATTTTATTGTACTAGCGAGAGTTAGCTTTATGAGAACTGGTCTGTATCACCCTGACGAATTTAGGGATAACTGTGGTTTCGGCCTGATCGCACACATGAATGGCGATGCAAGCCATGACTTGTTACAGACAGCGATCGAAGCACTAACCTGTATGACCCACCGCGGTGGTATTGCCGCCGATGGCAAAACAGGTGATGGCTGTGGTTTGCTGCTGAAAAAACCCGACTCCTTCCTACGCACCATCGCAAAAGAGCAGTTTGATACCGAGCTTTCCGAGCACTTTGGTGTAGGCATGGTCTTTCTGTCACAGGATCAGGCTAAGGCTGAAAACGCCCGTTCTGTTCTAACTAACGAAATTACCTCCCAAGGTCTGAGCGTCGTCGGCTGGCGCCAGGTTCCTATCGATACTTCTGTTTGTGGCCCTATGGCACTTGACTGTCTGCCACAGTTTGAACAGGTCTTTGTTGACGCCCCCGAGATGAACCCGCAGCAGCTGGCTGTTAAGCTGTTTATGGCGCGTCGCAAAGCAGAGATGGCTCTGCAGGATGACAGTGAATTCTACGTTGCCAGTCTGTCATCTCAGGTTATCTCCTATAAAGGACTGGTGATGCCGGCGGATCTGCCTAAGTTCTATAAAGATCTTAGCGATGAGCGTCTGGAAACCGCAATCTGCGTATTCCACCAGCGTTTCTCTACAAACACAGCACCTAAATGGCCTCTGGCTCAACCGTTCCGCTATCTTGCGCACAACGGTGAGATCAACACTATTGAAGCCAACCGCAGCTGGGCCAACGCCCGTAAGAAAAATTTCCGCAATAATATTCTTAATCTGGATGAGCTGGATCAGGTGGTAAATACCACAGGCTCCGACTCCTCCAGTATGGATAACATGCTTGAAGTACTGCTGACCGGCGGTATGGATCTGTTTAAAGCCGTACGTCTGATGATTCCGCCTGCGTGGCAGAACAATGACACCATGGATGCCGATCTGCGTGCCTTCTATGAGTACAGCTCCATGCATATGGAGCCATGGGATGGCCCTGCGGGTTTGGTACTGACTGATGGCCGTCATGCGGTTTGTATGCTCGACCGTAACGGTCTGCGCCCTGCACGCTGGGTTATCACCAAGAACGGCTATATCACTCTCGCTTCTGAGATCGGTGTTTACGATTATCAACCAGAAGATGTTGTCGCAAAAGGCCGCGTTGCTCCCGGTCACATGCTGGTAGTGGATACAGAAACCGGCGAAGTCATGCATCGTGAGGATATCGATAACCGCCTGAAGTCTGCGCACCCGTATAAACAGTGGATGCGGGAGAAAGCGACCTTCCTGGAATCCACCTTGGGTGAGATTCAGGGCCCTAACTTTGAGCCCGTGACCCAGGAAGAGCTTCAGGCACATATGAAGATGTACCAGGTCAGCTTCGAGGAGCGTGATCAGGTATTGCGTCCTCTGGCGGAGCAGGGCCAGGAAGCCGTTGGCTCCATGGGTGATGACACCCCAATGGCGGTCTTGTCCCGTAAGAATCGCCTGACATCGGACTACTTCCGCCAGAAATTTGCTCAGGTGACAAACCCACCCATCGATCCGCTGCGTGAAGCGATCGTTATGTCACTGGAAACCTGCCTGGGCACTGAGCTGAACGTATTTGAGGATAGCGTTGATCACGCTAACCGTATCGTTTTGACAACTCCGGTTCTGTCTCCTCGTAAATTTAAAGCTCTGCAGCAATTAGATGACAAAGGCTTCCCATCCCATACTATTCGCCTGCAGTACGACCCGGAAACAACAGGGCTGAAGCAGGCGATTCAAAATGCATGCGAACAGGCTGAAGCAGCTATTCATTCCGGAAAGGTCGTATTGGTACTGTCTGACCGTGAAATTGAAAAAGGCCTGCTACCGATAGATGCGCTTATGGCAACCGGGGCTGTGCACAAATACCTTGGTTCTAAAGGCCTGCGGTGTAATTCCAACCTAATCGTGGAAACTGGTCTGGCCCGTGATTCTCATCAGATGTCAGTATTCTTTGGCTTTGGTGCAACCGCTGTCTACCCATACCTGAGCTACAACGTACTGGCGGATCTGCAACGTACCGGCGAACTTCAGGGCGACCCTGCCGAGATCCGGGAAAACTACCGTCGTGGTATCCAGAAAGGCCTGCTGAAAATTCTGTCCAAAATGGGTATATCCACGATTGCATCTTATCGTGGTGCCCAGCTGTTTGAGGCAGTGGGACTGTCTGACGAAGTCTGTGAACTTTGCTTTAAAGGTGTTGCATCCCGTATCCAGGGTGCTGACTTTGCACACTTCCAGATGCAACAGGAGCTGCTGGCCTCACAGGCATGGAACCCTCGTAAGAAAATCGGCCAGGGTGGTCTGCTGAAATACGTACACGGCGGTGAGTATCACGCTTATAACCCGGATGTGGTCAAAGCGGTGCAGGAAGCGGTTCAGACCGGTAGCTACGAAGCCTTCAAACGTTTCGCCAAACTGGTTAACGAGCGTCCTGCAGCAACCATTCGTGATCTGCTGAAAGTGAATAAAGCCTCCAGTCCGATTCCACTGTCTGAAGTTGAACCGGCAGAATCTATTCTGCGTCGCTTCGACTCTGCGGCGATGTCTCTGGGTGCTCTGTCTCCTGAAGCTCACGAAGCGCTGGCTCAGGCGATGAACGAACTGGGCGGCCGCTCAAACTCAGGTGAAGGCGGTGAAGATGCAGCACGCTTCGGTACACTGAAAAACTCCAAGATCAAACAGATCGCCTCCGGTCGTTTCGGTGTAACACCACACTATCTGGTAAACGCAGAAGTGCTGCAAATTAAAGTGGCACAGGGTGCTAAACCAGGTGAAGGTGGTCAGCTACCGGGTGGTAAGGTTAATGCTCTGATTGCACGTCTGCGCCACTCAGTACCGGGCGTAACCCTGATCTCGCCACCACCGCACCACGATATCTACTCCATTGAGGATCTGGCTCAGCTGATCTTCGATCTGAAACAGGTCAACCCGGATGCACTGGTTTCGGTAAAACTGGTTTCTGAGCCTGGCATCGGAACCATCGCCACCGGTGTAGCCAAAGCCTATGCGGATCTGATTACAGTATCCGGTTACGATGGTGGTACTGCAGCCAGCCCGCTAACGTCTATTCGCCATGCCGGCTCTCCATGGGAGTTAGGCCTGCCGGAAGTACACCAGGCTCTGCGCATCAACAATCTGCGTGACAAAGTACGCCTGCAGACAGACGGTGGCCTGAAAACCGGTCTGGATGTGATCAAAGGTGCTATTCTGGGTGCAGAAAGCTTCGGCTTCGGTACGATCCCTATGGTTGCCCTGGGCTGTAAATACCTGCGTATCTGCCACCTGAATAATTGTGCAACCGGTGTTGCCACTCAGAACGAGCAGCTACGTGAAGAGTACTTTATCGGCACCGTGGAGATGGTGAAGAACTACTTCCGCTTTGTGGCAGAAGAAGTTCGTGAAATCATGGCTGAAATGGGTATTCGCAAGTTTGAAGACCTGATCGGCCGCACCGACCTGCTGACAGCCATCAGTGACGAAGAAGCACCAGCTAAGATTCAGAACCTGGATCTGAGCAACCTGCTCAATAATGACTTTGTACCAAAAGACGCACCTCAGACCTGTCAGGTTGCCCGTAATGAGCCATTTGATAAAGGGTCTCTGGCAGAGCGCATGGTAGCCGAGACGCTATCAGCCATTGAAAGCGGTCAGGGTGGTGAGTTTGAATTTAAAATCACCAACTGTGATCGCTCTATTGGTGCTCGCCTCTCCGGTGAAATCGCCAAGCGCTGGGCCGAAAAAGGCCTGCCAAACCCACTAACTCTGAAGCTAAACGGTGTAGCAGGCCAGAGCTTCGGTGTCTGGAACGCCAAAGGCCTGAATCTATACATTGAAGGCGATGCCAACGATTACGTCGGTAAAGGCATGAATGGCGGCAGCATTACACTGACGCCACCTAAAGGTAGCCCATTCGAGTCACAGAAAACCTCTATTATCGGTAACACCTGTCTGTACGGTGCAACCGGAGGTAAGCTGTTTGCTGCAGGCCAGGCAGGTGAGCGTTTTGCTGTTCGTAACTCCGGTGCACACGCTGTTATCGAAGGTGCCGGTGATCACTGCTGTGAATATATGACCGGTGGCCTGGTGACAGTTCTGGGTGATACTGGCTATAACTTCGGTGCAGGTATGACAGGCGGTTTTGCCTACGTTCTGGATATGGATCGTACCTTTGTCGATAAATACAACCACGAGCTGGTCGATATCCACCGTATCAGCTCTGAGCCGATGGAAGCCTACCGCAACCATCTGCGCAGCATCATCGCTGAATTCGTTGAAGCAACTGGTAGTCAATGGGGTCAGGAAATCCTGAACAACTTCCTTGATTACTACCGTCATTTCTGGCTGGTTAAGCCAAAAGCAGCAAGCCTTGGCAGTCTGCTGGACAGCACCCGTCAGCGCCCTGAGTAATCAGGGCCTGATTTTCAACGACGCAGATTTTGTGAATTTAGGTTTTTAATGAGGTGAGGCTGCTATGGCTGAACAACTGAACAACGATTTCCAGTTTATCGACGTGGGTCGTAAAGATCCGAATAAAACAGCTGCTAATGTACGAAAAAAGCAGTTCAAAGAGATTTATGCGCCTTTTAAACCGATCGACGCATCTTCTCAGGCCCACCGCTGCCTGGCCTGTGGCAACCCGTATTGCGAATGGAAGTGCCCGGTACATAACTATATTCCAAACTGGCTGAAGCTGGCGACGGAAGGCAATATCATGGAAGCTGTAGAGTTGTGTCATAGCACCAACTCACTGCCGGAAGTGTGCGGCCGGGTTTGCCCCCAGGATCGCCTGTGTGAAGGCTCCTGTACTCTGGGCGAGGGCGGCTTTGGTGCCGTTACCATCGGCTCCGTCGAGAAGTATATTACCGATACCGCCTTTGCCATGGGCTGGCGTCCGGACATGTCGAAAGTGGTTTGGACAAATAAAAAAGTCGCTATCATAGGTGCAGGCCCAGCAGGCCTCGCCTGTGCGGATATTCTGGTACGTAACGGCGTTAAGCCTGTTGTCTTCGATAAGAACCCAGAGATCGGAGGCCTGCTGACCTTCGGTATCCCTGAGTTCAAACTGGAGAAACATGTGATGGTTCGCCGTCGTGAGGTTTTCTCCGATATGGGCGTTGAATTCCGCCTGAACACGGAAGTGGGTAGCGATATCACCATCGACAAGCTCATGTCTGACTACGATGCTGTCTTTATGGGAATGGGTACTTACACCTATATGAATGGCGGCCTGCCGGGTGAAGACCTACCGGGCGTTCACGCAGCTCTGGACTTCTTAATATCCAACGTGAATCACTGCCTGGGCTATGAAAAATCCCCGGAAGATTACATCAGCATGAAAGGCAAACGCGTTATCGTTCTGGGCGGTGGTGACACAGCAATGGACTGTAACCGTACTTCGATTCGTCAGGAAGCTAAATCGGTAACCTGCGCCTATCGTCGTGATGAGGCCAATATGCCGGGTTCCAAGCGTGAAGTGCAGAACGCAAAAGAGGAAGGCGTTAAATTCCTGTTTAACCGCCAACCGGTTGCCATTGTCGGCGAAGATAAGGTTGAAGGTATTAAGATGGTATCCACCCGTATGGGTGAGCCGGATGCCAATGGTCGCCGCCGTCCTGAAGTGGTTCCGGGCTCTGAAGAGATCGTACCAGCAGATGTCATCCTGGTTGCCTTTGGTTTCCGCCCAAGCCCTGCAGACTGGTTCGAAGGCAACAACATCGAAACTGATGACAGTGGCCGCGTGATCGCTAAAGAGGACGCCCAATTCCCTTACCAGACCACTAACCCTAAGATCTTTGCCGGTGGTGATATGGTACGGGGTTCAGACCTGGTAGTAACCGCCATTGATGAAGGCCGTAAAGCTGCTGAAGGTATTCTGGACTTTCTGGACGTTTAAAACGCAGCAAAATAGCCGAGGCTTCCATTAGGCGATCCTGATAAAAACCGCACTCAAACGTAACTGACGTTTTGTGCGGTTTTTTTATTCCTCTTTAACGAATCTGCATCATTTATCCGGCATATTGATTAATCGATTAAATTAATCAAACCTTTCGATAATAACTGATTTTTCTCTCTTTGCTTCATCGACCAAATACTCTACCCTAGCTTTTAATCAATCGATTAAAAGATGCCATCCCCATGAATGCAGAATTTAAACCCGTACCAGCCAAGAAGCGTGGCCGCCCGACCAGTAAAAGCGCACGGAACGTTCGTGAAAATCTAATTATCGCGGCTCGCTCCTGCTTTATTGAGAAAAATTACCAACAGGTCACAACCCGTGAGATTGCAGCCCGTGCGCAATCAACCATGGCGATGATTCATTATTACTTCGGCAACAAAGAAGGCCTGTTTCAGGCGATGTTTATCGAGACATTTGAGCCTTTACACCAGCTGGTTCTTGACGGAGCTGAAAACCCACCTGAGAGCTTCTCAGACTTCTTTCAGCGCTATTACGCCCTGATGTCTGAGTATCCGGGGTTTATTGTCGTTATTCTGAAATGTCTGTTGTTTGAAGACGGCCCGCTGGAAGATGACTTTATTCAACAACGCTTTCGGGAAAAGTGCCGCCCGATGGAGATCATGCTGCGAAAAATGCAGGAGCGTGGTGTTCTTAACCCTAAGCTTGACCCGAAAATGCTGCATATCAGCATGCTGAGCCTTATGAACCAGCCTTTCCTGATGGCTCCCAACCTTGAAGTAACCATGGGTATCACACCTGACAAAGCCTTTTGGATGGAGCTTGCTGAGCATCAGTGCAATCTATTAGAGAACGGTTGCCTGAACCGCCAGGCAACAGCCTGATAAGGTAAACCAGGCATCCATACCAATAGACACTCCGTAAAAGTAAACCTGCCAAATGCCCGATACTCCCTACTGAGTCCGGGCCTAGCTTGTTTTCTAAACATTTACGCAGAACCAAAAAATTACGCTGGGGGATTCCCTCCCCGGTTTTTTACCTGATCCCAGCCACAATAAAACCGGTCATCGGTTTAAACGTGCTTCCACCTCTTCCCGTAAACCACGGGATTCTGCATAACGGCGGTTAAAGGCAGCAAAGTAGTTTTCCACGGCATCTACCGCTTCACTTTCCCCCGCCTGCTTTAACAATTCGATGCCTACTTCCACGGTGCACAGGTGCTGATCACTGGCGGGTTTACGCAGAGCGTATCGGGTCAGGCGGTCGGTTTTTAACGGCAGTACCGGCAGATTATCCAGATACGGGCTCTTGCGGAAAATCCGCCGTGCCTGCCGCCAGGTTCCATCCAGAATAATAAATACCGGAATCTTTTCCGGTGACTTTTCCCGCTCCGGCTGAAAAGACACCACCCGATGCGCATAATCCTCCATATCATCCGGGAAGATAATAAAGGGCTGATACTGATCGTCTTCTAACAGCGCCAGCAACTTAGGATCAGGACTGGTACGATACCAGTAAAACACCTGAGTCTGTGGCAGGCAGTCCGCCAGCAAACGCCCGGTATTGGTGGGTTTGTAGATCTCCTCCGGGTGCATTATCAGCCAGACCTGAGCACGGCAGACGACGTTTTCCGGGCGCAGGTCACAGATACAGAAGTGTTTTGCCATCAGGCAACCGGTACAGCGATTCACCCGGGAACCCCGGGCAGCAAAGGGCTTGCGCGGTGTATCTGGCGCTGGCGGCAGTGGCAGAGAAAACGGCTTGGACATTCAGTAATTTTCCGGGGAAGTGTATAGGGAATAGGTGTTCAGGGTTAAAACCGCTTTATGCATTCCCACGTAAACATGGGAATGAGCTATGCGACGCAGAAAAAGCCTCAGAAGAGAAGCTTCAGGCGTGCTGCAACCCAGGAATACCGGACAGATCGTCAATGCCGTTTTCCAGCAAATAATCCACCAGTACCGGCATAGCAATACCCGCAGGCTCACGCAGATAAAACGCCGGGGTATCTGCAGAGGCCTTAGGATCAACCACAATACGTGCAACATAACTGGGCGCGGCACTAGCAAGAAAAGACGCGGGTTGTACCAGCAACGAGGTGCCCACCACAATCACCAGATCTGCGGTTTGTGTGATCTCATGGGCAACAGGATACATGGGCACATCTTCGCCAAACCAGACAATATGCGGGCGCAGTTGGCTACCTTTATCACACAGATCACCGGGGTAGATATCACTCTGCCCCAGGCTCACTACCAGACGCTCATCCAAGGTACTCCGGGCTTTTCCGATCTCGCCGTGCAGGTGCAACACCTCGGATGAACCACCACGCTCGTGCAGATCATCGATATTCTGGGTAATCACCGACACCTTAAAACGCTGTTCAAGACGGGCGATTGCTTTATGGGCGTCATTAGGATCTGCCTTTCGGATCTGCTGGCGGCGTTCGTTATAAAAGCGCAGCACCAGTTCAGGATCACGATGCCAGGCTTCCGGTGTGGCAACATCCTGAACATTATGGTTTTCCCACAGACCATCACCATCACGAAAGGTTTGAATGCCGCTTTCAGCACTAACACCGGCACCGCTTAACACCACAATATGTTTTTTGTCCTGACTGCTCATACGACCTTAACCCTTAACTCAATCATCCTGCGGATCAAAGACCCACTGATATACCTGCTGACCACTGCCCAGGTATTTACGCTCAAAGGGCGTCAGTACCGGATCAGGTTCAATTGCAACCACCTGAGCAGCAGCATTTTCCAGCATCGAGGCTTTAATACCATCCAGATCTTCATCCAGTGTTTCCGTGGTCGGCAAACGCAACAGACTGACCGCCTGCGCCATCTCCTGCACATAGATCTGCCAGTTGCTGCGACACTCAAACCGGCCTCCCAGCTCTGCGATATAAGGCAGCATAGGGCCGCCTTGCCAGCGCAGTTTAAACTGACTTTTCTTTGGATAAGGGTTTGGATATAGCAAATAATGCCGCTCAGGCTGCCATCCGGCATCGACTGCCAATCGCCAAAAATCCAGCAGATTGGCCCGCACTAACAAAGCGTTATCCGGCAGTTCTCCCCACTTCCGGCTAAGACGATCTTCCGACTGATCCACTCCGATCACTGCGTGGTCCGGGAACACCTCTGCCAGATGGCGGGTGCTTTCACCCACGCCACAGCAGCTGTCAAGAATCAGAGGTTTGTTTTGCCCCCTGAGCCAATTATTTGCCTTATTAAAAGCGTCCACATTGTGCTGTTGATAGGGCTTTTTAAACGGCACCCGGCAGTGTTTAAATACACGATCAACCAGCTCCTCATGGGGGCCATTCTGAGTGGTATGGATCTCACGGGAGTTACCAAAACTCTTATTACCGTGTGGGCGATGTTTCATCGTTGTGGCTCCATGAAGCCTACTGGCTTCTTCACCTGTGAATTCAGATTTATGCCGACACTCATATGGATACTCATACCGATATTCAGGTTCATACCGGCATCTGGCCCTGCTCAAAACGGCGCAGCATCTGGATTTCGTCTGCCCAGATCTCCGGCTCAATGGTTTCCAGCACCAGAGGAATACCATCAAAACGGCTGTCCTGCATCATCCAGCAGAAACCTTCCAGGCCGATTTCGCCTTTGCCCAGGCTGTGGTGACGATCCAGACGGCTGTTCAGACCACCTTTGGAATCGTTCAGGTGCATGCCGTACAGATAATCAAAACCGACCGTACGCTCAAAATCGGTAAAGGTACTGTCGCAGGCCTCCGCAGTACGTATATCATAGCCTGCCGCAAACATATGACAGGTATCCAAGCAGACGCCCACCCGTTTTTTATCTTCGACCTGGTCAATAATTGCCGCCAGATGATCAAAATGCCAACCCAGGTTACTGCCCTGACCGGCGGTACACTCGATCACAGCGATAACATCTTCCGTTTGAGCCAACGCCCAATCGATAGACTCTGCAATACGGCTCAGGCAGCCGGCTTCGTCAATTTTCTTCAGGTGACTGCCAGGATGGAAATTCAGATAGGTCAGCCCCAGCTGTTCGCATCGCTGCAACTCATCCAGAAAAGCATCCCGTGATTTCTGCAGTGGCTCTGCTTCCGGGTGACCCAAATTGATCAGATAGCTGTCGTGGGGCAGAATCTGCTCCGGCTTAAAACCGTGTTTTTCGCAGTTGTGTTTAAACTTGCGTATGGTCAGATCATCCAGCGGCTTGGCCTGCCAGCGACGCTGATTTTTGGTGAACAGGGCAAAAGCATTGGCACCGATCTCTTTGGCATTTAGAGGCGCATTAAAGACACCACCGCTGGCGCTGACGTGGGCACCGATATACTTCATTCCTGAACTCCTGAGACAACAAAAAATTAAAGACCGGCCATATAACACAAACGTAACTGAAACTAAGCCCAAGCCTTTCCGATAGGTGGCGTAACGCGCTTCTTGTCACCCGCCAACTGACGAAAGGGTAAAGGATCCCATTGTACCTTAAGCCCATTTCTTTGTCCGTCTTACTGCTCGGTTACTGACCTCTTCATAGACCGTTTTAGCATTCAGTAAGAAGGGAAAGTGTTAGATTTCCTTGAGTATTCTAAAAGATAAACTCATAGTAATTTTTTATTAAAATATTTCATAATCAACAAGTTACAACAAAACTACCTTCTAGTAGGCTTATGTTTTATTCGCTTTACTGGGCCAAGGCAGTAGGCGGCGTAGGAACGGCAGGTTATGCTAAGGAGAAATTTTATCGGGAGACGTGGAAATGTCTGCAACAACCCCTTCATTGATTGATGCTCAACAGCTTTGCCAACAACTGCAATCCTCTGATGCCCCTGTCGTGCTCGACTGTCGTTCTTATCTGCAGGATCCGGCAGCTGGTCAGGAAGCATTTTTGGAGTTGCATATTGCCAAGGCTCAATACGCTGATCTGAATCAGCATCTGTCGGCCCCGGTAGAAGCAGGTATCACAGGGCGTCATCCGCTCCCTGCCAAAGAGAATTTTGCCCGCCAGCTGCAGCAATGGGGCATCACTCCAGAGCGCTCTGTAGTCGTTTACGATCAGAATAACGCAGCTATGGCTGCCGCTCGTGCCTGGTGGTTATTGCGCTATGCCGGCATCGAACAGGTTCAGGTATTGGATGGCGGTCTGGATGCCTGGCAGGCAGAAGGTTTGGCGACAGAAACCGGTGAGCAAAACAGTGATTATGCCCTGAACGAACTACCAGGGCTAAACTGGCAGGATGAAAAATTGATCAGTGCTCAGCAACTGCTACTGAAGAAGCCCGTTCTGCTGGATGCCCGAGCCGTTGAACGCTTTGCCGGTGAGATCGAACCGATTGATCCTGTTGCAGGGCATATTCCAGGCGCAAAGAACATGCCTTTTACCGACCTGGTTAATGAGCAGGGTATGTTCCTGCCCGCTGATCAGCTGAAAGAGAAACTTAGTATTCTGGATACCGGCGAGGCGACAGCGGTTTATTGCGGCTCAGGCGTTACCGCCTGCCACCTGATTCTGGCGGCAAGCATCGCGGGTCTGCCTGAACCCCGTCTCTATGCGGGATCATGGAGCGAGTGGATCACGGACAGCATTCGCCCGATTGAGACAGGCAGGGATTAGCAGTGTAGTGCATTTGTCGGAAGGCACGCCTTCCGACATAAATAACCACTAAGCCTGGACCTACCAGGCCCCAACCACATAACCCAGCTTCTCCGGTAACCAAAGGGCGATGCCCGGTACCAGCATCACCAGCAGCAGACTACAAGCCATGGCAGCAATAAAGATCAGCGCCCAGCCGATAGTATGTTCCAGTCGGATACCAGCAATACGGGTCGTGACCATCAGGTTTACCGCCACCGGCGGTGTAAACTGACCAATAGCAATATTCATCGCCAGCAAAATACCGAACCAGACCGGATTCCACTCAAAGTGCTGCATCAACGGCAGCAAAATCGGGATCAGAATCAGATAGATGGATACGGCATCCAGCAACATTCCCGCCAATAAAACCAGTAACATCACCAACAGCAGCAACACCCAACCACTGTCAGACAGGGAAAGAAGCGCTTCCGCCATATGCTGGAAGGTACCTAACGTTGTTCCGGCCCAGGCAAAAATACCCGCCAGAGCAATAATAAACATCACCACACCTGAGGTCACCGCCGCCTCGGTAATCAACTCGTACAAGGTTTTAAAGCTCAGATTGCGATAGACCAACGTCCCCACCAGGACACCGTAAGCCACGGCCACAACAGCAGCTTCTGTTGGTGTGAATAAGCCGGAGCGCAAACCGCCCAGAATAATCACAGGGGCAAACAGAGCCGGAATCGCTGCTTTAAAGCTTTCCCACAGAGGTGGGCGTTCGGATGCATCCGGGTCTTCCCAGCCATGCTTTCGGGCTAGCCATAACGCCGGAACCAGTAGTGACAGACCCGCCAATACACCGGGAAAAAGTCCCGCGGCAAACAGCGCCCGCAGATCCACTCCCGGTACTACAATGGAGTAGAGAATCAGCGCAATAGAAGGTGGAATCAGAATCGCAGTGGATGACGATGCTGCAATCAAAGTAGCGGAAAAGGGCTGTGGATAACCGGCTTTACGCATACTGGGCAGCATCACCATAGCAACAGCGGCAGCGTCAGCGGGCCCCGAACCACTCATGCCACCCATAATCAAACACACAAGGACCGCAACAACCGCCAGACCACCATGACGAGGGCCGATAATCGCCTGGGCAAAACGTACGAGACTTGCAGCGACACCAGCACGTTCAAAGATCAGGCCGGTAAGAATAAAGAGCGGGATCGCAATCAGCGGATACTTAGCCACACTGTTATAGGTGTTGGTCCCCAGAGTCGCCAGCATATCCGGCGACAACCCGGTGACGATACCAATAACACCACCAAACCCCAATGCAATCGCCACTGGCGCACCCAGCAACAAAGCCAGCAGAAAGCTGGTAATCATCAGAAGATCAGGACTCATGAATCACCTCTTCATCCTGTCTGCCACATAAACGGTCGATCAGATTTTGAGTTGTTCGTATCATAATTGCCAACGCCATCAGTGGTAGCCAAATCACATAGATCCAGTTTGGCAAGCCCAGGCCAGGGGACAGAGATTCCCACTGATACTCTTCCAGCGCGAACACGCCGCCATACCATAGAGTAATACCCATCACGATCATTCCCGCCATCCATTGCAGGATATACACCAGCCTCAGTGCTGACTTTGGCAGATGGTGCTCAACTAACTCGATACGAATGTGCTGATTATGACGGGCAGCAACCGCAGCGCCGGCAAAGGTCAGCAACACCAGAAAAAACACCGAAAACTCTTCGGTAAAAGCAAATGAAGCATCCGTGGCATAACGCACAATCACGTTACCCAAGCTGATCAGGCAGATAGCGATCAACGCCAGACTGGCCAGCCAGGCCTCCGGACGGAATTTTGGACGACGGGACATAACAGCTCCGCAGGTACAAACAGGCACTCATTGAAAGACCATAGGCCGGCGACACCAGCCTACCGTCATCAGGAACAGTAAAAGCGACCATCTTTTCAGACTGTCGCCAGATCAAACCAACGCAGCATCAGTTACGGTTAGCAACCGCTTCCTGAGCCTGTTTAACCAGCGCCGCACCGATACGCGGTGTCCATTTTTCATACACCGACTCCGTCGCTTTAACAAAAGCAGCATGCTGTTCTGGTGTCAGATCCGTTACGGTTACGCCCCGCTCTTTAATTTTCGCCAACGTTGACTCTAGTTCACTACGGGATTTCTCTTTTTCCCATTTACCTGCGTCAATAGCCGCTTGTTTTAGCAGTTTTTGGTCTTCTGGTGAGAACTGACGCCACACCCGAGTACTGACACCAAACACTAAAGGATCCGCCATGTAACCCCAGCGGGTTAGGTGAGCCTGACCAACCTGATCAATACGCGCCACATCAAAAACTGAGATTGGGTTTTCCTGCCCATCAACCGCACCCGTGGTTAATGCAGGTTTTGCATCAGCCCAGCTCATCTGGGTAGGGTTAGCACCCAAAGCGGTAAACGTATCCTGGAATAGCGGTGAGCCAACAACGCGGATTTTCAAACCTTTAAGATCTTCAGGCTTATCAATTTTCTGCTTAGAATTAGATAACTGACGGAAACCGTTTTCACCCCAAGCCAGTGGCGTAACGCCACGTTTTTCGATGCCCTTAAAAACCGCCTTACCGGCTTCGCCTCCAGTAATCGCATCAATCGCCGCATGATCAGGCATCAAAAACGGTAGCGAGAACAGGTTCAGTTCCGGCACCTGTGGCGACCAGTTAATCGTAGAGCCCACAGCCATATCAATCAGGCCAGAGCGCATCGCCGAAAACTCTTTCGTTTGGTCACCAGAGACCAGCTGAGAGTTACTGTAAATTTTCATATTAATACGGCCTTCCGAGCGCTCTTTAACCAGCTCGACCCATTTATCAGCGGCCTGTCCCCAAGGGAAGGCAGAAGGCAGTACGGTTGAAACGGTATATTCTTTTTTGTATTCCGCCTGGGCGAAAGGGCTGATCAGCAGACAGGTCGCCAGCGCAGCCATAAGGGTTCGACGTTTAAACATTGTTCAGGTCCAGATTGTTAGCTTGCAGGATAGATTCGCATTTAGGTTGCAGCTGCTTAAGGGTATTGAGCTGCCAGTTAGCATGCGGCCTGTCGGTTGGTCAGCAAGACCTTGTGGGTCGTAATGCCACCGAACATTATTTATGGGTAGTAGAAAACCGCAGACCCGATTATGGCGGGGGCGGAAAGGCTTCGTAAAAAGAAATATTTAAACAGCTGATAATTTAAAGGAAGGCGTGCCCCATAAAGAGGGCGTTTACGCCCTGCATGATCTACAAAGGTCTAACCCCTACTCCGACAGTAACTGAAACAAATCAACAAACTGGCCGGTCAGCTTATGACGCGGCACATGGTGGATCAGGGGTTTGCTTAACTGGTGGGACTCCCGCATTTTTACCGATGACATAAGATATACCGGCAACACCGGATGCCCTTCATCGACCAGCTCATTAACCAGTTGCTGTGGCAACTTCGCCTGCGGTTGCATCTGGTTAACGACAATTCCCTCTACCTGAAGCTCCGGATTATGATCCATACGCATCTCATCAATATTGCCCAGCAACTGTCCCAACGCCTGCCGGGAAAATGCATCACAATCGAAGGGAATCAGGCAGCGCTCGGCGCCGATCAGCGCGGACCGGGAGAAGAAGTTCAAAGCAGGCGGTGTATCGATAAAGATCTGATCATAAACTCCGGCTTGTTCCTGCAGCATCTCTTTCAGTTTGTAGATCTTGTAACGGGACTCCAGCTTGGCTTCCAGGCTTTCCAGTTCACTATGGGCTGGCAACAGGTGCAGATGCTCCCAGGGCGTCCGCCGAATCAACTGCTCCACCGGCTTACGCTGGGAGGAGATCGTCAGACACTGCTCAAAGAAATCAAACAGAGTATCCCCCATCCCCTGCACAGATTCGCCTGTGAGGTAATGACTGGAATTCCCTTGAGGATCAAGATCAATCACCAGTGTTTTTAAACCCTGCTGGGCACTGATCGCTGCCAGGTTACAGGCAATACTGGACTTACCGACACCACCTTTCTGGTTAAAAACTACCCTGATCATAATCGCTCCCTCAGTACTGATACTGTTTTATCCGCTACTGTTGTTTATCCGCCGGGCACCGATACCGTATCGCACCGCAGCATAAAATCTGAGTGTATTCATTTTATCCGACGGGGTCGAGTCTGCGACATCACACAGATAACTTGTGTGGCGCAATTAAAATGCCGTTATGATTTCCAATGGGAAAGACATAAAAACCTGCATAAAATCCACATTTGGCGGGTATTCAGCCATAGCCGCGATGTTTGGTAAGTGATAACATTCTTCGCTTAATTTTTTGGTCGGCGTTTTGTTTAAAACGCTGCCCTTCAGAGTTTAGCTTCCAGGTTGTGCATCACCTCTTGGCCATCCCCAACGAGCTAAGCTGCAGGCTGACTTTCAGGTCATTCGTGCTATCCAGTACCGTTGCGACACCATAGGTTGCGACACCGTTATGAGGAGTGGGGCTTGTCACAGTTACCGGTAATTATTGGTTTTGGCGGCGTTAATGCTGCCGGTCGAAGCTCAGGTTTTCAGAGCTTTCGCCGCACCGTTTTAAACAGTCTTGATAGTGCGCAACAGGCACAAACATTGGTTAGCCTCGCCTGCATGATGGGACTACTGACAGAAAAAGCGGGACAGTGGATCACATCTGAGGGTGAATACCTGGATCTGAACACTGCTGCTGACCGTGTTCGTTCACAGGTGCTGGACAACACACTTATTCGTAAAACCCACCCCGATCTGTTTGATGTTGATGCAATACCTGCCAATGCGCGACTAACAATCAAACCGGATCAGGACGCGATCAGCTTTACTCTGCGTCCGCGTCAGATGCCGGAAACAACACCGGATAACTGGCAGGTTGAAGCACTGGACAACGGCCAGTATAAGATCACTATAACCGGCGATTTTGAAGCTCTGATTCCTGATGGCCGGGAAGCGGGTGTAAAAGCCTCAGCTCAGATCCCAACGGGCTTTAATCCAGGTAAATATTACCGATCCGTACACCACCCCCGTGGCCTGCAGATGGCAGTATTTGCGGCTTCAGATATGCTGGGTAGTACCGGGCTGGACTGGGATACCGTAAAAGATACCCTGCGCCCTGACCAAATGGCTGTGTATGCCGGTAACTCCATCGGTCAGCTGGATCAGTACGGCTGGGGCGGTTTGCTGCAGAGCTTTGTTAACGGCAAACGGGCCACCTCGAAACAAATGCCTCTGGGTTACGGCCAGATGCCTGCAGATTTTATCAACGCCTATGTACTGGGCAGTGTCGGCGCGACCGCCGGTCATCTCGGTGCCTGCGCCAGCTTTCTGTACAACCTGCAGGCAGCCGTAACGGATATTCGACTGGGGCGCCGTCGCTTAGCGGTTGTCGGTACCAGTGATGCACCGGTAACGCCTGAAGTCATTGAAGGCTTCCGTGTAATGGGCGCTCTGGCGGATGATGCCAGCCTGATGGCGTTAGACGCACTGGAAAAGCTCACCGATGCGGATTACCAGAAAGCCTGCCGCCCTTTTGCGGAAAACTGTGGTTTCACCATGGCAGAAGGTGCTCAGTACCTGATGCTGACGGATGATACTCTGGCTCTGGAGCTGGGTGCGCAGATCTTTGGTTCTGTGCCGGAAGTGTTTGTAAATGCCGATGGTTTTAAAAAATCCATCAGTGCCCCGGGGATTGGCAACTATGTCACCCTGGCAAAGTCTGCCGCTCTGGTACGCTCTGTTCTGGGTGAAGAGTCTCTGCGCCAACGCAGCTATGTGCATGCCCACGGAACCAGTACTCCGAAAAACAGAGTAACAGAATCCCATGTACTGAATCAGGTCGCTAAAGCCTTCGATATCAAAAGCTGGCCTGTTGCTGCGATTAAGTGCTATGTCGGCCACTCCCAGGGCACAGCAGCCGGGGATCAGACCATTAGCGCACTGGGCACTTGGGCTCACCAGATGATCCCAGGTATCGCCACTACGGACAAAATTGCTGATGATGTTCACCAGAGTCATCTGGAGTTTTCTCAACAGGTGATTGACCTGTCTGAGCGCCCGATGGATACCGCCTTTATCAACGCTAAAGGCTTTGGCGGCAACAACGCCACAGGTGTTATCTTCTCACCCGAAGTAACCCTACAGATGTTGGCGAAAAAGCACGGACAGGCTGCCATCAGCGCATGGGAAGACAAGGTACAACAGCAGAAAGCCCGCGCAGCCGAGTATCAGGCTGAGGTAGATGCCGGTCGTTTCAGCGTGGTTTACCATTTTGGAGATCGAGAAGTGCTGGAAGGTCCCGAATTGCAGATCACCGACAGCAAGCTGCATATTCCGGGTTACGCTCAGGATGTCAGTCTTGAACTGGACAATCCGTTTGCAGATATGAGCTGATCTTAAGCCTGCAACGGCAAACAACAGCAACGAAAAAGCTCGCCTTTTCAGTGATGGAAGGCGAGCTTTTTTATGGCCGACCTCTGCCGCCTATCGCTGATCAATAATTCGCAATAAAAAGCGCATCAATCACTTCACGGGACAATATCGTACCCAGCTGCTTGGCCGCCAGATGCTGTGCCCTGTCTTTCATGCCGGAAACACCTTTTGCTTCACGGTCAAAAGAGCCCATAATCCGGTTTTCGCTGTCACGAATCTGAACGGCTGAGCGGGCAAAAACATAGTGAGTACGTCTGACTTCCCGACTACTCATGGTCAAAGAATAGCTTAGGCGAAGGTCTGCTTCCGCATCATCAGATGCATTCAGACGCAGGCCCAGTTTTGTCATCTCCTCCGCCAGGGATGCGTCCAGCTTCCGGGCTGCAGCATTAACCGGCGAAAGCTGAATCCGTAAAGAACTCACCAAACGGTTCAACTCATGGCGCAGATTCACCAGAGATTCATCCGGTGCAAAACGGCTGAAGCCGGACTCCGCAACGAACCTAAGCTGACGCACCAGCTTATCCCGTCGGGCAAATTGCAGCAAAACCGGCATCGCTGCACGAGCTTGGTCGAGTCGACTAACAGGCTGTCCTGTCGGAGTTTCCGTGGCAGGCAGAGCTTTCCCTTCCAGCTCCAGATCAATAGCCGCCAGCTGCTCTGCTAATCTTGCTTCCGCTGAGTGACGATTCAGCTCCGCCAGTGCATAGTGCGTTTTAGTTGCCGGATTAACCCAACTATCACTCCAGCCAAGACCCGGCAGTTCAACCTCGGGAATACGACTGCGTACCTTGTCATTAACTTCCTCAACAAAGGCGGTGTTTTGCCCATCGGTCATCTGCAACTGAGTCTGACTACTAAAATCACCACTGACCACAACCTGCATCTGGCGGATCAGGTCGGCCCGGGCACGCTCTTTAGCATTCTCAGCTGCAGCAGACTCACTACCGGTATTATCAGCGCTTCCCACCCCATAAACATACCCTGCCCGTTGCGGAAGCTGATCAACCCATGCCGGTGCTTCACCCACCCGCTGCTCAGGGGCAGATGAACAACCGGCCAGCGCTACAGCAACCAGCAGCAATGAGGTCAAACCGTTTCTTTTTCCGATATTCCGGGTTGTAAAGGCCAAGTTAACTCTCCTGTTTATTGACTTCTGGCGCTGCGGTTAGCGATTCATTTTCTTTTTGATTTTCTTCTGACCATTCCACACTTCCCGGTTACTGGTCATATCAATCAGCTTCATATCCACCTGATAACTGGTTACACGAGTGTCTCCAAGCTGATCAACAAAGCTGTTAATACTGCCGGAAAGTGCAAAGTTAGCGCCGGTCTCCTGCCCCATTTGAGCCTGTGTTCCAGCGGATGCATTCAGTTCCTGATCCCGGCGTTCATCCCGGATCTGGTCACGCTCATCGCCACTGACGACAAAGTCAACGTCACCGGAACGCAGCAACTCACGCTTAATGTCATTAACAAAGGTTTCTGAAGGAATATGCTCGCTGGTTTTATTACGGATCGTATGAATCACAACCGTCGGGCGACGAACATCATCAGTACTCATCTTATAGCGAGTTAACCACGGAAAGGTCAGCATATCCTGCATCATCTCCTTTGCTACCAGCCGGGAATCTTCATCATTCCAGCGATCTGTCAGGGCGATCTCCTGATTAACATCAACCCGCTCAACAGAAGGGCCGCCACAACCAGCCAGCAGAAGTGCACCGCCCATCAGAGCAGCAGCACCCAGTTTAGCCATCATACGCATATCATTTCTCCTTGAAGCTTAAGTCAGTGGCTTTCGAGCTATATCGAAGCACCTTGCAGGAAGCCGCCTGTAGCCTGTAAATTTAAATGTAAATTGTACCAAACCACTTTAAACCCTATACGGTTAATCAGGCTTTCCAGTCAATGGCAAAAAAGTTCTCAGTGTCAGAATTTCAAGTTCATCGGCCTTCAGATCCACAGTGTACTCCTGCCTTATATTTTGTCCGTCCGCTGACCGGCTGTTCAGGACGATGGTATGCTGCCCCGGCTCAAGCTGAAGCCGCTGCACCCGGATATGATGGGGCAAAGATAGCCAGCTCCGGGTATCCGCATTGGTCGTGCCGGCAGCCAGCAGCTTACCCCCGAACACACCTAAAGCCCCCATATCTTTCACCGCCTCCTGCATCACTTTATTACGCAAAACTTCCCGTGCCATGGCACTGTTCAGTTCGGCCTGGGCTTCCAGTGCCTGTTGCAGCAAACCCAGCATCGCCACGGAATCTGCTTTTATCATTGGACGGGTAACCGCACCTTTCTTCGACGAAACACTCACTTCAGCAGCTTTCAAGGGTGCATAGGGCACCGGATAATACGGGACCGCGATACGGATACCACCATTGCCCAGGATATAATCCAGCCCGGTATCCTCCACCAATGACCAAACCGGCCGCAGTGTTGTGGCCCGACTGTTAAATAAAACGCCTTCGCTGTTCAGGATGGAGCCATCGGAAAAATCACGCACCACATTATAAAGCCCTTTATCCGCATAAAGCAGATAAAACCAGGCTAATTGCTCACGCTGCTCCTGACGACTGCCTACAGGGATAGGACGCACCACCAGCTGACGACTGTCGCTATTGATCATCAGGTGCATATTCAGCACCTTACGCTGGGGTGACAGATCCACATGCTGCAGAATCAACAGCTCGGCTTTTTCCGGCTGATAGCGATAATCACCGGTAGCAGGCGAGTTATCAGACTCCGGTGACGACAACCTTTTGCTTTTTACCAGCTGACGCCATTGCTCTTCATAACCGCCGGCTTTTTGCATCACCCGAACCACATCACTCCAGGCTTGAATCGTCATCGCCGTATCCAGGCCATACTGCTCGGTATAGCCATCTTCATAAAGCGTGGCAGAACGCTGATAGCTGATACGGGCGTTATCTAACTCACCATACTGCTCATAAAGCGCCCCCATCACATAGTGGGCAAATGCCTGGTCACGGAAGATCAGTTCGTCCGGGTTGACCGGATCGCCATTAAGCTGACGAAATACTTTAGCAATTTTGCTGAATAGCTTTTCCTGATCGGACGCCGCCTGACTGTAGTCACCGGTTATAAAGACATTTTCGTCCAACAGAATCTGAATACGACGGTTCTCAACCCGGGCACTGTCCAGTAATTGCTCCTGCTGACTTCCTCGGTTTTGTTGCTGTGCCAGCATCAGATAGTTGAGCATTTTGATGTAATGCAGATAGACACGTTCATACAGCTGTCCCCGGTATGAGGCATTACCCGGGTGCGTCATTGCCACTGCCAGCCAGTCGCGGAGATCGGACCGGTAAAGCGATTCAGAGATTCGGTAAGCTTGCTCAAGGAATGAATTACTCGCCTGATAGCGGCCATCCAGGTGGGCGATCATACCCCGCTCAAGAAAGTAAAGCAGACGATCACTTCCGGAAGGAGACAGCACCGCCTGAGCGACATCATCAGCTGCAACATAGTTCTCCCTGCGCACCTCATTCAGTACTTCCTGAACGCTGTCACCATAGGTACTGCAGCCAGCCAGTACGCTATAAAAAATAACCAGTACCGCAAGCCTTGCCCCAGAGACCGAAGCGAAATAGTGCTTAATTAGCCGACGAAACACCTGACATCCTCTATCATCACAGCCCCCCAGAATTATCCGTACCAGAGACTGACCGGAGCGATTATTAAGCAGAAACGTTGCCACCCTGAGTTATTTATGTTGCAAAAAAGAACGTAAACCCGCCATCCACTGTAAGCGATATATCTCACTTTCATTTACCAGATGGTGGCGTGCCCCCGGGTAGCGGCAAACTTCAGCATTAGGGAATTTCTCCAGCAAGGTACACAGATTATTTTGCCAGTCCACCGTGCGATCTTCCTCACCCTGCAAAATCAGACAATTCGCCGATACCGGATCAGCGGCTTCAATCGCCGGAATCCAGCGGGACAAAGCCCGCACCCAATCCACCGCCAGATAGTTGTACTGCAGCGGTTCCTCTTTCAGGAAACGCAGAAAATTTTCATCATGACTGTTTTTAGAGAAACGGCGCTTCAGTCGGTTGATAAAAGGTGATAGCAGGTAAAAACTGACCAGCCCCTGGGTCCAGTTCCATGGCTTCACCAGAGGTGCCATCAGCACAACTTTATCAAGCGTAAACTCATCTTTAAAAGGGCTGCGCAGTAACCAGTCAATAATCACAGCCCCCCCCGTGCTCTGACCGATCAGGTTCAGAGGCTTAGCCCGCTGCTGTGCAGTAAGCTGCATCACCTGCCAAAGCGCCCGACTGTATTCATCAAAAGAGATAATCGAAGCCCTTGGGCCTGATGACAAACCATGCCCCGGCAGATCCACCGCCACGACCTCGTAACCCTCAGCCAGCAAAAATTGAATCAGATGAGTATAAAGGCCGACATGATCATAATAACCATGCAACAGATAGAAACAGCCATTGGCGACCTCACCTTCTTCCAGTGTCGGAAGAAATGTCTGATAAACCACCTCATAGCGATCAGACCGTACACAACCCCAGAGGTGTTCCGAAAACGGCAAACGGCTCAGGCCGTAGAAATCACTATAAGTACGCCTGATTCTGTGGAGTATGGGGTTATCCGGCAACACCTCTGCCAGCAGTATTCTACGCAGCATAGCGGCATGAAACGGGTCTGCATTTTGTATATTCTTTGCAGTCATGGCTGAGCGTCTTTCCCTACATCGGTCTGCAATTCAATAGAATCGGGTTTGGCATCCTACCTCAGAAACACTTATTTATAAAAACGTCCCGTTTAAGAAGCTCATACCTGACTCAAACCATGACAGCGCCCGGCACCCTCAACTTTGTGACCTGCCCGTCGCAATGGTCTTATTCATTAGGCGTACATCTAGGGACAAATGCCCGTGCTTTCAGGTATCTTTACGGGGCACTGTACCGCCCTGGCAGTACAGCCCCTTTCTGAAAGACGGCACATCGGACAGAAAGGACGCCCTAACAGACGACCGAGAAAAAGTCTGACAGGAATGACAATGAAGCTCTGATCATTCCCACGGCACATGGGAGCGCATCAGCTTCCTGCTCACAGCAGCACCTTAATCAGGTGTCGCTGCAGGCATAGTTTTAAACTTTTTAGGCACAATTTTTAGACAGAGGCACTTTCCATGACTGAACGCGTTCAGATCGGCAACTTAAGTGTTGCAAAAACACTCTACGATTTTATCAGCAATGATGCAGCACCCGGCACAGGTGTTGACGTTGCACACTTCTGGACACAGTTCGACGCCATCGTCCATGACTTAGCGCCCCGCAACCGTGAACTGCTGGCAAAACGTGAACAGATTCAGGCACAGATCGATCAATGGCACCGTGACCATAAAGGCCAGGCCTTCGACCTGAACGCCTACAAAGACTTCCTCAGTGAGATCGGCTACCTGCTACCGGAAGGTGATGATTTTACAATCAACACTGCCAATGTTGACCCGGAAATGGCAACCATGGCCGGCCCTCAGCTGGTGGTACCGGTGATGAACGCCCGTTTTGCATTGAACGCAGCCAATGCCCGCTGGGGCAGCCTGTACGATGCGTTGTACGGCACCGATGCCATTTCTGAAGAGAACGGCGCAGAAAAAGGCAGCAGCTATAATCCTGTTCGCGGCGCAAAAGTGATCGAATTTGCGCGCAACTTCCTGAATGAAGCAGCACCTTTAGCTTCCGGTGACCACACTCAGGCGACGCTGTACGCCGTTAAAGATGGCGCACTGGTTATTACTCTGAAAGATGGCACGGAAACCGGTCTGGCTAAGCCAGAGCAGTTTGTCGGCTTCAATGGCGACACTAATGCTCCTGAGTCTGTACTGCTGGTCAACAACGGCATGCACTTTGAGATCCAGGTCG
Source organism: Oceanospirillum sp. (assembly GCA_048268485.1). GTDB lineage: Bacteria > Pseudomonadota > Gammaproteobacteria > Pseudomonadales > Halomonadaceae > Oceanospirillum. The sequence continues at coordinate 58,700 of JBLWVL010000021.1, forward strand.
ACCGCACCCACCTGATCGGCAAAGACGATGCTGCAGGCGTTAAAGACGTCGTTATGGAATCGGCCCTCACCACCATTATGGACTGCGAAGACTCAGTTGCTGCCGTAGACGCTGACGACAAAGTAGTGGTTTACCGCAACTGGTTGGGCCTGATGAAGGGCGACCTGACGGAAGAAGTGACCAAAGGCGGCAAAACCTTCACCCGTCGTATCAACGGTGACCGCGAGTACACCGGCAAAGATGGTTCTCCAATCGCACTGAAAGGCCGCAGCCTGATGTTCGTGCGTAATGTCGGTCACCTGATGACCAACAACGCAGTTCTGGACAAAGACGGTAACGAAGTACCGGAAGGCATTATCGACGGTATCTGTACTTCGCTGATCTCCCTGCATGATCTGAAAGGTAACGGTCAGTTCAGCAACACCACTACCGGCTCCATGTATATCGTGAAGCCTAAGATGCACGGCCCGGAAGAAGTGGCCTTTGCTAACGAACTGTTTGGTCGCATCGAAGACGCACTGGGTCTGGAGCGCTTCACTCTGAAAATGGGCATCATGGATGAAGAGCGTCGTACCACGGTAAACCTGAAAGAGTGTATCCGCGCGGCGAAAGAGCGTACCGTATTTATCAACACCGGCTTCCTCGACCGTACCGGCGATGAGATCCACACCTCGATGGAAGCAGGCCCAATGATCCGCAAAGGTGAAATGAAAGCCGCCTCTTGGATCGGTGCCTATGAAAACTGGAACGTGGACGTTGGCCTGGAATGCGGCCTGAGTGGCAAAGCTCAGATCGGTAAAGGTATGTGGGCCATGCCGGATCTGATGGCCGACATGCTGAAAGCAAAAATCGGCCACCCAATGTCCGGCGCTAACACCGCATGGGTTCCGTCTCCGACTGCCGCCACCCTGCACGCCCTGCACTACCACAAGGTTGATGTTTTTGCCCGCCAGCAAGAGATCAAAGTCCGTGGTCGCGCTAATCTGGATGACATTCTGACCATTCCGGTGGAAGCTAATCCGAACTGGTCAGCGGAAGAGATTCAGCAAGAGCTGGACAACAACGCACAGGGTATTCTCGGCTACGTAGTACGCTGGGTTGATCAGGGTGTAGGCTGCTCTAAAGTACCGGATATCAACGATGTAGGCCTGATGGAAGACCGCGCAACCCTGCGTATCTCCAGCCAACATATCGCCAACTGGCTGCACCACGGTATCTGCTCTGA
>JBLWVL010000022.1:0-59791 GCA_048268485.1 Oceanospirillum sp.
GCCGGGTTTGTGGATATTCAAAACCCTGTTTCAGCAAAATCCAGCGATGCGATGATTTCTTCTCTTAGATGACTTAACGATCCGATGGGGTCTTTAAGCTGTTTGGCGGGCATGGAGGCTATCTGGGGCGTCAAAAGCAGAAGGCTTTCCCCTTCATACTCAACTTCCGGTGTTAACCCTCGCAGCTTTTCACTCTGAAAATGGCTCAACCGACCAAGGGGGATAATAATGCGGGTCGTCAGATCGGTCAGAAAGTCATGCTGGATATTCAGCAGATAGGGATAGGCATTACAGGAATGACGACTCGGGTTTTTATAAACATCAAACTGAGCCATCAGAACGACCTGTACTCATCACCAAAACAGCCGTTTTCTTCAACAAATTCGTTATATGCCTGAATCGCTTTTTTGTTTTCTTTTGCCCAATTTTTTGCCTCCTGCTCAGCCAGCTTTTCCTTAAGCGCCTGTTCAAGAGTAGCTGAAAGGTTAATTTTCAGATCCTTAGCTTTAACCAGAAGGTCACTATTCAAGCTCAGGTTAGTCGCTTTTTTTGGAGCTTGGGTATCGTATAAAGGTTGCATGATTCAGATCTCTTCAGAACAGTGTACAAATCAATTATGCGCATCAAAATGCGCATTGTACAGCAAGAGTCTAATCGCCAGCCTCCAACGCCAACAACTGTCGCTTGCGGGCAATACCCCACCGATACCCTGACAGATCACCATTCTTACGTACCACCCGATGACAGGGGATCAACAGCGCCACCTGATTAGCACCACAGGCACTGGCCACCGCCCGCACAGCCGTAGGCATACCTAATCTTTCTGCCAGCTGGCTGTAGCTGATTGTTTCGCCAAAAGGAATATCCTGCAGAGCTTGCCAGACCTGCTGCTGAAAAGCGGTTCCGGTCAGGTTCATGGGTAATTCGGGGAAAGGTCTTTTGCTCTCTAGGGCAGAGCAAATTTGTTCAAGAGGCGGTGTCAGATGTTCTGACTTTTGCCAGTGGCGATCAGGGAAAGCCGCCTCCGCTTCGGCCATCAGGGCTTCCGGCGAATCGCCAATATAGAGCAGCGACAAACCGGTATTAGCCTGTTGCTCCGCCAACATAAGTAAACCTAATGGAGATGGTGCGAACTGATAGTACATAAGTACTCCTGACAGGGTTGCCAGAGCAGCGGATTATATCGCGGACTGTACCTGACAACGGCCGTTGGCTTTAGCTTTATAAAGATAAGTATCGGCAGCAATGATACCTTCCTGCAAGCTACCATTCTGATTAATCCTGACGATACCGGCACTCAGGCTGGTGTTAATCTTACGCCCCAGCACAATAAGAGGCTCACGGGTCAATATCCCGTTAAGAAATTGTAGCTGTTCAATCAGCTCTTTTTCTTTCAAACCGGATAGCAGGGCAAACTCCTCGCCCCCCATTCGTGACAGCAGCGCTTCAGGTTCAAAATGATCCGATAACATTCGGGCAATATGAATCAGAACATGATCGCCAATATCGTGACCAAAACGATCATTGACCTGTTTGAAAAAATCCAGATCAATAATCACTAATGTTTGAGCTCCATCCCGCAAACGGCGAATACCCTCTTCAAAGAAAGCACGACGATTGGATAAACCGGTTAGTGTGTCCGTGTTGGCCTGCAAGCGCAGATCATGCTCCAGAGAACGACGACGATGGACTTCTTTTTCAAGCGATGTGTGTTCCTCAGCAAGCGTCTTAAATAGCCGGTAGTGAGGCAGGCTGATCATGATTGTAATAAGTAAAGGTGCCAGTACTGGCAGGGCAACCGCAGCCGGAACATTAAAGCGTCCGGGTGCCCAAAGCAGATAAAAACCATAACACAGCACAGCGGAAAGCAGCGTTGGCCAAAGTGTTGCCCGCAATAAATAGCCCGCCAGGCTGTACTGGGCAATACGTCTCGCCTTTTCGATCAGATGCGTGCGATTGCTATCAGGCATTATGCCACCCTGTGCTTATTTTTCTTGGTGCTGCATTATTAATGAATATTACGCCAGATGCACCCCCCGGATCGCCATAATTCAACATAAAGTGGCATTAACCTGATATCTTTATGCATTCCCTAATAAAACCAGAGTTACTACTCAAAAGTCTGGACGGATTGTTTCGTTCACAATCGTTTACCTGGCGAATAAAGCTAAATTAATGGCAAAAAATAGGTGATTAACCTACCCATCTAAACACAATAAAGATTATTTTAAGCGTTAGGCCAAAAATACTTACTAAGTGTTCAAAATAATTGAAAAACACCCTGTGAAAGCCTGCTTTCCAGCTTTAAAAATATAGGGTATAAGCCTTTACTCCGGTCAAACAGGAAACACCCTGCAACCGCCCTTATGCCAGAGGTCTGCCATGAATCCTATTCTCAATACTGTATTACAACCTGATAGCTGCGCTGCCAGTCTGGTCAGTCAGGAGGATATCGATCAGATTTGTACAGACCTGTATCAGAGTGGCTGGACCGTGGTTGAGAACTTCCTCAGTGCAGCTTTTGTGGACCTCATGCGTCAGGATCTTACGACACTGGACCAGCAGGAAAAGTTTCACAAGGCTGGTATTGGTCGTGAACTGGATTTTGTCCGCCGGGAGGATATTCGCTCTGATCGCATCTGTTGGCTGGATAATATCAACGAGACTCAGAACCTCTTTATGCAGATGCTGGATCAGCTGATGACCGCTGTAAACCGTCGCCTGTTTCTCGGCATGAATCATTACGAAGCCATGTATGCTATCTATGAACCAGGACAGTTCTACAAAAAGCATGTGGATAGTTTTAAGGGTCAACGTAACCGCATTATGACGCTGGTGTTCTATCTGAACCCCGGCTGGACTCAGGATAAGGGAGGAGAATTGGTGCTTTATCCGGATGTCAGTGAAAATGGCGTGGAAAACAACGAACCCATTATAACCCTACCTCCCAAAGCAGGAACTGTGGCGGCTTTTCTGAGTGAAGACTTTCCCCATGAAGTGCTGACAACTCACGATATCCGTTACAGCATCGCGGTCTGGTTCCGTATTCGTGAGAATGAGATTCCGCTGTAACACCGGACCTTCACGGCGTCAGCGGCGCTGCCAAAGACAGACGCCGACGGGCTGAAGCCCGACCCACAAGACCTAAAGAGACAAGGTTAACGGTTCCGACAGCGATTAGCGGGAAACATCAGCGCTTCCAGCAGGTAATCTTTAAAATCCTGTGGGTAGTCTTTATCTTTCAGTGCTTCGGCCATACAACCCAACCAGGCATCCCGCTCCTCTATACCAATATCCAGATGGGCATGTGCCTTTGGAATCGCGATGGAGCCGTATTTTTCCCGATACAGTTTAGGGCCTCCCAGCCAACCACAGAGAAAGCGGTAAAGTTTATCGCTGGAGATCGCCAGATCTTCTTTGTGCATACTGAGAATATGTTGCGCTTCAGGCAGGGTACGCATCGCCTGATAAAAATCATCTGCCAATTGTTTCAGTCCGGCTTCACCCCCGGCGGTCTGAAATGATTTATCCCCTTCGCCGTAGGCGCGATTATCTTCCGGTGTACTCATGGTGCGATACTCATAATTGATGAATGCAGCTCTGACTAAAAAAGGCCATCACTTTTTAATTAGCCCCCTCTTATGGAAGGTCAGGACATTATAAGCAGGGCCCCCTCTGGCCGATACTTTTTTACGTCCCCTGCGCTATTTTGCCGCTGTCAGTATCAAAAGGAATATGCCCCTGCCCGATCCAGTAAAGCTTACGATTCCGTGGTAACTGCTTAAAAGCATATTCAGCTTTCAGGGCCAGACTGCGGCTACCCAGCTTCTGCTGATGGCGCAGCCGATAGGTTTTTCGGCCACGCATAAAGCGTGCGCCTTTACCGGACTCATGTTCGGCAACACGGCGCGAAACATCTGTGGTGATACCGGTATAAAGGCGCTCACCATCCGTTTCTATGACATAGAGAAACCAATCAGCCACCGGCCTTTTTCACCTTAAAGCCTTTATCCGCTAGCAGTGTCATTAACAGATCTCGCTGATCACCTTGGATCTCAATCACATGATCTTTTACTGCGCCACCCACACCGCAGCGGGTTTTCAGTTCTTTCGCCAGCTTTTTCAGTTCCGCAGGCGTCACCGGCACACCTTCAACCAGGGTTACACCCTTACCTTTACGGCCTTTGGTTTCCCGCTTCAGACGGACAATACCATCACCTTCCGGCACCCTGTCATCCGCCTGTTTGCAGATACAGGCATCCACCGGCTGCTCACAATCCGGGCAGAGACGACCGGTTTCCGTTGAATAGACAAGGCTTCGTAACTTATCAAATGACATTATTTTATCCACAGGCTGAAAAAGAATCACAGGGCGTAAGTGTACTGAGGCATGACTGCAAGCTCAATCCGCGCCGCTTAGCCCAGCAGCAAATCCCTGACTGACCTGTTGCACCAGAGCAGCAGGCACCTTTGGGTGTGCGGTGGCAGACATCACCAGTGCCACAGAAACCGAGGTCAACTCCGGCAATAGGGTTCCCGCTTCAACCAGGGTGAGATCCTCCGGTGCACTGGAGCGAATCATGGCGCTGATCATGCCGTTTTGGCGCACCATCTCAGAGAGAAACAGGGTACTGTTGGCCACCGCTAAGACCTGATAATCACGCCCCAGCTTATCCAGTCCATCAAGGGCCGTGCTGTGAAATTTGCAGTCCGGTTCCGCCAGCGCCAGCGGCAGGCAGTCATAATCATGCGGAGACTTTCCTGCTGGCAGCACCCAAACCCCCTGATCCTGATACAACAGATAGCCTTCATCGGATCCGGCGTGACGAGTCATCACCGACAGATCCAGTTCACCCGCATCTAACTGGGGGCGCAGGCGGCTGCTGGAACCGCCAAACACCTGCACCTCAAGACCCGGCAGATGCCGATGAATCAGGTCGATCAGCTTTGGCATCACCGTGACCAGATAATCGTCCGGGCAACCAATTCTCAGAGGGCGACGTTCCGGCTCCTGCTGTAATTTCTGCAGCGCCTCATCATGCAGATTCAAAATCCGGCGGGCGTAACTCACCAGCGCTTTACCATCCGCCGTTAGTTCAAGCACCCTGCCTTCACGATCAAACAGTGTTTTACCGAGACTTTGCTCCAGACGCTTCATCTGCTGGCTCACCGCCGCCTGAGTACGGAAGATCTGACGGGCCGCCCGGGTAAAACTGCCGGTATCCACCACCGCAATAAAACTTCGAAGCAGTTCGGTATCCATAACGTGTGCGCCTGTTCTGAACCATCGGAATGATAAAAAAATCTGGCCTGAAGCCATCGGGCTTAAAACCAGAGATGAAGCTGGAATAGTGGCAAAAAAATACCGACACAGCCAGCAGGATAAGAAAACCTTATAGCTGAGTTAAATTTTATTCGTTTGTTGCCCGGCAAGGGCCACGGCAAACTCAGTGGCAAGACTTAAACGTACTGCCCCACAGTCCATTGAGCCAAGACCCACAATACACTTATCCAACACTGAAACGGAGATTCCCATGACTCAGCCTGTACTGGTGATCGGCAACAAAAACTACTCATCCTGGTCCCTGCGCCCCTGGCTGCTGCTAAAGCAGTTCGGTATCGGGTTTGATGAGATCCGTATCCCACTCTTTACCGAGCAGATGCCACAACTGATGGCAGAACACACTCCCTGCAACAAGGTACCTGTGATCAAAGACGGCGGTGTTGCCGTATGGGATTCTCTGGCGGTGTGTGAATATATCAACCTGCGCTTTCTGGATGGCAAAGGCTGGCCAGAGGATCTGCAACTGATCTCCCTGGGCCGCTCAGCCGTAGCGGAAATGCACTCAGGCTTCCCGGATCTGCGCCATGAACTGCCGATGAATGTGCGCCGCAGCTACACCGGCTTTAAAGCCAGCGAAAAAGCACAGCAGGATATCGACCGTATTATCACCCTCTGGCAGCAGCTGCTGGAAAGTTCCGGTGGGCCCTGGTTACTGGGTAAGTTCTCCATCGCGGATGCTTTTTATGCACCGGTTGCCAGCCGCTTTAACACCTACGGCATTGAGCTACCGGAAGCGTTGCAGCGCTATGTAAAACAGACTCTGGAACTTGAGGTTTATCAGGAATGGCTGGCAGACGCCAAAGCAGAGCAGGAAGTGATTACCGAGGAAGAAGTGGAGCTTTGATGCCTCGCTTTTAGTGACCGCCACAAACAACCTGAGGAAAAAAGCAGCTCAACGCAGCCGCTTTTTGCGTTCCCGTTTGCGTTTCTGACCGGCTTTATGCCACTTCTGCATCTTCTGCAGATAAAAAGGCAGCACCATCAGCGCCAGCACCACGGCAATGCCATTGATATGGGTGTGGATAAACTCTTCCATCAGCTTTTGACCCTCAGTTTCAGGCGTCTCCTGCTTCTTGAGACAAATTCTGCCGGGATAAAAAAACCCGTACCAGCAAAACCGGTACGGGTTCGGAACCATAACGCTTAAGACTTATAACACCCGAGGGGAGTTATTTTACCTTAGGGTCCAGCTCACCGGTCAGGTAACGCTGGTACATGATTTCCAGAGAGTCCGCGTTGATCTTGCTGGCGTTGCCCGCAGTGCCAAAGGCTTCGTAACGATCCACACACACCTGAACCATGGCATCCATAGAGGCTTTGAAGTATTTACGCGGATCAAACTCAGACGGGTTTTCCGCCAGGAAGCGACGGATCGCGCCGGTAGAGGCCAATCGCAGGTCAGTATCGATGTTGACTTTACGCACACCGTGCTTAATGCCTTCAACGATCTCTTCAACCGGAACACCGTAAGTTTCCGGGATTTCACCGCCAAATTCGTTGATCACCGCCAGCCACTCCTGAGGTACAGAAGAAGAACCGTGCATGACCAGATGAGTATCCGGGATACGCTCGTGGATCTCTTTGATGCGGTCGATACGCAGTACATCGCCGGTAGGCTTCTTGGTGAATTTGTAAGCACCGTGAGAAGTACCAATGGCGATAGCCAGTGCATCCACACCGGTTTTCTTCACGAAATCTGCGGCTTCTTCCGGATCGGTCAGCATCTGGTCCATATCCAGCGTGCCTTCTGCACCAACGCCATCTTCTTCACCGGCCTGACCGGTTTCCAGAGAACCCAGGCAGCCCAGCTCGCCTTCCACAGAAACGCCACAGGCGTGGGCCATCTCTACCGTGCGACGGGTAACATCAACATTGTACTCGTAAGATGCCGGCGTTTTACCGTCGTCCATCAGAGAACCATCCATCATCACAGAGCTGAAGCCCAGTTGGATAGAACGCTGACAAACGTCAGGGCTGGTGCCGTGATCCTGATGCATACAAACAGGAATATGTGGAAACTCTTCAACCGCCGCCAGAATCAGGTGACGCAGGAAAGGGGCACCCGCGTACTTACGTGCGCCAGCAGAAGCCTGAACAATAACCGGAGAGTCAGTTTTATCCGCAGCGATCATAATCGCACGCATCTGCTCCAGGTTGTTGACGTTAAAGGCTGGTACGCCGTAACCGTGTTCGGCAGCGTGATCCAGCATCTGGCGCATACTAATTAAAGCCATGATTGTTTCCTTTTAAAATCGTCAAAGAATCAATAAAGAATAGCAAAGCGATACCCGAAAAATGCGCTCAATTCAGCACATCGCAGTTCCGGCGCATGAATGGCGCTAGTGTATCGCGAAAAAGCCGGTCTGGCTCGGTTCTCATCCTGAAAAAATCTCAGAACGATCAAAACCCAGCCACCGGCTTCTGTGTTACTTATCAGGGATGCGGATTAATCGCAGCAGCCATTGCCGCAGCAGGTATCCACATCACCGGCTTGCAGCTTGGCAGCCAGTTCCAGCGCTGCAACCGCTGGCAGTGTTTTACCTTCCACATACTCCAGGAAAGCACCACCACCGGTGGAAATATAAGAAACTTTATCTTCAATATCATACTTGTCGATGGCGGCCAGAGTGTCACCACCGCCTGCGATGGAGAAGCCTTCACTTTCCGCAATCGCCAGAGACAACGCTTTGGTGCCGTTACCGAACTGATCAATTTCGAATACGCCCACAGGGCCGTTCCAAAGAATGGTCTTAGCACCTTTCAGCTGAGCCGCCAGCATAGAGGCTGTTTCAGGGCCGATATCCAGAATCATCTCATCATCGGCTACTTCGTTCACTTTCTTAACAACGGCTTCGGCTGACTCGCTGAACTCTTTGGCGACAATCACATCAACCGGAACAGGAATAGAGGCTTTTGCCATCAGGCCCTTCGCTACCGGAATCAGATCCGCTTCATACAGAGACTTGCCCACGTTATAGCCAGCAGCAGCAATAAAGGTGTTGGCGATACCGCCACCTACAATCAACTGATCACACTTACCGGACAATGCATTCAGTACTTCCAGCTTAGAGGATACTTTTGAACCACCAACAATGGCGGCCATTGGTTTAGCAGGACTCGCCAGAGCTTGCTCCAGTGCATCCAGTTCAGCTGCCAGCAGCGGCCCCGCGCAGGCAATCGGCGCAAAGCGAGCAACACCATGGGTCGATGCCTGAGCCCGGTGTGCCGTACCAAAGGCGTCCATCACAAAGATATCGCACAGGGCACCATAAGCGCGGGCCAGATCATCTTCATCTTTCTTTTCGCCCTTGTTAAAGCGAACATTTTCCAGAATAACCAGCTCACCTTCAGCCACATCTACGCCATTCAGATAATCTTTTTCCAGACGTACATCACGGCCCAGCGCTTCAGACAGATACTCCGCAACCGGAGCCATGGAGAACTCATCGGCGTACACACCTTCAGTCGGACGCCCCAGATGAGACATAACCAGTACTTTAGCACCCGCTCGCAGCGCCCGCTCAATAGTAGGCAGTGACGCACGAATACGGGCGTCGGAAGCAACTTTGCCATCTTTAACCGGTACGTTCAGATCTTCGCGGATCAGTACGCGTTTTCCGGTCAGTTTCAGATCGGTCATTTTTAATACGGTCATGAGTTTGTCCTGCCGTTCAGTGTCATTTCAGAAATCGTGGTCTTTGCATGCCACCGGCACTTTTCAGTGTGCCCATGGTTTTCCGGTGTTTTCACCGGGAATCTTCCTACCTGCACCTTAAAAGCTACCGGCTTTATAAAGTGCTTCAGCTACTCTTCAGCCAGCTCAGAGCCGTATCCAACATCCGGTTGGCGTAGCCCCATTCGTTATCAAACCAGCACAGAATTTTTACCATACGCTTGCCGGAAACCCGGGTTTGAGTACCATCGACAATGCCGGAGCGCGGATCGTGATTGAAGTCTACCGAGGCGTGAGGCTCTTCGGTATAACCCAATAGCCCAAACAGCTGCTTTTGGGCCGCATCTGACAGCACCCGATTGACGGTTTCAGCATCCGTGTCAGTCTGTACGCAAAGCGTTAAATCCATGGCAGAGACATTCATGGTCGGCACCCGCAGGTGCAAAGATTCAAACTTACCGGACAGGTGTGGCAGCAGGCGGTCGATTCCCTTGGGTAAACCGGTATCCACCGGCACTATGGAGCTCATCGCTGCTCTTGTCAGGCGCAGATCTGTCTGGTGATACGCGTCGATAACCGGCTGATCATTCATCGCCGAGTGAATCGTTGTTGTAACCCCATGGGCGATACCAAAGGCATCATCAATCAGTTTCAGTATCGGAATCACACAGTTGGTGGTACAGGAGGCGCTGGAAACAATAGTTTGTTGCTGGTTCAGCTCATGCTGGTTCAGGCCGTAAACGATAGTGGTATCCACATCCGATTCTGCAGGTTGGGAAAACAGCAGTTTTTTTGCACCACTATCCAGATGGCGCTGAGCGCTGGCTCTGTCTTTAAAAGAACCAGAGCATTCCAGCAGCAGATCCACATCCAGCTCACCCCAGGGCAGCTGTTCCGGCTTAGCCTGGCTTAAGACCTGAATTGAGTGATTGTTAATCAAAAGCCCCCGCGCATCGGAGTCCACCGGCACAGGGAACCGGCCATGGGTGGAATCATAACGGGTCAGATAAGTAATTGTCTCAAGGTCAGACAACTCATTCAGCGCCACCACCTCAACATCGGCGCAATCCTGACGCTCATAACAGGCACGCAGCACACACTGCCCGATACGCCCGTAACCGTTAATGGCTAATCTGAACTTAGACAAAGCCCCACCTGCTTGAATTCAGTATGAAAAATATCAGCGATCCGCCGGAATACCGTAAAAATGACCGCGAACCGCTGAAAAAGGTGCCGTATTTTCCCGCATATAGCGCTGCAGCGCAAACTTAGCGGGAGGAATGGGAATATAAAAAAGCTTAACCGAACAGACAGGCGAAGCAAGCCAAGCCGGAGCCTAACAATATAGTGCCCCTGCCTAATAGCCTTGTTAGCTAGCTTTTCCTATTAGCTTGAGCGTAAAGCTTGGATCACAGGCCATTAAAGGCTCGCCCAACATGACGTTACAGTCCGTGAATTTCGAACGGGCCCATCTCAATATATCGGATTTTCTGAAACAGGAACGATAGCCCTTATAACTAAAACTGTGATCATTCAGGGAGTACGATACTTTGATTTTTAGCTTTGAGAGAAAAGGTTCTGTTTCATTTACTTCTTCGAGGCCAAGATAGCTCCATTCCCCAAACTCACCTCCGGACTTAAAAGTAAGGTGCCCTCCTATTTCCACGAGATCTCTGTCGAAGAAATCGATTAAGACTAACTCTCGGGGAAATGACAGCAATGAAGTCGCTAGACGCTCAAAATACTCAGAAGAATCCCAATAAGCAGAAACCCTGCAAGCGATGACAATGCGGGTAACCGGAAGTGTGGCTATAAGTTGCGTAATATCACCAACCTGAAATCCATTTATATGTCGATAGCACCTTTTGGCATTATCAGTAATAGATGATGAGTGATCGACAAATGTCACAGGCATATCATGCGACAAATAGGATGCGCTTTCCGGGAAGCCAGAAAAAACGATAGGCATGCGTGTATCGCCAAGTTCGTTCTTGATGCGTTTTGCAATTTGAAAGGGATCATGAAATATACGGTAAATTCTCTCCCAATCGATATCACCTGAGTATAGATCCTTGTTCATATTTGCCTTAAAACAGTTAACGAGGCTATAGAGAACTTCTGCCTCAAAAATTGATCATTTTTTTGTACTAAAAATAATAGTAATACCTTTGAAATGAATATGTTTGATTTCCGAAGAGATGGTGTTGGCAAAAGTATGCGCTCAGATGATGATCCGAAAACACCACCAGCTGGCGTTGAATACATCTGGTTCGACTGTCGGATGGCGCGCCCACGGCGCTTATCCAGCCTACCTGAGAGCGTCGTTTATCGGGTGATAAAAATGCTGCCGGACGACCTTTAAGCGCGGGCAACCTGCCACCCCTTGTTGCTGATTGCCGTACAGAGGATAATCCATGGGCATTCGGGGTTTGGTCATCAACAGCAGGAAGCACTATGCGACTTAGCGAGACTCAGGTCTACAGCATCACGCACATACTGCGCCAGTACTTTGGCGCGAATAGTGAAATACGGCTTTTTGGCTCCCGGTTGGAGATAGCGCTCGGGGTGGTGATATCGACCTCTATATTGAGCCGGAGCTGACCGACGGTAACGAACTGGCAAAAGCGCTGATTCTATCAAAGGTGGCGCTGATCAAAGCCTTGGGTGATCAGAAAATAGACCTGGTGATTAACCGCAAAGGCAGTTCAAGCCTGCCGATTTATCAGCACGCCCGCGAGACTGGGATTATTTTGTAAGAACCATCAACTTAAAACAAAAAAGAGAGCCTGTCTGTGAAACCCATTAACTACCGGGGAATTGAAGAGGTCTGCAGAACTCACGCAGAACGTTTGCGCTGGGCAAGAGACACGTTAAGCCCCTTATTTCCTCTGCAACCGGAAAACCTAAGCCGTCTCAGCCCCATTGATCTGGCTGTTTTTGATCAGTTTGTCGTGCGTTTTTCAAAGCTTCAGGATGCGATGGGAGCAAAACTTTTTCCCGCAGTACTCGAACTCACCAAAGAACAGGGTGAGCTGCGTACTTTTATCGATAAGCTGAACCAGCTGGAAAAAATGGGGGCTCTTGATTCTGCGGAGCAGTGGCTGACCTTCAGGGAAATGCGTAACCAATTTGCTCACGATTACCTGACCGACCCTAATATGCAATCCGGCCTACTGAATCAGGCCTTTGATATGACAGAGATATTGCTGAGAACTCTGGATCAGATAACGGAGTTTGCGGCTCCCTACCTGCCAAAATAACCGCAGTCGGATGGCGCGCCCACGGCGCTTATCCAGCCTACCTTAAATGGCCATATACCATTCGACAGAAACCAAAAAGGCAGCCACATTGGGCTGCCTTTTTACGCTAAAAAGCGGGTAACTGATCGTTATACGATTAGTCGTCCAGCTCTTCCAACAGTTCGTCAACGGTGCCGACGATGTTGTCGGTGGTGAAGCCGAACTCTTCAAACAGTTGGTTAGCCGGTGCTGATTCACCGAAGCTTTCCATACCGATGATGGCGCCTTCAAGGCCCACATATTTGTACCAGAAGTCTTTGTGAGCGGCTTCAATAGCAACGCGGGTAATCACGTCAGCAGGCAGTACTGATTCGCGGTAAGCGGCATCCTGCGCGTCAAACAGATCCGTGGATGGCATGGATACCACGCGAATCTTCTTACCTTTAGCAGTCAGCTCTTCCGCAGCGGCTACGGCCAGTGCAACTTCTGAACCCGTGGCGATCAGAATGGCATCAGCAGTACCGTCGCAATCTTTCAGTACGTAGGCACCACGGGCGATATTCGCCAGTTGCTCATCGTTACGAGGCTGGTGAGCCAGATTTTGACGAGACAAAATCAAAGCTGTTGGGCCATTGTCGCGCTCTAATGCAGATTTCCAGGCAACAGCAGTTTCCACCGCATCGCAAGGACGCCATACGCTCATATTTGGCGTGCCGCGCAGGCTTGGTACCTGCTCAACCGGCTGGTGCGTTGGGCCATCTTCACCCAGACCGATAGAATCATGGGTAAATACGTAGATAGCGCGCTGTTTCATCAGTGCCGCCATACGTACGGCGTTACGGGCGTATTCCATAAAGATCAGGAAGGTTGCGCCGTAAGGAACAAAACCACCGTGCAGGGCAACACCATTCATGATGGCAGCCATACCGAACTCACGGACACCGTAGTGCATGTAGTTGCCGGATGCGTCATCAGCGGTGATCGCTTTTGCGCCGTTCCAGAAGGTCAGGTTAGAGGGTGCCAGATCCGCTGAACCACCAAGAAGTTCTGGCAGCTCTGGGCCAAAGACATTCAGACTGTTCAGAGAGGCTTTACGGGTAGCGACAGTTTCGCCTTTCTCCTGACACGCTTTGATATAAGCATCGGCTTTGTCAGCAAAGTCAGCAGGCAGATCACCAGACATACGACGTTTCAGTTCAGCCGCCAGTTCAGGATAAGCCGCTTCGTAAGCCGCAAACTGCTCATTCCATGCGCTTTCTGCTGCTGCGCCTTTTTCCTGTGCGTTCCAAGCGCCAGCAATATTTGCTGGAATTTCAAACGGTGCATGGGGCCAGTTCAGACGCTCACGGGTCAGTGCGATCTCGTCATCACCCAGAGGTGCACCGTGGCAATCTTCTTTGCCTTCTTTGTTTGGCGAGCCAAAGCCGATAATGGTTTTACAGATGATCAAGCTTGGCTTGTCAGATTCTGCTTTAGCAGCTTCTGTAGCGGCTTTAATTTCATCAGGGTTGTGGCCGTCTACTTTAACGACATGCCAGCCGTAAGCGTCAAAACGCTGGGCGGTGTTGTCGGTGAACCAGCCTTCCACTTCGCCATCGATGGAGATGCCATTGTCATCGTAAAAGGCGATCAGTTTACCCAGACCCAGAGTACCGGCCAGAGAACATACCTCGTGGGAGATACCTTCCATCATGCAGCCATCGCCCAGGAAGGTGTAGGTGTAGTGATCAACAATCTCGTGACCATCACGATTGAACTGGCCAGCCAGAGCTTTTTCAGCCACGGCCATACCAACAGCATTAGCGATACCCTGCCCCAGAGGGCCAGTGGTAGTTTCAACGCCCGGTGCATAACCGTACTCAGGGTGACCGGCTGTTTTAGCGTGCAACTGACGGAAATTTTTCAGATCGTCGATGGACAGATCATAGCCGCTCAGGTGCAGCAGAGAGTACAGCAGCATGGAACCGTGACCATTGGACAGAACAAAACGGTCACGGTTATACCAATTTGGGTTTTTCGGGTTGTGCTGCAGGAAGTCGTTCCATAGTACTTCAGCAATATCAGCCATCCCCATCGGGGCGCCGGGGTGACCGGACTTGGCTTTCTGTACGGCGTCCATGCTCAGGGCACGGATGGCATTAGCTAAATCAGAACGGGAAGGCATGCTTTCCAGACTCCAGGGTGTGTGGCAGAGCCACAAAAAATGTTTCATGGCTTGCCTGTTTATACAGATATCTGGCTAAGTCTTTGACACTGCTTAATTAATAAGCAGCTTCAGAAAAGAGACTCACCCAGATAGCCACACAATCGAAGCAAACCACCGGAAAATAGGCGCGTATTGTCGCTGATCTGGCGTCAGGCTTCAAACCCAAAGAGTTATTTATCTGTCTAAAGATCCCCGCTCGATAGAATTAGATGGGTATTAATCAGACTTCTTGCGCCAAAGAATATTCTCAAGCATTGGTCTTGTATAACCCGCATTTATCAATGCTTGCTGAGCTTTTTGGGAGATATCAGATACAGCCATCCCTTTCATACTTAAAGTAAGTGAGGTTAAGTCTATGGCATCGGCAATGGCGCACTGTCGCAGGAACTCCTCTATATAAATGGTCTCCAGTTCACCGTTACCATTTATAATCGAGGGGTAAAATTCCAATTCAAGCAAGAATCTGGTGAAGTCTGCAGTTGAGCTTCCAGCTTCAAGGAGAGACAAAGGAGAAAATTCAGTCAGAATTTTTATATCCGAAGAACGTTTAATAACACTGCTTAAGCCCCTCAAAGCGTAGAACTCATAGCCTTCTATATCAATTTTAATAACATCGACCACACCCTCGCAAAGAGAGTCGCCACAAACCACTTCCACGTTCTCAGCTTCGTCTGAGCAACATACCGAATCATACAAGCGGTGCATGCCTCGATTAACATCACATTTGAACAGAGAGCCAAAACCAGGGTTATCCGACAATGCCAAACGAAAACATTCGACAACACACCCATTAGGGTGCTTTTCCATATTGGCGGTCAGCAAGTCAAAGTTATATCTATCGGGCTCGAAAGCTAATACGCGACCAGCCGGGCCCACAAGATTGGCAAATAAAGAAGTGTAATAGCCTATATTGGCACCAATATCTAAACAGGTATCCCCTTTTTTAACCAATTCCGTTAACACCGTGGTCTCATTAGGTTCAAAAACCGGATTGGTAAGCAAGCCTAGGCTATCAATATCATCAGTTTGAAAATTATGCCCATGTACGTTAATCATCTGAGTAACCCTTAATTCCCCAAAAGTGCAGATTATCTATCTCTCAGCTCTAACAAATCTGATGAGAAACCTTACTTGCAGGTTTACTCAACAGCTCTATGGAAAGATTATAAAATCACTATGCACAACTATGCTCAAATCGCTACAATGACATGATGACATAAAGCGCGTCCAACGGAGTAGTTCCACCCAACATTTTTGTCTGTCTTTGCGATGTTCTGAGCAGGCTGAAGTGAGCTTCCTAGGTCAAACGCTACTACAGGCAGAACCGGCCAAAAGTCGAGTCTGCTAAATCAACCGACAGCTAAACGTCGTTAGCTGTTACAGGAGGTCGGGCCGTTTCCCTTGAATTAACATTCAAACAAAACAGCCTTGGCTAATTCCTTATTTTTAACTCCTTTGAGGGTAATAAGAGAATCATGAGCGAATACTCTTTATTTACGTCTGAATCTGTATCTGAAGGCCATCCGGATAAAATCGCTGACCAGATTTCTGATGCCGTGTTAGATGCAATTCTGGCGGAAGATAAATACGCCCGTGTTGCCTGTGAAACCATGGTGAAAACTGGTGTTGCCATTGTTTCTGGTGAAATTTCTACATCCGCTTGGATCGACCTGGAAGATCTGGTTCGTGGCGTTATTAACGACATTGGCTATACCTCTTCTGATGTAGGCTTTGATGGCAGCACCTGCGGCATCATTAACCTGATTGGTAAACAGTCTGTGGATATCGCACAGGGCGTGGATCGTCAGAAACCTGAAGATCAGGGCGCTGGTGACCAGGGTCTGATGTTCGGCTATGCGTCTAACGAAACAGATGTGCTGATGCCAGCACCTGTGACCTTTGCCCACCGCTTGGTAGAGCGTCAGGCAGAGGCCCGTAAGAGCGGCCAACTGGGCTGGTTGCGTCCGGATGCAAAGTCTCAGGTCACCTGCCGTTATGAAAACGGTAAAGTGTCTGCGATTGATGCAATTGTTCTTTCAACACAGCACAACCCGGAAGTGTCCCAGAAAGACCTGCGCGAAGCCGTTATGGAGCTGATCGTTAAGCAGGAGATTCCTGCGGAGCTGCTGACCAAAGACACTCAGTTCCACATTAACCCAACCGGCAACTTTGTCATCGGTGGCCCTGTAGGCGACTGCGGTCTGACCGGTCGTAAGATCATCGTGGACACCTACGGTGGTATGGCGCGTCACGGTGGTGGTGCTTTCTCCGGTAAAGATCCCTCAAAAGTTGACCGTTCTGCCGCTTATGCTGGCCGTTATGTGGCGAAGAATATCGTTGCTGCCGGTCTGGCTGACCGCTGTGAGATCCAGGTGTCCTACGCGATTGGTGTTGCGGAACCAACGTCTGTATCTATCAACACCTTTGGCACTGGCAAAGTATCTGAGCAAGCGATTATTAAGCTGGTTCGTGAGCACTTTGATCTGCGCCCTTTCGCGATCACCCGTATGCTGGACCTGCTGCACCCGATGTATCGTATGACAGCAGCCTACGGCCACTTTGGCCGCAACCCATTTGAGATGACGGTAGGTGATGACACCTTTACTGCCTTCCCTTGGGAGAAGACCGACAAGGCAGATGATCTGCGTGCTGCTGCCGGCCTGTAAAAATGCTTGTCTGGCCTGCTCTGTTTAACAGGTCGGCCCGTACAAACTTTTGCCCGATCACTCCGGTGTCATTGGGCTGCCAAAGCAGGAGCTTGCTCCTGCTTTGCTACATCTGAATTTTGGTCTGTTGGTTCACTGCCTATGAAACAGTTTTCCGACAGATGGTCGCTTCCGGCAATTCCGGCAGTGACACACACACACGATACTGAGGGGCGCTGCAACGGAGCCTTCTCCGCTACGCTCAGTCTCGTGCCAACTTTAATTGCAAGGGCGCCCATTCATCCGAATGGAGAAACCTATGAGCTTCACTGACTATAAAGTCGCTGATATCACTCTTGCTGACTATGGCCGTAACGAGATCCGCATCGCAGAATCTGAAATGCCTGCACTAATGGCGATCCGTGAAAAGTACCGTGCTGAACAACCTCTGGCCGGCGCTAAAATCATTGGCTGTATTCACATGACCATTCAGACTGCGGTTCTGATCGAAACACTGGTCGCGCTGGGTGCTGAAGTTCGCTGGTCTTCGTGCAACATCTTCTCCACACAGGACCACGCTGCAGCGGCTATCGCTGCCGGCGAAATCCCTGTATTTGCCTGGAAAGGTGAGACCGAAGACGAGTACGTTTGGTGTCTGGAACAAACCATCAATAAAGATGGCAGCCCTTGGGATGCAAACATCCTGCTGGATGACGGTGGTGATCTGACCGCTCTGATCCACGAAAAATATCCGGCCATGCTGGACAGCATCCACGGTGTTTCTGAAGAAACCACCACAGGTGTTCACCGCCTGATCGAGATGATGCAGAAAGGCACCCTGAAGGTTCCTGCGATCAACGTAAACGATGCCGTAACCAAGTCGAAAAACGACAACAAGTACGGCTGCCGCCACTCGCTGAACGATGCTATCAAGCGTGGTACCGACCACCTGCTGTCCGGTAAGAAAGCACTGGTTATCGGCTATGGTGACGTAGGTAAAGGTTCTGCGGCATCTCTGCGTCAGGAAGGCATGATCGTTTCTGTGACTGAAGTTGATCCTATCTGTGCGATGCAGGCCTGCATGGACGGTTTCGAAGTGGTTTCTCCGTTTATCAACGGCCAGTTCGACGGTACCGATGCGTCTATCAATGCACCTCTGCTGCAGAAAACTGACCTGATCGTAACCACCACCGGTAATTACAACGTCTGTAACGCCAACATGCTGAAAGCCCTGAAAAAAGGTGCTGTGGTATGTAACATCGGTCACTTCGACAACGAGATCGATACGGCATACATGCGTGAAAACTGGGCATGGGAAGAAGTTAAGCCACAGGTACACAAGGTGTTCCGCGATGCGAAACCCGGCTCCGACGTCAACCTGGACAGCGGTGATTACCTGATCCTGCTGTCTGAAGGCCGTCTGGTGAATCTGGGTAACGCCACCGGTCACCCGTCACGTATTATGGATGGTTCTTTTGCCAACCAGGTACTGGCTCAGATTCATCTGTATAAAGCGGGCTTCGCTAACCTGCCTGCAGAAGAGAAAGCGGCGAACATCACCGTTGAAGTTCTGCCTAAGCAGCTGGACGAAGAAGTGGCACGCTATATGGTTGAAGGCTTCAGCGGTGTGATCACCCAACTGTCTGAAGAACAGGCTGGCTACATCGGTGTACCGGTTGAAGGCCCGTTCAAGCCGGAAAGCTACAAGTACTAAGTCGCCATGTCAGGCGTGCCTTAAACATAGCCTGGCCTGAGATTTAAGTACCTTAAAGCCCCGCAGGTCATGCTCCATCCCGGAGAGATCGGCAGGGCTTTTTTGCACCCGTCAAACAGACAAAGTGATGATCGTGCCCAACTGCGGAGCAACCTCTAAAGTAGTTATTTTTTCTCTGCCCTTCTTTTTCTATGAGTTTTACTCATAAAGATAGAAAAAACTTTCACTGGCGCAGCTGCAGCAAACTCTGTAAAAAGTAATAAGAAATAACGCAATCAAACTTTTTTGGAATATAACCATGAGCCAGCCAGTCGATATCAGTTTTGAGTTCTTCCCTCCTAAAACCCCACAAGGCCAGGAAAAGCTGCGTGTTGTTCGGGATGAACTGGCGGCTATGAACCCTAATTTCTTCTCTGTCACCTACGGTGCCGGTGGTTCAACCCAGGAGCGCACCATCAATACCGTTCAGGAGATGCGGGAAGCTGGTATTAATACCGCACCTCACCTGTCCTGTGTCGGTAGCAGTACCGATAGTCTGCGTGATCTGCTGAACTTCTATATCGACAAAGGCATCGATCGCATCGTTGCTCTGCGTGGTGACCTGCCTTCCGGCATGGGTTCACCAGGCGAGCTGCGTTACGCCAATGAGCTGGTGGAGTTTATCCGTAAAGAGACAGGCGACCATTTTCATTTGGAAGTTGCAGCCTATCCTGAGACGCACCCACAGGCAGCTAACTTTGAAGCCGATCTGCTGAACTTTAAAAGGAAGGTAGATGCTGGTGCCAACAGTGCGATTACTCAATACTTCTTTAACGCTGACAGCTACTTCTACTATGTAGAACGCTGCCAGAAACTAGGCATCGAGATCCCTATTATTCCAGGTATTATGCCGATCACTAACTACAGCAGTCTGGCTCGTTTTAGTGATGCGTGCGGTGCGGAAATTCCACGCTGGGTGCGTAAACAGCTGGAGTCATACGGAGATGACAGCGCCAGCATCCGTCAGTTTGGTGAAGAGGTCATGACCCGTCTTTGTGAACAGCTGATTGCTGGCGGAGCCCCAAGCCTTCACTTCTACACAATGAACCAGACAGAGCCCAATCGAGCAATTTGTAAAAATCTTGGGCTTTCATAACCTGCAATTTCTCTTACTCTTAAATTCGTGTCACTTTGACAACGCTAACCGGCCCAAAAGATAACTTATCGACAGGGCCGGCTTTTTTTCGTCAGCTACAGCTATATTCCCTTCAGAGAAAACCTTGCTTAAGATGTTTTCGATTCTTCAGAAATTGAAGCTTCAGCTGTTTCCCGCTTTGCGGGTACTGGCAACCCTGAAATCCGGTCAACCTGGCTTTCCAACCATTGCGTGACTTCGGCATGAACATCGTTCACATGACGACCTTCGGTTTGTATCAGCGGCCCAAATACGACCCGAATCGTTCCTGACTTTTTCTGCAGCGGACTGGATGTCCAATGCTCTCCTCCATTATGCGCGACGGGTAAAATCGGCACCCCCGAGTTAGTCGCCAGCATGGCACCACCTTTTTTATGATTGCCCCGTGTGCCAGGCTGAGTCCGGGTACCTTCAGGAAAAACTAAAACCGACATCCCTTCTGCCAAACGCGCTTTACCCTGCTTTAGCACCTGCTTCATAGCTGCAGCAGGCTTGCCGCGGTCAACCGCAATAGGCTTCAGCGCCTTCAGTCCCCAGCCAAAAAAAGGAATCTTCAGCAATTCACGTTTGAGTACAGTACTCATAGGCTGGGCCACCAGTTGCAGATATATGGTCTCCCATTCGGATTGATGGTTACTCAGAATCACCATCGGCTGGTCTTCAGGCAAATTTTCCTGACCCTCAACCTGAATTCGGATGCCGCAGGTAATACGCAGCCACAACAACACAAACCAGTTAAAACGGGTAATCATCCATGCCTTGGTTTTGAAAGGTAGAAAGAAACTCAAAGGTGTAGAAATGCAACTGGTAAAGATCAGAGCAAAAATATAACCCAGGTAGAAAACAATGGCTCTTACGGCCGTAATCATGCGGAAGGTTCCTCGTTTTCATCGGCTGCAACGTGCTGGTCAGCCAGGCTCTGGTCAGCAATTTTCTCAATCGCTTCAACCAGAGCAGGGCGCCAGCTACGCTGTTTGATACCGTAATGATCCATAATCTTCTGACAGTTCATCTCACGGTGCAGAGCTTGTCTGCCTGCCAGCCCCATCGCCGCTGCAGAAACCCCTCGCACCATCTCAGCACCGGTCAGCAGCTCACGCTCCTGAGCCAGCTCAATGACCTGCTCTGCGAAGTTTGCACGGCTAATCGGTTCAACACCAGCATAGTGATAAGTACCCCAACAGTCAGCACCGGCATCCAACTGCTGGATGATGGCAACGATGACCCGGCTCGCATCACTAATGGCAGTGGGTGATAAGCTGATATCTGCCGCTTCCTGGAGATCCTGAGGCTTCTGAGCCTGCACCAGAATAGACTGAAGCCAACCTTCTGAGGAGGTTCCATCATTGGCATCACCGTCAAAAAGAACCCCAAGACGTAAAATAATATGACGCTTAAGCAGCTGCCGTACCGCCTCCTCACCCTGCCATTTAGTTTCGCCATAGGTGTTTAGGGGATGTACCGTATCTTTCTCCTGAAAAGCACCATTGCGGACATCGCCAATCACTTCATCAGAGGAGATATGAATCAGAGCTGCCCCCAAATCAAGACTGATATGAGCCAGATGGTCCGGCAAAATTGCATTCAGCTGCCAGGCCAGATCAGGAGACTGCTCGATCTTGTTCAAATCATCAAACTGGAGTGTATTGACTACAAAATCAGGGGACGCCGCTGTTAGCTGACGTTGCAGCTCGGCTATATCGCCTGTATCGCCCTGAAAAACACTGCAATGTAATCCAGCAATACCTTGGGCATAGCTGAGAAAACCCTTAGCGAGACTGGATTCACCCTCAGTTAAAAAGATACGCATAGTTCTCTGCCACTCCCATATACAGTCTTATTCAGACAAAGGCACGAATCAGGCTCTGATAGCCCAAACGCGCCTTCGCTTTCAGATTATCCTGTAGATAATCAACACTAGAATGGAATATCGTCATCAAAGTCATCAAAACTCTGGGACGGAGCACTGGCCGGTGAACCAAAGTTACTCTGAGGCTGCTGAGACGGTTGTTGGGGTGCCGGAGCGGATTGCTGCTGAGGCGCCGGGCGTGGAGCCTGTTGCTGCGGAGCGGACTGTTGTGGTGCAGCTTGCTGTGGCGCAGCCTGGCTGTAATCAGGTTGCTGATACGGTGCTGCAGATGGCTGCGGTGCCTGCTGCTGGAAATTATTCTGCGGTTGGCCCATTGGCTGAGCCGCAGGATTATTGCCATACCCGCCCGGATTGCCGCCCATTCCACCTTGGTTCGAGGCACCCGACATATTTGAGCCGCCATTATTGTAACCACTGTTGTCACCACGACCATCTAACATCTGCATCTGGCCGCTGAATCCGTCAACAACAACCTCAGTGGTGTACTTATCATTACCATTCTGGTCCTGCCACTTACGTGTCTGCAGTTTGCCTTCAACGTATAGCTTGGAACCCTTCTTGACATACTGACTGACAATATCCGCTAGCTTGCCGAAAAAGACAACCCGGTGCCATTCCGTTTTTTCCTGACGCTGACCGCTGTTTTTATCCATCCAGCTTTCGCTGGTTGCCAAGGTTATATTGGCAACGGCACCGCCATTAGGAAGATAACGCACCTCAGGATCCTGCCCGAGATTACCGACCAGAATAACTTTATTGATACCACGGGACATAATTTACTCCAAAAATTCTGTATACAGAATGATATCAGGCGATAGCAGCAGCCAAAGCCTGATCATCAAATTGAGCTTTATCGATTTTCATATAGGCTGCTTTTTCATCTTCGATGACAACAACCTCCTCTACACCTGGCAAAGCCAAGAGGCGTTTTACAAAACCTTCCGTATCATCCGACCAATGCTCAGGCAGAGATATCGCCTTGCTCGTCAGATGTTTTGGTGTTGCCATGGGAAGTACGACCAATGCCCACATAAGGGCTAAAACACCACAAACGATCAATACCGCATCTATGCCCCATGTGCCATAGAGCCACCCCCCTGCCGCGCCACCTACAAAGGCACCCAAAAACTGGCTGCTGGAATAAACCCCCATGGCAGCCCCTTTCTGTCCCGCTGGGGAAATTTTACTAACCAGAGAAGGCAGGCTGGCTTCCAGCAAATTGAAAGCCATAAAATAAATAAACAAAAATACAAAAAGCGCATTGCGGCTTTCCGCCGTCAACTCTCCCATCATTAACTGAGATACAGCCACCAGGATAATCGCAAAAATAAAAATCGGCTTCATTTTGCGTTTCTTTTCAGCCACGATAATAAAGGGGATCATAGCCAGAAAAGACAGAATCATAATCGGTAAGTAGACCATCCAGTGATGCTGCGCCAATAATCCCAGCTCTAACATACGTAGTGGAATTACGACAAAAGTCGCTGTCATAATCAGGTGAAGAATAAAAATACCAAAGTCCAGGCGCAGTAGTTCAGGATGCTTCAGGATTTTTTTCAGCTGACCTTTCTGGACACCCGTATCCCTGTGCTGATCATAGCGCTGAGGAGTTGGCACCCATTTCCAAATAACCGCAAGCCCTATACTCGCCAAAAGTGCAGTAAACCAAAAAAGCCCCTCAAGGCCAAAAGGCTGCGAAATAATGGGACCAAGAACAAGCGCAACAGAAAACGAAATACCGATACTGATCCCTACAACAGCCATCGCTCTCATCCGCATCTGTTCACGGGTCAGATCAGACAGCAAAGCCATCACGCTGCTGGCAATCGCACCACTACCCTGCAGGCAACGGCCAATAATAACCCCATAAATTGACTCTGACATTGCGGCGACAATGCTCCCTGCAATAAACAACAGCAGACCAAAAACAATCACCGTTTTTCGACCAATTTTATCGGACAAAAAACCAAATGGGATCTGTAAAAGCGCCTGAGTCAGGCCGTAACCGCCAATTGCCATACCAATAAGCGCGGGGGTGGCACCTTCAAGGTCAGAGCTATAGATTGAGAGAACCGGCAGCACCATAAACAGGCCCAGCATACGCAATACATACAAGCCCGCCAGACCGGTAACCGCCCGTCTCTCACCGGTTGTCATCGCCTCAATACTCATCCGGCTCATTTACCCCATTATGCTCAATATAAAGTACCGACACCTGCCTGGCACCATCTTTGAATAGCCGAACATTTTACTCCTGATAAGGGGGGTATTACCACCTCGATAAAATTCATAGGACGGTTTTGCTCGCGCTCTGTTCTAACATCCGGTGTCTCTCTATAATGCTTAGCCCTACAACATTGGTGCACCTCCATTTCATCAATGCCATCTGATTTAAGTTACAGCGGAAGGTCCATGGATAAGATACTGGTTCGCGGCGCACGTACTCATAACCTGAAAAACGTCAATATAGAAATCCCAAGAGACAAATTAGTGGTGATCACCGGATTATCCGGCTCAGGTAAATCATCTCTTGCTTTTGATACACTCTATGCAGAAGGGCAGCGACGCTATGTTGAATCGCTGTCGACCTATGCCCGCCAGTTCCTCTCTATGATGGAGAAACCGGATGTTGATCATATTGAGGGGTTGTCTCCGGCAATCTCAATTGAGCAAAAGTCAACATCCCATAACCCGCGATCGACCGTAGGCACCATTACTGAGATTTACGATTATCTGCGCCTATTGTTTGCCAGAGCAGGTACGCCACACTGTCCAACACATAACCTGGCACTCGAAGCCCAGGAAGTCAGCCAGATGGTAGACCATGTACTGGCGCTGCCCGAAGGCAGCAAACTCATGCTGCTTGCCCCAGTTGTTCGTGCCCGTAAAGGTGAGCATCTTAACCTTCTGGGTGAGTTAAAAAGTCAGGGGTTTGTTCGTATTCGCATCGATGGCCAGGTTTATGAGTTGGACGATGCACCTGTACTTGATAAGAACAAGAAGCACACCCTGGAAGTTGTGGTTGACCGGATCAAGGTGCGCCCGGATCAGCAGCAACGTCTGGCCGAATCTTTCGAGACGGCGCTTCAGCTGGCAGATGGTCTAGCCATTATCAACTTCATGGATGGTGAGCATAAAGACATTAGTTTTTCATCCAAGTTTGCCTGCCCGGAATGCGGTTATGCTATTCAGGATCTTGAACCAAGGCTTTTCTCTTTTAATAATCCAGCCGGTGCCTGTCCTACCTGTGATGGTCTTGGCACACACCAGTTCTTTAATCAGGATAAGCTGATCACAAACCAGGAGCTCAGTCTGGCAGAAGGTGTGATTCGAGGCTGGGACAGGGGCAGCGTTTATTACTTCTCAATGCTGTCATCAGTCGCCGGGCAGTTCGGCTTCAAACTGGAAACGCCCTGGAAAGACCTCGATGAAGAGCATAAGAGCCTGGTACTGTACGGAACCGGGACAACTAAGGTCGAGTTTATCTATATCAATGACCGGGGTGACAAGGTCACCCGCTCTCACCCTTTTGAAGGTGTGATTCCAAACATGGAACGCCGCTATCGTGAAACAGAGTCACAGATGGTGAGGGAGGAACTGGCCAAATATCTTAGCATTCAGCCCTGCCCTTCTTGCCATGGAGCCCGACTCAGAGAAGAAGCTCGACACGTGAGCATCGCAGATAAGCACATTCAGGATATTGTACGCCTGCCCATTGGCGAAGCGTATAGCTACTATGGTGAGCTGGCACTTGAAGGCCGTAAAGGTGAAATTGCTGACAAAATTCTCTCTGAAATACGACAACGTTTACAATTTCTGGTTAATGTCGGCCTTGATTACCTGACACTGGAGCGCAGCGCTGACACCCTTTCCGGCGGTGAGGCACAAAGAATTCGTTTGGCAAGTCAGATAGGGGCAGGGCTTGTGGGTGTGATGTATATTCTGGATGAGCCATCCATCGGGCTACACCAGCGTGACAATGAGCGCCTTATTCAAACCCTGACCCAC
The DNA here is from genome assembly GCA_048268485.1 of Oceanospirillum sp. Taxonomy (GTDB): domain Bacteria; phylum Pseudomonadota; class Gammaproteobacteria; order Pseudomonadales; family Halomonadaceae; genus Oceanospirillum. Next base: position 25,874 of record JBLWVL010000022.1, read on the forward strand.
CTGAGAGACCTGGGAAACACCGTGATCGTGGTTGAACATGATGAAGATGCGATCCGCAGCGCCGATTACTTACTGGATATTGGCCCTGGAGCAGGAGTACATGGAGGACAGGTCATCGCAGCAGGAACACCGGAAGAGGTTATCGCTAACCCGGAATCAGTAACCGGGCAATACCTTAGTGGCCAGAAGGAGATTGCAGTACCCAAAATCCGTATTCCGGCACATCCTGATCAGCAATTGAAGCTTAAAGGCGTAAAAGGTAACAATCTGAAAGATGTTGATCTGACTATTTCTGCTGGCCTTCTGACCTGTATCACAGGAGTATCCGGCTCGGGTAAATCCACACTGATTAATGGAACCCTCTATCCAATACTTGCCCGGGAGCTCAATCGGAATACAACACTGAATCCGGCCGAGTATGACAGCATCGAAGGTCTGGATCTTTTCGACAAAGTCATCGATATCGACCAAAGTCCCATTGGGCGGACACCTCGTTCAAATCCTGCTACCTACACAGGATTGTTTACGCCTATTCGCGAACTGTTTGCAGGCACACAAGAAGCCAGATCACGGGGTTATAAGCCAGGTCGCTTTAGTTTTAATGTTAAAGGCGGCCGTTGTGAGGCATGCCAGGGCGACGGTTTGATTAAGGTCGAGATGCACTTCTTACCGGATATCTATGTGCCGTGTGATGTCTGTAAAGGCAAACGTTACAACCGGGAAACACTGGAAGTACGCTATAAAGGCAAAACAATCCATGAAGTTCTGGATATGACTATGGAAGATGCCCTGGAGTTTTTTAGTGCGGTGCCTGCACTGGCTCGAAAACTTCAGACTCTGATCGATGTAGGCTTGTCTTATATTCGACTCGGACAAAGTGCAACAACACTTTCCGGTGGTGAAGCCCAGCGAGTCAAGCTGGCAAAAGAACTCTCAAAACGCGATACAGGCCAAACTATTTATATTCTGGATGAACCCACCACCGGACTCCATTTCGCCGATATTCAGCAGCTCTTAACCGTACTTCAGCGGCTGCGGGATCATGGCAACACCCTGGTAGTGATCGAGCATAATCTGGATGTTATCAAAACAGCTGACTGGTTAATTGATCTAGGGCCTGAAGGCGGTAGCGGTGGCGGTCAAATTATCGCAGAAGGCACGCCGGAGCAACTGGCTAAAATGGAACACTCCCATACGGGGCGCTTCCTGGCACCATTACTACGGAAAAAATAAAGCTGACAAAAGCCTCAAAACAATAAAGCCGCATATGTTGCGGCTTTTTTTATCGCCGCTTAAATGGCTGGCAACCAATAAATTTCAGGCATAAAAAAACCGGCCCTTGGGCCGGTTTTGAGAAGAGAGTAAAACTTACTCTTCTTCAGCTGCTACTGGACGATCAACCAGTTCAACGTACGCCATAGGCGCGTTGTCGCCAGCACGGAAGCCGCATTTCAGAATGCGAACATAACCGCCAGGACGATTCTGGTAACGAGGACCCAGATCAGTAAACAGCTTGCCTACAGCTGCATCAGAACGAGTACGTGCAAATGCCAGACGGCGATTTGCTACAGAGTCGTTCTTTGCCAAAGTGATCAGTGGCTCAATGTGGCCACGCAGTTCTTTAGCTTTAGGCAGTGTAGTTTTAATCAGTTCATGTTCAACCAGGGAAACAACCATGTTTTTGAACATAGCCTTACGGTGTGAACTATTACGATTAAATTTACGACCACTCTTACGATGACGCATTTTTCAGTTCCTTACCAAACCGTGATGACTGAATCAGGCAGAAGCCTTATCGTCACCCTTCAAACTTGCTGGCGGCCAGTTTTCCAACCGCATGCCCAGAGACAAACCGCGAGACGCCAGAACGTCCTTGATCTCAGTCAGAGACTTCTTACCAAGGTTAGGGGTCTTCAGCAGTTCTACTTCAGTGCGCTGGATCAGGTCACCAATGTAGTAAATGTTCTCGGCTTTCAGACAGTTTGCAGAGCGAACAGTCAGTTCCAGATCATCAACCGGACGCAGAAGAATCGGATCGATTTGATCTTCCTCTTCTTCAGGTTCTTGCTCTTTGTCAGTCTCAAGATCAACAAAGGCAGCCAACTGCTCCTGAAGGATAGTCGCGGAACGACGGATAGCCTCTTCAGGATCTAAAGTGCCATCTGTTTCCAGATCGATAATCAACTTGTCGAGGTCAGTACGCTGCTCAACGCGAGCGCTTTCCACAACATAAGACACACGACGTACCGGGCTGAAGGTCGCATCCAACTGCAGACGGCCAATAGAACGGCTTTCGTCTTCAGGGGATTGGCGTGCATCAGCCGGCTCGTAACCACGACCACGCTGAATACGAAGCTGCATTTTAATTTCAGCAGCATCATTCAGGTGAGCAATCACGTGCTCTGGATTAACGATTTCGACATCATGATCCAGCTGGATATCACCAGCCGTCACTGCACCAGGACCTTTCTTATTCAGCGTCAGTACAGCTTCATCGCGGCCGTGCAACAGAATTGCAACATCTTTCAGGTTCAGAAGGATCTCAATAACATCTTCCTGAACACCTTCAACCGCACTGTACTCATGCAGAACGCCCTCAATCTCAGCTTCTACGACGGCACAACCCGGCATAGAGGACAAGAGAATACGACGTAGAGCATTACCCAGAGTGTGACCATAGCCACGCTCAAATGGTTCGAGAATTACTTTCGCACGAGTAGCGCTTACTTCTTCGACCTTGATTTCGCGTGGACGTAGAAATTCTGTCACTGAACGCTGCATAGAACTACCTTTACTTAGCTGCCAGATGAATACTCAGAGATTACTTGGAGTACAGCTCAACAATCAGGGACTCGTTGATATCTGCAGATAGTTCAGTACGCTCAGGTTTAGATTTGAACGTGCCTTCCATCTTTTTGTTATCAACATCAACCCACTGTACGTCAGTACGCTGAGAAGCCAATTGCAGTGCGTTCTGAATACGCAGCTGGTTTTTTGCTTTCTCACGAACTGAAACAACATCACCTGCTTTAACTTGGTAAGAAGCGATGTTCACCGTGCGGCCATTTACCTGGATAGCCTTGTGGCTAACAAGCTGACGTGCTTCAGCGCGAGTGGAGCCAAAGCCCATACGATAAATTACATTGTCCAGACGACTTTCCAGAAGCTGCAGCAGGTTTTCACCAGTTGCGCCTTTCAAGCGGGCTGCTTCTTTGTAGTAGTTACGGAACTGTTTTTCAAGAACGCCATACATACGACGAACTTTCTGCTTTTCACGCAGCTGCAGACCGTACTCAGACAGACGTCCGCGACGCTGACCATGTTGGCCAGGAGCCGTTTCTGATTTGCACTTATTATCAAAAGCGGTTACACCACTTTTCAGAAATAAGTCTACGCCCTCACGACGTGAAAGCTTGCACTTAGGGCCAATATAACGTGCCATCTAAACCGCCTCCTTATACACGACGTTTCTTGGGTGGGCGACAACCGTTGTGCGGAATAGGTGTCACGTCAGTAATGTTGCCAACTTTGAAGCCAGCAGCGTTAAGTGCACGAACAGCAGACTCACGGCCTGGTCCTGGACCCTTAACTAAAACATCAACGTTTTTAACACCATATTCGGCTGCTGCAGTTGCAGCACGTTCACTAGCTACTTGAGCTGCGAACGGGGTACTCTTACGAGAACCACGAAAACCCGAACCACCGGCAGTTGCCCATGAAAGGGTGTTGCCCTGGCGGTCAGTAATCGTAACGATCGTATTGTTAAAAGATGCGTGGATGTGTGCTACACCATCCACAACAGTCTTTTTAACTTTTTTACGGTTACGTGCTGGGTTAGCCATAATGTATGTTTCCTGTAAAAAGCTTCACAAAATTACTTGCGAATCGGTTTACGCGGACCTTTACGAGTACGCGCGTTAGTCTTGGTGCGCTGACCGCGAACGGGAAGGCTACGACGATGACGCAGACCACGATAGCAACCAAGGTCCATCAGACGCTTGATATTCATGCTAATTTCGCGGCGCAGATCACCTTCTACAGTGTACTTGCCTACCTCGTTACGAACCTGGTCGAGAACGTCTTCAGACAATTCTGCAATCTTAGTGGTAGGCTCAACACCTACTGCAGCAAGAATGCTTTTAGCAGTGGTTCCACCAATACCATAGATATAGGTCAGCGAGATCACCGCATGCTTATTGTCGGGAATATTGACACCTGCAATACGGGCCATTCAGCTATCTCCGATATACGAGCAATCGCTCTTTCAGTTTATTGTCTACGAAGGGCGCAAAAGAATACTCCTTGATATCAGTAATATCAAGGAGTATCGCCTTTCGTAACCCAAAGTCAGGATTAACCCTGACGTTGTTTGTGCTTAGGCTCTGTGCAGATCACACGCACAGCGCCGCGGCGACGAATGATCTTGCAGTTACGGCAGATCTTTTTTACGGATGCACGAACTTTCATCACCAACTCCAGTATTAAGGTCTTAGCGCAGCATGCCGCCGCTACCGTAACCTTTCAAGTTCGACTTTTTCATCAGGGACTCATATTGATGACTCATCAAGTGCGACTGCACCTGAGCCATAAAGTCCATGACCACGACTACAACAATCAGCAGGGAAGTACCACCGAAGTAGAACGGTACACTCCAGGCAACTACCAGGAACTGCGGCATTAAAGACACAGCGGTAATGTACAGCGCACCGAACAAAGTCAGACGAGACATTACACCATCAATATAGCGAGCTGAGTGCTCCCCGGGGCGGATGCCAGGAATGAACGCACCTGATTTCTTCAGGTTGTCAGCGACATCTTTGGGGTTGAATACCAGTGCTGTATAAAAGTAGCAGAAGAATACAACACTGAGCGCAAAAAGCAAGATATACAACGGTTGACCTGGTGCTAAAGCCAAAGAGGCTTCCTGCAACCATGCCATACTTTCATTTTGTCCAAACCACTGTCCAATAGAGGCAGGGAATAACAAAATACTGGAAGCGAAAATTGGTGGAATTACACCAGCCATATTCACTTTCAGGGGCAGGTGACTGGATTGAGCAGCAAAAACCTTACGGCCTTGCTGACGCTTTGCGTAATTCACAGTAATACGACGTTGGCCGCGCTCCATGAAAACAACAAATGCAACAGTCAGTACTGCCAGAACGGCAATCGCTAACAGCGCCAGGATATTGATGTTCTCCTGACGAGCCTGTTCAAATGACTGGCCAATGGCGCCTGGCAAACCCGCAACAATACCAGCGAAGATCAGAATGGAAATACCATTACCAATACCACGCTCAGTTACCTGCTCACCAAGCCACATCAGGAATATCGCACCTGAAACCAGGGTAACAACTGCTACAAAGTAGAAGCTGAAATCCGCCGCAAAAGCGACGCCCTGACTAGCAAGACCAACTGCCATACCAATCGATTGTACCGTTGCCAACACAACTGTGCCGTAGCGGGTGTATTGATTGATTTTTCGACGGCCGGCTTCCCCTTCTTTCTTGAGCTGTTCAAGAGTCGGAGAAACCACCGTCAGCAGCTGCATGATAATCGAAGCAGAAATATAAGGCATAATGCCCAGTGCCAGGATCGACATGCGTTCGAGGGCACCACCTGAGAACATGTTAAACAAACTCAGGATGGTACCTTCACTCTGCTGGAATAAAGCAGCCAGTCTCTCAGGATTGATACCAGGAACAGGAATATGTGCGCCGATGCGGTAAACCACGATGGCGATAAACACAAACCGAAGACGGGACCAAAGTTCCGCCAACCCTTTTTGTGCACCTGCTGGTACTGATCCTGATTTAGCCATTATTCTTCGACCTTTCCGCCTGCGGCTTCAATTGCTGCACGTGCACCTTTTGTAACTTCCAGGCCACTTACAGTAACTGCTTTGTCAATCTCGCCAGACAAGATAACACGAACGCGTTCGATGTTATCTTTGATGATGTCAGCTTGCTTCAGAGCAGCGATATCTACCACATCTGCTTCCACTTTAGCCAGTTCATGAAGACGAACCTCAGCCTTGAAAGCAGCCTGACGGGAAGTGAAACCAAATTTTGGCAAGCGACGCTGCAGTGGCATCTGACCACCTTCAAAACCTGGTTTTACAGAACCGCCTGAACGGGATTTCTGACCTTTGTGACCACGGCCACCGGTCTTACCCAGACCGCTACCGATGCCACGACCAACACGTTTCTTAGCTGGCTTGGAACCCGGAGCCGGGCTCAGAGTATTCAGATTCATGATTACTCTCCCTCAACACGTACAAGGTAATTAACCTTGTTGATCATACCGCGAACGGATGGTGTATCTTCCAGCTCAACTGTGTGACCGATGCGGCGCAGACCCAAACCTTTTACACAAAGCTTGTGCTTAGGCAGGATACCGATCGGACTACGGGTAAGAGTTACCTTGATTTTTGCCATGATACTTACCCCAGAATTTGCTCAACAGTCTTGCCACGCTTAGCTGCTACATCTTCAGGAGCGTTCATGTCCGCCAGACCTTTAACGGTCGCGCGAACAACGTTCACTGGGTTTGTAGAGCCATAGCATTTAGCCAGAACGTTTTGTACACCAGCAAGCTCCAGTACAGCACGCATCGCACCACCAGCAATTACGCCGGTACCTTCAGATGCTGGCTGCATGTAAACCTTAGAAGCACCGTGACGTGCTTTTACAGGATACTGCAGCGTATTACCGTCAAGCTGAACCTGCACCATGTTGCGGCGTGCTTGTTCCATTGCCTTTTGAATAGCAACAGGAACTTCGCGAGCTTTACCACGGCCAAAGCCAACACGGCCATTGCCATCACCAACGACAGTCAGAGCTGTAAAGCCGAAGATACGACCACCCTTAACTACCTTGGCGACGCGGTTTACCTGAACTAAACGTTCCTGTAGCTCACCGCCTTTCTGTTCAATATTCGCCATCGCTTTTACCCTTAGAATTCCAGACCGCCTTCACGGGCAGCATCTGCCAGCGCTTTTACACGACCGTGATACTTATAGCCGGAGCGATCAAATGCAACCTTAGTTACACCTGCTTCTTTTGCGCGTTCAGCAATCAGCTTGCCTACTTTGCCTGCCGCTTCAACGTTACCCGTTGCGCCATCACGCAGAGTTGCATCTACAGTAGATGCAGCAGCCATTACCTGGCCGCCGTCTGGGCTGATGATCTGAGCATAAATGTGACGCGGGGTGCGGTTCACACACAGGCGGTGTACGCCGAGCTCACGCATTTTGGCACGTGCACGACGCGCGCGACGTAAACGAGACTCTTTTTTAGCGCTCATAACCCTGCCTTACTTCTTCTTAGCTTCTTTGCGACGTACTTGCTCGTCCGCATAACGGATACCCTTACCTTTATAAGGCTCAGGTGGACGGTAAGCACGAATCTCTGCAGCAACCTGACCCAGCAGCTGTTTGTCAGCACTTTTCAGTACGATAACAGTGTTGCTAGGGGTCTCAGCACTCACACCTTCAGGTAGCTTGTAATCTACCGGATGAGAGAAACCTAGAGACAAGTTCAGTTCACTGCCCTTAGCCTGAGCACGGAAACCAACACCTAGAATATTCAGTGTCTTAGTGAAACCTTCACTAGCACCAACTACCATGTTGTTGATCAAGGCACGAGCGGTACCCACCTGTGCCCATGATGCTTTATCAGACGCCGGGGCAAAGGTCAGCACGTTATCGTTTTGTTCAACCACTACGTCTGCATGCAGATCCAGCTTCAGCTCACCCAGTTTACCTTTAACAGTAACCTGACGGCCATCCAGCTTGAATTCAACACCACTCGGCAGTTCAACAGGACTTTTTGCTACCCTGGACATTTCGATCTCCTAGAATACGGTGCAGATGACTTCGCCACCAACACCGGCTTGGCGTGCAGCGCGATCAGTCATAACACCTTTAGAGGTGGACACGATCGCTACACCCAAACCACCTTCGACCTTCGGCAAAGCTCCTGCACCTTTATACTGGCGCAGACTCGGCTTACTAACACGCTCGATTTTTTCAATAACCGGCTTGCCTTCGAAGTACTTAAGTTCAACAGTCAGAGAAGGTTTCACGTCACTGTCTACAGAATAACCTGAGATGTAACCTTCTTCCTTCAGCACGCGTGCCAGCTCAACCTTCATCTTAGAAGAAGGCATGGAGACGGACTCCTTGGCTACCATTTGTGCGTTACGGATACGAGTAAACATATCCGCCAGTGTATCTTGCATGCTCATTAGGTTCGCGCTCCTAAATATACGCGGTTACCAGCTTGCTTTACGCAGGCCAGGAACATCACCACGCATGGCAGCTTCACGCAACTTGATACGGCTTAAGCCGAACTTGTTGTAGAAGCCATGCGGACGACCAGTCACACGGCAGCGGTTACGCTGACGTGCTGGGCTGGAGTCACGTGGCAGTTTCTGCAGCTGTTGCTGTGCTTCCCAACGATCTTCTTCCGAAGTCGCAGGGTTAGCAATCAGAGCTTTTAACTCAGTACGCTTTTCAGCGAACTTCTGTACCAGCTTAGCGCGTTTTGCTTCGCGCTGAACCATACTAACTTTAGCCATGATCCTACCCTTTATTTCTTGAACGGGAACTGTAAAGCACTCAGAAGTGCTAAACCTTCCTCGTTAGTTTCCGCTGTGGTAGTGATAGTGATATCTAAACCGCGGATACGATCCACTTTGTCGTATTCAATTTCAGGGAAGATGATCTGTTCACGAACACCCATACTGTAATTGCCACGACCGTCGAACGATTTCGGGTTCAGACCACGAAAGTCACGAACACGCGGAATAGAAATGTCTACCAGACGATCCAGGAACTCCCACATACGATCAGCGCGCATGGTGACCTTGCAACCAATCGGCCAACCTTCACGTACTTTAAAACCAGCAACAGACTTGCGTGCTTTAGTTACGATAGGTTTCTGACCACTCAGTGCTTCCAGGTCTACCAGTGCGTTGTCAACCAGCTTTTTATCGCTGGTTGCATCGCCGATACCCATGTTAAGAGTCACCTTTGTGATGCGGGGAACCTGCATCACATTTTTGTAACCAAACTGCTCCTGCAACTTGGCTACAACTTCTGACTTATATAACTCTTTCAGTCTCGCCATGATGTTACCTGACTCGATTAGGCGTCGATCTCTTTCTGGGTCGACTTGTAAATCCGAACCTTGGAACCATCTTCCAAGACCTTGAAACCAACGCGATCTGCTTTGTTGGTTTCCTTGTTATAAATGGCAACATTTGATGAATGGATGGGCGCTTCGCGCTCAACAATACCACCTTGTGTGCCTAACATCGGGTTTGGTTTGGTGTGACGTTTAACCATATTCACACCAGAAATAACAATGCGACCATCTTTAAGAACACGCTTAATGGTGCCGCGCTTGCCTTTATCCTTACCCGCAATGACGATTACCTCGTCTTCACGTTTAATTTTACGCATAGCCGGTCTCTCGCTCCCTACAGCACTTCAGGCGCCAAGGAAATAATCTTCATGAACTTTTCGCCACGCAGTTCACGTGTCACAGGGCCGAAGATACGGGTCCCGATTGGGGCATCGTTGGTATTAAGCATTACTGCCGCATTACCATCAAAACGGATCACTGATCCATCCGGACGACGAATACCCTGACGCGTGCGAACTACTACAGCCTTCAGGACTTGACCTTTTTTAACCTTACCGCGAGGAATTGCTTCCTTAACAGTAACTTTGATGATGTCACCAACTCGTGCATAACGACGCTTAGAACCACCAAGCACCTTAATACACATTACACGACGAGCGCCGCTGTTGTCGGCCACATCAAGCATGGTTTGCGTTTGAATCATCGGTTCTTCTCCAAACCAAATACGCTAACTAAACTTCGATTTGTGCCAGAGCTTAAAGCTCTACAGCACGCTCATCGATGCTCACCAAAGTCCAGGTCTTAGTCTTAGAAATCGGACGACATTCCTGGATCGTTACTACATCACCCATGTTTGCAGTGTTTTCTGCATCATGTGCATGTAGCTTGGTTGAACGACGGACATACTTACCATAGATGGGGTGTGCTACACGACGCTCAACCAGTACAGTGATGGACTTATCCATCTTGCTGCTTACCACTTTACCTGTAACGGTACGGGTATTTTTTTCTGTATCAGCCATCTTAGTTACCTGCTTTTTCTTTCAGCAAAGTCTTAACGCGAGCGATGTCACGACGAACCTGTTGCAGCAGGTGAGTCTGATTCAACTGACCAGTCCCCTTCTGCATACGCAGGTTGAACTGATCACGAAGCAGAGTTTCCAGCTGTTCGTTGAGCTCTTGAACAGACTTTTCACGTAGTTCTGCTGCTTTCATTACATCACCGTCCGCTTAACAAAGGTGGTTGACACAGGGAGCTTAGCAGCTGCCAGTGTAAATGCTTCACGAGCCAGCTGTTCAGATACCCCTTCCATCTCATAAAGGACACGGCCTGGTTGAATCTGGCAAACCCAGTATTCAACATTACCCTTACCTTTACCCTGACGCACTTCAAGAGGCTTACCAGTGATCGGCTTATCAGGAAAAACACGGATCCAGATTTTACCACCACGTTTGATGTGACGAGTCATCGTACGACGAGCCGCCTCAATCTGACGTGCGGTAATACGGCCGCGACCTGTTGCTTTCAGACCGAACTCACCGAAGCTCACATTATGTCCGCGAGCCAGACCGCGGTTGCGACCCTTCATCATCTTGCGGAACTTGGTACGCTTTGGCTGTAACATTGTCTATCTCCTACTTGCCTTTCTTCTTAGGCGCGTTCTGCTTTGCACGAACTTCTTCGATGCCGCCCAGGATTTCGCCTTTGAAGATCCAGACTTTTACACCGATTACACCATAAGTGGTGTTAGCTTCAGCAGTCGCGTAGTCAATGTCAGCACGCAGCGTGTGCAGAGGCACACGGCCTTCGCGATACCACTCAGCGCGTGCAATTTCAGCACCACCCAGACGACCGGACACCTGGATCTTGATACCTTTGGCACCAAGGCGCATTGCATTCTGTACCGCACGCTTCATAGCACGACGGAACATAACACGACGCTCCAGCTGACTGGCTACAGATTCTGCTACCAGCTTGCCGTCTAGTTCAGGTTTGCGAACTTCTTCGATATTGATATGTACTGGCACGCCCATCATCTTAGTGACTTCGTTGCGCAGTTTTTCAACATCTTCGCCTTTCTTACCAATCACAATACCCGGACGGGCAGTATGAATGGTGATTCGAGCATTCTGAGCTGGGCGCTCAATCTGAATACGGCTTACGGAAGCCTGTTTCAGACGATCTTGCAGGAACGAACGAACCTGAAGATCATTGTTCAGATTATCTGCATAGTCACTACCTTCTGCGAACCACGTAGAAGTGTGATCTTTAACAATACCCAGTCGAATGCCAGTTGGATGTACTTTCTGACCCATCTGGTCGTCTCCTACTTATCTGCTACCTTAACCGTGATATGGCAAGTGCGCTTAAGAATGCGATCAGCACGGCCTTTAGCACGTGGTCTGATACGCTTCATGGTCATACCTTCATCAACAAAAATCGTTGATACGCGCAGCTCGTCGATATCCGCACCTTCATTGTGCTCGGCATTGGCAATGGCTGATTCAAGAACTTTCTTAACCAGCGCCGCAGCCTTTTTAGGGCTGAAGGTTAGCAGATTTAGTGCTTCTGCTACTGGCAGTCCGCGAACCTGGTCAGCTACCAAACGCGCCTTCTGTGCGGATAAGCGAGCACCCCGTAATTTAGCGGCTACTTCCATCTCTTATTCCCCTCGGCTTAACGCTTGGCTTTCTTGTCTACTACGTGACCGCGATAGGTACGTGTAGCAGCGAATTCACCCAGCTTGTGACCTACCATCTCTTCAGAGACGAGTACAGGCACGTGCTGGCGACCGTTATGAACTGCAATGGTCAGACCTACCATTTCCGGCAGGATCATGGAACGACGAGACCACGTCTTAATAGGACGACGCTCGTTGTTTTCCAGTGCAGCTTCAACCTTCTTCAACAGATGCAGGTCAATAAATGGACCTTTTTTCAGTGAACGTGGCACAGCTGTATCCTCTTAATAACTGTTACTTAGAACCGCGGCGACGGACGATCAGTCGGTCAGTACGCTTGTTCTTACGTGTCTTATGACCTTTAGTCGGCACACCCCATGGGGTTACTGGATGACGACCACCAGAGGTACGACCCTCACCACCACCATGTGGGTGATCAACAGGGTTCATTGCAACACCGCGAACAGTTGGACGAACACCACGCCAGCGTTTAGCACCCGCTTTACCCAGGCGACGCAGACTGTGTTCAGAGTTACCAACTTCACCCAGAGTTGCACGACATTCAACCAGCACTTTACGCATTTCACCGGAGCGCAGACGCAGAGTTGCATAAGCACCTTCACGAGCGACCAGCTGAACTGCAGCACCAGCAGAACGTGCAATTTGTGCACCTTTACCTGGTTTCAGTTCGATACAGTGTATAACGCTACCAACAGGGATGTTACGCAGCGGCAGAGTGTTGCCCGCTTTAATCGGCGCATCAACGCCAGACTGAACCGTATCACCCGCTTTCACACCTTTAGGTGCAATAACATAACGACGTTCACCGTCTGCATACTTCAGCAGTGCAAGATGCGCAGTACGGTTCGGATCGTATTCAATTCGTTCAACAGTCGCTGGAATACCGTCTTTATTACGACGAAAATCAACCATACGATAATGTTGACGATGACCACCACCAATATGGCGAGTGGTAATACGACCGTTGTTGTTACGTCCGCCAGTCTTCTGTTTTTTAGCCAGCAGTGGTGCATAAGGAGCACCTTTGTGCAGATCACTGTTAACTACTTTAACAACGTGGCGACGACCTGCTGATGTGGGTTTAGATTTAACAATAGCCATTGTCCCAACTCCTCGCTTATTCAGCGCCAGCAAAGTCGATTTCTTGACCTTCCGCTACAGACACATAAGCCTTGCGGAAACCTTTACGACGACCAATACCACGGGCAGTACGCTTAGTTTTACCTTTAACGTTTACAGTGCTAACACCGGTTACGCTAACTTCAAACAGAGCTTCTACAGCCTTTTTGATTTCTGGCTTAGTCGCGTCAGCAGCTACTTTAAATACGTACTGATTATTCAAATCAGCAACGACAGCCGCTTTTTCAGAAACATGAGGTCCTAGCAGAACCTTGAAAATGCGCTCTTGGTTCATCCCAGCTTCTCCTCGAACTGACGCAGAGCAGGTACGGTTACCAGCACTTTTTCATAAGCTACCAAGCTAACCGGGCTTGCTGCTGCAACATCAATAACTTCAACATTAGGGATGTTACGCGCGGCCAGGAACAAGTTAGTATCAACTTCTGAAGTCACGATCAGAACTTTGTTCAGATCCATTTCTTTCAGCTTGTTCACCAGAACTTTTGTTTTTGGTGCATCTACAGTGAACTCTTCAACTGCAACCAGACGCTCTTTGCGTGCCAGTTCAGATAAGATGCTGCGCATTGCTGCACGGTACATCTTTTTGTTCACTTTCTGCTCAAAGTTCTGCGGCTTCGCTGCGAAAGTTGTACCACCGGAACGCCAGATAGGGCTACGAATAGTACCCGCACGTGCGCGACCAGTACCTTTCTGACGCCATGGTTTAGCGCCACCACCGCTCACTTCTGAGCGAGTTTTCTGTGCACGAGTGCCTTGGCGGGCTGCTGCCAGATATGCAGTAACAACCTGGTGTACCAGAGCTTCGTTATACTCTTTACCAAAGGTTGCCTCAGATACTTCAACGGTACCTGTTGCTCCGCCTGCAAGATTCAGATTCATTCTCTTACCCCTTAGCCGCGAGCTTTAACTGCTGGACGAACAATAACCTGACTACCTGGAGCACCAGGTACGCCGCCTTTAATAAGCAGCAGGTTACGTTCAGCATCGACACGAACAACTTCCAGACTTTGAACAGTAGAACGCTCAGCACCCATGTGACCCGCCATTTTCTTACCTTTGAAAACGCGACCTGGGGTTTGACACTGACCAATTGAGCCTGGAGCACGGTGAGATAGAGAGTTACCGTGTGTAGCGTCTTGCATGCGGAAGTTCCAGCGTTTAACACCACCCTGGAAACCTTTACCTTTGGATGTGCCGGTCACATCAATCATTTGACCAGCTTCAAAGAGGGATACGTTCAGCTCACCACCAACTTCAGGTGCTTCATCACCTTCAGCCAGACGGAACTCAACAAGACCTTTACCAGCCGCAACACCCGCTTTCGCGAAATGGCCTGCTTCTGCTTTGGTCAGATGCTTTGCTTTACGATCGCCAGTAGTAACCTGGATCGCAGCATAGCCGTCTTTTTCAAGCGTACGAACCTGTGTCACGCGGTTTGGAGAAACCTCGATAACAGTAACAGGTACGGATACACCATCTTCGGTAAATACGCGGGTCATACCGCTTTTCTTACCGACAAGACCGATAGTCATATTTCGACTCCTTAGTGTACGGGGCTGTCACCCGCTATGGCTGCACTTTTCATTGCATTCCACTGATAAATTGTGTGTCGTCTCGCGACGAGCGCCTAATTTTAAATTGGCTAATTAGCCAAGACTGATCTGCACATCAACACCAGCAGCCAGATCCAGCTTCATCAGTGCGTCTACTGTTTTTTCCGTAGGCTCAACGATATCAAGAACACGCTTATGAGTACGAATTTCGTACTGATCACGCGCGTCTTTATTCACGTGAGGAGAAATCAGAACAGTAAAACGCTCTTTGCGGGTCGGCAGCGGGATTGGACCATGCACCTGAGCACCAGTACGCTTAGCAGTATCAACGATCTCCTGCGCGGACTGATCGATCAGACGATGATCGAATGCTTTCAGACGAATTCGAATTTTCTGGTTTTGCATTCCAAAAACCCCAGTTGGAAACGAGCGTAATGAGCTCACCCTTGATAAAAAGGAAGCGCATTGTAAAAGGAGGGAAATCAGATGTCAAGCATAGACGAAAAGGGATCACCGAATTATTCGGGACCCCTTTCCAGCCTAATCAATGAGAACTATCACTCAATGATTTTAGCAACAACACCAGCACCTACAGTACGGCCACCTTCACGAATCGCGAAGCGCAGACCTTCTTCCATCGCAATAGGAGCGATCAGGGTAGCGCGCAGCTGAACATTATCACCTGGCATTACCATTTCAACGCCTTCTGGCAGCTCACAAGCACCAGTTACGTCAGTTGTACGGAAGTAGAACTGTGGACGATAGCCTTTGAAGAAAGGAGTGTGACGACCACCTTCTTCTTTAGACAGGATGTACACTTCTGCTTCAAACTCAGTGTGAGGAGAGATAGAACCTGGCTCACACAGAACCTGGCCACGCTCAACATCTTCACGCTTAGTACCACGCAGCAGCGCACCAATGTTCTCACCTGCACGACCTTCGTCAAGCAGCTTACGGAACATTTCAACACCAGTACAAGTAGTCTTAACAGTGTCTTTAATACCTACGATTTCAACTTCGCTACCAGTATTAACGATACCACGCTCAACACGACCAGTTACAACAGTACCACGACCGGAGATAGAGAATACGTCTTCGATAGGCATCAGGAATGGCTGATCGATAGCACGCTCTGGCTCAGGGATGTACTCATCCAGAGCTTTAACCAGTTTAGCTACAGCAGTTGTACCCAGCTCGTCAGCATCTTCGCCATTCAGAGCCATCAGTGCAGAACCTGCAATGATTGGAGTATCATCACCAGGGAAGTCATAAGTAGACAGCAGATCACGGATCTCCATGTCTACCAGCTCCAGCATCTCGTCATACTCTTCAGTACCAACGCCGCCACAATCTTCAGCCAGCAGGTCTGCTTTGTTCAGGAATACAACGATGTAAGGTACACCAACCTGACGAGACAGCAGGATGTGTTCACGAGTCTGAGGCATAGGACCATCAGTCGCACCACAAACCAGAATTGCACCATCCATCTGAGCAGCACCAGTGATCATGTTTTTAACATAATCGGCGTGACCCGGGCAGTCTACGTGCGCGTAGTGACGGATGTCGGAATCATACTCAACGTGAGATGTTGCGATAGTAATACCACGCTCACGCTCTTCAGGAGCATTATCGATACCATCAAAAGCAACCGCTTCACCACCGAAAACTTCTGCACATACACGAGTCAGAGCAGCAGTCAGTGTAGTTTTACCGTGGTCAACGTGGCCGATAGTACCAACGTTTACGTGCGGTTTGGAACGTTCAAATTTTTCTTTAGACACAGCTAAAACCTCTTTTCATATTTAGCGGCTATTTATGATTAATAACAGCTTCAACAATGCTTGAAGGTGCTTCCGCATATTTCTCAAACTCCATGCTGTAGCTGGCACGGCCTTGAGTTGCAGAGCGCAGGTCGGTTGCATAACCGAACATTTCACCTAGCGGTACCAGGGCACGAATGACTTTCCCCGAGACGGTGTCATCCATACCTTGAACCAAACCACGACGACGGTTCAGGTCGCCCATTACATCACCCATGTACTCTTCAGGTGTCACCACCTCAACCTTCATCACAGGCTCTAGAAGAACAGGATCTGCATTGATACAACCTTGTCTGACAGCCATAGAACCCGCGATCTTGAACGCCATTTCATTGGAGTCCACATCATGGTATGAACCATCATACAATGTAACCTTAACGTCGATCATAGGGTAACCGGCCAGAACACCATTCTGCAGCTGCTCAGAGCAGCCCTTGTCTACAGCAGGAATGTATTCTTTAGGCACCACACCACCTACGATTTCGCTATTGAACTCGTAGATTTTTTCACCGTCTTCACCCTTATCAGTCAAAGGCTCAATACGCAGCCAAACATGACCAAACTGACCGCGACCACCAGACTGCCGTATAAACTTTCCTTCCTGCTCTACAGAGGAACGGATTGTTTCACGATAGGCAACTTGCGGCTTACCAATATTCGCATCGACCTTGAACTCACGGCTCATACGATCAACGATAATATCAAGATGCAACTCACCCATCCCTGAGATCAGGGTCTGGCCGGTCTCTTCATCAGTCTGCACACGGAAAGATGGATCTTCCTGAGCGAGCTTACCCAGTGCTACACCCATTTTTTCCTGATCCGCCTGAGTCTTAGGCTCAACCGCAACAGAAATAACAGGCTCTGGAAACTCCATACGCTCAAGGATGATCTTCCCATCCGCATCACATAGGGTGTCACCTGTAGTGACATCTTTCATGCCGATTAGGGCAGCGATATCACCTGCACGAACTTCTTTGATCTCTTCACGGTCATTTGCATGCATCTGAACCATACGGCCCACACGCTCTTTCTTGCCCTTGACAGAGTTATACACACTGTCGCCGGACTTCAAAACACCGGAATACACGCGAACAAAGGTCAGCGCACCCACAAAAGGGTCGGTAGCAATCTTGAAAGCCAAAGCAGAGAAAGGAGCAGAGTCATCTGCCTCACGATTGGCAATGGTCTCACCATCGTCCAATGTCCCCTCAATTGCTTTAACTTCCGTTGGAGCCGGCAGATATTCTACAACGGCATCCAAAACCGCCTGAACGCCTTTGTTCTTAAAAGCAGAACCACAAAGCGCCAGCACAATTTCATTATTCAAAACACGGGCACGAAGACCTGACTTAATCTCGTCGATTGTCAGCTCTTCGCCTTCGAGATACTTGTCCATCAGCTCATCAGATGCTTCGGCTGCCGCCTCAATCATCTTCTCACGATATTCCTCAGCCTGATCAAGAAGCTCCGCCGGAACCTCTTTAAGCTCATAAGTCATACCGTTATCGGCCATATCCCAGTAGATCGCCTTCATGCGCATCAGGTCGATAACGCCTTCAAACTCATCTTCTGCACCGATATTTAACTGAATCGGAACCGGTGTTGCTTTCAGGCGACTCTCAATCTGGTCGACGACACGCAGAAAGTCTGCGCCCGTACGATCCATCTTATTCACAAATACGATTCGGGGGACTTCGTATTTATTCGCCTGTCGCCATACCGTTTCAGACTGTGGCTCAACACCAGAGGAACCACAGAAAACCACCACAGCCCCATCAAGCACACGTAGTGAACGCTCAACTTCGATAGTGAAGTCTACGTGCCCAGGTGTGTCAATAATGTTAATTCTGTGTTGATCAAACTGTTGATCCATACCTGACCAGAAACAGGTAGTAGCAGCAGAAGTAATGGTAATACCACGCTCCTGCTCTTGCTCCATCCAGTCCATGGTCGCCGCGCCATCATGTACTTCACCAATCTTATGAGAAAGACCAGTGTAGAAAAGCACACGCTCAGTTGTGGTAGTTTTACCAGCATCAACGTGCGCGCAAATACCGATGTTACGGTAGCGGTCAATTGGGGTCTTACGTGCCACGACATATCTCCCGTTATATTAGAAGCGGTAGTGCGAGAATGCCTTGTTCGCTTCTGCCATGCGGTGAACGTCTTCACGTTTCTTAACAGCAGCACCTTTGCCTTCAGCTGCGTCAAGAATTTCACCTGCAAGGCGCAGATCCATGGATTTCTCACCACGGCCACGCGCTGCATCTACTAACCAACGCATAGCAAGAGCCATACGACGGGCAGGACGCACTTCAACGGGTACCTGATATGTAGCACCACCCACACGGCGGGATTTTACTTCCACCAAAGGCTGGATAGATTCAAGTGCTTTTTCAAACATTTCCAGCGGTTGCTCTTTGCTGCGCTCTTCTACTTTATCCAGAGCACCGTAAACGATTTTTTCAGCAACAGATTTCTTACCGCTAACCATTACATGGTTCATAAACTTAGCCAGGCGCTCATTTCCGAACTTAGGATCCGGGATAATTTCACGCTTTGCGGCGACGCGACGTCTAGGCATTGATAAGCCCTCTTCCAGGTCTTCAGGTAAATCCGGAATTTACTCCGGCCTTACTCTTATCGACAGAGATTAATTTATTAAGACTTAGGACGCTTGGTTCCGTATTTGGAACGGCCCTGTTTACGATCCTGAACACCAGAAGTATCCAAGCTACCACGAACTGTGTGATAACGAACACCTGGTAAATCCTTCACACGACCACCGCGGATCAGAACAACAGAGTGCTCCTGAAGGTTATGACCTTCACCGCCGATGTATGAAGAAACTTCAAAACCGTTAGTCAAACGTACACGACATACCTTACGAAGCGCTGAGTTAGGCTTCTTAGGGGTAGTTGTGTATACACGAGTACATACACCGCGTTTTTGCGGGCAGCTTTGAAGAGCAGGTACGTCACTCTTCTCAACTTTACGCTTACGAGGTTTGCGTACCAACTGATTGATGGTTGCCATGAAAGCAGACTCCACGTTGTACACAAAAAAGACAGTGGTTAAACCACCGCCATACTAATTTAAGGAGGCGCATTGTATGTTGCCTCCCCTATACAGTCAAGGCCGGACATCATCCGGCCTTCACTCACTTAACTGCGAAGTAAATATTAATCTTCGCTGTTCAGCATCTCACTCAGAGCTGCTTCAACTTCACTAGCTGTTGGACCAGCCAGTGCAGCTTCAGCATCCTGAAGTTTTTGCTTACGATTGCTGTGATAAGTCAGACCGGTACCCGCAGGAATCAGACGACCTACAACAACATTCTCTTTCAGGCCACGAAGCTGATCGCGCTTGCCTGTTACAGCAGCTTCGGTCAGAACCCTTGTGGTTTCCTGGAAAGATGCAGCAGAAATAAAGGACTCTGTTGCCAGAGACGCCTTAGTAATACCCTGCAGTACACGCGTGTACTTGGCTGGGAATTTATCTGCCTTCTCAAGAATCTCGTTCTCTTCCAGAACCTGAGATACTTCAACCTGGTCACCCTGAATAAAGGTGGAGTCACCAGACTCAGTGATCTCTGCCTTACGCAGCATCTGGCGTGCAATAACTTCGATGTGTTTATCGTTAATGCCTACACCCTGCAAGCGATAAACTTCCTGCACTTCACTGGTAATATACTCAGCCAGCTTACTGACACCCAGAAGGCGCAGAATATCGTGCGGGTTGGACGGGCCATCAGAGATCACCTCACCACGCTCAACCTTTTCACCCTCAAACACGTTCATCACGCGCCATTTCGGAATCAGCACTTCATAGGTCTCGCCATTATCCTGAGTAATCTGGATACGACGCTTACCTTTAGTTTCTTTACCGAAGGTCACAACACCGGAAACTTCTGCCAGTAGTGCAGGCTCTTTCGGACGTCGCGCTTCGAACAGGTCGGCTACTCGTGGCAGACCACCAGTAATATCTTTGTTACCACTGGATTCCTGAGGAATACGGGCAATAATTTCACCGACACCCACTTCTTTGCCATCTTCAACGGTAACAACAGCGTTACCCGGAAGCAGGTACTGCAGAGGCGTCTGGGAGTTTGGCATCGCCAACTCATTACCCGCCTCATCCAACAACATAATCATTGGACGTAAATCTTTACCAGCAGCCGGGCGCGCGGAAGGATCAATAACCTCAATAGAGGAAAGACCTGTCAACTCATCCTGGGTACGGGTAATGGTGATGCCATCTTCCATCTGGTTAAATTTGGCACGACCCGCCATTTCAACAACGATTGGGTGGGTGTGTGGATCCCACTTGGCCAGAATCTGACCGGACTCAACCATATCGCCTTCACGAACACTAATTTCTGCACCGTATGGCAGTTTATAGTATTCACGTTCACGACCAGTTTCATCAGCTACCGCCAATGCACCGGAACGGGAGACTGCAACCAGTTTACCGTCCTTACGCTCAACAACCTTGATATTGTGGAAACGAACCGTGCCACCGTGCTTAACCTGCACATTATCGATAGCTGACGCACGTGATGCAGCACCACCAATGTGGAACGTACGCATCGTAAGCTGAGTACCCGGCTCACCAATAGACTGCGCTGCAATAACACCAACAGCCTCACCCACGTTAACCAGATGGCCGCGGGCCAGGTCACGGCCATAGCAGCTTGAACATACGCCGTAACGGGTATCACAGGAAATTGCTGAACGTACTACAATCTCGTCAACACCCATGGTGTCCAGACGATCACACCAAGCCTCATCCAGAAGGGTACCACGAGGAATCAGAATCTCGCCGGTGTCATGCTTAACCACATCCTGCGCCACTACACGACCCAGAACACGATGACCCAGAGGTACAACGATATCACCACCCTCAATCAGAGGATGCATGGTCAGGCCGTTTTCAGTACCACAGTCATGCTCAGTAACAACCAGATCCTGCGCCACATCAACCAAACGACGCGTCAGATAACCAGAGTTAGCCGTTTTCAGTGCCGTATCGGCCAAACCTTTACGAGCACCGTGGGTCGAGATGAAGTACTGGAGTACGTTAAGACCTTCACGGAAGTTCGCCACAATCGGTGTTTCGATAATAGAACCATCCGGCTTGGCCATCAGGCCACGCATACCGGCCAACTGACGAATCTGTGCAGCACTACCACGGGCACCGGAGTCGGCCATCATGAATACTGAGTTGAAAGAGTCCTGCTCTTCCTCTTCACCATCCCGGTTGATGACAGTCTCTTTCGAGATACCTTCCATCATAGCCTTAGCAACCTTATCGTTTGCTTTCGACCAGATATCGATAACCTTATTGTACTTCTCGCCCTGTGTTACCAGACCGGAAGAGAACTGCTGCTCAATCTCTTTAACTTCCGCTTCCGCTGCCGCAACGATTTGTGCTTTTGCATCAGGAATTACAAAGTCATTAACACCGATCGAAGCACCAGACAGCGTCGCCTGACGGAAACCGGTGTACATTAGCTGGTCAGCAAAAATAACAGTATCTTTCAGGCCAACACGGCGATACGAGTTATTAATCAGGCGAGAGATCGCCTTTTTGCTCATCGGCTGGTTCACCAGGTCAAAAGGCAGACCTTTCGGTAATACACGGTACAGCATTGCACGACCAACTGTGGTGTCTTTAATTGAAGTAACCTCTTCAATTTCACCATCGTCCTGCAACAGCTTCTCAGTAATACGCACTTTGACTTTAGCCTGCATGTGCACCTTACCGGCACCCAACGCACGCTCAGCTTCGTCAACACCACTGAATACCATACCTTCGCCCTTGGCGTTGATACGGTCACGGGTCATATAGTACAGACCCAATACAACATCCTGAGAAGGAACGATAATTGGCTCACCGTTCGCCGGAGACAGTACGTTGTTGGTGGACATCATCAGCGCACGGGCTTCGAGCTGTGCTTCGGTGGTCAGAGGCAGGTGAACCGCCATCTGGTCACCATCGAAGTCAGCGTTATAGGCGGCACAAACCAACGGGTGCAGCTGAATCGCTTTACCTTCAATCAGCAGAGGTTCAAATGCCTGAATACCCAGACGGTGCAATGTTGGTGCACGGTTCAACAGTACCGGGTGTTCACGGATAACCTCAGCCAGAATATCCCATACTTCAGGCAGTTCACGCTCAACCATCTTCTTAGCAGCTTTAATGGTTGTCGCCATGCCTTTTGCTTCCAGGCGCGCGAAGATAAATGGCTTGAACAGTTCAAGTGCCATTTTCTTGGGCAGACCACACTGGTGCAGTTTCAGCTGCGGACCTACGGTAATTACGGAACGACCGGAGTAGTCCACACGCTTACCGAGAAGGTTCTGACGGAAACGACCCTGCTTACCTTTGATCATATCAGCCAAAGATTTCAGAGGACGCTTGTTAGAGCCTGTAATCGCACGCCCACGACGACCATTATCCAGCAGGGCGTCAACAGACTCCTGCAGCATACGTTTTTCGTTGCGTACAATAATGTCGGGAGCGTTCAGATCAAGCAGACGCTTCAGGCGGTTGTTACGGTTGATCACACGACGGTACAGATCGTTCAGATCCGAAGTTGCGAAACGGCCACCATCCAGCGGAACCAGTGGACGCAGATCAGGTGGCAGTACCGGCAGTACTTCCATGATCATCCACTCAGGCTTATTGCCTGACTTAAAGAAAGCTTCCAGCAGCTTCAGGCGCTTGGATAGCTTTTTAATTTTGGTTTCACTGTTGGTCTGCGGAATCTCTTCACGCAGGTGATTGATCTCTTCTTCGAGCTCGATGTCTTTCATCAGGCCCTGAATCGCTTCAGCACCCATGCGGGCATCGAAGTCATCGCCAAACTCTTCCAGTGCTTCGTAGTACTGCTCATCGTTCAGCAGCTGACCACGTTCCAGAGTCGTCATACCCGGATCGATCACTACGAAAGATTCAAAGTACAGTACACGCTCGATATCACGCAGGGTCATATCCAGCAGCAGGCCGATACGAGACGGCAGGGACTTCAGGAACCAAATGTGGGCAACAGGTGACGCTAGTTCAATGTGACCCATACGGTCACGGCGCACTTTAGCCTGTGTAACCTCTACACCACATTTCTCACAAATAATACCGCGGTGCTTCATGCGCTTATATTTACCGCACAAGCACTCGTAGTCTTTTACCGGGCCAAAAATTTTGGCACAGAACAAGCCATCACGTTCCGGCTTAAAGGTACGGTAGTTGATGGTCTCTGGCTTTTTAACTTCGCCAAAGGACCAAGCGCGAATCATATCCGGCGATGCCAGAGTGATTTTAATCGAGTCGAATTCGTCGCTTTGTCCCTGTGCTTTCAGCACATTAACTAGATCTTTCATCGGCAACTGCTCCAAATGGAGTTACTGATGCGGGCCGCAGCCCGCATCGGAATTCATCTGCTTCAATCTGTTAAGCGATTAGCTTTCCAGATCAATGTCGATACCCAGAGAACGGATTTCCTTCACCAACACGTTGAAGGATTCTGGCATACCCGGTTCCATGCGATGGTCACCATCAACGATGTTTTTATACATCTTGGTACGACCGTTCACGTCATCCGACTTAACAGTCAGCATCTCCTGAAGGGTATAAGCCGCGCCGTATGCTTCCAGTGCCCACACTTCCATCTCACCGAAACGCTGACCACCAAACTGAGCTTTACCACCCAGAGGCTGCTGCGTTACAAGGCTGTAGGAACCTGTGGAACGGGCATGCATCTTGTCATCAACCAGGTGATTCAGTTTCAGCATATACATGTAACCAACGGTCACAGGACGGTCAAACTGCTCACCGGTACGGCCATCACGCAGCCAAACCTGACCACTGTCAGGGATATCTGCCAGGCGCAGAAGTTCTTTGATCTCAGGCTCAGGTGCACCATCGAATACTGGTGTTGCAATAGGAACACCCTTACGAAGGTTCTGGGCCAGAGCGATCACTTCATCGTCCGTCAGGCTGTCGATATCTTCTTTGTGATTACCAACCTGGTTATAAACCTTATCCAGGAATTCACGGATTTGCTGCACCTGGTTATCACGCTGTTCCAGCAACATCTCATTGATCTTGTCGCCAAGACCTTTCGCTGCCATGCCCAGGTGAGTCTCCAGAATCTGCCCCACGTTCATACGCGATGGTACGCCCAACGGGTTCAGAACGATGTCTACCGGCTCACCTTTAGCATCGTACGGCATATCCTCAATTGGCATAATCGCAGAAATTACACCCTTGTTACCGTGACGACCCGCCATCTTATCACCAGGCTGGATGCGACGTTTGATAGCAACGTAAACTTTAACAATTTTCAGAACACCCGGAGCAAGGTCATCACCCTGCTGCAGTTTCTTCTTCTTGTCTTCAAACTTCTCGTCCATCTCTTTGCGACGCTGCTCAAGCTGCTCATCAGCTTGCTGCAGAACTTCATTAAGAGACTCATCAACAAGGGATAGCTTAAACCAGTCTTTACGTGGTAGCTCAGCAAGGTAATCACTGGTCAGCTTGTCACCTTTCAGCAACTTAGGACCACTCAGAACCTCTTTACCATCCAGCTGTCGACCTAAGCGCTCAAATGTTGCTTCTTCAGCAATACGATACTCTTCCTGAAGGTCCTTACGAACCTCATCAAGCTGAGACTGCTCAATAGCACGGGCACGGGTGTCTTTCTCAACGCCATCACGGGTGAATACCTGGACATCGATAACGGTGCCTTTTACGCCCGTCGATACACGCAGAGAGGTATCTTTAACATCAGAGGCTTTTTCACCAAAGATAGCACGCAGCAGCTTCTCTTCTGGTGTCAGCTGAGTTTCACCTTTCGGTGTCACCTTACCTACCAAGATGTCGCCTGCACCTACTTCAGCACCGATATAAACAATACCGGACTCATCCAGTTTACCCAGGGCACTTTCACCCACATTCGGGATATCGGATGTGATCTCTTCAGGGCCCAGCTTGGTATCACGGGATACACAGGTCAGTTCCTGAATATGAATCGTAGTAAAGCGATCTTCCTGTACAACCCGCTCAGAAACCAAGATGGAATCCTCGAAGTTGTAACCGTTCCACGGCATAAAGGCGATGCGCATATTCTGACCCAGAGCCAGATCACCCAGATCCACAGAAGGACCATCAGCCAAGATATCACCACGGGCAACCACATCACCAGGACGCACAATGGCACGCTGGTTGATACAGGTGTTCTGGTTAGAACGGGTATATTTGGTCAGATTGTAAATATCCACACCAGCTTCACCGGCATCGGTCTCTGCATCGTTAACACGAATCACGATACGGCTGGCATCCACAGAATCAATCACACCACCACGGCGAGCCACGGCACAAACACCGGAGTCACGGGCAACAAAGCGCTCCATACCGGTACCGACCAGCGGCTTGTCAGCACGCAGTGTTGGTACAGCCTGACGCTGCATGTTCGAGCCCATCAATGCACGGTTAGCATCATCGTGTTCCAGGAACGGAATCAGAGCCGCTGCAACCGAAACAACCTGACGCGGTGAAACGTCCATCAGAGTGACCTGATCGGGAGTCATAAAGGTAGTTTCACCTTTGTGACGTACCTGAACCAACTCATCAACCAGCTGACCATCTTTAATAGTTGCGGATGCCTGTGCAATGATGAACTGACTTTCTTCAATTGCAGACAGGTAAACCAGCTCGTCAGTCACCATGCCATCAACAACTTTACGGTACGGTGTCTCAAGGAAGCCGTAGTCATTCGTCCGGGCATAGGTCGCCAGAGAGTTAATCAGACCAATGTTTGGACCTTCAGGGGTCTCAATTGGACATACACGGCCGTAGTGCGTTGGGTGTACGTCACGTACTTCAAAGCCTGCACGTTCACGGGTCAAACCACCAGGGCCTAACGCAGAAACACGACGCTTGTGAGTTACCTCAGAAAGCGGGTTATTCTGATCCATAAACTGAGACAGCTGAGAAGAGCCAAAGAACTCTTTGATCGCTGCCGCGACAGGCTTGGCGTTGATCAGATCCTGAGGCATCAGGCCTTCACTTTCTGCCAGAGACAAACGCTCTTTAACCGCACGCTCAACACGAACCAGACCAACACGGAACTGGTTTTCAGCCATTTCACCAACAGAACGGATACGACGGTTACCCAGGTGGTCAATATCATCAACCTCACCCTTACCGTTACGAATGTTGATCAGCTCACGTAAAACATCAATGATGTCTTCATGGCTCAGAACGCCTGACCCTGTATCTTCTGTGCGCCCGATACGACGGTTAAACTTCATGCGACCCACTGCAGACAGATCATAGCGGTCTTCGCTGAAGAACAGATTAGCAAACAGTGCTTCGGCAGATTCTTTCGTCGGTGGCTCACCAGGACGCATCATGCGGTAGATCTCAACCAGCGCTTCCAACTGATTGCGAGTGCTATCAATACGTAAGGTATCTGAGATAAACGGACCACAGTCCAGATCATTGGTGTATAGGGTTTCAATAACCTTACAGCCAGACTGAGCCAGTTTTTCGAGAATCTCGTTATTGATTTCAGCGTTACATTCGCAGATAAGCTCGCCGGTTTTTTCATCAACCATGTCTTTCGCAATGACGCGACCAAACATGTATTCAACCGGAACTTTCAGCTTATCAAGACCCGCTTTTTCAATCTGGCGGATATGTCGCGGCGTGATACGACGATCTTTCTCAACAATGACATTGCCGTCATTATCACAGATATCGAAGGATGCCGTTTCACCGCGAAGGCGACTTGGCACCAGCTCCATGAACAAACCATCGCGTTCAAAGTAGAACTTGTTGGTGTCAAAGAACATATCCAGCATCTGTTCAGACGTGTAGTTCAAAGCACGCAGAAGAACAGAAGCAGGCAGTTTGCGACGACGGTCAATACGAACAAAGACACTGTCTTTAGGATCGAATTCAAAGTCCAGCCATGAACCACGGTAAGGAATCACCCGCGCTGAATACAGCAGTTTACCGGATGAGTGGGTCTTACCTTTATCATGATCGAAGAAAACACCCGGAGAACGGTGAAGCTGAGATACGATAACACGTTCGGTACCGTTAATTACGAAGGTACCATTCTCAGTCATCAGGGGCATCTCGCCCATGTAAACTTCTTGTTCTTTAATATCCTTGATTGCCTTGTTTGATGACTCTTTGTCATAAATGACAAGGCGAACTTTAACGCGCAAAGGTGCAGCGTAGGTAACACCACGCAGTTGGCACTCTTTTACATCAAAAACCGGAGCACCCAGACGATAGCTAACATATTCCAGAGATGCATTACCGGAATAGCTTTCGATTGGGAATACCGACTTAAACGCAGCGTGAAGGCCTAAATCCTCCCGCTGTTCAATAGTTTTTTCTTCTTGCAGGAAGGATCGATAGGAGTCCAGCTGGATGGCCAGCAAATACGGCACATCCATGACATGGGGTAGTTTACCGAAATCCTTGCGGATACGTTTTTTCTCAGTATATGAGTAAGCCATCAGTATTCCCCAGCTTGTTCATCTGATCAGGCCACGACATGGATCTAACACATCCAGTTGATCGATGTCGATAAGTCTTCACACCGCCGATTAAAGCAGCAACGTGTTTAAAAGCAGTCAAGGATATTATGAACAGAAAAAGGCCGGCGGCGAATCGCCACCAGCCCACTGCAATTTTCAGCAGCGTCTGCTGTACTGCAAAGCTTATTACTTCAGCTCTACAGATGCACCAGCTTCTTCCAGCTGTGCTTTAGCAGCTTCAGCGTCATCTTTAGATACGCCTTCTTTAACTACTGCAGGAGCACCATCAACCATAGCCTTGGCTTCTTTCAGGCCCAGACCAGTGATTGCACGTACTGCCTTAATTACATTAACTTTCTTGTCACCAGCACCAGCCAGAACAACGTCAAATTCAGTTTGCTCAGCAGCAGCAGCTTCTCCACCTGCAGCACCACCAGCAACTACTGCAGCTGCAGCAGATACACCGAATTTTTCTTCCATTGCTTCAACCAGTTCAACAACGTCCATTACGGACATTTCAGCAACTGCATTGATGATATCTTCTTTAGTCAGAGCCATTATCTTAGCTTCCCAACGTTGTAGAGCAATTGTCGCTCATTAAAACCAAAATTCTTTATCGATAGAACAAGAAACGCTATTAAGCAGCTTCTTCCTCTTTCTGATCGCGAATAGCTGCCAGTACGCGTGCCAGCTTGCCTGCAGATGCTTCTTTCATAGTCATCATCAGGCTTGCAATAGCTTCGTCGTATGTCGGCAGTTTTGCCAAACGGTCAATATCCGCAGCCGCGATCAACTCTCCTTCGTACGCCAGAGCTTTAACTTCGAACGCTTCTTCTTCTTTAGCAAAATCTTTCAGAAGACGCGCTGCCGCACCCGGATGCTCCATAGAGAAAGCGATCAGAGTAGGGCCTACGAAGCTTTCTTTCAGGCACTCAAATGAGGTACCGTCAACAGCTAGGCGAGCCAACGTGTTACGAACAACACGCAGCTGTACACCGGCTTCACGAGCTTCTTTACGCAGTGCAGTCATTGCACCAACAGTAACGCCACGTGAGTCGGCAACTACAACAGAAAGAGCAGACTGGGCAGCTTCGTTGACTTCAGCAACAATTGCTTTTTTGTCTTCGAGACGTAGTGCCACTTTACTTGCTCCTAAGCTATGAAGGCTATTGCCTTCTTCTTACCACCACCCCTTTTCAGGGAAGTAACGATGGTTGGGCACCAGATAATCTGGCGGGCCATTCCATCTGCGCAGGACTCAAATCAATGTTTGAAATTAAGCCTGAACTCCTGCGGTCTTTGACGGAACTCCTGCACCTGACAAATCAACAGTCAAGTACCGAAGCCCCGCAAAGTTTAGTAACTGTCTTAAACCGCCAGATCAGAGATATCGATCGTCAGGCCAGGGCCCATAGTGGAAGACAGTGTAATTTTCTTCAGGTAAACACCCTTAGAAGCTGATGGCTTCAGCTTCTTCAGATCAGCAACCAGCGCTTCAAGGTTACCTTTGATAGCATCAGCAGTGAAATCAACCTTGCCGATACCAGCATGAATAATACCATTCTTGTCTGTACGGTAGCGAACCTGACCAGACTTAGCATTCTTAACGGCATTTGCTACATCAGGTGTTACAGTACCAACTTTAGGGTTAGGCATCAGACCACGAGGGCCTAACAGCTGACCCAACTGACCCACAACGCGCATTGCATCTGGAGATGCGATAACAACATCATAGTTCAGATCGCCGCCTTTCATTTCAGCAGCCAGCTCATCCATACCTACAACGTCAGCGCCCGCTTCTTTAGCCGCGTCAACGTTAGCACCCTGGGTAAATACTGCAACACGTACATCTTTACCTGTACCGTTAGGCATAACAGTAGCGCTACGAACAACCTGGTCAGATTTACGAGGGTCAACACCCAGGTTAACAGCTACTTCTACAGATTCTTTGAACTTGACAGTAGACAGCTCAGAAAGCAAAGCAATTGCTTCAGAAACGGTATATGCCTTTTCAGCATCAACCTTGTCACGAATCAGTTTAGCGCGCTTAGATAACTTAGCCATTTTACAGACCCTCCACGTTCAGACCCATACTACGGGCAGTACCAGCAATTGTACGAACGGCTGCATCCATATCAGCAGCAGTCAGATCAGGCTGTTTAGTGGTAGCAATCTCTTCAAGCTGAGCGCGGGTCACTGTACCCACTTTCTGGGTATTCGGGCGTGCACTACCGCTCTTCAGGCCTGCTGCTTTCAGCAACAATACAGCCGCTGGAGGTGTTTTAGTTACAAATGTAAAGCTACGATCAGCATATACAGTAATAACAACAGGGATCGGCAAGCCCGCTTCTACATCTTGAGTAGCTGCGTTAAACGCTTTACAAAATTCCATGATGTTAACACCATGCTGACCCAGAGCCGGACCTACT
Source organism: Oceanospirillum sp. (assembly GCA_048268485.1). GTDB lineage: Bacteria > Pseudomonadota > Gammaproteobacteria > Pseudomonadales > Halomonadaceae > Oceanospirillum. The sequence continues at coordinate 56,225 of JBLWVL010000022.1, forward strand.
GGAGGACTTGGGTTCGCTTTACCTGCACCAACCTGCAGCTTGATATAGGCTTCAACTTTCTTAGCCATTTCTCTCTCCTATGTGGGTATAACGCTTTTCAGCTTCCCGTTAAGACGACATGCGTCTGAAATTAGTCTTTTTCTACCTGGCCAAACTCAAGCTCAACCGGCGTAGAACGACCGAAGATAAGCACAGAAACCTGAAGCTTGCTCTTCTCATAATTCACTTCTTCGACAACACCATTAAAATCTGCAAATGGCCCATCGATAACCCGAACGACTTCGCCCGGCTCAAACAGAGTCTTAGGACGAGGCTTATCAGTCCGATCTGCTACGCGCTGCAGAATAGCATCTGCCTCACGCTCAGTAATTGGAGCCGGCCTCTCAGCAGTACCACCAATAAAACCTAAAACCCGAGGTGTCTCTTTAACCAGGTGCCATGCAGAATCGTTCATTTCCATCTGCACCAGAACATAACCCGGATAAAACTTGCGCTCGCTCTTGCGCTTCTTACCATCGCGCATCTCAACGACTTCTTCTGTTGGCACTAAAATTTCACCAAACAGATCTTCCACTTCATGGAGCTTCACTCGCTCCTGCAGAGAACGCATTACATGCTTCTCATAACCTGAATAGGCATGCACAACATACCAACGCTTAGACATGTCTATTCCTCGATCAATTAACAACCATTGAGACCAGCCAGCCAAGAAGGGTGTCAATACCCCAAAGCACAAGCCCCATAAACAAAACTGCTGCAAGAACAATCAGGGTTGTCTGAGTTGTCTCCTGGCGCGAAGGCCAAACAACCTTGCGAATTTCTGCGCGAGACTCCGCAGCCATATCTATGAAGCGGCGGCCTTTTTCGGTCTGCATCGCAACAAAGCCAGCAACGATAGCAATAACCAAAACACCTAAAACGCGATATAAAGGCGAATATTCTTTAAAATAAAGATTTCCCGCCACTGCAACAGAGACAAGCAGAACTACCAAACCCCATTTAATACCATCGAAATTTGACGACTGGGTTTCCGCGTTGCTTTTCATGATGAACTCCTTAGATTTCGGCGGCTGCCGAGAAGGATATACCAGACGGGGAGATACTGGCAGGCCAGGAGGGACTCGAACCCCCAACAGCCGGTTTTGGAAACCGGTGCTCTACCAATTGAACTACTGGCCTAACACTTGCTCGCTGAGCCAAAAAAACAGCCCGAGCATTCTACTCTTGAGCACAAAGGCTTGCAAGCCAAAACGCTAAAAGCTACACAGAAAAAAACAGACGGATAAACCGTCTGCTTTTTCAAAACTGGAGCTCATGACCGGATTTGAACCGGTGACCTCTACCTTACCAAGGTAGTGCTCTACCAACTGAGCTACATGAGCCTTGGAGCGGGCAGCGGGAATCGAACCCGCATCATCAGCTTGGAAGGCTGAGGTTCTACCACTAAACTATGCCCGCAAGAAAATGGTGGAGGGGGAAGGATTCGAACCTTCGAAGGCGAACCGGCAGATTTACAGTCTGCTCCCTTTGGCCACTCGGGAACCCCTCCGAGCTTAAAACCTATCGATAGCCAAACAGCTATCTGGCTTTTCGCTTGTGCCTCTTGCGGCAACGGGGCGTACTATACCAACCCAATTACCCTCTGGCAAATCTTTTTTTAAGTTTTTTTCCTTTTTTATTCAAAGCAGTAGCGCAGCCCACGAATAACAAGGGTTTTGTCAATTTCAGCATTTATCTCACACCCTGTATCTACAGCCTTTTCAGCATCACCACCAGTTAAGACAAAGAGATTATCCTTAGACTCCATAGAATAAATATTAGCCAGCCAGGAAAAGACCATGCGATTAATGCCATGATCTACGCAGCTTTCAGTGCTATCACCAGGCTCAAGCCTTGAAGAATCTCCACCAAATCCTACCTGGGCGGTATGAACACCCAAAGCTTCCTTCATAAGCCTATAACCCGGCATAATATAGCCACCCAGGTGCATTCCGGCATTATCAACAAAGTCTGCAGTAATCGCAGTCCCCAGATCTATCACACTAAAGCCCTTTTGCTCTTCGACCCACAAAGCCAGCATAGCTAACCAGCGGTCAACACCCAGCCTGGACACATCATCATAGGCAACTGTTAAGCCTTTGTGGTATTTGGCAACTCTAGCGACCCTGACAGGCATGTTTACCGACTGAGACCAGTCAGAAACCTCTTTATGACGAGATACTGTCGCTACCCTGACTTCATCCACACCTTGTAATGGCAGCGAATCAAAGGCATCTGCATATTTAATCTCAGTGCAACCTGCAACCATATACTTGATGCGTGTGTTGCCAACATCCACAAAGAGTACGTTATCTAGCTCTGACACTGACCTCTCCACCGGCAAAAGTACGAAAACTACCATCTCCAAGCCGGATCTGAATGTTACCCCGATCATCCAAACCCTCAGCCAAACCTTCCACCTCCAGCGCACCCAGAAATACAGTCACAGGCTTTCCTTTGAGGAAGTCATATCTTTCCCACTCGGACAGTTGAGCAGAAGCTCCCCCTAAAACAATTTGATTGAGTCTTTCATAAATCCGGTCTATCAGGGCGACAGCTACTTCTTCACGCCGCACATCCGTGTATTGGTCTACCGCTGTAAATGGCTGATTAATATCTTCCTGAGGGAGGCTTGAGCTGGTAAAGTTAATACCAATTCCGATCACTACATTGCACTGGCTCGAAAGATCGCCATCGACTTCAATAAGAATTCCTGCCAACTTTCTACCACCCGAATAAACATCGTTTGGCCATTTAACCTTAACATCTGCAACCCCTATCGCCTCCAGGACCTGCGCAACATTAATACCCACTTCCAGACTTAGGGTTTCAAGCGAGGCCGCACCAACAGGTAATGCAGCAGCACAAGACATATACAAGTTCGCACCATAGGGGCTTATCCAGCTACGCCCCCTGCGCCCGCGACCCGCTGTTTGCTGCTCGGCAAGCACAACACTGAAATTATCCGGCCATTGAACTTTTTTTTCTGCAACCGCATTCTGAGCATCAGTATTCGTACTGCCAGTAATCATATTCAGCCGGATATCAACCCCTTCAACATTTAGAAGCGACCTATCTAACGGTTTAAACGAATACCCGAGCCGATAACCTTTACTTTGTTCTCGCTCGATTCGTAAGCCCAGCAACTCCAGTTTCTGTAGTCGCTTCCATATTGCAGCACGGCTAACCCCAAGTATCTCAGCTAACTCGACACCGCTGTGCCACTCACCGTCAGAAAAAAAGTTAATCAGAGTCGAATTATCCACAACAATACCTCATAAAATCCAAGCCTTACTATAACCCTCTATGGCGTTTTCAGCATCTGTATAACCTGAACCAGACCTGGTTTCGAATCTCTGTCATAGCATTATGATATAACTACACTGGGCCCTCATATCTAGATTGATCAACGTACTACCCGGCAATGCTTCTCCCAACCATAAATTCCAGGCATAAAAAAACCCCGCTTCATGGAAGCGGGGTTCTTTTGGGCGGCCTGCTCACGCAGTCAGCCAAATAAGGCGCTTG
>JBLWVL010000023.1:0-57919 GCA_048268485.1 Oceanospirillum sp.
GGTGGCTTTTATTTTACACGAATTATCACGTTTCTCCGTAGATGATCGAAGTATTCTTGTATCACGGATTTTGTCATTAGAAAGCCTTGTAAAGGATATCTGAGCTAACTGTTTCGCATCCTAACGGAGATTTGCTGGAGTTCGCTCTGCTCATCCTAGCCTGTGTGTAGAGGTAACTATCAGGCACAAAAAAAGCGGGCCGATTTCGGCTCGCTTTTGTTTTCTACCACACGCTATCAATAGCGCTGTAACCCACTCAGACGTTTAGTCTTCGTAGTTTTCAATGCCCGGGCAAGAGCAGATAAAGTTACGGTCGCCGTAAACGTTATCGACACGGTTCACAGCCGGCCAGAACTTGCTGGCGCGGGTGTGGGCGCTTGGGAATACCGCTTCTTCACGGCTGTACGGGTGATCCCACTCTTCAATCAGGTCAACCTGCGAGTGCGGTGCATTTACCAGTGGGTTGTTCTCCAGTGGCCATTCGCCGCTCTGAACCTTAGCCACTTCCGCTTTGATCTTAACCATCGCTTCGATAAAGCGATCCAGCTCAACCTGAGACTCAGATTCAGTCGGTTCGATCATCAGAGTACCGGCTACCGGGAAGGACATGGTCGGTGCGTGGAAGCCGTAGTCCATCAGGCGCTTGGCGATATCTTCTTCCGAGATACCGGACTCTGCTTTCAGAGGGCGGATATCGATAATGCACTCGTGGGCTACTTTGTCGTTGCGACCACGGAACAGAACCGGATAGTGACCGGACAGCTTCTCTGCCACGTAGTTAGCATTCAGAATCGCAACTTCGGTGGAGCGCTTCAGGCCATTTTTACCCAGCATGCGGTTGTACATCCAGGTGATCGGCAGAATTGCTGCAGAGCCGTAAGGTGCGGCAGAAACTGCACCGATGCCTTCGCCTTCGATACCTTCAACACTGCTTACGCTGTGGTTGGACAGGAAAGGTGCCAGATGCGCTTTAACACCGATAGGGCCCATACCCGGACCGCCGCCGCCGTGTGGAATAGCGAAGGTTTTGTGCAGGTTCAGGTGTGATACGTCAGAGCCGATATGCCCCGGCTTGGCGATACCGACCTGGGCGTTCATATTGGCGCCATCCATGTAAACCTGGCCGCCAAACTTATGGATAATGTCGCAGATTTCGACGATATCTTCCTCGTAAACACCATGTGTCGACGGGTAGGTGACCATCAGGGCAGACAGGCGATCAGCGTGCTCTTCTGCTTTCGCTGCCAGATCTGCGATATCAACGTTACCGTTGTCATCACATTTGGTCACGATGATCTTCATACCCATCATGGCGGCAGTTGCCGGGTTAGTACCGTGGGCAGAGGAAGGGATCAGGCAGATATCGCGATGGCCTTCACCGATAGACTCCTGGTATTTGCGGATCGCAAGGATACCCGCATATTCACCGGATGCACCTGAGTTTGGTTGCATGGAGATTTTATCGTAGCCGGTGATCTCTTCCAGCTGCTTTTCCAGCTGACGGATCATTTCGAAGTAACCCGTTACCTGGTCCTTCGGCGCAAACGGGTGGATATCAGCAAACTCAGGCCAGGTGACGGGAATCATCTCGGCTGTTGCGTTCAGCTTCATGGTGCAGGAGCCCAGAGGGATCATGCCATGAACCAGTGAGTAGTCTTTGTTTTCCAGAGACTTCATGTAGCGCAGCATCTCAGTTTCTGAGTGGTGCGTGTTGAATACCGGGTGCGACAGGATAGCATCGTCACGACGCATCTCAGCGGTGATACCGGTGGCAGCACCGTTCACGATAGCGGCATCCAGTTCAGCCACATCCAGACCGTGACCTTCACCCAGAATGATGTCGAACAGTTGAGCAACATCAGCAGGGGTCGTGGTTTCATCCAGGCTCACACCCAGCTTGCCACCCTCCACATTGCGGAAGTTGCAACCGTTATCCAGTGCCCGCTGGTAAACCGCTTCGTCAGCGTCAAAGGTTAGGGTGTCAAAGTAGGTGCTGTTGGTTTCAACGCCTTTGGCATTCAGGCCGTTGGCCAGAATCGCGGTCAGCCGATGGGTGCGCTCAGCAATGCGCTTCAGACCGTCAGGGCCGTGATATACCGCGTAGAAGGCGGCCATATTGGCCAGCAGTGCCTGTGCGGTACAGATGTTAGAGGTCGCTTTCTCACGACGGATATGTTGCTCACGGGTCTGCATCGCCATACGCAGGGCCTGATTGCCCTTAACGTCGACCGATACACCGATGATACGACCCGGAACAGAGCGCTTCAGTTTCTCACTGGCTGCAAAATACGCCGCGTGAGGACCACCAAAGCCCATAGGTACGCCGAAGCGCTGGGTAGACCCCAGAACAACATCAGCGCCCAGCTCGCCAGGGGATTTCAGAACCACCAGCGAGAGCAGGTCAGCAGCAACTGCTACCATCGCTTTCTGTACTTTAGCGGCATCGATGACGGCTTTGATGTCAGTAATGTCGCCGTAAGTGCCGGGGTACTGGATCAGAGCGCCAAATACGTCGTAGTTGCTTAAGTTTTCGGCATCATCCACGACAACGTCAAAGCCGAAGTATTCCGCACGGGTGTTGATCACATCCAGAGTCTGCGGGTGTACATCAGAAGCAACAAAGAACTGGTCGCTCTTCTTGCGGTTAGAACGCTTGCACAGGGTCATCGCTTCTGCCGCAGCAGTTGCTTCGTCCAGCAGGGAGGCGTTTGCCAGATCCATGCCGGTCAGATCCATGACCATCTGCTGGTAGTTCAGCAGAGATTCCAGGCGGCCCTGGGATATTTCAGGTTGATAAGGCGTGTAAGCAGTGTACCAGCCCGGATTCTGCAGCACGTTGCGCAGAATAACATTCGGCACGTGGGTGCCGTGATAACCCATGCCAATGTAAGACTTGTTAACGGTGTTCTGGTCGGCCAGTGCTTTTAGTTCCGCCAGAGCGGCTACTTCACTGATGCCTGTGTCCATTGTCAGCGCGTCTTTCTGCAGAATAGTACCTGGTACGGTATCTGTGATCAGGTTATCCAGGGAGGAGGAACCCAGCGCAGACAGCATAGCATTTTGCTCCGCTGCGTCAGGACCTACGTGACGATGAGTGAACTCATTATGTTGTTGAAGTTCGCTCAATGTGCGCGTATCAACTGCCATTTTTATCAACCTATAGTCAAAATAGTTAACCGGCTCAGGGGAGGAGTCGATCAAAAGGGGATCCAGTCGGGGCGACCAGAGGTGTCCGGAGTCAATAAAACCGGCAAAGGCCGGTTTTATTGATCAAGCATCGGGATTACGCGTCTTCCGCTACACGCTCTGCGTAAGCTTCCGCATCCAGCAGACCTTCCAGGTCAGAAGCATCAGCCAGTTTGATTTTTGCGATCCAGCCATCTTCAAATGCGTGCTCGTTGATGGTTTCAGGTGCGCCTTCCAGCTCTTCGTTAACTTCTACGATCTCACCGGTAACCGGTGCGTAGATATCAGATGCAGCTTTTACAGATTCAACCAGAGAGAACTCTTCACCAGCATCCACTTCACGGCCAACTTCAGGCAGCTCAACGAAGACTACGTCGCCCAGTTGGTCCTGTGCATGATCGGTGATACCAACAGTAACCGTACCGTCACCGTTGTCCAGAACCCACTCGTGAGAAGCGGTGTACTTCAGGTTGCCCGGAATATTGCTCATGTTCGATTCCTCAATCTTTGTCTGATTAGATCTAATTAAATGACTAAATGGCAGCAACCGGAACGGTTATCCGGCGCTGGCCGTGATTATCTTTAAATGCGTACGGGAAACAAAGCCCGGAAGCGATATTTCCCGTTTATTTTGTTCTATTTCAGGTTTTTTTCGCCTAAAGAAGGATTAGCAGTTGACCACATTAACTGCAAGGCCACCTCTTGAGGTTTCTTTATACTTGTCCTGCATATCGTGGCCGGTCTGACGCATCGTCTCTATCACGCTGTCCAGTGAGACCTGATGATGACCATCACCACGTATCGCTAAACGGGCGGCGTTGATCGCCTTGACCGCCCCCATGGTGTTGCGTTCGATGCAGGGCACCTGAACTAATCCTCCAATGGGATCGCAGGTTAAGCCTAAATTGTGTTCCATGCCGATCTCGGCGGCATTCTCGATCTGTTCGTTTGTGCCGCCCATTACTGCGCATAAGGCTCCGGCGGCCATGGAGCAGGCGACGCCGATCTCACCCTGGCAGCCCACTTCCGCCGCTGAGATAGAGGCATTCTCTTTATAGAGCATACCGATGGCGCTGGCGGTGGCTAAAAACTCAATAATGCCGGCTTCACTGGCGTTGGGCAGAAAGCGCACGTAATAGCTCAGAACTGCCGGTATAACACCAGCGGCTCCGTTGGTCGGAGCGGTAACAACACGACCACCTGCCGCGTTTTCTTCGTTAACAGCCATGGCAAACAGGTTAACCCAGTCCATCACCGTCAGTTGGTCTTTCAGGGCGTTTTCAGGTTTTTCTGTCAACTCTTTATAAAGTTCAGGTGCGCGGCGCTTTATATTCAGTCCGCCCGGTAGTTCGCCGGTCTCTTTGCAGCCTTTACGGACGCAATCATCCATCACCTGCCAGATATTCATCAGTTGCTGTCGTATCGCAGCTTCGCATTGGCTTTCATCGGTTAATACCGGCACTTGCAGTGCGATCTCGTTATCCAGCATCATCCGGGCGATGGTCTTACCGGAGGATTGACCTCTGGCCAGTAACTCTTTACCGCTTTTGAACGGGTAGGGGCGCAGTTCGGCGGTGTCCTGCTGCACTTCTTTAGGCAGCTGGGATGCGGCGCTGAGCTCCGGCCTGACTTTTATCTCTTCTTCACTGAGAACAAAGCCACCGCCTACGGAGTAGTAAACGCCCTGGCAGTAAACCATGCCTGCCTGATCAAAAGCACTGAAACGCATACCATTCGGGTGTTCCGGCAGTGAATCCTGAAAGTGGAACACCAGATCCTGCGCTTCATTAAATTCGATATTGTGTTCGCCTCCGAGCATTAGCTGCTTGTTGTGGCGAATGGTGCTGATCAGCTGATTGACAGCTGTGGTTTCAACCGTGTCCGGTTGCTCACCCAGTAAACCAAGTAACACTGCGGTGTCGGTTGCATGACCTTTGCCGGTGAGTGCCAGGGAGCCAAAAAGCTCAGTTTTTACCCGGCTGATTCGGTCTAGACTGTTGTTATCTTCCGTCTGGCTCTTCAGCTGAGCGATAAACCGGTTTGCGGCAATCATAGGGCCGACAGTGTGAGAGCTTGAAGGGCCTATGCCAATTTTAAACAGATCAAAAATACTCAGTGACATAGTCTTCCTCTCTTATTCCAGCCAAATCCAGTCCGTGCTCTTGCATCCTGCCTTTTAAAGATGTCCTGTATAGATTAAGAGCAGCTTATGTCTGTTTGGCGGCTTTTTAGGTTTTGTTTTTATTTTTGTTCCGAAGCCTGAAGCAGAAAACGATATCCTGAACTCTTTAGATTGACCTTGCCTCAGAGCCTGTATGCCTTAAGTATAAGACGGCCTTGCTTATCGGCCTTCAGATTATCAAATTGGCTTGAGGCAGCGCAATAAAAATTTCCAATCGGAAACAAGGGTTTCTTCAGAAGGGAATTGCCTTCTGCTTGCTTTAAAAGCGCAAAGCCCTTGTGTAACATGTTTTGTTCGTTATGTGGTTGTGAGCAGGTGTGATTGCTGCCTGGTTGAGCCATGGAAAATCATATAGGGAATTACGATGCCTGAAGAACCGCATTTTCTGATCGAAGAAAAACAGCGTGAAGAAAAGATCCGGGTTGCCCGCGCTGAGGCCAATGCGGAGTCTTATGTTGAGCCTCTGGAGCTGGGTAAGCGGGTACGGGAAATTCGGCTGAGTCAGAGCCTGACCCTTGAGGAGGCCAGTAAATTGACCGGGCTGGCCCGCTCTACGTTATCAAAGATAGAAAATGATCAGATCTCGCCGACCTTCTCTGTGGTGACAAAGCTCGCCAAAGGGCTGGGGATCGATATGCCGCAGCTCTTTACCCGGCCGAAAGAAGCTGTAGCTGCCACAGGGCGTCGGGATATTACCCGTTTGGGTGAGGGTAAACCACACCCAACGCCGACCTATGAGCATGAGTTACTCAGTACTCAGCTGACCAATAAGAAGATGATTCCCTACCGTACGGTGGTGCGTGCCAGATCGATTGATGAATACCCTGAGTGGGTGCGGCATGAGGGGGAGGAGCTGCTTTACGTTTTGTCGGGTTCTGTGTTGCTCTATACTGAATTTTACGAGCCGATTGAGCTGATGGAGGGTGATTCAGCCTACTATGACTGCGCCATGGGGCACTCTTTGGTTTCCACCAGTACTGATGATGCGGTTGTCCTGTGGGTGACAGCCTGATCGTATGTTTGATATACGTTGTAATGCAATCTTTTCTTGCATCAGGTTTTCTATTTCGTTAGCTTTGTTTCCAATAAGAAACATTGATTGGGTTGGTGACTACGACCTGTTCACAACTTCCCTTTGAGCAGCAGCTAAAAAATAGTCTGATATGTTCAGAGGCTTTGTCTTTGATATGAGGTTTACGATGGCAGACGCGCAGGGTGCTCTGAAAAAAACTCCTTTATTTGACCTTCATAATGAGCTGGGCGCTCGTATGGTGCCGTTTGCAGGCTATGAAATGCCGGTTCAGTATCCGCTGGGTGTTAAGAAAGAGCACATCCATACCCGTGAGAAGGCGGGTCTGTTTGATGTGTCTCATATGGGACAGGTAAAGTTGCGTGGTGCCAGTGCGGCTAAGGCGTTGGAGGCTTTGGTGCCTGTAGATATTATCGATCTGCCGGTGGGTAAGCAGCGTTATGCGTTGTTCACCAATGAGCAGGGCGGTGTTATGGATGATCTCATGGTGACCAATCATGGTGATTATCTCTATGTTGTGGTTAATGCCGCCTGCAAAGAGCAGGATATTGCCCATATGCGCGCTAGCCTGGGCGACGATGTTGAACTGGAAGTGATGGATGATGCGGCGTTGGTGGCTCTGCAGGGCCCTGCGGCGGCAGCTGTTATGGCGCGTTTTGCTCCGGATACTGCAGATATGGTCTTCATGGATGCCCGTGCCGTTAAAGTCGATGGTGTTGAGTGTCTGGTTTCCCGCTCCGGTTACACCGGCGAAGATGGTTTTGAAATCTCTATCCCGTCGGCAGAAGCTGAGCGTATCTGTCGTCTGCTGCTGGGGGAGCCGGAAGTGGAAGCGATTGGCCTGGGTGCCCGTGACTCGCTGCGCCTGGAGGCAGGTCTCTGCTTGTATGGTCATGATATCGATACGACAACCACACCTCTGGAGGCGAGTCTGATCTGGGCAATCTCTAAAGTGCGTCGTGCCGATGGTGAACGTGCCGGCGGTTTCCCAGGTGCGGATATCATTCTGGGTCAGATCGCCAATAAAGACTGGACCCGTAAGCGTGTGGGGTTGGTTGCAGAGGGGCGTGCGCCGGTTCGTGAGGGTGCTGAGTTGTTTGATGCAGATGATAACAAGATCGGTGTTGTAACCAGTGGTACCTTTGGCCCGACGGCTGAGAAGCCGGTTGCAATGGGGTATGTGGCGACTGAGTTCTCTGTACTGGAGACTCAGGTTTTTGCCAGCGTGCGCGGTAAAAAGCTGCCCATGACGGTTGTGAAAATGCCGTTAGTCGAACAGCGTTACCATAGAGGGTAATTCCGCCCTTCTTGGATGGTTTGGTTAAAGCCTCTGGCTATACTTCGTGACTGATGTGTTGTTTGAGGTTGAGCAGAACCCCTGATAAATGATTTTATCAGGGGTTTTGTTTTTCAGGGATTTGCGGTGACAGGGTCGCTTTTCTGTTATTGGGTGCTAATGTCATCCGGATGGTGATCTTCGAGCCATTTGAAGAGTGTGCGTTCCTCGAAGCGTACATGTTTGATCAGGCGCTCTGCGAATTCGATAATCTGTTCTGTGCTGAGCTGTTTTGATGTTTGTTTAAGGGTGTCCCGGAAGTAGCTGTGATCGTCCTCAAACTCATCTTTCAGTGGTGGCTCCAGTAGGTGCCCGAAACGCCGTTCCTCTTCGGTAAAGTGTGGCAGTAGTTCGTCGGCATATTTCAGGCGATTTTCATCCCAGAATTTTTTGGGTGTACTGCATTCTGTGTCAGAGATCGCTTTTTTAAGTTTCTTACTGATAACAAGGGCTGTGTGATGCTCTTTGCTCAGATCGGTGAGTGCCGAAGCTCTTTTCATATTGGCTTCCTGTAGTGTTCTTCAGTCGTGGTGTGGTCTTGTTGACTGTTTTTCCAATAATACTGCCTTTTTAAGTAATAAGCCTTAACCAGCGGTTGAATTATGAGTGGAAATTGACTCCAATAGTCCGCCTTGAGTGAAGGGGTTGGCAGTAAAAGATGAATAATATAGAAACAAAATGGTTGGAAGACTTTCTGGCGTTGGCGAAAACCCAGAGTTTTTCCCAGGCTGCCCGTTTGCGCCATGTTACCCAGCCCGCCTTCAGTCGTCGTATTAAAACCTTAGAGCAATCTGTTGGGGCACAGCTTTTCGAGCGTGATGTTCAGCCGGTTCGACTGAGCGATGCAGGGCAGCAGTTTCTGCCTACCGCGCGTAAAGTTCTGGCTCAGTTGCAGGCTGCGGTGCGCCAGTTATCCCCTTCCGGTGGTTATCTTCCCCGAATTAACTTCTGTGCCGCCCATGCGTTGACCTTTACTCTGATGCCGGAGCTGGTGCGCTGGATTCGTCAGCAGGAAAGTGGCTTTATGGTGCGTACAGAAGCGGCCAATGTCGATGTTGGTCTGAATGCCCTGCGCAAAGGCGAGTGTGATTTTTTATTGGCCTTTCATGACCCTCAGTCCTGGATTAGGCTTGATGAAACACTTTTTCCTCATTGTCAGCTGGGATGGACGCGTTTGATGCCGGTGTGTAAGGCAACGCGACATGGCCAGGCGATCTACCGGTTGGGGGTGGATCAGGATGTGCCTTATCTGGCTTATACTTCGGAAGCGATGCTGGGTCAGGCTGTCCGGGAGCGTCTGCGCTCTCAATTGGGTGATCTGAGCCTGAAGAAAGTATACGAAACAGCAATGGCCCAGGGGCTTAAACAGATGGTTCTGGCTGGAGAAGGCGTTGCCTGGTTGCCTGAGGTCACCATACAGCAGGAGCTTGAGTCCGGTGCCATTGTGCCTTGTGGGGCTGAGCAATGGGTTATTCCGTTGGCGATCTGCCTGTATCGCTCTGTCAGTGACGAAAAACCCATGGTGGATCGTTTATGGCAGTTGATTGGTGAGCGTTACGGTGCGGTCTGATCTGCATCGGAGATAGCTGCCCTGGGTGTAAGTCTCTGCTGATATTGTGCCCATGAATCCGCTATATTTCTGTTTTCACGTACTTTTTCCTGCCAATTTAGCGTAATTGTTTCTGATGGGCGGTGGAGTTGGTGCGGGGTCGGGTATATAATACTTCGCCTTATATGGCCGACAGAAACTTTAATACTGGGCTGATAAAGAATTAAGTTAGCGCTGGCAACCTACAATAGGTGTTGCGGGCGCGTTCGGCGTTCTGCCGCTAATGAATCATGGTTGCTGACTCGGCTTTTGCTTTGAGTTCGCAACTATAAAAGAGTACAACCGGAAAACAGGACATAATTATGCGCAGCCATTATTGCGGCGAACTGAATGAATCCCATATCGGCGAAACAGTCACACTTTGTGGTTGGGTTCACCGTCGTCGTGACCACGGTGGGGTTATTTTCTTAGATCTGCGTGATCGTGATGGTTTGACTCAGGTGGTTGTTGACCCTGATACAGTAGATGCTTTTGCTGCTGCAGATAAAAGCCGTAGTGAGTATGTGCTGAAAATTGAAGGCTTGGTGCGTGCACGTCCTGAAGGCACGACCAATGCGAATATGCCAACCGGTATGATCGAAGTGCTGGGTAAAGATGTTGAAGTACTTAACGCATCTGAAACCCCTCCATTCCCTCTGGATGAGCACGTTAAAGTGGGTGAGGACGTACGTCTGAAATACCGCTATGTTGACCTGCGTCGTCCGGAGATGCTGGAAAAACTGCGTTTCCGCTCCCGCATGACACACACCATCCGTAACTATCTGGATGAGAAAGGCTTTCTGGATATTGAAACACCGATTCTGACCCGCGCTACCCCTGAAGGTGCCCGGGACTATCTGGTGCCAAGCCGTACTCATGCGGGCAGCTTCTTTGCTTTGCCTCAGTCGCCTCAGTTGTTCAAGCAGCTGCTGATGGTATCTGGCATGGATCGCTACTATCAGATTGCTAAATGTTTCCGCGACGAAGATCTGCGTGCAGACCGTCAGCCTGAGTTTACTCAGATTGATATCGAAGCTTCTTTTGTAACCGATGAAGAGATCATGGGCCTGGCTGAAGGCATGACTCAGAAACTGTTCAAAGAAGTACTGGATGTTGAGCTGGGTGAATTCCCGCGTATGCCATTTGCAGAAGCGATGCATCGCTTTGGTAGTGACAAGCCGGATCTGCGTATTCCACTGGAAATGGTGGATATGGGTGATCTGATGGCGCAGGTTGACTTCAAAGTCTTCTCAGGCCCGGCAACTGATCCTAAAGGCCGTGTGGCTGCTCTGCGTGTTCCGGGTGGTGCGTCACTGTCCCGTAAGCAGATCGACGAATACACTAAGTTCGTAGGTATTTATGGTGCCCGCGGTCTGGCGTGGATTAAAGTTAATGATCGTAAAGCGGGTCTGGAAGGTCTGCAGTCGCCGATTGTTAAGTTTATGGAAAATGTGATTGATGATGTGCTGGATCGTGTTGATGCACAGGATGGCGATATCATCTTCTTTGGTGCTGACACCGCTAAAGTGGTTAACGAGGCCATTGGCGCGCTACGTTGCAAGCTGGGTGAAGATCTGAATCTGTACACCTGCGAGTGGGCTCCGCTTTGGGTTGTTGACTTCCCTATGTTCGAAGAGAACAGCGATGGTTCTCTGTCTGCACTGCACCACCCGTTCACCTCTCCGGCATGCTCCGCTGAAGAGTTGGCAGCGAACCCGGCTGACGCTCTGTCTGTGGCCTATGATATGGTTCTGAATGGTACTGAGCTGGGCGGTGGTTCGATCCGTATCCATGATCAGAAAATGCAGGAAGCTGTATTTGATGTGCTGGGTATCAGTGAAGAAGAGCAGCAGGAGAAGTTTGGCTTCCTGCTGGATGCGCTGAAATTCGGTGCGCCACCACATGGTGGTCTGGCCTTTGGTCTGGATCGTCTGGTAATGCTGATGACCGGAACTCAGTCGATCCGTGAAGTGATCGCCTTCCCTAAAACCCAGAGTGCGGGCTGTGTTATGACCGCTGCTCCGGGTGAAGTTAGCGCGGAGCAGTTGAAAGAGCTGAATATCCGCCTGCGTCAGAAAATTGTACCGACGGAAGAGTAATATCTATCGTTTGTAGTAATGTTGAGTATCAGCACCTTTAGTGCTGAGTTGCTCAATTGTGATGGGCATCAGATTTTCTCTGATGCCCATTTTAGTTTTAGTGTCTTTATTTAATAGCAATACAGCTGCGATTAAATAAAGAAAGGACTTTGAAATAACTCAGATATAAACGGGAGTTTGGAATGGCTGGCCACAGTAAATGGGCAAACATTAAACACCGGAAAGCTGCACAGGATGCGAAGCGCGGCAAAATTTTCACTAAACTGATCCGGGAGCTGACGGTTGCTGCTCGTCAGGGCGGTCCTTTGCCGGAAGATAACCCGCGTTTGCGTGCGGCAATGGATAAGGCATTGGGTGCCAATATGACCCGTGACACCATTGATCGCGCTGTTGCTCGTGGTGCAGGGGATGCCGATAGCGATAATGTAGAAGAGATGACCTACGAAGGCTATGGGCCGGGTGGTGTTGCTCTCTTGGTTGAGTGTATGTCCGATAATAAAAACCGGACGGTAGCTGAGGTGCGCCACGCATTTTCCAAACGTGGCGGTAACCTGGGTACAGATGGTTCTGTTGCTTATTTGTTTGAGAAAAAAGGACAGATCTATTTTGAAGCTGGTGCTGATGAGGATGCCATTATGGAGGCTGCTCTTGAAGCAGGAGCAGAAGATATTGTGACTCATGATGACGGGTCTATTGAGGTCACAACAGACTGGACAGAGTTCAACGCCGTTAAAGAAGCGCTGGCTGAGGCTGGTCTTGAAGCTGCTGGTGGCGAAGTGACCATGGTGCCCTCAACTACAGCACCAATGGACAAGGACGGGGCTGAGAAAATTCTGGCGCTGATCGAGCACCTGGAAGACCTTGATGATGTTCAGAACGTCTACAGCAATGCGGATATTCCGGCTGATGTCATGGAAAAGCTAAGCTAAGATCTATCGACTGCTGTTGTCAGTGGTGTTTCCCCGTCTGACCTTATTCAGGCGGGTTTATTTTAAGGACAGTTATGGCCATCATCCTGGGTATTGATCCTGGTAGTCGTAAGACCGGTTATGGGGTTATCCGTATGCAGGGGCATCGCATGCACTATATCGGCAGTGGTTTTATAAGAATCACAGGCGATACACTGGCGGATAAACTCCAGCAGGTGTATGCCGGTGTATCAGAGGTTATTGCTCAGTATCAACCAACCCAGTTTGCTATTGAGCAGGTGTTTATGGCAAAAAATGCCGACTCAGCACTCAAGTTGGGGCAGGCGCGTGGTGTTGCTATTGTCGCCGCTGCCAACGTTGGTTTACCCGTGAGTGAATATGCGGCCCGTCTGGTGAAACAGGCAGTGGCCGGAACAGGAGCGGCAACCAAAGAGCAGGTACAGCAGATGGTTGCGGCAATACTGAAACTTTCCGATCTTCCTCAATCCGATGCCGCCGACGCACTGGCTATCGCGATCTGTCACGCCAACTCAAATCTCGGTTTGGTTGCGGGTGCCGGAAAACGCGGTGGCCGCCGTAGCAGTAGCTGGCGTCAGTTTCACGCGGAGTAATGCAGCATGATGCTGTTTAATATCCCTTTTATTTTTTATCTCGATATTTTTGGCACCATTGTGTTTGCCATAACAGGCGTACTGGCCGCCAGTGAAAAACGACTGGATCTTTTTGGTGTTGTTGTTGTGGGTATGGTCACGGCCATTGGTGGTGGAACTATCCGGGATCTGGTTCTTGGGCGCACCCCTGTATTCTGGGTAATTGAGACGCTTTATATTTGGATCATTGTAGGTACAACGGTTGCTACCTTTATCGCAGCAAGATTCCATCCTTTCCCCCATCGAACGCTACAGGTTTCGGATGCCATAGGTCTGGGGGTGTTTACTGTTATCGGGGCCCAGGTGGCGATGAATATTGGTCATCCGCCTGTTATCGCTGTGATGATGGGAGTGATGACCGGTGTTTTTGGTGGCGTTATCCGGGATGTGCTAACCGATGAAATTCCTATGATCTTTCAGAAAGAGATCTATGCTACTGCGGCTATGGTTGGGGCGGTGGTGTTTGTCAATATGCGCTGGTATCTGCCTTCGGGTATGGAGTCGATCAGTGCGCTGATTGCTATGACGATTGTTATTGGACTTCGACTTGCTGCGATATACTGGAATCTGCAACTGCCGGTATTTTTGCTGTCATATAAAACAGCAGCCGAGAAACGTCGGCAACGAGAACTGCGTAAATCAAGAGCTTCCGGTGGGCATTAAGCTAATTTTTTTCAGGACTGAGTGATGATCGGACGATTAAAAGGGCTTCTGGCCGAAAAAAGACCGCCGCAGCTGTTGATCGATGTGAATGGTGTTGGCTATGAGGTGGAAGCACCTATGAGCACCTTCTATCGGCTGCCCGCTTTGGGTGAGTCTGTTGTGTTGTTTACGCATTTTGTTGTTCGGGAGGATGCCCAGCTACTCTATGGTTTTTCTGATCGCAATGAACGGCGCTTATTCCGGGATCTGATCAAAGTGAATGGTGTAGGGCCTAAACTTGCGCTGACTATTCTTTCCGGGATAGAGGCGTCTCAGTTTGTTCGTTGCGTTAATGAGGGCGATACCAATGCGCTGGTGAAGTTACCGGGTGTGGGTAAGAAAACCGCTGAACGTTTGCTGATTGAGATGAAGGATCGTCTGAAGGACTGGGCCGTCGATCCTGATGTGTTTGAACTGACGGCTCCGGATTCCGGTGAACCATCAACACAGCCTGAGTTAGCGGATGGTCGTGAGGAGGCAGAGCAAGCCTTAATTGCGCTGGGTTATAAACCGGCTCAGGCCAGTAAGGCGGTTAATGGTGTCTTTGCACCAGGAATGGGTACTGAGGAGCTGATTCGGGCTGCTTTAAAAGGTATGATTTAATATACAGTATCTGATTATATTTATTGAGCAGCGATAGGCATCCTGATGATAGAAGCAGACCGGCTAGTTTCCGCCATAAACCGCGAACCTGAAGAGCACCATGACCGGGCGATGCGGCCGCAGTATCTACAGGATTATGTCGGTCAGCCTGCGGTTCGGGAGCAGATGGAGATCTTTATCTCTGCTGCCCGAAACCGTGAAGATGCGCTGGATCATACTCTTGTTTTTGGCCCCCCCGGTTTGGGCAAGACGACACTGGCTAATATTATCGCCAGCGAGATGGGAGTTGCGATCAAGAGTACTTCCGGGCCGGTTTTAGAAAAGGCGGGTGATATTGCCGCATTACTGACCAATCTGGAAGAAGGTGATGTGCTCTTTATTGATGAGATCCACCGGCTCAGCCCTGCCGTAGAAGAAGTACTTTATCCGGCAATGGAAGATTATCAACTGGATATTATGATTGGTGAGGGCCCCGCAGCCCGATCCATTAAAATTGACCTGCCAGCGTTTACGCTGGTGGGGGCAACGACAAGAGCCGGGCTATTGACCTCACCTCTGCGGGATCGTTTTGGTATCGTTCAGCGGCTTGAGTTTTATAGTGTTGAGGATCTCAGCTCTATTGTCACACGCTCTGCGGAGTTGATGCAGATCGATATTGAGCCCCATGG
This sequence comes from Oceanospirillum sp., assembly GCA_048268485.1. Taxonomy (GTDB): domain Bacteria; phylum Pseudomonadota; class Gammaproteobacteria; order Pseudomonadales; family Halomonadaceae; genus Oceanospirillum. The sequence goes on from JBLWVL010000023.1 coordinate 14,974, forward strand.
TGCTTTAGAAGTTGCCAAGAGGTCGAGAGGTACGCCCCGCATCGCTAACCGTTTGTTACGCCGGGTTCGTGATTTCGCCCAGGTGAAGGCTGATGGTGTGATTAGCGGTGATATAGCAGATCAGGCTTTGAATATGCTCAATGTAGACACTCATGGTTTCGACCATATGGATCGCCGTTTGCTGCTATCCATGATTGAGAAGTTCGGGGGCGGGCCGGTAGGAGTGGATAATCTGTCAGCTGCCATCGGGGAGGAACGGGACACAATTGAGGATGTTCTTGAGCCTTTCCTGATTCAGCAGGGCTTTATGATGCGCACACCAAGGGGTCGTATGGTAACGCCTCAGGCTTATCTTCACTTCGGTATCTCCCGTCCTGAGAATTAATGTCGTAACGATTAGATGCTAGGGTTACTTTAATGTCAGAAACACGCCAAAGTAATGACTTTCCCTTTAGTTGGCCAATCCGAATTTATTATGAGGATACTGACACCGGAGGTGTTGTTTATTATGCCAACTACCTGAAATTTTATGAGCGGGCGCGTACAGAAGCACTACGTTCTATTGGGTTCCAGCAGGAAGCATTGAAAAATGACGAGAACCTGCTGTTTGTCGTTGCCGGTGTTCAGGTGGACTACAAGCGTCCGGCTGTGCTTGATGATGAGCTGATGGTCCTGGTCAGAGTTGACAAAATAGCCCGTAGCTATTTGGTTTTTGAGCAAAAAATTGTTAAAAAGGTGGCTGGAAATGAAATTGTACTGAATACTGCAACAGTAAAAGTTGCTTGTGTTCAGGGCGACAGCTACCGGCCAAAAGCTTTACCTGAAGCCGTTCTGAGCCGTTTAGGATCTTTGACTGACCATAGATCTCAAGAATAAAGCAGGGCGCTGTGAATGTTGATTGGAAATGACAGCTTTTCAGACAGGAACTTTTTCTGTCACACTTGTCTGAACAGATTGAAAAAAAAGTATTTTTTCATTTATAACAATATCTTGGCCATTTAGTATCCGATTCTTGGTTTCAGATTAAAAGGGGCGCATGTGGACGATAAGCTTTCTCTGCTGGGGTTAATAATTAACGCCAGTGTGGTTGTTCAGTTAGTAATGGCCAGCCTGGTTTTGGCTTCAGTTCTTTCCTGGATGTTTATCCTGCAACGTGCGGCGGTCATAGGGCATGCGAAAAAAAGCATGGAGGAGTTCGAGGATCGCTTTTGGTCTGGCATGGATCTTTCCCAGCTTTATCTTGAGGTTTCGCAGGAGTCAAATGGCTCTGGGGCTGAGAATATCTTTCGGGCTGGTTTTAAAGAGTTTTCCCGGTTAAGTCAGAAAGGGCCTGTTGACTCAGATGCGTTACTCGAAGGTGTTCAGCGTGCGATGCGCGTTGCCCTGGCCCGTGAAGAGGAACGCCTCAGTGAGAATTTACCCTTTCTTGCAACAGTAGGTTCAACCAGCCCTTATATCGGTCTGTTTGGAACTGTATGGGGGATTATGAACTCTTTCCGTGACTTAGCTCATGTTCAGCAGGCTACTCTTGCCGTTGTCGCGCCATCGATCTCTGAAGCTCTGATTGCAACGGCTATGGGTCTGTTTGCAGCGATTCCGGCTGTAATTGCCTACAACCGTTACTCGACAAAAACTGAGTTGTTGATGGTGCGTTACGAAACTTTTGCTGATGAGTTCTCCAGTATTCTTCATCGTAATGTTCACAATCAGAATGCAGGCTGATTATGTCAGGATACCGCTACCGTAAACCTAAAAAGCTGGTTGCTGAAATCAACGTCGTTCCCTATATCGATGTGATGTTAGTGTTACTGGTGATTTTTATGGTGACCGCTCCCGTTCTGACTCAGGGCGTAAAGGTGGAGTTGCCGGAAGCTGTTTCGGCACCCCTCGATGTGAGTGAGGATGATCTGCCTTTGATTGTTGCCGTAAAGAAGTCAGGTGAGTATGTCATGGAGCTTGGGCCAGATAAAGAGCAGTCAATTAAGCCAGCAGATCTATCACTTAAGGTTGGTAAAATCACTCGGCAAAATCCTGGTGTTCAGGTGTTGGTTCGTGGTGATAAAAACGTGGAATACGGGGCTGTCGTTCAATTGATGAGCGTATTACAGCAGGCCGGAGCACGAAATATTGGTTTATTGTCACAGCCGCCAGAGAAATGAGACCCGATACTAAAATACAGGGCGGTGGCCTGTTGTTTCCGTTTCTGATCGCTGTAGGCTGCCACCTTTTGGGGGGTTGGCTGCTATGGTTCGGCTGGCATCAGGCCAGCATAATATCAGAGCAGCGAATGCCGAAGATTCGCCCGGATGCTGTTATTTCTGCTGTAGCTGTTCAGCAGGATCCTATTGAAGCGCTTCGTCAGAAGCAGCGGGCAGAGGCGGCGGCTAAAGCTCAGGCGAACCGTGAACGTCAGAAGCAGCAAGAGGCTCAGCGTAAAGCTGAAGCCCGTAAGCAGGCATTGATCCGGCAGCGTGAGAAAGAAGCTGAGCAAAAAGAGCGTGAGCGCCAGAAGGCTATAGCCAAGCGTGAAGCTGAACGTATCGCCGCTGAAAAAGCGAAGCGTGAGGCTGAGGTCAAGCGGCAGAAGCTTCAGGCCGAAGAGGCCCGCAAAGCGGAAGAGGCTCGTAAAGCGGAAGAAATACGAAAGCAGAAGGAGCTTCGGGAGCGTGAAGCACAGCTTCTTGCTGCTCAGGCGCGTAAAGAAGCATTGGCTGCTGCCGAGGCTGAGCGTAAACGTCAGCAGTCGATAGATGCTGAAAGACGCTCAATGCAGTCTGCGCTTGAGGAGGAAGAGGCATTCCTCTCCCAGCTTGAAGATCAGGAGCAGTTGGCGTCTATGCAGATGCTGATTAAGAATTATGTTGAGCAGAGCTGGTCACGGCCACCAACGGCCCGAAAGGGAATGCAAGCGATCTTAACCATTGAACTTTTGCCAACGGGTGAAGTAAAGTCAGTTAATGTGGTTGAGCGTAGTGGTGATAGTGCTTTTGACCGATCTGCTGAGCAGGCCGTTTATCGTGCAGGTCCGTTCAGGGAGTTGCAGGATCTTAAACCGCATCAAAGAGATGCATTCAGGTCTTTCAATCTGGTGTTTAAACCTGAGGATATTCAGTAATGCATTTGAAAAAATGGTTAAAAGCAGCTGCTTTTACCTTGTTGTGTGTCACCCAGCAGGCTATTGCCGACTTAACAATTGAAATTACTCAGGGAAATGACAGGGCTACCCCTGTTGCTGTTGTGCCATTTGCATGGCTTGGGCAGAGCGCTTTAGCTGAAGATGTGGCTCAAATTATTTCGGATGACCTTGAACGCAGTGGTCTTATTAAACCCTTATCCCGTTCGGATATGCTCAGCCTGCCCAGTCAAAAAAGTGAGATTTACTTTCGCGATTGGTCCTTACTAAAGCAGGATTATTTATTGATTGGCCAGGTTAAACCTTCTGTCTCGCCAGGAGTGTTGACGATTCAGTTTGAACTTTATGATGTTGTTCGTCAGACCCGGGTATTAGGTGAGGTGATTTCCGGTAAACCCAGCGAGCTTCGTTCCCGTTCGCACTATATCAGTGATAAGGTTTTTGAACACCTTACGGGTATTGAAGGGGCATTTTCTACACGATTGGCCTATGTCACAGTCCGCAAAGACGCAAGCGGCCAGAATAAGTATGAACTTAAAGTGTCGGATGCTGATGGACGACGGGAAAAGTCTATTCTCACGACGTATAAGCCCATATTGTCTCCGTCCTGGTCACCTGATGCAGAGCACCTGGCTTATGTGTCATACGAAACCGGGCGTCCAGCTGTTTTTATTCAGAATGTGTATTCAGGTAAACGCCGCCAGTTAACGGCTTTTAAAGGGCTTAATGGAGCACCTGCCTGGTCACCTGATGGTAATAAACTGGCGGTTGTTTTATCAAAAGATGGTAACCCTGAGCTTTACCTGATTGATCTGAATAGCTATAAGATGAAACGAATTACTAACCACTACGCAATTGATACGGAGCCGGAATGGTCTCCTGATGGCAGCAAGATATTGTTTACATCCTCCCGTAGTGGTGGCCCACAAATTTACCAGCTTGATTTGGTATCCGGTGAAACTGAACGACTGACATTTGAAGGAAACTACAATGCCAGGGCGCGTTATGCACCAGACGGTACTGAAATCTATTTTGTGCATCAGAAGGAAGGGATATTTCATATTGCTGCACAGGAACTGGCAAATAACCGTCTGAGAATACTGACTCAGACACCATTAGATGAGTCTCCCAGTGTTTCTCCTAATGGAAGTATGTTAATTTATGCGACACAGGAAGGATCTAGGGGTTATCTGGGGGCTGTATCTGTTAATGGTCAGATTCGTTATCGTCTTCCCTCCCAGCGAGCCGATGTTCGTGAACCCACGTGGTCGCCTTTTTTAACGAATTAACTTTTTGATTTTAACTATAAAATAAGTCCGATCTCTTCAGGAGCCTGATATGGAATTTAAAAAATACAGCAAGACTTTGTTTTTTGGCGCAACTCTGGCCGTACTGGCTGGCTGTGGCGGTAACGCTGCAACTCAGGAGCAAGGCTCAGACTCTGCATCCTCTGACGGCCAGGTTCAGCCGGTTGTCACTAGCGATGGCTCAAATACAGACTCTTCTGTAAATGGTGAGCAAATGGGCCAAGATACTCAGGGTATGCAGGACCAGGCTGCTGATGCGATGGCTGCAATGCCTGAGGTTGATACGGTTTACTTTGGTTTTGATACGTCAGCTATTCGTGATGATTCCCGTGAAGTTCTGGATCTGCACGTGGCTTACCTGAATGCAAACCCTATGCAGAACGTTGTTCTGGAAGGTCATGCCGATGAGCGTGGTACGCGTGAGTATAATAATGCGCTGGGCGAACGTCGTGGCAACGCAGTTAAAAGCTACTTCATGGTTCAGGGTGTTAGTGCTGACCGTATTGAAGTCATCAGCTACGGTGAAGAAAAGCCAGCAGTTATCGGTCATAACAACGCTGCTTGGTCTAAAAACCGTCGTGTAGAAATTAAATACTAAGCTGAGGCGGATTCTGGATGCATATTCCTTTCCGTAACGCTTTAAGGATGCTGCCAATCTTGGCAGCATCATACTCTCTTCAGGCAGCGACTCTCACTGATGCTTCGACACCCGTCCTCGGTGCCGAAGTTTCATCTGCAGCATCGGGACAGCATGCTGCTAATGCTCAGCTTTTACTTCAGATTCAGCAGTTGCAGCAAGAGATGCAGATGTTGAGAAATGTTGTTGAGCGTCAGCAAAAAGCGATTGTTCAGTTACAGAATGATGGACGTGACCGCTATCTTGATGCAGACCGCCGTTTGACAGAGCTTTCGCAACAGCTGGCTGATGTAAAAACTCAGAAAACATCCGTTAGTAGCCCTCCAAACCAAGACTCTGAATTACCGGTTGTCAGTGGTACAGCAAAAGAAGCCTATCAGGCGGCTTATGCACTGGTTAAACAGCAGAAGTTTGATCAGGCTATTACAGCCTATCAGGGCTTTATCAAGAACTATCCTGATTCCAGCTTATTGCCTAATGCTTATTACTGGTTAGGTGAGCTTTACATGGTTAAGAATCTGACCCAGGAAGCTGAACGTGTTTTCAGAACGGTTATTGAATCCTATCCAAAAAGCCGCAAAGTGCCGGATGCCAGTTATAAGCTAGGGCTTGTTTTTGCTCGTTACGGGCAGATGGATAAAGCTAAAGCTCAAATGAATGAAGTAAAGAGTAAGTTTCCGAAGACGACTGCATCTAAGCTTGCTGACCAGTTTTTGGATACTCAGAAGTAATGTTTTGATTTAGTAATAGTTTAAATACAGTCTGTACAGATAGGCGGCGCTTTGGGATACAATGCGCCGCTTGTTTTTAGAAGTGATCTTTTATTAGGTTTGTCTAAGCCTGATGTATTCTGCTTCAGCCTGACATCAGATGGCTCTGTTTTTGCAGTTGTTATGCAAGTGCTAAGCTCTGTTCTGATGAGGTGTTTCAGAGTCGAACTGCAATGTTGATGCTGTTTAAGGATATGAGTCAACTCTGCCCTATAAAGCAGGGTGGGTAGTATTTAACGTGAGGTTGAGAATTTCTATGTTGTGTGAGTTTGGCTATAAAGCGCCTGAGAACCTGTTAAAAAACCGTATTATTTTAGTTACTGGTGCCAGTGATGGTATTGGTCGTGCGGCGGCTAAGAGTTATGCGGCACATGGTGCTACTGTTATTCTTGTTGGACGTACGATCAAAAAGCTTGAAGAAGTATATGATGAAATTGAAGAAGCGGGTGGTGCTCAGCCTGCTATTTTTCCGTTGAATTTTGAGACTGCTACCTATAAAGACTACGGTGAAATGGCGGAGCTGCTGCTGAAAGAGTTTGGCCGTATTGATGGTATTCTGCACAATGCCAGTATTCTTGGTTCGTTAACGCCGGTTGAGGCTTATAATCCTCAAATGTGGGAGCAGGTGATGCAAGTTAATTTTAACTCTGCACTCCTGATGACTCAGTCTTTGCTTTCCCTGATGTATGAATCAGAGGATGCCAGCCTGATTTTCACCTCTTCAAGTGTCGGCCGGAAAGGGCGTGCATTTTGGGGTGCCTATGGCGTTTCCAAGTTCGCGACGGAAGGCCTGATGGAAACCCTGGCTGATGAACTTGAGAATATATCCAACATCCGTGTTAACAGCCTGAATCCTGGTGCTACCCGTACAGGCATGCGCCAATTAGCATACCCCGGTGAGAACCCTGCAACGTTGCGGACACCTGAAGAGATTATGGGGACATATCTTTACCTTATGGGACCGGATAGTAAGGGCGTTAATGGTCAGAAGTACGACGCTCAGCCCCCAAAGGTTGATGCGGAAGTTTGATTCGTTAATATCTCTAAAAAAGCGGCCTTCGGGTCGTTTTTTTGTTTGTGATTCTTTCCATGAAGCTCAAAGCTCAAATAGCCGGGCAAGATCTGAACTTCTTTGGATAATATAATCGGCCTGCCATTCGGAAACACGCTCTGGCTCCTCCAGGTAGCCATAAGCAGCTGCTATGGTTTTCATTCCGGCTGCTTTGCCTGCCTCTATATCCCGAATATGGTCGCCTACGTAAACACACTGAGCAGGTCTGACACCTATTTTCTGACAGGCGTGTAGCATGGGGCGGGGGTCAGGTTTAGCGATGTTCAGGTCATCAGGGCATACGACAACATCAATGATCGAGTTGATCTGCATGGCATCCAGAAGAAGATCGGTATAAAGGCGGGGCTTGTTTGTGACGATTCCCCAGGGCACAGCTTTTGCCCTGAGTAGGGTGGTAAATTCCTCAAGTCCTTCAAACCAAACGGTGTGGGTGGCTATATTGGCCTCATAGAGCTGAAGAAGGCGTTCACGCAGGTGTCGTTTTTCATCATCCGGGACGGAACCAAAGCCATAATCGAGCATAGCATTGGCACCGTTTGAAACGTGGAGTCTTATCGATTCCAACGGGAGTATCGGTCTTTTTTCTTCGGTAAGCAGCAGATTAAGGCAGTTTGCGAGATCGTTGGCAGTATCGAGCAGGGTGCCATCAAGGTCGAACAATACTGCAGAGGGTGATCTTATCATGATAAAAACAGGCCGCTGGTGCGGCCTGGATGTCCTTAAATTGTGTCTGAGGGTTTAAAACACTGGAGCAGATAATTGACTGATACATCATTTGAATTCAGTTTGTAGTGCTTGGTTAGCGGATTGTAAACCATACCTGTCAGGTCGCCATTTTTAAGACCTGCAGCCCGGGTCCAGTTACCCAGTTCAGACGGACGAATAAACTTGCTGAAGTCATGGGTACCCTTGGGGAGTATGCGAAGCAGATATTCAGCGCCGACAATGGCAAACAGATAGGCTTTAGGGTTGCGGTTGATCGTTGAGAAAAAAACCTGTCCACCGGGCTTAACCAAGCGTGCGCATGCAGCAATAACCTTTGCTGGTTCAGGGACATGCTCCAGCATTTCCAGGCAGGTTACTACGTCATACTGCTTCGGTTCCTGTTCTGCCAGCTCTTCAGCGGTGATGCGACGATAATTGATTTTCAGGCCGCTCTCCAGCTGGTGTAATTTGGCAACTGAGAGAGGAGCTTCACCCATATCGATTCCGGAAACATCTGCGCCGCGCTGGGCCATGCTTTCGCTGAGAATGCCACCACCACAGCCAACATCCAGTACCTTTTTGCCGGCAAGGTCTGCGCGCTCATCAATGAAATTCAGGCGTAATGGGTTAATGTCATGCAGAGGTTTAAACTCACTTTCACGATCCCACCAACGTGAGGCCAAAGCCTCAAACTTTGCGACTTCACTGTAGTCAACGTTTTGAGTAGTATTTGACTCAGTCATGGCTGTCTCCTGCACGAATTTTTTCTCCCCACTGACGGGCTTTTTGTTTCAGTTTTTCGATATCTATCTGGGTGAGTATACCATCCCGAACCAACATTTTGCCGTTAACCCATACGTGTTTTACCTTATCTGCCATACGGGTATAAACCAGCTGTGAAGTGGGGTGATAAACGGGCTGGGTTTCTGGTTGGCTCATATCAATGGCAATGATATCTGCAGCTTTACCGATCTCCAGGCTGCCGGTGATCTTCTCCAGGCCTAAGGCTTCAGCGCCTTTAAGGCTCGCCATTTTAATGGCTTCATAGGCAGGGACTGATGAGGCATCACCAGAAACTGCTTTGGCAAGCTGGGCTGCAGTTTGCATCTCACCGAACATATCCAGATCATTGTTACTGGCTGCGCCGTCAGTACCTAGCGCAACAGTGATACCTGATCTAATAAGTTTATCAACGGGACAGAAGCCGCTGGCCAGCTTCAGGTTTGATTCCGGGCAGTGAATGACTTTGACATTGTGCCGGACCAGAAGAGAAAGATCTTCATCATTCAGCTGAGTGACGTGTACGGCTTGAAAGTTAGGTCCCAACAGTCCCAGTTGGGAGAGGCGGGCTATTGGTCGTTGGCCGTTTTCTTCGGCTTCAGCTACTTCAAATGCGGTTTCATGGACATGCATTTGAACCGGTATTTGCAGTTCTTCCTGGATTGACGCTATCTTCTTTAACGGCTCATCGGAGACTGTATAGGGTGCGTGGGGCCCAAAGGCGATGGATATCAGTGCATTATGACGTTGTGTTGCATGTACTTCGATCGCCTTGTGGATACCCTCATCAGCATCTTTTGCCCAAGGCGTTGGGAAATCAAGAATTGGGCAGCAGATTTGGGCACGGATACCAAGTTCACCAGCAGTCTCTGCGGCAACATCGGGATAAAAATACATATCACTGAAGCAAGTGGTACCGGATTTAAGCATTTCGGCGATCGCCAGCTGAGTGCCGTCACGAACGAATTCAGGGCTGACAAAAGTACCCTCGGCAGGCCAGATGTGCTCCTGTAACCAGGTCATGAGAGCCAGGTCATCTGCGAGGCCACGAAAGAGACTCATGGCTGCATGCCCATGAGCATTAATTAGGCCTGGCATCAGAAGCTGGTCGTCAAGCGTCTGCTCATGTTTTGCTGAGTATCTCTCACTGGCTTGATCTGTAGGTAAAATATCCAGAATTTTACCCTGATCGATGGCGATACTGTGGTATTCCAGTACGGATTGGGCTTCGTCAACCGGTACGATCCAGCGAGCATGTAACAGAGAATCAACTTGGCTCGTCATAAGAGAAAATCCTGATAGATAACAAAAACTTCCACACAGTATATGCACTTTTTAATACGCTGGCACTGTCGATTTTTTTGCCCATCGTTATAATGGCCGCCTTGCTTTTATTGCGTCGCCATACTTTTGCGAAAAAATTTCGTCATGAGCGGCACTGACACCGGAGTTTTGAATGAGTAGTACCAATGAGAAGGGTGTAGAGGCGATTATTTGGCAGGATGACCACCTACTGTTATTGGATCAGAGAATTCTCCCCGAAGAAGAGGTGTATCTTTCTTATTATGACTCAGATTCTGTGGCTTCAGCAATTACTGATATGGTTGTCCGTGGCGCCCCTGCTATTGGCGTAGCTGCAGCTTATGGTGTCGTATTGGCGGCCAAAGAGTCTTTTGAGGTAAGCCCTGAAAGCTGGAAGGCTGCTTTGGAAGAACATATTCAGACCTTGGCTGACTCAAGACCGACGGCAGTGAATCTGTTTTGGGCCCTTGATAAAATGAGAGGGGTAATTGAGAAGCTCAATCCGGAAGAACCTCCTCAGCACGCTCTGTTGAGAGTTGCTATTGAGATTCATGAATCAGATGTGGCTGCTAACCGTACAATGGGTGAGTTTGGAGCTGACCTGATCGCAGAGACCCAGGATTCAGGGCGATCGGTGATGACTCACTGTAATACTGGAGCGCTTGCAACCGGTGGCTTTGGAACGGCTCTGGGTGTTATCAGAACTGCTTTTGAGAAAGGTTTGATTGATCACGTGCATGCGGATGAGACCCGCCCCTGGTTCCAGGGTGCCCGTTTAACAGCATGGGAGCTAATGCGGGAAGGAATCCCTGTATCCCTTAATGTTGAAGGTGCTGCCGCTCATATTATGAAAACCCAGGATGTATCCTGGGTTATTGTCGGTGCGGATCGTATTACTGCAAACGGTGATGTTGCTAATAAAATAGGAACCTACAATCTTGCAGTGTTAGCTTTGCACCATGGTGTTCGTTTTATGGTTGTAGCGCCTTCAAGCACCATTGATATGAGCCTGGAGCACGGAGATGATATTCCTATTGAAGAGCGAGGCCGGGAAGAGGTTGTAACTGTTAAAGGCCATCAGATTGCACCTGATAAAACAGAGGTGTTTAATCCAGTCTTTGATGTCACTCCTGCTGACCTTATTGATGTGATTGTGACGGAGAGAGGTGTGGTTGAGAGGCCTACAACTGAAAAGATGAAACTTTTAATGAGTAATGACCGCCTGCATTGATTTTAGTATAGCTGAAGGTAAAAAACCTGATCATCTGATCAGGTTTTTATTTGGCGGGTTTAAGTTTTCAGTCAGGCCGCGCTGGAGGGTTTCAGGCGCTCCAGTACGGCATTAGCCAGTTCATTGGCATCAAATTTAGCAATAAAATCATCAGCCCCAACTTTCTCCACCATCGCTTTATTGAAGACGCCGCTCAGGGATGTGTGCAGTAGTGTGTAGAGGTCTTTCATGTCTGGATTTTCTTTCACGCGGCGGGTTAGTGTATAACCATCCATCTCCGGCATCTCGATATCGGAAATCATCATCAGGTATTCATCATTAGGATGTCTGCCGGAAACTGTGATTTCTTCGAGGTGTTGATAGGCCTCCAGGCCATTTTTCAGCAGTGTGCAGGTAAACCCTACAGCCTCTAAGCAGCGTTTTATCTGGTTGCGGGCAACGACAGAGTCATCGACAACCAGAACATTTTTATTCGGAGCTGTGCCTTCTTCGTTCTGCTTCTCATAAGCAGAGTCCAGTGCTTCTGTTAAAGGGTTGTTCACTGTTTCATTGAAAGGCATGATCTCTGCGATGATCTTCTCAACATCGATGATTTCGATAATCTCGTCACCATATTTGGAGATAGCTGTCAGATAATGCTCTTTGCCAACACTCCTTGGTGGTGGGTGAATCTCGCTCCACTCAATATTAATAATGTGTTCAACTTTATGTACCAGGAAACCCTGCATCTTGCGATTATATTCCGCAAGAATGACGCTATTTCCACGGACTTTAGTAGACGGACCATGGCCTATGGCCAGCTTGAGATCCAGAATAGGCAGTGGGCCATCCATTGTATTGGCAACACCCAGGGCTATAGGGTGGCGATGAGGCATCTCATTTAATGCGGGACAGGTGATGATCTTTTTCACCTTGAACACATTAATGCCATAAAGCTGCTTGTCTTCCAGGCGGAACAGCAGAAGTTCCAAACGGTTTTCTCCGGCCAACTGGGTCCGTTGATTTACCGTGTTCAGAAGTTTGCTCATAATCTTAAAAACTCCTATGACTCTGCTGTAGAGGTGAGTCCCTCCTGCAGAGCGGTTGCCCATCGGCTTGCTTCCAGGTAAGCCGAGTGTGCGAGATCCTTATCGAACTGGCTATCCTCGATTTTTTGCCAGTCCACATGTTCATAATAGATGGCACATTGCAGGGCCGCCCCTGTCCTTCCTTCAAAATTCAGTACAGCATCTTTAATCGCTGCGCTGAGGGGAAGCTCCGGCAGAATGGTATCCATCGGAATATCCAGCAAAACATCCAATAGAGAAATAAGTCCTGCGTTAAAAAATATGGACTCATTGGGCCAGCCATGTGACTTGGCCAGAAGCTCGCACATCCTGGCCCGGGTCAGGGCCAGATAAAAGAGATCCGGAGAGCGGGTTGTCGATTCCGACAGCGCTATAACCAGGCTGATACTACGTAATGAGTTGAGTCCCAGGTAGATCAGAGCTTCTTTAATATTACTGATTTTACGATTAAAGTTATAATACGCAGAATTAATAAATCTTAACAGTTTATAATAAAGCTGTAAGTCCTGAATAATGAGATTTTCCAGGTCTTCCAGGGAAACATTGACATCGCCCAGAAGATTCAGAATTTCTAGGGCGATAAGCTTGTTGCTTGGAAACTGTTTTATATCCGTGGTTTCTGGTTTTGGCAGATAACGTCCCTGGATACTGTTGATTCCCTGCTCCCGGAGTTGGGTATAGAGTTTCTCACTATCTACCTCGGAGGCTATACAGCGCCAGCTTCCGTCAACCTGAAGGTTTAGGTTGCGTCTCAGATAGTGTTCGCTTGGCGCCCGGATAAAACTGATGCTGCTGAGCAATTCGTCAGAAAGGTCCGGCAGATCGCCATGATTAATCGATAGCCCAAAGTGTGCGCCTCTTTTTTTCAGACCCTTGATCAGAAATGGGTCAACGCGTATTGCCTGACGCGATTCCAGCATCAGCCAGAACTGATTCATAGGAAAGCGGAGCTCACTGTATATAAGCTTTACTGCTTCGGCATCCGCAAGTAACAATGCAGGCCGATGGTTCAGAAGGTCATGAATTCTGGGATCCGTGAGAGTGGCTGAAATAATTTCTGGTAAGGCAGGTTGATATTGTCCTGTGCCCCCAACCATAAGCTCGTATGCGATAACATTAAATTCTGAGTCGCATACAGGAATACGTGCGAAGGGAGTTTCTGATCTTATTTTCACGCTAAAATCTGCCATTAAGTCCACTTTGGTATTATCTTACTAGGATTGCGCTCTATTACTATGGTAGCTGTGTAAACAATATGACCTGAGTACAAAAAAAATCAAGAAATGGTGTTGACTGGAGCAATATAGCGTCTATAATACGCGCCATCTCTTAGAGAGATCCCTGATAGCTCAGTTGGTAGAGCAGTAGACTGTTAATCTATTGGTCGCAGGTTCGAGTCCTGCTCGGGGAGCCAAATTTGAAAAACCCGCTTTTACGAAAGCGGGTTTTTTTATGCCTGCTATTTAAAGAAGCCAGTTCGGGTTCCGAAAAATAAAAAGCCTCTCTGGTGGTCATGCCAAAAATGGGGGATACCAGGGAGGCTTATCGGGAACCGCTCTGTTTATTGCATACAGCTACAGCTCGATAGGCTGGAAGTCTACCAGAGGGCTTACATCTGCTTCATAGTCAACGCCGTCGAGACCAAAACCAAACAGCTTCAGGAACTCGTCCTTGTACAGCTGGTAGTCCGTCACATCAAACAGGTTCTCAGTGGTTACCTGAGGCCATAGTTTGCGGCACTCCTCCTGAACTTCTTCTCTCAGTTCCCAGTCATCCAGGCGTAGGCGATTGCTGTCATCGGTCGCTGGTGCGCTGTTATCGTCTTTGAACAGCTGGGTGCTGAACATCCGATGGATCTGTTGCATGCAGCCTTCGTGCAGGCCCTGCTCACGCATAATGCGGAACACCATCGCCAGATACAGAGGCATAACCGGAATAGCCGAAGAAGCCTGAGTTACAACGGATTTGAGAACCGCAACGTTTGCGCTACCGCCTTTCTTGCCTAGTTTACTGTTCAGCTCTGCCGCAGCACGATCCAGATCTTCTTTTGCTTTACCGAGTGCGCCGTGCCAGTAGATCGGCCAGGTAATATCTGTGCCGATGTAGGAGTATGCAACGGTTTTACAGCCTTCAGCCAGAACACCGGCATTGTTCAGAGCGTTGATCCACAGTTCCCAGTCTTCGCCGCCCATTACCGTTACGGTATCAGCAACTTCCTGCTCAGTCGCCGGCTCGATCTCTGCTTCGGTGATCACATCTTTGTTGGTGTCGATCGCCGTTGAGCGATATGGCTGGCCAATGGGTTTCAGGCTGGAACGGGTCACTTCACCGGTATCCGGCAATTTACGAACTGGTGATGCCAGTGAGTAAACAACCATATCGATATTACCCAGATCTTCTTTGATCAGCTCGATAACTTTAGCGCGGGCCTCGTGAGAGAAGGCATCACCGTTGATGCTTTTGGCATACAAACCCGCTTCATTAGCCGCTTTGTCAAATGCTGCAGCGTTGTACCAGCCTGCTGTACCTGTTTTCTTCTCGGTTGGTGGCTTTTCAAAAAAAACACCGATGGTAGATGCATTGGAGCCAAAAGCGGCTGCAATACGGGAAGACAGGCCGTAACCACTTGAAGAACCGATCACCAGAACGCGCTTAGGTCCGTTTTTGATTGAGCCTTGTGCTTTTGTGAACTCAATCTGTTCACGCACATTAGCTTCACATCCTGTTGGGTGGGTTGTTGTACAAATAAAACCGCGAATTTTTGGCTTAATAATCATAATTCGTCTGCGTTGTTAATCTCTTCGGGTGGAGCAGGCGACGGCAAGTGCACCGATGCCCAGTTGAAGCAATGATACCTTACTCTTATTCGAAGGTCTTGTGCTGCAGGGGTTGAATTAACTGTTTGATTAGGCAGCCTTTGCAACGTTTCTTTTCTTTTGTTGAATTTGTGTACAGGATCGGCAGAACTCAAGGTAGCGCCCCTCAAGTGGCAGGTAAAACACAGACCTTGGTAAACGTCTGAAGCAAGCCTTGCAGGTATAGCCCGAAAAGTGACCATTGTAGTAGGACTGCTGTTTCATAATTTCCTCCTGTGCAAGCAAATGAGGAGTTTCAGGCCGAAGTTGAATGAAATTCTGGAGACCCTAAAAAAGCGCTATGCGTTTTAAACGCTGTTTTAGCCTTAACGTATCATGGCCTGAAACATGAGCTTGAAACTGAATTTAAGCCCTATTGTTGAACCTCTTTATGACGCTGGTATTAAGCCTTGCATTTGGGTGATTTTTACCTTTGATCTATATCATTTGGCAGGTTGTGAAGGCATTATGCCAAAACGTAATTTCAAACGGATGTATGGTTGCTATGCTGTTCGGCTTTCTGGTTTTACTTTTTTGTCAGTTCCTCGGTGAACTGACGGTTCGTTATCTGGACTGGCCTTTTCCCGGGCCTGTGGTGGGGATGGTGCTCTTGCTGATTGGTCTGATTATTAATGGTGGTGTGCCGCAAGGTGTACGCCAGGCCAGTGAAGGCCTTTTGACCTATCTGGCGCTGCTGTTTGTTCCGGCGGGAGTTGGGTTAATGGTTCACTATCAATTGATTGCTGCAGATGGACTGGTCATTGCTACAGCTCTGATTGTAAGTACAGCGATTACCTTATTGGTGACTGGTGTTCTGCTTAATAAGCTTGCTGCCCGCTATATCGATTCATCTGATTCGGAAAAGAAAGGGGGGCAGCATGGATGATCTGAGTACACTATGGGTTTACCTTTCTGCCAGCCCTATCATGAGTATTATGGTGACTCTGGCAGCTTTTCTTGTCGCAAGCCAGATTAATCGCTTGGCTGGAGGCAGTGCATTTTTGCACCCTGTGATTGTTGCCATCGCGATTATTGTGGCTTTCCTGACACTGATTGATATGAACTACCAGCAGTATTTTGAAGGTGCTCAGTTTATCCATTTCTTACTGGGACCTGCGACTGTCGCTTTAGCTGTGCCGCTTTATGATCATCTCGAGCGGGTAAAGCAGATGTTCTGGCCGTTGATCATCGCCTGTATTTCCGGAATTATTACAGCGGCGGTTTCCACTATTGCTATTGTTGTTGGTATGGGGGGGAGTCGGGAGACGGTACTGTCTTTGACACCAAAATCAGTAACATCGCCCATCGCGATGGGGATCGCTGAAAAGATTGGCGGTTATCCCTCTCTAACGGCTGGGCTTGTGCTGGTAACCGGCGCCATTGGCTGTGTGATAGGGCCTTTGTTATTTAAAGCTCTGAAGATTAACGATCACAGTGTACAGGGCTTTACCATGGGGCTGGCTGCTCATGGATTTGGTACTGCACAAAGTTTTACCGTTAGCTCCGTAGCAGGGGCATTTGCCGGCCTTGCTATGGGACTGACCGGAATGTTGAGTGCTTTTATCCTGCCTCTGGTGGTGCGCCTTCTTGGGGGTTGAGTGTTCAGAGCTTTGTCAGCATTCAGGCCCGTGGCATCGCGGGCCTTTCTTTAGGTTTTCTATCAGACATCTGGCTTAAGGCCAATCCTGCAATTACCAGAAAACTTGCCATGATCTGCCCTTGAGTAAAGCGCTCATCCAGAATCAGAAACGCCATAATAACAGTAAAAACCGGAATCAGGTTGGTGTAAGCGCTGGCATGTGTGGCCTGTATCTGTTGAACCGACCAGTTATAGAGTCCGTAAGCACCCAGAGTAATCAGGGCTCCCAGGTAAAGAATGGAGAGGATGCCTTCCTGATGAAATACCAGCTCACCCTCAACGGATAATGCCATAGGCAGGAAGAATACCGTGCCAAAAAAGGATTGGAATGCGGTAATAAACCAGGCGCTATAGCGGTCAGAGAGTTTCTTAAGGATGAGCGTATAGACCGCAGCACAGATCATCGCCATCAACTCCATCAGATTACCGAATACAGGGTGCGGTGCGCTGACATCGGCCTGGCTGCTGGTACTTAAAAGAGTTGCGCCTGCAATGGCGAGAGCAAACCCCAGTATCATCCAGCGATTAACATTCTCCTTCAGCCAGAAAGCCGCCCCAATAGCCACAAGCATAGGTAAAAGAGCCGTGATCATGCCCGCCTGAGACGCACTGGTATTTTCAAGGGCGAGGCTCTCAAAAATGAAATACAGGCCAGGTTCTGCGAAAGCCAATGCCAGTAACCAAAGTTTATCTTTATGGGGAATATGTTTAGGCTTGAGTAGCTTCCAGAAAGGTAAAAAGCAGATTGCGGCGACCAGCATACGACCAAAGATCACCCATTCTGGCGGATACCACTGAAAGGCGTATTTAAGCGCAATAAAAGAGCTGGCCCAGAGTAGCATTGCTAACAGGAGGGCGAGGGTTGCCATATAGCGTGGAGCCATTATTTTTCTCGCTGCAAACAGAAAGTAAAGAAAGATAAGATCGGCGGTAAGATTAGGCCTGGTTGATATTGCTGTCCAGTGAGAAAATGATCAGCTGAATAGAATGTTTGATCATTAAAATCCAGAACATAAAGAAGCCCCTGCAAGTGCAGAGGCTTTTGGGCTTTGGGCTTCAGATATCCTATATCCTTATCTGATGATGAAGAGTTAATCTTCGATCTTACCGGTTTCAAGACGTTTCTTATGGATCGCCTGCAGCTTGTAAAGATCCTGCTGCAGCTCAAAGAAGCCGTGCCAGTGGGCATAATCAGGTGCCCCCATCATAGCACCATGACGTGCGCGACGACCTTCGTGATGCCACAGATGGTAGAAGGTGATCTGGAACTCGTCCGTCCATTGATTTTCTTTTAATAACCCTTTGGCCTGAAGCTCATCCAGCATCTTTTTAGCAGGGGCGTAGTATTCGGCATTGTAAAGCTTGACTGCTTTGTCGCCCTGTTTAAAGAAGCCTTCAGTATGGCGTGAACTGTGGCAGGAGCTGCAGACCTGTTCCATCTTTTTACGGCCTTCAACGCCGTTACCCAACAAAGGACTCAGCACGTCATCAGAGTTACGAACCTTGGACTCTTTGGCCCATAGATTCCAGTACAGTCGCTCAGTGATGTTGTGAGTCGTGCTCAGTTCACCGATGCCACTCATATGGCAGGTTGCGCAGGTTGGTGCACGATAGTCTCCTGGTTCCCATCCATCCGGTGGCGAGTCCCACTTCCAGTTGTTGCCATCAGCGTTGAAGATGTGGCCGTGTTTACTGTTATTGAAAACCTCAATATCCGGATGGTCCGGGCCAAGGTGGCATGATGCACAGGCTGCGGGTTTGCGCGCTTCGGCAATGGAGAATTTATGGCGGGTATGGCAAGCAGCACAGTTGCCGGTGGCACCGTCAGGGTAGATGTTGCCCATGCCGGCGTTTGGCCAGGTTGTTGGGTCCGGATGGCCGTCCTTATCCAGTTTGATTTCGGTTCCGTGACATTGGATGCAACCCGTTTCATTAGGTGCGTTACCCAGCTCTTTGTTACTCCGTCCTTCGTGAACCCTTACCAGTGCGTGCAGGCTGTCTTTCGGGATGATCTGATGGTGAGCGCGGAAGTGGCCGCTTTGATTAAACTGCTCCTGCTCTTTTGGGTGGCAGCGGCCACAGGTAGCAGGGGAAACCAAAGGGGTAATATAGACGTTTTTCAGTTCGCCTTTGTTATGCAGCTGGGCATCAGGCTGCCCTTCCTTGGCTGCGTGGCAATCATAGCAGCCGACACTGACATGGCTATGGCGGCTGTCTTTCCAGTCGGCAACAATACCAGGCTGCTTTGTTTGGTGGCAGCTGACACAGCTTTTATCGACCTCGCTCAGGCCACGCTTAAAGCTGATGGTTTGAACCTGGCTCATATCGATACTTTTTTTTGACTCAGCTGCTATTCCTGTATAGCTGAATGTCAGCAGGCATAGTGCCAGCAACAACAGTATTGGGCGATAGATCTCTCTTATGGTCATGGTAAACCTCATCATCCTTTGGGTCTGCTTATCGTAAGACGGTTATTGATTGTGTTATTTATTATTTTTTATGGCTGTGTCATAAGTGCCAAAATGCGCTTTAAGTTTTAGTTCCAGGTTTTTATGACCAACAGAATGGCAGTCGATACAGCTTTTTTCAGTGCTGCCCAGAAAATAAGGTTTATGGGCAACAAACTGTTTATTCATGCGTTCAGAGCCGCTTTTTAGATTGTTGTGGCACTTTAGGCAGCCGGAGTCATAGACATATTCATTCGCCCGGCTCCGTTTGGCATACCAGTCCACATCATCAGCACCCAATACAAACTCTTTCCAGACATCCCATGCGCCACTTTTGGCTTTGACATAAAGATAGGAGATGTAGTTGTTCTGAGGCAGGTGACAATCAGAACAAAGTGCCTGAATACCTTTTGTGGATGCCCCACCGTGGACGTCATCAAGAAAGGAGGCCTGCATCGGCTTCATACTGTGGCAACTACCGCAGAAAGCCTGATCGGATGTGGCGTGTAGCGCGTAGTCGGTGCCTATCCAACTAATGACTGAAAAAAAGCCCAAGGCTGAACCGATTAGAATGGTAGTGAGCAATCCTTTTTTTATTCTTGATTTCCGTTGTATCAATTCTCTACTCCCTGTGTGGATATTTATTGCAAGGGTAGCTTAACTTATTATTTATGCACACTATAAGTGTGGATTAATCCATGCTTTTTTTTGTTAATAAATAGTAACGTCTAATATATTGGTTGGTATTTTGACAGAAACAACAAACGCACTTTGTAATGTGAGTTTGTTGCTTCAGGGAAGAGGGTTTTATATAAGTAAAAATTAATAATAGTAGAGGAGTGGGTAATAAAATATATTAACGGCCAAGTAGGGCGATGCCCTGTTTGTAACCTAAGCCTCCGTTACCATGCACCAGGGCATCCTGTTTGTTGTTCTGAAGTGATTCGCAGACAGCAATCAGACCATTCAGGGCAGGGTTATTCCATGGTGCCCGCGCCAGGTTCATACCTCCTGTACAGGTCAGTGGTTTCTGGTTCAGCCATTGCATGAGTGCATCTTCAGATTGGATTGAACCGGCAACCATTAGCAGAGCCAGAGGGACAACCGGGTAGCAGGTATAGGCTTCCGTTAGCGTTTCTGGGTTTTTCAGCAGTTCGGATACGTTCATGCCGGATTGAATTTCTGCATAATGCACGGCTTTTTCAAGAGCGTGATAATGGGCCAACTCACGGGCATGCTCCGGACCATCATATTCGGCGATGCCGATACCGACACCCTTAATAGCAACAGGCTCTATTTGAGGGAGCAGGTCTGAATCCTGATGGCTGACGACCAATAGCCCTTCGAAGTCGATCACAGGATTGGCGCAGTCAACGCCCCGAAATAGTTCTGTCAGAGGCTGATACCAGGACTCAGCAGGAAGCTTAAGCTTTTGCTGTTCACCTGTTTGCTTGAGGTTCTCGAAAATAGCATTTCTGAGTTGGATAAATGCTGCTTGCGTGAGCCCCTGTTGCTCACAAAAGTGCCGGGCAAGAAGAGTGTAGGCCTCCGGCATCGAAAGCTCAGAATAGATCGACATTTTTTCATGGCGCTCTGCCTGGGAGTAATCGCTTTTGATAAAATCTTTACCGTGGATTACGACCAGATCTGCATCCCCGTCCTGAATGAGTCGATTGGCGACAGATAAGGCTTCCAGAGGGCCGCAGCCACTCCGGAAGTGATGGTGCTCAACCGGGCTGTTCCAGGGTGTTTTAAGGTTATCAATGGTAAGCGTTATGCTGCGTTTGCCCAGGGATTCAGCATCCTGAATTAATCGGGTTACGGCTTGCAGGTCGCCCTGCTGATTCAATGAGCGGGCAGCTGCAATAATAATACTGTCGGCCATAGTGGCTCCTTTTTTTGTTATAGATAGCTATTGGCGGACAGTCTATTCTGCTTTGCCTGAGAATACCTGTGCCGTGGCTTAGTATTATGAGAAAAATTTAGACGCTGGTTTCTTTGTTTAACTCAGGCTGGCCGTTATCTGCCTGATAGTGCTCAGGCCAGAGACGTTGCGTTACCGGGCTGTTCTGTGCCAGAGCGTGGCAGGTATTGATGATGGCCGGTGGCTGATTGTTTTGCTGTTCCTGTTTTTTCAGCTCTTCGTAGAGCGCCTGAAATGCGGTTGTGGCCATAGGGCCTAATAGTTCCGTGTGGTGGGTGCAGCCACCCGCTTTACCTAATAGCGCTCTGACTTTCTTTGTCCAGCCTGGGCCGATATTCAGGCCTTTCAGTGCTTTATAAGCTCCGGTTATGTTGGGGCAGATTAAAAAGGGCGCATGTTCCGTGCTGGCTTCAGCATTATGGATCGTGAGTTGAGTGTCCAGTGTCAGGCGTAGCCACATCTCATGCAGAGGTTCTCCAGGAGGGATGCTGCCGCCCCGGTCCTCGTTAGGAATCGGCAGCGTTTTGATATCCGTCATATGGCCTTCGATATCCCAGAGACCATCATCACGCTTAAAAGCATTACAGGTTACGGTTCGGGTATGGATCAGTTGTCGGCGAGTGGCGGTTGAAAGAGGCATGAAGGTTAACCTGATGAGTGTGAAGTGATTTTATATTATCCGGCTGCAATACCTGCAGCCTGTCATGCGTAATTAAAAGTTGCTCAAAAACATGAGGGTAGTCTTAAAGATGGACAGGTCTTCAGGCCAGAATGGCGTCGACTGAAGGTCATTCTGGCTGCAGACGTTAGGCTATTCCTCTTTAGAGCTTGGTTGAAAATAAGCCGGATTCGCAGGCAAGGCTAACCATGTCGGCGGTTGAGATGAATTTCTCGCGTGGCTTTCCACCCTGGGCTGCTGACTGTTCTGCATTGTCGATCCTTTTCCAGTCAATATAACTCAGTACCTGAAGCTGATGATCCTTAATAAACTGATCCATCGCTTTTCGTCCTGGCCTGCCTGACGGAATAGCACCATTATCCAGATCATTGAGGATGCGCTTGCTGATCTCAAGGGCGTCAGCGCGATTGGTCGGAATAACACCTGTTGGTCCCCGGCGGCACCAGCCCGTGGCATAAACACCTTCTTCAACCAGTCCAGACTCCTGAATCAGGCGGCCGTTGCTGTCATCAAAAGGAACGCCTGTGATCGGGTCGCTGCAATAGCCGATGGCACTAATCAAAGTGTTGACTGGAACAGACCGGTTTTTACCGGGCTCACCTGAGGGCGTCTGTTCCAGATTGAGGCAAGACACCCTACCGTTGGTACCCTGAATGCTTAATGGGCATAGGTTAAACAGAAAGTGAATTCTGATTTTTCCTGATAAGTCGGAGGTTGTGTTTTTGGTAAACTCCCTGAACAGGTCAAGGTTCATCTGTTTGGCACGGGCCTCCCTTGGTTCCAGGTCAGCCGAAGGTGATTCCGGTATGGTATAACCTTCAATCAGAGGGGTTGCACCTGACAGGTCTTTAAGTTCAGCAAGCTCCGGCGGCGTGAACTTTGCCTGTTCAGGCGAGCCCCGGCCAATCAGGTAGATATCCCGAATCTCACTGTGGTTTATCGCTTCCATTGCGGATTGGCAGATATCAGTACTCGCGTTCTCTTCAGGCGTTTTTGCTAAAATTCTTGCGATATCAAGGGCAACATTACCATGCCCGATAATCGCAACAGATGGCCCTGATAGTTTCGGCGGATTCTGGTGGCTATCCGGGTGGCCGTTGTACCAGCCCACAAAATGGCTGGAACCATAGACTCCTGATAGCTCTTCTCCGGCAATATTCAGAGTCCTGTCCTGGGATGCGCCGGTCGCAAAAATAATCAGATCGTAAAACTGTTTAAGTGTTTCGTAGCTTATATCCTCACCAAGGGTGAGGTTTGCCAGAACCCGGATATTTGGCTTTTCCAGAGTGCGCTCGAACTGGCGGGTGACATTTTTTGTACCCTGATGATCCGGCGCAACACCTGCGCGAACAAGGCCAAACAGTGACGGGAGGCGTTCGATGATGTCGATCTGGCAGCCATCTATTTTACGGCTGAGCAACTCAGCCATGAAGCAGCCAGCGGGTCCACTACCAACAATAGCAATTTGTAATGACATAAAAATCCTTGGGCTGAGGACTCAGATACTCAGGCCACCAAAGCGTTTATAGAAAGCCGGGGAGGCATCCGGCAGAGGGCCTTCCGCGGTCTCCAGTATCTGGCTAAGGTGGTGCTCGGTTTTCTCGGTAACCAAACGATAGAGGTTGCGACATAGCAGGCGGGCAGCAGTTCCTTCCCAGTCGTTAGGCAGGAGCTCTTCCGGAAGTTGAGGATCACGCAGCAGAACCCGGCGATATTCATGGATAAGTAGAGTGCGAATAAGGAAGCAGTCCTCAGGATCAAGCTTGTCTTCATTTTTTAACTCGTTCCAGATCGGGCGGAATTTATTCAGAAACTGTCGGTAGCTTTCAGACAGTTCGTCAAGATTCCAGCAATCACGTACGAGCAAGCGAAGAGGGCGACCATTGATCACATCCTGCTTATGGGTCTGGAAGATAATGGCATCATCCAGTGCGCCCAAGTCTTTAAGGCTTGACTGCAGTTCAGACATATCCGCCATAGGGTGCGCCATAACGCCCGGTGCAATTGGGCCGAAACCAAGCCATCCCAGTTCCTCTTTAACGTTTTTCCGCAAATCCTGATCAAGCTGATTGGTAATTACCAGGCACCATTGACCATCCCAGTCTGGCAGAACAGGGGCATAAACACGTTTGAAGGCCTTTTCGAAACGGCGACGACCTGATGCCGTCAGGCTATAATAGCTTCGGCGGCCAACCTGTTCGGCGGTAAGCCATTCTTCTTTTGCCAGACGGAATACAGATGTTCTGACCAAACGCTGATTCAGGCCCAAAGGTTCAAGGCTGTTAATCAGACTACCCAGCCAAACTGTGCCTCCTCTGGGGGCTATAGAGTCACCATAAACGGTAATAATCAGGGAGCCTGCGCGGATTGGGCGCTGTTGGCAGAACTCTTCGACAAGCTGACTGACTGCACGGTTTTTGGACATAATATTCTGTTTTATATCGCTTTTAAGTTAAGAGGTGCCCAGATTGTACGGAGGCGAATGCAGCCAGGCAAGGCGTACCCCTTTATCTCTGATCAAATCCATCAGGTTTGTTGGTCAGTTAATTCACTGTAAGTACTGTGGTGCTTCTCTTCAACCATGGCATCAAGCAGAGACATAACCTCATTGCTGGCACTTTCTGCACGATTAACTGCAGCAATAATTTCATCACGGATATCCTGATTACGCAGCCAATTGTTGGAGGCAAGGTCTACAGCAAACCGGGCGCATTTGTGAACCGCTTCATGGGGCTCCTGAAGCTTCTTAAAGCTGCCCAGGTGCCGGAACTGTTCGTAACCTATGCCTTCATCGTACCATTTGCCGAGACGACAGTTATGATGGTCAACGCTAACCGCATTGATTGCTTCTGTATGCTCCTGGGTATCCTGGATTCCCAGATAGGTGCGTTGCTTGTAAACGATATGATCGACTTTTGCCAGAATGGTAAAGTTTTTATCACTGGCGTGTGCTAAACGTTTGTTGGTATCTACGGCAGAAGCGGCCAGTCGGGTAAAAGTTTCGTGGAAACCTCCAATATCACGGTTCAGGGCTTCTGCTTCACCACCGGCTTGCTCCGATGCGGTGCGCATCTGTTTAGAGCGCTCTGAGAAGGTGTCGATAATCCGACTGATATTTTCAGCGGCTTCTTTTGAGCGACCTGCGAGGGTTCTTACTTCATCGGCGACGACAGCAAAGCCTCTGCCATGCTCTCCGGCCCGGGCCGCTTCAATAGATGCGTTCAGTGCCAGCAGGTTCGTTTGCTCTGAAATATCAGAGATCAATGTCAGGGCTTCAACAACACGGCTGCCATCCTGGTCCAGCTGAATCACTAAGTCCTGAATATTGTTCAGTACACCCGTTATATTGGAAAGCTGATGAAGCATAGTGTCAATTACACGTTCAGAGGCTTCAACATCATTACGGTTTTCAGTGGAGGTATTGAGTGCAACGCGGATCTCCTCAATAACGGCTGACAGGTCGGTTTGAATCGTTGTCAGGTTTGGCACAAGGCAATTCACGTTAACTTCATTGAGTTTTGACATTAGCTCATTACGGGAGCGTATCGTGCGAACCTGACGGATGGCCTCAAGGCCTGTATTTAACTGTTCAAGTGAACGGTGTGGTGCACCGGGAACCGCTGTGCTGATAGCATATCTGTGCTCCTGACCTTCAGATACATCCTGAAATGCACTGTCTGCTTCAAGGTAGAAACTCTGCATCTGATCCAGAAGCTCATTCATCTCCCAGGCAACCTGGCCGACTTCGCCCAGCCCGGAAATATCATTCACCCTGTGGTGAAGCTCGCCCATTTTACTGCGTTTAATCGTGTGGTGAACTCTATGCAAAACTTTAAGGGCACGATGGACAATGCGGCGAATGTATACGATTACAGCGAATACGATCAGAGGGTAGAGAAGAAACCATAGGCTGGCAGCATAGAAATACTGGCCAGCAGCCGTCACCAGAATTGCCAGTCCGAGATGGACTCCCTGAGCAATATTGACCTGTGTATTGAGAAAAGGCCAGGCAGCGCTGTTGCTTGATGTTTGGCGGGCGTAGGTTGATTGGTAACCGGACTTTTCGGAAGATTCTGTAGGGGCATCTTTGTGATGCGCTTCAAGCAGGTACTCACTGTAACTATCGTGGCCAGCTTCCTGTAAGAGCTGCTCGAGGCAAGCAAGTCCGCTATTAAAGTCTTTACTTTCAGCCTCAAGAACCTTGGCATAAATAGGCTCAATAAGCCGTATCATGGATTCGGATGCGGGGTAGTGAACCGCGCAATAGCCGGCTTTTTTTCCTCGGGCATCATAGTTTGGATACAGGGCGGAAAAACTCCAGTACTCTTTGCCGGTAGCACTGGAGTTTTTGACCAGAATAAAGGCTTCATCATCTTTTTCAAGGCGCTTCCAGACGCGATGCCATACGCAACGCGGCATTGTATGATGACGTACAAGGTTATGATTGAATCCAATGAGTTGCTTCTCATGGTACCCGGACACACGCATAAATACCCGGTTCACATAAGTGATTTTTCCTTCCAGATCGGTGATGGATACCATGGTATCACCGGTATCCGGTGTGTTAATCGGCCCTGAATCAAACTCTGACATAACGCCTCCTGGCTAAACAAATACTGGCTTGATAAGTAAGCCGTTTGTACGTTCAGACAGATCATATCCTCTCAACCTTAAGGAAGGCAATCCATTAAGTTATGCTTATGCAGTTTGTTCGAAATTAATAAAACTATTGATTAGCAGATCTATTAATAGCAGGCGTAAAAAAAGGAAGCTTTCACTTCCTTTTAATAAAAACGTTCGAAGTAGATGCTCTACGCGCTGACATCAACTTTATTGCCAAGATGAGACTCCACAGATGCTGCAGGTTGAACAGTACTGATAGAACTCAGTAGGGTATCCATGATGACCTTGCCCTGGTCTTTAGCCATGCCTGCCAGTGAAACCTGCGCACTTAAAAGGGTATCCTGTTTTGCTACGTTGCTTGCATAGGCTGCTGTACTGTTTGAAATGTCCATCTAAATAATCCCTCTGGATTTACATGTATGTGTTTATAGTAGCGGCCGTTCAGGGAAAACCTGAAGCGATCTTCAGATTTTTTTGTAACTTAATGTTTACGGCAAAACCCCGGCTTTATCTATAAGGTGTCCGGCTTTGTGGGAGGGCACTTTATTTATCCGGGGTTTGCAGGCGTTATCTCAGATATAGAAGCTATCTCAGGTCAGTAACCCGTTTGGCTTTACCTTCTGAGCGGGCCAGTGTGCCAGCAGGTGCTATATCAATTTTGGTGCTGATACCCACAACCGACTTGATATGGTGTTGCAACTCTTTAGTGATAATACCATGATCCGCATTAAGGGCTTCTGGTGTTAACTCAACTCTGACATTGACGATATCCAGATTGCCCTGTTTGGCCACAACGATCTCATAGTGAGGAGCCAGCTCCGGAAGTTTCAGGATCTGCTCTTCAATCTGAGTCGGGAATACATTCACACCCCGAATGATCAGCATGTCATCTGAACGGCCGGTAATCTTGTCAATACGACGCATTGGGCGTGCTGTACCCGGTAATAGGCGGGTCAGATCGCGGGTACGGTAACGGATAACCGGTAGGGCTTCTTTGGTCAGCGAGGTAAAGACCAGTTCACCGTATTCACCGTCCGGCAGAACCTCGCCAGTATTCGGGTCGATAATTTCCGGATAGAAATGATCTTCCCAGATGGTAGGGCCATCTTTAGTCTCAGCACATTCCATAGCAACACCCGGGCCCATTACCTCGGACAGCCCATAAATATCAACGGCATCAATACCCAGGCGGCTTTCAATGTTGTTACGCATTTCGTCGGTCCAGGGCTCGGCGCCAAAGATACCAATGCGCAGAGCCATCTCTTTGGGATCTACCCCTTGACGCTCCATCTCATCGATCAGGTTCAGCATGTATGACGGTGTCACCATGATGATATCCGGATCGAAATCGCGCATTAACTGTACCTGTTTCTCCGTCTGGCCACCGGACATAGGAATAACTGCACAGCCAAGGCGCTCCGCACCATAGTGGGCCCCCAGACCGCCAGTGAACAGGCCGTAACCGTAGGATACATGCACTTTATCGGTGTTTCGGCCTCCGGCTGCACGAATAGAGCGCGCCACAACGTCAGCCCAGACATTGATATCGTGTTGGGTATAGCCGACAACCGTTGGCTGACCTGTTGTGCCGGAGGACGCATGGACACGCACGACTTCACTCATGGGAACTGCAAATGAGTTAAAAGGGTAGGCATCCCGTAGGTATTGTTTGGTGGTAAACGGGAATAGCTTCAGATCATCCAGAGTTTTCAGATCTGAAGGGTGTACGCCTTTTTCATCGCACAGCTTACGATAAGCCAGTACATTGTTATAAGCGTGTTTAATACTGAATTTCATCCGGCTCAACTGAAGCGCGCGAATCTCATCAATACTTGCAGTTTCAATTGGATCGAGGGCGTTAGGATCGACTTTAACGTTCATCATAATTATTGTCCTGTTAAAAACTCTTGTTTTTCTTGTTCTGCAGCTTGGTGTTACGCATCGGGTATTTGTGTATACAGGGTTGCCATAGGGGCGACCCTGCCGTCTCGCTGAGACTCAGACGCGCTCAATGATCAGAGCGATACCTTGGCCGACACCAATACACATGGTGCATAGGGCATAGCGGCCACCGGTACGGTGTAGCTGATACATGGCTGTGGTTACCAGTCGGGCTCCGGAAGCACCCAGCGGGTGGCCCAGGGAAATAGCACCACCGTTTGGATTCACGTGCTCAGCGTTATCCGGGAGGCCCAGGTCGCGCAGTACTGCCAAACCTTGGGACGCAAAGGCTTCGTTCAGTTCGATCACATCCATCTGATCCAGTGTCAGACCCGCTTTTTCCAGTACTTTGCGGGATGCTGGTGCAGGACCAAACCCCATAATGCGTGGCTCAAGGCCTGCAGTGGCCATGGCAACGACGCGGGCTTTAGGGGTGAGGCCGTGTTTTGCAGCCGCTTCCTTAGAGGCGATCAGCAGAGCACAGGCTCCATCGTTAACGCCGGAAGCGTTACCTGCTGTTACAGAGCCACCTTCGCGGAAAGGTGCTTTCAGCTTGTTCAGAGCCTCAAGGGTTGTTCCTGCGCGAGGATGCTCATCGGTATCCACGATCACAGGATCGCCTTTACGCTGTGGAATGGTTACCGGGCAGATCTCTTCTTTGAACAGGCCTTTCTCCATCGCTTCAGCGGTTTTTTGCTGGCTGCGGAAGGCAAACAGATCCTGATCTTCACGGGAGATATTAAACTCTTCTGCTACGTTTTCAGCGGTTTCCGGCATGGAGTCCACGCCATACTCTGCTTTCATCTGTTTGTTGATGAAACGCCAGCCGATGGTGGTGTCGTACAAGCCGTTAGGGTTGCGGCTGAACGCAGACTCAGCTTTGCCCATCACGAAAGGCGCGCGGGACATAGACTCACAGCCACCTGCGATCATCAGATCGGTTTCACCGGCTTTGATGGCACGGGCTGCCATACCGATGGCATCCATACCTGAACCACAGAGACGGTTAATCGTTGTGCCCGGAACGCTGGTCGGCATACCCGCCAACAGAGAAGACATACGCGCGACGTTGCGGTTATCTTCCCCGGCCTGGTTAGCATTTCCGTAGATCACATCTTCAACCACAGACCAATCAACCTGAGGATTACGCTCCATCAGGGCTTTGATGGGGATTGCGCCTAAGTCATCAGCGCGAACCGAGGACAGGCTACCGGCATAGCGGCCAAAAGGGGTGCGAATTGCATCGCAGATATAAGCGTCTTTCATGCTTAAGTTTCCTCTTATTGCTCTGATGTTGTACGTGTGTCGGAGTCTGTTTCAGTGGTAATGATCTCGCCTTTAATTTGGCGGGATTTACCACGGAAATGGGCGATCGCCTGGCCGCTGGAGTCACTGATAGTCACATCATAGATACCACTGCGGCCGGTCAGACTGACTTTTTTCGCTTCAGCAATCAGGGTGTCACCCAGCTTGCCCGGCGCAACAAACTCGATGTTGCAGCCTGCCGCTACCGTGACTTTGTTGTAGCTGTTACAGCTGTAGGCAAAAGCGGTATCCGCCAGGGTAAAGATCATGCCACCGTGACAGATCGCATGGCCGTTGGACATATCTTTACGCACCAGCATACTAAGCTTGGCGTAGCCTTCCCGGACCTCCAGGATCTTCATCTCCAGTGCTTGTGCTGCCCAGTCGCTTTCGTACATGGTTTCTGCACAGCGGTTGGCCAGTTCGTCCGGGGTCAGGTTTTCTAGTGTGGTGATATCGTTAGCCATGGAAGGTCTGGGCTCCAAATACTTTGCGACGTAGTAGTGGGGAAGGGCGGTAGCGGTCTTCACTGTAACTGTTAAGCAGATGCGTCAGGACGGTATGGATCTGCTCAAGGCCGACAGAATCAGCCCAGGCCAGAGGGCCCTGAGGGTAATTGACACCGCTTTGCATCGCGATATCGACATCTCCGGCAGAACAAACCTGCTGGTTGACGGCATCTGCGCCTTCATTAGCCAGCATGGCAACCGTGCGCATCAGAACCATACCGGGAATATCGTCGATCACAGAAACCTGCATTCCGATCGCCTGGAACAGACCTGCAGCCTGATTCAGGCTATCTTCTGAGCTCTGATCGGCTTTAGCCAGCGCGATGCGGGTGGCTTTGCTGTAGTCCAGCGCCAGATCGAAGAGCACCAGCTGACGGCGTTGTGCAACAGAGGCGCGTTCGGTGGCCATGCGTCCGTCCGTCAGAGCGATAACCAGATCACCAATGGAGATACGGCCATTGTGATCGTGCTCTGTGGAACGGTGCACTTTGATACCAGCTGCTTCAATGCGAGCGATCAGTGGCTCGGCACAACCCATCTCGCCTTCAACGGTGATGCTGGTTGGTGCATTCTGTATGGCCAGTGTCTGAGCTTCAGGCTTTTCAGCACCGTCAGAGTAATCGTAGAAGCCGCGACCGGTTTTACGGCCATGGAAACCCGCTTCCACCAGGTCTTTCTGGATCAGGGACGGCAGGAAGCGCTGATCACCATAGTAAGCATCAAATACTGAGGTGGTTACTGCATAGTTCACATCGTGGCCGATCAGATCCATCAGCTCGAATGGCCCCATGCGGAATTGACCGGCTTCACGGGCGATAGCATCAATCGTTGCTTCGTCGGCACCGCCTTCCTGCAGTACACGCAGGCCTTCTGCGTAGAAAGGGCGGGCAACGCGGTTAACGATAAAGCCAGGCGTCGATTTTGCCATTACTGCATGCTTGCCCCAGGCCACAGAAAGGTCGTAAACCTGTTGAGCAACCGCATTGGAGGTTGCCAGCCCCCTGATCACTTCCACCAGCTTCATAATCGGCGCTGGGTTAAAGAAGTGCATGCCCACCAGGTTTTCCGGGCGTTTCAGCGCAGAGCCGATAGCGGTGACAGAGATTGAAGAGGTGTTGGTTGCCAGAATGGTGTCTTTGGAACACAGCTCTTCCAGTTCGGAGAAAACAGACTGCTTAACTGCCAGATTTTCAACAATCGCTTCAACAATCAATTTGGCAGGAGCCAGATCAGACAGGGTTTCCGTTGGTTGGATACGGGCAACCAGAGCGTCTTTGTCCGCTTCTGTCATTTTGCCGCGGGCAACCAGTTTCTCAAGACCTTTCGCAGTACGGTTAAGGCCTGCCTGAGCTGCCCCTTCCATTTTGTCGTAAAGCAGTACCGTATGGCCGAACTTAGCCGCGACCTGGGCGATACCAGCACCCATAGTACCGGCACCGATCACGGCAACGACATCATTGGCCGTTAACGGGTTACGTGTATTGGCTGTCATATCGACCTCTTACTGACCTTTAAAGGATGGCTGACGTTTTGCCATAAAGGCTGCAACGCCTTCACGGTAATCTTCTGTGCGGCCTGCGATGGTTTGCAGATCGCGCTCCAGATCCAGCTGTTCATCCAGTGTGTTGGTGGCAGAAGCCTGAATCGCACGCTTGATCAGAGCCAAACCTTTAGTTGGCTGAGTTGCCAGCTCTTTAGCCGTTGCGATAGCGGTTTCCTTTACCGCTTCGTCATCAACGGCTTTCCAGATCATGCCCATCTTTTCGGCATCTTCTGCAGTCACACGGTCACCCAGCATAGACAGGGCCATAGCGCGGGCCTGACCAACCGAGTGAGGCAGCGTCCAGGTGCCACCGGAATCCGGGATCAGCCCAATTTTGCAGAAAGCCTGAATAAACTTGGCGGATTTAGCTGCAAAAACGATATCGCAAGCCAGAGCGATATTGGCACCGGCACCGGCGGCAACGCCGTTAACGGCACAGATCACCGGCATTTCCAGCGCACGGATTGTGCGGATCATTGGGTTGTAGTTCTTTTCGATGGACTCACCCAGGTTCGGGGCTTCTGTTCCCGGTGCGACATTGCGGTCACTCAGATCCTGACCGGCACAGAAACCTCGGCCATTACCTGTGATTACCAGCGCCCGAACTGCTGGATTCTTTTTAACTTCTTTCAACGCTGCGCGTACTTCCGTGTGCATCTCAGCATTAAAACTGTTCAGGCTGTCCGGGCGATTGAAGGTCAGAATGGCTGCGCCATCCTCCAGCACAAATTCGATGTTGTTATAGGTTGTGTTGAATGACATGACTCAGCGTCCTTTAAATTCAGGTTTACGTTTTTCCATAAAGGCGGCGATGCCTTCCTGGCGATCTTCGGTAGCGGCCAGGAGCGTAAAAGACTTACGCTCAATATTCAGGCCGGACTCGAGATCGGTTTCAAATGCTTTTAGCAGGGCTTCCTTCGCCAGACGAACGGCGATAGGTGGCTTTTTAGCAATGGTCTTAGCCAGTTGGTGAGCACGCTCGATGGTTCTTTCAGGAATAACCACTTCAGCGATCAGATTAGCTTGCAGGGCTGTTTTCGCGTCGATCATCTCGCCACTCAGAACCATTTTCATGGCCAGCGGTTTACCAACGGTACGGATAAGGCGCTGTGTGCCACCGGCACCGGGAATAATACCGAGGTTGATCTCTGGCTGGCCGAAGAGGGCGTTGTCACCAGCGATGACGATGTCGCAATGCATCACCAGCTCACAACCGCCACCCAGGGCGTAGCCGTTCACAGCACCGACCAAGGGCTTACTGAACTGATATATGCGTTTCCAGTGTTTCGGGCGGGGGTCCTTCATAACACCAACCGCGTCCAGGGCGGCCATCTCTTTGATGTCAGCACCAGCAGCGAAGACCTTGGGGCCTCCGGTAATGACAGCGACGCGAATGGCTTCATCCTGGTCGGCCTGATCAAGCACATACGCCACTTCGCTGAGCAGCAGAGTGTTGAGTGCGTTGTAAGCCTCAGGTCGGTTAAGAGTGATCGTCAGAACACCCTCAAGAGATTGAGTGGTAATAGTCTGATATGTCATTCAGGCAGTATCCGGTTGCAGTATTGCTTTCTTAAAAGCTTGTTATTGGAATTCCGGCTGATTTTCCTCTGCATCTGGGCTCTATATTCCACACCTGAATTTATAGCTTTGTAGCTGTTGTCTATCAGGTTGAATATGTCCGCAGACAGCAGGGTATGGATGCCATTATTTGCCCGTTATTGCAGAGGAAAACGGACAGAATTCTTTTTGTTCTGTACTAAAGACTACCGTAAAGATGCAAAGGGATACAAGAGTTAAATTAAAAGGTAGGGTTTCGGTATCGCAAATTATGGTGTATCTTGAAACCACTGATTAAACAGGACAAAACTCTTCTATTCTTAGTATGACTGCATCTTTCGAAGATTGACTAAGAATAGACAAAGTCCCAGTCCACTGCTGGTTTTAACGGTTGTTTTAGCTAGATTGGTTACTGGTTTTGTCGGAGGGTTGTCTCTACGCGTTCCATAAAAATGAGCTGATTTTTGGTTGTGCCAGTTAAAAGCCATGAAAGCAATTTTGAGTGCGCAATAAAGCATAAAATAGCGCTTTTGCTGTTCTGGGGTGATCATTTCAGTATCAAAAGCAATCAAGCTGCAGGTGCTCTGGCATCAGATGCGTATCACAGGGTTTACATAATAATAATGTGATACGGAATAACTTGGAGAGAATGATAAAATGAGTCAAGAACAGTTTTTTCAGCGTCATCAGGAAACTCTGGAGCAGGCGGTAAGCGCCATAAAAGCCCGTGATTACTGGACGCCTTATCCTGAAAACCCAAGTCCACGTGCCTATGGTGAAACAGCTGCTGCCGACGGTGAAGCGGCTTTTAAAGCGACTCTGGGTCAGTCTTTTGAGCTGGATATGCCGGGTATCACAGGTGAGATCGAGGGGGAGGTTTCCCCTTATGGTATCGAAATGGGTGTGCGTTACCCTAAGGTTGATTTTGATCAGCTGATTCCTGCCATGAAGCAGGAAACCAAGGCATGGCGTGATGCGGGTCCTGATGTCCGTGCTGGTATCTGTCTGGAGATTCTGGAACGCCTGAATAAGCGCAGCTTTGAAATTGGTCACGCGGTGATGCATACATCGGGTCAGGGCTTTATGATGGCTTTCCAGGCGGGCGGCCCTCACGCTCAGGATCGCGGGTTGGAAGCCGTTGCCTATGGCTACCGGGCGATGAAAGAAGTTCCGGCGGAAGCGACCTGGACCAAACCACAGGGTAAGCATGACCCTCTGGTAATGAATAAGAAATTCCACATTGTTCCCCGTGGTGTAGCGGTTGTAGTGGGTTGCTCAACCTTCCCTACCTGGAACACCTACCCGGGCATGTTCGCATCTCTGGTGACCGGTAACCCGGTTATCGTTAAGCCGCACCCGGCTTCTATCCTGCCAGCTGCGATCTCTGTGAAGATTGCTCAGGAGGTGCTGAAAGAAGCAGGTTTTGCTCCGTATATCGTTTCTATGGTTGCTGATACGCTGGATGCACCTGTGACGAAAGAGCTGGCAACCCATAAAGATGTGAAGGTGATCGATTTCACCGGTTCCAGCTTCTTTGGTAACTGGCTGGAGCAGAATGCAACTCAGGCTCAGGTGTTCACCGAGAAAGCCGGTGTTAACACAGTTATTATCGATAGCGTTACTGATATCAAAGCGGTTGCCCGTAACCTGGCCTTTACCCTGAGCCTGTACTCCGGTCAGATGTGTACCACCACTCAGGCGATCTATATTCCCCGTGATGGTATCAAAGCAGGCGACAGCCAGATGAGCTTTGACGAAGTGGCGGAAGCCTTGTCCGTTGCAACCTCTAAGTTCCTGGGCGATAACGATCGCGCCTGCATGGTTCTGGGTGCAATTCAGACTCCGGCGACAGTGGCACGCATTAAAGAGTGTGAGTCACTGGGTGAAGTGGTTCTGGCCAGCGAAAAACGTGAGCATCCTCAGTTCCCGAACGCTGAAGTTCATACGCCTCTGATACTTAAAGTCGATGCGTCTGATATCGATAAGTACAGCGAAGAGCGTTTTGGTCCTGTGTCCTTCCTGATCGCAACGGATAGCACGGTTCACAGTATGGCGCTGGCAAACCAGGTGATTTCCGAGAAAGGTGCGATTACTCTGGGTGTTTACTCCACAGATGAAGATGTTCTGGATCAGGCGGAAGAGTTGGCCATGGATGCGAAAGTTGCTCTGTCGGTTAATCTGGACGGTGGTGTATTCGTAAATCAGTCTGCAGCTTATAGTGACTTCCATGCCACCGGTGGTAACCCAGCGGCTAACGCGTCTCTGACCGATACGGCGTTTGTTGCCCGTCGTTTCGTTTTGGTTCAGAGTCGCCGTCACGCATAAGTTCTGACCGGGCCTGAAACAGGGTCTGCAAAACGCCCTCTTCTGAGGGCGTTTTACTGTCTGCAGGTTCTCTATAATCCTTCAGGATATATCGGATGTGGGTGTATTGTTCTGATATGTTTGGCGTAAACGAGAGCACAATAAAAAGGATAAAAATGATGCAGAATAAATATTCAGAAGGCCAGGTGTACAGTATTGACGGTATTGTACCTGTTGTTGATCCAACCGCTTATGTACATCCAACCGCCGTTTTGATTGGTGATGTCATTATCGGCCCTAACTGCTACATCGGGCCGAATGCCTGTCTGCGCGGTGACTTTGGTCGCCTGGTGATTAAGAAGGGTGCTAATGTGCAGGACACCTGTGTTATGCACGGTTTCCCCGGTACCGATACTATTATCGAAGAAGATGGTCATATCGGTCATGGTGCGGTTTTGCACGGCTGCCACATCGGCAAAAATGCTCTGGTAGGGATGAATGCGGTAATTATGGATAACGCCCGAATCGGCGAATCTTCCATTATTGCGGCCTGCGCCTTTGTTAAGGCTGATTTTGAATGTCCGCCCCGTACTCTGATGGCAGGCACCCCTGCCAAAGTGATTCGTGAACTGTCCGATAAAGAGATTGCCTGGAAAGGCAAGGGAACAGCGGAATATCAGAATCTGACCAACCGTTGCCTGCAAACGATGGAACGTGTAGCGCCACTGGCCGAGCCGGAAACAGATCGTAAACGCATCGAAATTCCGGACGTAAAACCGCTGTACGCTGTTAAGCAGTCTGAAGATTCCTGAGAGATTTCTGCGGTTAGCTCAATGCATCGGGCGTGATAGCCGCTATCAATGCAGAACGACTCTCAATTCTCAATTTAAATCACATTGCGTTAAGGAGACCAAGGTGTCCTATCAGAATATTATTGTTGAAACCCGTGGGGCTGTTGGCTGGATTCAACTGAACCGTCCTCAGGCGATGAATGCTCTGTCGATGGCGCTGATCACGGAAGTGGGGCAGGCGATTGAAGCTTTTCAGGCTGATGATGAGATCGGTGCCATGGTCATCACCGGTAATGAAAAAGCTTTTGCCGCCGGTGCTGATATTAAAGATATGGAAGACCAGTCTTTTATCGATCTTTTCCTGAATGATTTCCCCTATAACCGACGCGACGGATGGGACAGTCTGAACACTGCCCGTAAGCCGATTATTGCAGTTGTATCTGGTTTTGCTTTGGGAGGG
This sequence comes from Oceanospirillum sp., assembly GCA_048268485.1. Classification (GTDB taxonomy): domain Bacteria; phylum Pseudomonadota; class Gammaproteobacteria; order Pseudomonadales; family Halomonadaceae; genus Oceanospirillum. The sequence goes on from JBLWVL010000023.1 coordinate 51,555, forward strand.
GGCTGTGAAATGGCGATGGCCTGCGATTTTATTCTGGCTTCTGAAACCGCAAAATTTGGCCAACCTGAGATCACTATCGGTACTATTCCGGGTGCTGGTGGTACGCAGCGCCTGACTCGTGCGGTGGGGAAGGCCAAAGCGATGGAGATGTGTCTGACCGGGCGTATGATGGATGCTGATGAAGCGGAGCGTGCCGGTCTGGTGAGCCGTGTTCTCCCGGTGGGCGAGCTTGAAGCGGAGGCACTTAAGGTTGCAGGTAAAATCGCCAAGCTGTCGCGTCCTGTGGTCTATATGGCTAAAGAAGCCGTCAATGTTGCTTTCGAGAGCACCCTGCAGGAAGGGTTGCGCTTTGAACGCCGTGCTTTTGCCTCGACCTTTGCGACGGAAGATCAGAAAGAGGGGATGTCCGCATTTGTTGAAAAGCGTAAACCTGAGTTTAAAAACCGATAGGCTTCTTCCTGTTTGACAAGGGCCTCCGGCAGTCAGGACTGTATTCGTCCGCTGGAGGCGCGTCTCTATTATTACCTCTTTGATTACCTCATTTACTCCATTATTAAATTTATTCCTGTCTGATTGCGCCCGAGTAATCTATCTTTATCAAAGCACTTCGCTTTTTTCTTCCTCATTTATGATGTATCTCATAAAGGGGGACTGTACTCACAAAGTTGGCTTGAATATATGTAAGAGGTATTTAAAATACAAAATTATGGATATTTTCCTTATATACCGATGATCGGTAACCGGATTTTGCCTCAACGAGCTAAAAAATAATGCAGAGCCCGATAGACTGGAAGTTGATTGTATTTCTCCTGAATGAGGTCGCGCTAAAAGTGAGAGCGATCTTTATCTGGCTTTCAAGCATTATGATCCTAACCCTTATGTCGCCGGTTTGCGCTGAACCCTTAATGACTTCGGATTCAGGTCTGGAGGCATTTGGTAAGCATATTTTTTCAGATCGTCGTTTTTCGGCTTCCGGTCAGATGTCATGCCGTTCGTGTCATAAGCCTGAATATGCTTTCTCTGATAACCGGTCGGTATCAATAAAGGATGATGGCACGGCTACAAAGCTCTCCACACCAGCTCTTTTTAACATGAAGCAAAAGATAGGTTTTTTTTCTCAGCAGCCTGTTTTCTCTCTTGATACTGCAATCGAACGCTGTTTCAGTCGCAATCTGAGCTTAGATGCGAAGGATATCAAGGTTGTGTTGGAAAGCGATGCAGTTTTGAATCGCTTTGCGGTTTATAACTTTGGCCAAGCCAGTGCCCGTGCGGTTTATCACTCTGTTTCGGCCTACCTGGAAACAATTAAAACATCCGCTAGCCGATATGATCTCTATAAGCAGGGGGAGCTAAGTGCTCTGACCTCTTCAGAGCAGTCTGGAATGGTACTGTTTGAGCAAAAGGGTTGTATTTATTGCCACAGCGGCAAGGAGATGGGAGGAATGGCCTATTTAGACGGTATTGGTGCCAGTGCAGGCCGGGATACTCAGGTTCTCAGGTTACGCAACCTCTCTATGACAGCACCGTATTTTAGTAATGGTTCAGCTCAGACGCTTTCGGAAGCGATCTTTCATATGAGTAAGCATTACAGTGCGGCTCCTGTTTCTCAAAATGATCTGGAGAAAATCCGCTTGTTTCTGTTGAGTAATGAAAGTTCGATCAGTGATTTTGAAGGGCCGGTTCGCTATGAAAATGAACGCTAAATTTCGGCAGAAATTTTCGATAGCTTTCCTCTGGTACTGCATTGCGGGTCTGGTATTTCTTTTCCCGGTTATGGTGTTTCTTCTGCAGCCCGCTTCAGATATGGAGCAGAGTAGTCTGAGAGAGCAGGTTCATCAGCAGAAAAATATCCTTTCCCAGCTCCGGGCAGAAACAGCCCTGCTAACGTCAGGGCACAGAGATAAGCCCCGTGATGAAATTCTCTACCTGCTTGATCAGCTCTACAGCAGTGTTTGGATCCTGGACCAGAACCTTAATCAGATTGATGGGAACATAGAGGATGTCCGTCGTAGCTGGGAGCGTTATGCCAGAGGGCTGGACGAACTTCAGGAGACGATTCTTAATATTTCTTCTGCATCTGCTCTTTATGGATTGTCCGTTACTCAACTGGAAAGTGTATTTTCAAGAGCAGAGCAGACACTGTACCGATCAGATCTACCGGAACAGATGGTACAGGACTATGAACTGAAAATGGTTAAATTGATATTGATGGCACTGGGTTATGCCTCTTTGCCTTCAGACAGTGCTGCGATGAAGCTGGAGTCTGAGCTGGAATCCATTCGTATTGATGCTAACTCGATACCCTCTACGGAAGCTCAGCAGGCTTTTGAGCAGGTTGTGCGTTATGTCGACAACCTGGCGCATTCGACGCAACAGATCAGAGATAATGCTGTTCGGTTGTCAGTGCTGCCCAGTTATTATCATTTGGATAGCTTCGATATTCGTTTTGAAGCATGGGTGGGCCAGGTACAGAAGCAGCAGCGACAAAGTCGGTGGGTGTTGCTGGTGGCGGTTGCTTTATTGATTATTGCTGTTGTGGTGATTCTGCTACGACTTAAGCGTATTCAGGAGCGTCTTCTGATCACACACAGGCGCCTGTCAGCCTATAAAAAAGCGATGGATGAACATGCCATTGTCAGCATTACAGATGCCCATGGAAAGATAGAATATGTGAACGCTAAGTTTGTTGAGGTTTCCGGGTTCAGTAAAGGCGAGTTGATTGGACGCAGTCATAAGCTAATTAATTCTGGCGTACACCCCAAAGGCTTTTTTAAATCGCTTTGGGATCAGGTTCACCGTGGTGAGAGTTGGCACCATGAGGTCTGTAACCGGAGAAAAGATGGTCGCCTCTACTGGGTTAATGCCACTGTGGTTCCTATGATGGATGAAGAGGGGGATGTGACCTCTATGATTTCTGTCAGAACTGATATTACCGGTATAAAAAAAGCAGAGCGGGCACTTACCGCTGAAAAAGAGCGTGCCGAAGTTGCGAATCAGGCAAAAAGTGATTTTCTGGCCAATATGAGTCATGAGATCCGAACGCCTATGAATGCTGTTATTGGCATGAGTCACCTTGCCCGGCAAGCGTCTCAGGATGACCAGGTTGTCGGTTATATTGATAAAATTCAGCACTCTGCCCAAAACCTCTTATCCATAATTAACGATATTCTCGATTTCTCCAAAATCGAGGCAGGGCGCCTGGATGTCGAGAAAATTCCATTTCGCCTGGACAACGTTATTAACCATCTGGCTGACATCGCCTCTGTGAAGGCTGACGAAAAGCGTCTGCCTCTTTTATTTGATATCGATGATGGGATTCCCGAAAACCTCCAGGGCGACCCGCTTCGCTTAGGTCAGGTGTTGCTGAACCTGGTGAATAATGCGATTAAGTTCACAGATCATGGCGAAGTGGCGGTTTCAGCCCGCATCCTTGATAAGGATGAAGAATCCGTTCAGATTCGTTTTTCGGTGCGCGATACAGGCATTGGTTTGTCGCAACAGCAGATAGATCGCTTGTTCCAGTCTTTTTCTCAGGCGGATACATCCATCACACGCCAATATGGTGGTACGGGTCTGGGGCTTGCGATCAGTAAGCAGCTGGTAGAGCTTATGCGGGGCGAGGTAGGGGTGCACTCTGTTGAAGGTGAGGGCAGTGAGTTTTTCTTTACGATCACTTTTAAGCATCTGAAAAATGATAGCAAGCCTACTGAGATGGCGCTGACCAACATCCGTGTATTGGCCGTGGATGACAATATAACAACTTTGCAGAGTGTTCGTGAGCTGCTTGAGTCTCAGGGTATACCGGTGGAAACAGAGTCTGATGCTCCGGCAGCACTGAACCGGCTGGTTAACGCTTCTGCGGTCGGTGAAGCTCCCTTCAGTGTACTTCTGATCGACTGGCTAATGCCTGTGATGGATGGTTTTGAAATTGCAAAAGCGGTGCGTAATAACTCTGCTCTGCCGCTGCAACCCGCGATCATTATGCTTACGGCTTACGGAGGTGAAGATCTGCAGCGTCGCATTAATCATAACCTTATTGATGGGGTCTTGCTTAAGCCTGTGACGGATTCACATCTACTGGATACTATCCGGCAGGCGGTGACGAAACGCTCAGATGTTCATCAGGGGCCCAGTATCCGCACTCTGTTCAGAGAAGGGGATGAAATTAATGCTCTGTTGGGGGCTAAGGTATTAATTGCAGAGGATAACCTAATAAATCAGGAGGTGATTTCCGGTTTATTGGAACCTTTTGGCCTGGAGCTGACGCTTGTTGGAAATGGCAGAGAGGCGGTCAGCGCCATAAAGCAGGGAGAGTTTGACCTGGTCTTTATGGATATCCAGATGCCGGAAGTTGATGGGCTACAGGCTGCCGCTCAGATTTTGCAGCTGCAGCTGCATAAGACACCACCGATTATTGCGATGACAGCCCATGCACAGAGTGAAGATGTTGAGCAGTGTTTAGCTGTGGGTATGGTGGATCATATTGCGAAACCCCTCGATCCTGAAATTCTTCGGGAAAAGCTTGTTCAGTGGATTGAACCGCGTGTGATATCCGGCTTCTCTACTGATACGTTAAAGGGAGAGGATGGTATAGATATTCCCTGCTACCTGCCTGGTGTGAATATTAACAAAGCACTTTACTCATTAGGTGGCAACATAAAATTGCTGATGAGATTAATGGAGCAGTTTTGCAGCGACTATCAGGAAAGGGTATCCCCGGCGATACAGATGGTGGAGGCTGGTGATTGGGAAACACTCAACCGGTGGATTCATACAATAAAAGGCACGTCTGCCACTTTAGGTATGGAGGATGTCGCGCAAGAAGCAGAAAATCTTGAGCAAAAAGGCTTTGACCACTTAACCCATGAAAATAATGGTCTGCAGCCACTGGATGACGCTCTGATATGCGTTATTTCCTCTGTCTCTGAGTGCCTCAGAAGCAAAGCTGAGATCACCAGGTTCTCATCGGCAGACCATGATGCTGACCAGATGTTTACAGCCAGTTTACAGCCCTCAGTGACACAGTTTAGTGGTTATGACCGACTCAGAGAGCTGATACCTTCTATTCTTAAGAATCTGGAGGAAGGTGATCCTGATGTTCTTGAGCAGCTACCGGAGTTGCTTGAGGCCGCTCAGATCGACCCCGAGTACATGGCACAGATTGTCCGGGTTATGGAGCATGCAGAAATTTATGAGTTTGAAAAAGCCAGAAATATTCTGAGTAAATTGGAACTCTGAATTGGCATCCTATCCGTAGAACGAATATGAATATGTTATCTGATAGTAACGCGCTATCAATAACCGTGTGCACTTTCAGGTAGAGGAAGAACATAGGAATGCAAACCCCGATGCAAGACATGCTTAACGACCATGATCAACGCCCACGTATTCTGATTGTTGATGATTCACACTTTAATATCAGTGTGCTGCTGGGGTTATTAAAGTCAGATTATAAAACGCTGATTGCAAAAGATGGGGAGCAGGCTTTCCATCGGGTTTTTGGCGAACAACCACCTGATCTGATTTTGCTGGATATTATGATGCCGGGGATTGACGGTTATGAAGTTTGTCGTCAATTAAAGCAAGACCCACGTTCAAGGCATATCCCTATTATCTTTGTCAGTGCTATGAGTCAGGTTTCCGATGAGGAGAAAGGGCTGGCCCTGGGGGCCGTTGACTATATTAGCAAACCTTTTAGTCCTCCTCTTATTCTGGCCCGTATTAAGACACACCTGGCTTTGGCATCGCAAAAGCATGACCTTGAAAAGGAGGTTCTGCGCCGAACTGAGGAGCTGGAGCGTTCACGTAAGGATTTGATAAGGCGGCTTGGTTTAGCCGCGGAGTATAAAGATAATGAAACTGGCCTCCATGTTCAGCGAATGGCCGAATATGCCCGTTTGATAGCCCTTGAAATGGGAGTGTCGGAAACAGATGCAGATACTCTGGCGGCGGCGGCACCTATGCATGATATCGGCAAACTGGGTATCCCTGATGCAATTCTCTGCAAGCCTGGTCGTCTGACGGACGAAGAGTTTGAAACAATTAAAGGGCATCCGGCTATTGGGGCCCGAATATTGGATAACCCGGATTCTGAGTTATTACGTATCGCCCGGGAGATAGCCTTATATCATCATGAACGGTGGGATGGTACAGGTTATCCTACGGGGCTTTCGGGGGAAAATATTCCGCTTTCAGCCCGGATTGCTTCTGTGGCTGATGTTTTCGATGCTCTGGTATCTGAGCGGCCATACAAACAAGCCTGGTCGGTTTCTGAAGCGATATCCCTGTTTGAAGAGCAAAAATCCAAGCACTTTGACCCTAATGTTGTGAATGCTTTTAAGCGTGTGCTTCCAAAGGTGCTTGAG